>CABSQV010000037.1:0-4868 GCA_902479935.1 uncultured Streptococcus sp. | reverse complement strand
AACTAAATCCTTTGCTTAAATTAATTGTCTAACTTTTTGGGGTCAGTACAAATTATCATATATGATAATTTCAGCTTTTTTCACGAGAAAAAATAAGCACAAAACCCGCGCTATCATGCGAAAAAATATACTCTCAAAAAAGTGCGTTTTTTTCGGGGTTGATTTGTTGACTATTACTAAACTTAATGTATAATGTTCTTTGTGTTAGTAAACAATTAGTTTAAAAGGAGAAGACAATGGAAATCGGTCATCAACTGCGTGCCCTCCGTATTCAAAAGGGTTTAACGCAAGAAGAGTTAGCAGAGAGAACAGATTTGTCAAAGGGATATATCTCGCAATTAGAGAATGATTTGAGCTCACCATCAATGGATACGTTCTTTGATATTCTTGAAGTGTTAGGATGCCATGCAGCGGACTTTTTCGATGAGGGGCCAGAAGAGGCGCTCACGATCTACCGCCAAGAGGATATGACGATGATGGAAGACGCCAAGCACCAAACGACGGTCACGTGGCTCAATCCGGACTCGAACGAGCATGAGATGGAACCCGTAATTCTAGAGTTTGCCGTTGGGGGAGCGTACAAGACGTTCCAACCGTCACTTGCAGAAACGTTTGGGTATGTGCTCGAAGGTTCTATTCAGGTCAAAGTCGGTAAACAAGTTGAAGTAGTTTCCAAAGGAGAGTCCTTCTATTTTGAGGCGAAAGCCAAACACCAAATTAGCAACGCCGCTAAGACAACATCGAAAGTTTTAGTCGTGGCGACAGATTCATATTTATAATTAAGAAAGTTAGGTGCTAGCAATGTCAAACAACACAATTATCTCATTTGAGAATGTGAACAAATTTTATGAGGACACTCATGTTTTAAAAAATATCAACTTCGAAATCGAAAAAGGAAAATTCTATACATTACTAGGGCCTTCGGGATGCGGTAAAACAACAATCTTGCGTATTATTGCTGGATTTACAGATGTATCAAACGGAAAAGTGACTTTAAACGGGGAAGACGTTACAAAACTTCCACCAAACAAACGTAAAGTGAACACTGTTTTCCAAGACTACGCATTATTCCCACATATGAACGTATTCGAAAATATCGCGTTTGGATTACGCTTAAAGAAAACTCCAGAAAACATCATTAAAGAAAAAGTGGCAGACGCTTTAAAAATGGTGCAATTATCAGGATATGAAAACCGCGAAATCTCACAAATGTCTGGTGGGCAACAACAACGTGTGGCTATCGCCCGCGCACTTGTCAATGAACCAGAAGTGCTACTACTTGATGAACCATTATCAGCATTAGACTTAAAACTTCGTACAGACATGCAATACGAACTTCGTGAATTGCAACAACGTCTAGGAATCACATTTATCTTCGTAACGCATGACCAAGAAGAAGCGTTAGCGATGAGTGATGAAATCTTCGTTATGAGCAAAGGGGAAGTCGTTCAATCAGGAACTCCAGTAGATATTTACGATGAGCCAATCAACCGTTTTGTTGCGGACTTTATCGGTGAAAGTAATATCGTTGATGGGGTGATGAAAGAAGACTACCTTGTAGAATTCGTTGGTAAAGAGTTCGAGTGTGCCGATGCCGGAATGCGTCCAAATGAAAAAGTTGAAATCGTGATTCGTCCAGAAGACTTATCGTTAACGTCTATCGACAAAGGAAAATTAACGGTTGAAGTGGACACTCAATTATTCCGCGGAGTTCACTACGAAATCATCTGCTATGACGAAAATGGCAACGAATGGATGATTCACTCAACTCGTAAAGCAGAAGTTGGATCAAAAGTGGGCTTATACTTCGAACCACACGACATCCACGTAATGCGTTTTGGAGAAAGTGAAGAAGACTTCGACGCTCGTTTAGAAAGCTACGAAGACGAGGTAGAAGAAAATGACTAAACAATCTCGTTTCTTATTTTCCATTCCATACTTTATCTGGTTGTTATTATTCGTAGTAACGCCACTTGGAATGATTTTCTATAAATCATTCTTCGACATCAATGGTCAAGTAACGCTTGGAAACTATACAAACTATTTCGCGTCAGGAAACTACTTAGAAATGACATTCAACTCAGTGTGGTATGCATTTTTAGTAACACTCGTAACGCTACTCGTTAGTTATCCAACAGCACTTTTCCTTAGTCGTTCAAAACATAAACAACTATGGCTTTTATTAATCATCTTACCGACATGGGTAAACTTACTATTAAAAGCCTATGCATTTATTGGAATCTTTAGCCAAACAGGAACAGTGAACAGCTTCCTTTCATTATTTGGATTGGCGCCACAAGAATTCCTATTTACTGACTTCAGTTTCTTAACGGTAGCAGCGTATATCGAATTGCCATTTATGATTTTGCCAATCTTCAACTCTATCGAAGAGTTGCCAGGTTCACTCATTGCGGCAAGCCGCGACCTTGGGGCAACAAAATGGGATACGTTTAGACGTGTCATCGTTCCATTATCGATGAACGGGGTGCGCAGTGGAGTACAAGCCGTATTTATTCCATCGCTCTCACTCTTCATGTTGACTCGTTTAATTGGAGGAAACCGCGTGATTACACTTGGTACAGCCGTTGAGCAACATTTCTTAGTAACGCAAAACTGGGGAATGGGTTCTACAATCGGGGTTGTATTGATTGTAGCGATGATTATTTTAATGTTTATTACAAGAGACCGTAGAAAAGGAGGCGTATCAGAATGAAATTAGAAAATAATAGTAAGTGGAGTAATTTCTACTTAGTGTTTGTATTTGTAGTCTTATATGCGCCGATTTTCTATTTGATTTTTTACTCATTTAACAGTGCTGGTAGCATGAACGGATTCGAGAGTTTTACACTTGACCACTATAAAGCCGTTCTTGCGGACACACGTTTAATCGGAATTGTGTTAGATACATTAATTCTTGCACTCTTATCTTCTTTAATCGCGACAGTGATTGGAACACTTGGAGCCATCATGATTCATTACATCCGTTCAAACCGTCGCAAACAAGTATTATTAGGCTTTAACAATATTTTGATGGTATCGCCAGACGTTATCATCGGTGCTAGCCTTTTAATTCTCTTTACAGTGGTTGGATTCAAACTCGGCTTTATGTCGGTATTACTTGCGCACATCGCGTTTAACATTCCAATCGTTGTACTAATGGTTTTACCAAAATTATCAGAAATGAATCCATCGATGATTACAGCGGCTCGTGACTTAGGAGCAACAAGCTCACAAGTATTAACACGCATCGTTTTACCAGCGATTACACCAGGAATTCTAAGTGGATTCTTTATGGCATTTACGTATTCATTAGACGACTTCGCCGTGACATTCTTCGTAACAGGAAATGGATTTTCAACGATTGCCGTTGAAATCTACTCACGTGCGCGCCAAGGAATCAGCTTAGAAATCAATGCCTTAAGTACATTGATGTTCCTATTCTCATTATCACTCGTGATTGGATATTACTTCATTCAAAAATTCCAACAAAAACGATTGAATGGGAAGGCTTCAGAGAGTGACCTATTGAAAGGAGTCACACTATGAAGCGACTAACGATGTTAATCGGGACGATCGTAGTTTCTTGCCTAGTGTTGTTTGGAATGCGTAAGAATTTTGAAACAGCAACGGCAGGTGACCCTCAAACCATTATCGTATATAACTGGGGAGACTATATCGACCCAGAACTTATTACACAATTTGAACAAGAAACAGGTTATAAAGTTATTTATGAAACGTTCGATTCAAACGAAGCCATGCTGACAAAAATTAAGCAAGGTGGAACGAACTACGATATTGCCATCCCTAGTGAGTACACCATTCATAAAATGGTCGAAGAAAACTTACTTGAAAAATTAGATTATTCAAAAATCAAAGGGATGGAACATATCGACCCACGTTTCTTACACCAATCCTTTGACCCAGAAAACGCTTATAGCATTCCTTATTTCTGGGGAACGCTAGGAATTGTTTATAATAAGAAAGTTTATCCAGAAGGAACGATTAGCGAGTGGCGCGATTTATGGAATGCGGATTTAAAGGATTCCATTCTATTTATTGACGGAGCTCGTGAAATGATGGGGATTGCTTTACAAACACAAGGCCATTCTCTTAATGAAAAAGACGAAGCCATTGTTAAAGAAGCTGGTAAATTCTTGAAGACATTGATGCCAAATGCAAAAGCGATTATCGCTGATGAAATGAAGACATATATGATTCAAGGAGAGGCAAACATAGCTGTCACTTTCTCAGGGGAAGCTTCTAAAATGTTGAGTGAGAATGAAGATTTAGCCTACGTGGTTCCTAGCGAAGGAACGAACTTATGGTTTGATAATATCGTCATTCCAAAAACAGTAGGAAATAAAGAAGGCGCATATGCGTTTATCAACTTCATGTTGCGTCCGGAAATCGCAGCGAAGAATGCTCAGTATGTTGGTTATGCAACGCCAAACAAGGATGCGCTAGCGCTCTTGCCAGAAGACATTACTTCGGATGAGAGCTTCTATCCGAGTGAGGAAGCGATGGAAAAGATGGAGGTTTACGAGAATTTAGGAACCGACCTATTATCGCTTTACAACGACCTCTTTTTAGAAGCCAAGATCTTTAGAAACTAAGAAAAATCGAGACACGCTCTCGATTTTTTTGTGCAAAAAAAATAAAAAGAAAAATGAATAAAGGAACTTCGTTCCTTTGAAATTCTGGTGCAGAGAAATAAGTTTAGAACATCAAATTAAGTATAAAAACTACGAACTCTCCTCGGATATCTTCATGATAGTGATAATAGCTGTACCGGTGTGAGCCTTACGTCTCATCACCTATCGAGCCTCAAAGTGACTCTAGGAAATAAATTTCCAGAGTCACTAATTCGC
>CABSQV010000036.1:0-5204 GCA_902479935.1 uncultured Streptococcus sp. | reverse complement strand
AACGTTTCACGTTCCTTCCGGCGTTCGAGTCCAACGTTCCATTTCTGAGCGCGATGTCTCACATCCTATCGCTTGTCAATAGCTTTAGTCGCACGGTCTCCAATAATTTGGATAATAAATACCAAAATAAGGATGGCTACTGTAGCGACAAAGATGATATCCACTTTGTTTCGAGTATAACCAATGAGGTACGCTAAGTTTCCTAATCCGCCTGCACCGATAACGCCGGCTACTGCAGTAGAACCGATTAACGCAATGGCAGTAACCGTAATTCCTGATACAAGTGCTGGAAGTGATTCTGGAATCAGCACTTTTGTAATAATTTGACGAGTGTTTGCCCCCATTGATTCTGCCGCCTCGATGACTCCTGATGGGATTTCATTTAACGCGATATCCACTAGACGTGCGTAAAATGGTGCAGCGCTGATGATCAATGTTGGAATTGCCCCTTTAGGCCCTACAATCGTTGACATGATGGCTTTTGTAAAAGGCATCAATAATGTTAGTAAAATGATAAATGGGATTGCACGGAAAATATTAATAATTCCGCCTAAAATCAGATGAACCCATTTATTTTCAAGACTATGTCCCTTACCTGTTAAGAAAAGAAGGAGTCCTAAAATTAATCCAATGACAAATACATAGAACGTTGGAATGAAGGTCATATAGAGAGTTTCATTGATGGCTTTAAGGACATCAGGCCATACAACATTCTCGAACGAAAACATCTCTCTGAAAAGTTCATCTAGGCTTGCTGATGCTAAAAATAGATTAAACATGCTCTAACACCTCCACGATAATTTCTGCTTGTTTAAGATATTCGATGACTTCTTCTGCTTTTGAAGATTCTTCCTCAATCAAAATAATCATGCTTCCTAATATCCCTTTTTGCGTAATATTTACCTTCGCCTGTAAAATCGATACCGTTGCATCGAGTTTACGAATCGCTTCAGATAATACGGCATCTCCTGTACGGTCGCCTAAATACTGAATACGAACCGCTACCCCTGGGCGAAGGGACGTTGATAGGTGATGGAATACTTCATCGATTTCATCATCCACACGTTCTTCTCCAACAAATTGTTTTGTAATGGGTTGTTGTGGATTTTTGAAGACTTCAATCACTTCTCCACTTTCCACTACTCGTCCTTCTTCCATCACGGCAACACGGTGGCAAATTTGACGGACAACATGCATTTCATGCGTAATTAACACAATCGTTAACCCTAGTTCTTGGTTGATTTCTACTAATAATTTTAAGATATCTTTTGTTGTCTTAGGGTCAAGTGCACTCGTTGCCTCATCACATAAAAGGACTTCTGGTTCGTTGGCTAACGCACGGGCAATCCCGACTCTTTGCTTTTGTCCCCCAGAAAGTTGTGATGGATAAGATTTCTCACGTCCTGTTAGTCCAACTAAATCGATTAATTCGGCTACCTTAGCTTTACGCTCGGCTTTTGGAACGCCTGCAATTTCAAGTGAAAAAGCAATGTTTTCTTCGACTGTTCTTGACCATAAAAGATTGAAATGTTGGAAAATCATCGCGATTTTTTGGCGTTCTTTTAAAAGCTCTTTGCGTTTTAAGGTTGTAATGTCTTTATCATTAATATAAATATGACCACTTGTAACTGTCTCAAGTCCATTTAATAAACGGATCAATGTACTTTTACCCGCACCTGAAAAACCAATCACTCCAAAAATTTCGCCTCTACTAATCTCTAATGAGACATCTTTTACAGCTTCAACCGTGCCTTGTTTCCCAGTATATATTTTGGACACGTTCTCTACTCGAATCATTGTTTCACTCCTTAATGTTAAAAGGGAGCGAAAAGTACAAGGCTTTTGGCTTTGCATCTTTCCACTCCTCTTGTTCTCTTACTATTTTTATTATTTCGCAGGAATTACAGAACCATCTGTATATTTTTCGCTGATGAATTTACGGATTTCATCGCTTTGTAACACTTTGATTAACGCTTTGATTTTTGCGCTATCTTTGTCAGCAGGTTTTACAGCGATTAAGTTAGCGTATGGTGAGCTTTCGTCTTCTAAAGCGATTGAATCTTTCACTGGTGAAAGTTTAGCATCGATTGCGAAGTTTGAGTTGATGATTACTGCATCCCCTTCATTGTTTTCGTATGTTGATACTAATAATTCAGGTGCGATTTCTGTTTTGATTTGGATGTTCTTTGGATTTTCAGCAATGTCGCTTAATCCAGCAGTTACAGGGTTCACGCCATCTTTTAATTTAATTAATCCAGCTTTTGTGAAGAAGCTTAAGAAACGTCCAACTTCAGCAGGGTTTGTTGAAGCATATACCACTGCGTTGTCTGGTAATTCTTTTAATGATTTGTATTTCTTAGAGTAAATTGCCATTGGTTCGATATGAACGTTCCCTACAGAAACTAAATCTTGGTTATGTTCTTTGTTGAATTTGTCAAGATATGGAGTGTGTTGGAAGTAGTTTGCATCAGCATCTCCTCCGTAAACGATGTTGTTTGGAGTTACGTAGTCGTTTACGATGTTAATGTCTAATTTATATCCTTCTTTTTCTAAAAGTGGTTTAGCAGCTTCTAAGATTTCAGCGTGAGGTGCTGGTGAAGCGACTACTTTAATTGTTTTGTCTTCTGCTTTTGCAGCCTCTGTTGTGCTTTCTGATTTTGCTGAGTTGTTTCCGCATGCTACTAATGCTGTTGCTAAAAGTCCGAATGTTGTTGCTTTGAATAATTTATTAAATTTCATGTTATAAGTCCCCTTTTTGGTTAAATGATTGTTCTTTGTTTGGAAACCACATGCGCGCTTCGTGATTTCCAACAGATGTTGCTCTGTCCATATTGGTTTGGGCCATAAAAAAAGCTTCCCCTCTACACACTAGAGGCGAAGTTTTCGCGTTACCACTCTAATTCCGATAAACCTCACAGTTTACCGCTCCAAAAGTACGTTGCATGGTGCAAGATACCCTTGTACGTTATCGAGTACAAATCGCAAAAGCTTCATCACCTTTGTTGCTCCCAGACCATTTTCAATAAATTGCCCCGTATCCTTTCCCACCAACCGGATTCTCTTTAACGTTCTTCTTTATTTACTTATCTGTTCATTGCATTGCTTTATCTGATGAAATTACTATAAACGATGGTGGTATTCTGAGTCAATGCGAAACTCGTTATTTGATTATACCTGTTTTTCAGAACCTGTTATAACTTTTATGCATATAGCTTTAAACAAAAAAGAAGGAGCGCAATAACGCACTCCTTCTGCTAATTTCAACTATTTCTTCAAGAACTTTCTCATTGAAAGAACTGAACCAAACGCACCGATAAGAACACCGATGGCAACCATTCCTGCTGAAACATAAATCAAGAATGGATTTGGATCGAGTAGGCTAAAGCTTGATCCAGAGAAGAAATCTGAACCGCCTTTATACACCCATAGGTATACAGACCATACTAATCCGATTGGGATAATTGAACCGATTAATCCAATCATACCGCCTTCTAAGAAGAATGGCCAACGGATGTATGCTTTTGTCGCACCTACCAGACGCATGATTTGAATTTCTGTTCTACGTGCATAGATTGTTGCACGGATTGTATTTGAAATTAAGAACATCGCCAACGCTAATAGTCCTAAAATCACAACTGCCCCGATATTACGAGCTGTCGCGATAATACGGAATAAGTTATCCGCACGAGCTTCCCCGTAACGAACACGCGCTACATAGTCCATGCCTTCGATTTGTTTCGCAATAGCACTTGTTTTTTGTGGTTCCACTGCTTTTACGTCGAACGCATTACGAAGTGGGTTTGCATCATTTTTGAATAATGATAACTCTTCCCCGAAGTTCTTTGTTACGTCTTCTAACTCTTCGTCTTTAGAACGGAAAGTAACAGACTCAACGCCATCTAAGGCTTTAATTTTCGCTTCTAATTCATCTGTTTTTGTTTGGTCAGCTGCCAAATCAATAAACACACGTACGTTTACATCATTTTCAATATCTGAACCGATTTTATTCACGTTAAATAGAAGTGAAACGAACACCCCTACGATTAATAAGATCATTGATACTGCAGAAACCGCACCAAATGTCATCAATCCATTTCTGAAAAGACTCTTGAAGGCGTCACGTATATGACGACCCATGGTTCTAATCTTCATATCCGTATTCCCCCTGTTCTTGGTCACGTACAATTTGACCATTTTCAATCGCAATTACACGATGCTTTTTCTCGTTAACGATTTGGCTATTGTGTGTTGCCATTACGATTGTTGTTCCTTGTTCGTTGATACGCTCAAGGATATCCATGATTTCCATAGAAGTATCTGGGTCAAGGTTCCCTGTTGGCTCATCGGCAATAAGGATACCAGGTGTATTTACGATCGCACGGGCAATCGCCACACGTTGTTGTTCCCCACCAGATAATTCATTTGGGAAATTGTTCATACGGTGTTTTAGGTTTACTAACTCTAAAACATCTTCTACACGGCGTTTAATTTCACGAGGTGATTTTTCAATAACCTCCATCGCATATGCCACGTTTTCGTATACTGTTTTATGTTGTAAGAGTTTGAAGTCTTGGAAGACAACCCCTACATAACGGCGTAAGTACGGAATTTGACGATCTTTAATTTTCATCAAATCATATTTACCTACACGAATTCTACCTTTAGTCGCTTTTTCTTCGCGATACATCATTTTAATGAAAGTTGATTTACCTGCACCAGAAGGCCCTACTACATAAACGAACTCTCCATCCTTAATTTGGATAGATAAATTATTAATAGCAGTGATGCCTTTATTATATTTCTTAGTTACATTCATCATTTCAATCATAAACTCACCAGCTTTCTAATCCTTCGATATTTTAATCCACCCTATTATAGCACCCGAATATTACAACCCCTTCACATAAGATTACAGAAATATTAAATTAAGGATACGAGCCATCGCGTTCAGAAATGGAACGTTGGACCGGAATACCGTAAACGGCTGGCACAGCCGTGCGGATATTTCGGGAAACGCACGCCATTTCTGCGATGGCGAGTTCAACTACTCAGGATACGAGGGAGAGAGACAGAAGCCAGGAATAACCTCACAGTGTGAGGTTATTCCGCTTTATCTAACTCCAAATCGTTCTCAATCGAACGATTTCCACACAGTTTATTAGACTTTCTTGAATCACGAGTGATGAAAAGAAAGTCAATAAACC
>CABSQV010000035.1:0-6754 GCA_902479935.1 uncultured Streptococcus sp. | reverse complement strand
GCGAATTAGTGACTCTGGAAATTTATTTCCTAGAGTCACTTTGAGGCTCGATAGGAGCTGAGACGTAAGGCTCAGCCCGGTACAGCTATAATGATTGCTATGAAGATATCCGAAAGGGCTCGAAGTACTTTATAGCACTGTTAATGATTTTGTTTTATTCCAACGGAATGGACGAAACATCGCAAGATGTTTTTATGCTTTTACCGGAGTTAAAGCAATGAACTGCTCGATGTTATCGGCAACTTGCGCCAATGCTTTCTTCCAAAATGCGCTGTCCGTCACATCCACGCCCAACACCTTCGCAGTATCTTCCGCACAAGTCACTGTTGTCGCACGCAATAACTCTTGATATTTCTCAACGAATCCTTCAGGTTGCTCTTGATAGATGGCATATAAGCCTTTAGAGAACAATCCACCGAATGCGTATGGGAAGTTGTAGAAGCTTAAGCCGCTGCTATAGTAGTGCGGTTTGCAAGCCCACATATATGGATGCATTGCGTCTGGATCTAATCCATCGCCGTATGCTTCTTTTTGCGCATCCAACATTAATTTTTCTAAATCTTTCGAGAACATGAAGCTATTTTCACGGTTTTCAAATACTGCTGATTCGAATAAATAACGTGAGTAGATGTCCACGATGATTTGTGTTGTATCTTGTAATTGTGATTCAAGTAAGGCTACTTTTTCAGCATCGCTTGCTTCGCTAATCACTGTATTCATCACGATATTTTCGTTGAAAGTTGACGCAGTTTCAGCAACAGGCATTGAGTACTCTTGGTTTAATACACGGTGGTTTTCGATATGTAAACCGTGGTATGCATGTCCTAATTCATGCGCAATCGTTACAACGTCGCTTAATGAACCAGAGAAGTTTGTTAAGATACGTGATTGTTTGATGAATGGTAGGTTGCTACAGAACGCGCCCCCCACTTTTCCTTTACGTGGTAAGAAATCGATGTAGTTGTTTTCGTAAGCTTCTTTTGTCATCTCGGCTAAATCTTCTGAGAAGCCTTTGAAGTTTTCTAATAAGAATTCTTTAGACTCTTCGATTGTGAAACGACGTGAGCTTTCTCCGATTGGTGCAAATAAGTCGTAGAATGGTAATCCATTTTCATGACCTAAGAGAGAAGCTTTATGTTTTAAGTAAGCGCGGAATTGTGGTAAATATTCGCGAATCGCTTCAAGAAGGGCATCCAATGTTTTACGAGACATACGAGATGCTTCTAATGTTTGCGCAAGTGGAGATTCGAAACCACGTAAGCTTGTTTCTGTTAATACTTGTTGTTTAATATTGTTTAAGGCAAATGCGATTGGTTCTTTGATGGTATCGTACATCTTCAATTCTGTTTCGTACGCTTCTTTACGAACCGCTGCATCCGCATCATAAGCCATATTACGAATTTCGCTAAGCGTTACTTTTTCGCCTTTAAATTCGCCTTCAACACCTGAAGTCATCGCTTCGAAAAGTTGTTCCCAACCGTCTCCACCGCTGATAGAGAATTTCGCAATCACATCTTCTAATTCATCAGATAATAGATGTTTGTATTGTTGTTTTGCTTCTGCAAAGTAGAATTCGTAGTCTTTTAGATTTTCGTCGGCTGTGATATCTGTTTCCACGCTTCCGATAAATTTGTAGCCTTTTGTATACGCACTGTTTAACGCAGCATACGCATTACCGAATAATGTACGGTATTTATTCGCTGTTTCGTCTGTTGTGTTCGCAGTTAATGTTAAATTAATGTAGTTTCCAAGACGGCTGCTTAAGACGCTGAACTCTTCTAAGGCCGCAATTGCCGCTTTGATGGATTCTAAGTCATCTTCGAGCGTTAAGCCGTTGAATACCTCTCTAAAGTTTGAAAAACGTTCAAAGTCACGTTGAAACTCTTCACTTTCAAATGAAGGGTAAATTTCTTTTAATGACCATTCTGTTGACATTTCGTATCCCCCTTATATTGACTATATGTCCTATTCTACCGAATTTCTTTATAAAATCATAGTATAAGAACCTTTATTCTCTAGGCAACAACGTGTATACTTAAGAGGCAAACACTTTTCAAAAAAGGAGTTCTTATGAAAAAGACTTGGAAAGAATTGTTCCCGGATGCTCTTCTTGGAGAAAACGGTCAAGACACTGTTCCTGTAACGTTGAACGGTGAAGTGATTTATCTCTTAGAATCGAGCTTAACTGAGCGCGAACGATTCCTCATCGATACTTTAAATACACAACCGACAAAATCTTCAATCCCAACGCATCCTTGGCTAGCGTACTTAGAAGGAAAAGGCGCCCTGCCCACTCCAACTGCGTATATCCAATGCGTAAACTTGGCGGTATTTCCTAAGCAAGAAGGCGTCTTTCAAGAAAAAGACTGGTTGGAGTTCGTCGAGAACTTAACGGTTGGGACCCTTGCCGTCTTCAAAAACTTCCGCCATCACTACACGCTGGTAGTGAACCCAGAAGTCGCAACATCGCTAGCCAGCACACTCTTTGAAGTACAATCCGCGATTGAAGATGACTTTGCCGTGGAATTACAACTCTTTATCGGGAACCGCTGGGCAACATCAAGCCCTGTGCCGCTTCTTTATCAAGCCGAAAAAGCGCTCTTCGTGGAATACTTAATGCATTCACACAAGCGCTCGAGTTTGGAATTTGCACCAGTGATGTTATGGGCGATTGCCAACGCTTTAGTCGATATCGCACCGATTGCCGACGAGTTGATTCTTTTATTAAGCGAAGACGACGTAAAAGAACTGATTGAAGCGCTCTGGGACGCTCATGGAAATGTCTCAAAAGCGAGTCAAAAACTCTTCTTACACCGTAATACTTTGCAATATCGCATCGATCGTTTTGCGGAACAAACAGGGCTGAACGTCAAAGACATGAACGACCTCACACTCTGCCACCTACTCTTACAAAAACAAAGTTATTAAAAAATAGCCACTTCTATGAACTCATAGAAGTGGCTATTTT
Source organism: uncultured Streptococcus sp. (assembly GCA_902479935.1). Taxonomy (GTDB): domain Bacteria; phylum Bacillota; class Bacilli; order Lactobacillales; family Aerococcaceae; genus Granulicatella. The sequence continues at coordinate 3,786 of CABSQV010000035.1, read as the reverse complement.
CGTTATAGTGTTAAGCTTTCACCGCAACTTTTTTAGGAGCGACTTTTGTTTCTTTAATCGTCACTTTTCCTTTTTGAGAACCGATTGTCACTTTTTGACCGAAGCGAATTTCTCCACTGAGGAGCGCTTCACTAAGTGGGTCTTCGATTTTCTTTTGAATCGCGCGACGAATTGGACGTGCCCCGTATTCTGGGTCGAATCCTTCTTCTGCGATAAGGTCAATAACACCTGAAGTGAATTTCAATTCGATATTGAGTTCCGAAAGACGAGTCTTAATGTCTTTTGTCATCAATTGAACGATTTGACGTAATTCCGGTTTCGTCAATTTATGGAAGACGATAATTTCATCGATACGGTTCAATAGCTCTGGACGGAACGCATTCTTCAATTCTTCGCGGATACGTTTTTCCATTGCAGTATGGTCGTGTTGTACGGTTTTTGCACCGAATCCAACTGCTTTTTCATCTCTAAGAGCCGTTGCCCCAAGGTTTGACGTCATGATTAGAATCGTATTTCTGAAGTCGACTTTACGTCCTTTCGAATCTGTCAGATGGCCATCGTCTAAGACTTGCAACAGAATGTTAAATACATCCGGATGAGCTTTTTCGATTTCATCTAACAGAATCACAGAGTAAGGTTTATTACGAATCTTCTCTGTTAATTGTCCGCCTTCATCAAATCCAACGTATCCTGGAGGTGAACCGACTAAACGGCTAACCGCGTGTTTCTCCATGTACTCAGACATATCGATACGAACGAGTGCGTCTTGGTCGCCAAACATCGCTTCCGCTAATGTTTTCGCTAACTCAGTCTTACCAACCCCAGTAGGTCCAAGGAATAAGAATGAACCGATTGGCCGTTTTGGATCTTTCAATCCGCTACGAGCACGGCGAATTGAACGAGCCACCGCTGATACGGCTTCTTCTTGTCCAATCACGCGTTGGTGCAATTCTTTTTCAAGATGCACGAGGCGTTCGCTTTCTTTTTTCTCCATTTGTTTCAATGGAATTCCAGTCCATTGAGATACCACTTCTGCGATATCCTCGTCTGTGATGGCTGCGACGAATTCTTGTTTCGCTTCGACTTCTACTTTTTTGCGTAGTTTTTCAAGCTTGTCGCGTTTGGCTTGTTCTTTCTTGCGTAAACGAGCTGCTTCTTCGAATTTTTGCTCACGAATCGCTTCGTCTTTCTTCACTGCAAGTTCTGCCACTTCTACTTCGAGTTTTTGAAGCGGAGAGTGTTTACCACTGCGGTCTAGACGAGCTTTTGCTGCTGTTTCATCCATCAAGTCGATGGCTTTATCTGGTAATTTACGAGACGTAATATAACGAACCGATAATTGAACGGCTGCTTCAATCGCTGCGTCTGTGATTTCCACACGGTGATGGTCTTCATAACGTTTGCGAAGGCCTTTTAAGATTTCAACAGTATCGTCTGCGCTAGGTTCGTTAACATGAACCGAGGCAAAACGACGTTCTAAGGCTGCGTCTTTTTCGATATATTTTTGGTATTCATCAAGCGTAGTTGCCCCGATGACTTGGATTTCCCCACGAGCAAGCGCAGGTTTTAAGATGTTCGAAGCGTCGATAGAACCTTCTGCCCCACCAGCACCGATAAGAGTATGTAACTCATCGATAAAGAGAATCACATCTTGTTCACGATATACTTCGTCCAAGATTTTCTTCATGCGTTCCTCGAACTCACCACGGTATTTTGTTCCCGCAACAACCGCACCCATGTCTAACATCATCAGACGTTTTTCGGCAATTTCTTCTGGAACTTCTCCGCTCACCATGCGTTGTGCTAAGCCTTCAACGATGGCTGTCTTACCAACACCTGGTTCCCCAACGAGGACAGGATTATTTTTCGTACGACGGCTAATGATTTGGATAATGCGGCGTACTTCATCTTCACGACCAACAACTGGGTCGATTTTACCTTCACGAGCTAATTCAGTTAAGTCACGCGCTAAGCTGTTTAATGTAGGCGTTCCTTCTTGTGAAGACTCTTGACGTGCTTTTCTCTTAGAACCTGCGTTTGAAGGTTGAATTCCGATTTTACCGTAGATTTCTTTCATCAACTCTTGAGGATCGATTTGGTTATCACGAAGAATCTTCGTCGCTAACACTTCTTCTCGTAATAAGGCTAATAATAAGTGCTCTGTTCCAACTTGTGGCACTTCGAGGCGTTTGGCTTCATCAGTTGCCGATAGAATCACTTTCTTCGCTCTTGGTGAATACGGCATTAAGTACGGATCCATTTGCTTACGGTTTGAGCCATATCCTGTGAGTGACTCGATTTCAGAACGAACGATTTCCGCAGTCAACCCTGCCCCGCGAAGCACATTTCCCGCGATGCCTTCTTGTTCAAGGATTAATCCTAATAGTAAGTGCTCTGTTCCCACGGCTTGATGTTTGAACAGGATAGCTTCTCTTGCGGCTAAGACCATTGCACTCTTTGCTTTTGGTGTAAAAATTTCACTCATGCGTTTATTCCTCTCTGTTTAACGGTATTTCAAATTGTCGATTAATTTCTTCATCATATTACTACGAATCTCTGCAGCATTCTTTACGTTTGAAAGGAATGTATCTTTCTCCATCATGAGTGACATCATTTGCGCCTCACGTTTAGTAATCAGCTCATTTTCATATAAGTTTTGTAATAAATGATTGCCTTCTCGCGCTGAAAGTTCTTCAGGAACAAGATCACTTAATGCATTTAAGATATCCATCTCGTCTACAAGATTCACTTTCATAATGCGGATATAACCACCGCCACCGCGTTTACTTTCAACGACATAGCCTTGTTGAATAGTAAAACGAGTATTAATCACGTAATTAATTTGGGAAGGTACACAATTGAATCGGTCTGCAATCTCACTGCGTCTGATTTCAACTGTTTCATTCTTATGCAGTACATTCTTTAAGTAATTTTCAATCAAATCCGACATATTTTGATTTTGATTTTGCATTCATCTTCCTCCTTTTACCTTGACTATATTTGACTTTAATTATACAAAAGAATGCGCCTTTTGCCAATCATCTTGCATTTTTCGATAAAAAAAGAAGCTAGACACAATGTCTAGCTTCCTCATTTGTTTACGTATCGGGAATACAGGATTCGAACCTACGACCCCTTGGTCCCAAACCAAGTGCTCTACCAAGCTGAGCTAATTCCCGAATATGCACCCAACAGGAGTCGAACCTGTAACCGCTTGATTCGTAGTCAAGTACTCTATCCAATTGAGCTATGGGTGCAATTTATATTAAGTTAAATGCCGAGGGCCGGGGTCGAACCGGCACGGTCATCACTGACCGCAGGATTTTAAGTCCTGTGCGTCTGCCAATTCCGCCACCCCGGCATGGGCCATGGTTTAACATTGGCTAAGCGGAAGACGGGGTTCGAACCCGCGACCCCCACCTTGGCAAGGTGGTGTTCTACCACTGAACTACTTCCGCAAATTTGGTTTTAATGCCGGCTAAAGGACTTGAACCCTCGACCCTCTGATTACAAATCAGATGCTCTACCAACTGAGCTAAGCCGGCTAAGTGCGGGTGAAGGGACTCGAACCCCCACGCCTCGCGGCGCTAGATCCTAAATCTAGTGCGTCTGCCAATTCCGCCACACCCGCAATTTCTACTATGAGAATGAGTGATACAGGGCTCGAACCTGTGACCCTCTGATTAAAAGTCAGATGCTCTACCAACTGAGCTAATCACTCATCAATGGAGGTTAACGGGATCGAACCGCTGACCCTCTGCTTGTAAGGCAGATGCTCTCCCAGCT
>CABSQV010000034.1:0-7642 GCA_902479935.1 uncultured Streptococcus sp. | reverse complement strand
CTAAAATAGGGTTGGTGGAAAATTTCCATCAACCCTAAAAATTATAGAACCATAAAGAAATGATAAAACTGGTCTTTTTAAGGCCAGTTTTTTATTTTAGCTCTAGTATTTCCACTAAAATTTTAGTACAATAATAGTACAGTTTAAGTAAGGTGTTTCATTTTTTTGATACAGAGGAGATATTATGACATCAAAACATCAACAAATTATTCGTTATATTGAATCGTTGCCAGTAGGAGAAAAAATCTCTGTACGTTCAATTGCGAAGAACATGGAAATGAGTGAAGGTACCGCTTATCGTGCCATTAAGGAAGCAGAGAATATTGGGATTGTTTCAACCATTGAACGTGTTGGAACGATTCGTATTGAACGAAAAACAAAAGATAATCTTGAAAAACTTTCTTTTGGTGAAATTATTAAAATCATCGAAGGAGAAGTTTTTGGTGGTCACGAAGGATTAGATAAAATTTTAAACCGCTTTGTTATTGGTGCGATGACACTTGATGCAATGACGCGTTATATTCAACCAGAATCCCTTGTGATTATCGGGAACCGTGAAGATGCACAACTCCTTGCACTAAATCAAGGAGCAGCTGTTTTAATTACTGGGGGATTCCAAGCAACGCCACAATTAATTCAAAAAGCCGATGAATTAAAAATTCCATTAATGGGAACAACATATGATACATTTACCGTGGCCAGCCTCATCAACCGTGCAATGACCGATCAATTGATTAAGAAGAAAATCATGATTGTCGCAGATATTTATAACGATATTGAAAACACGAATTACCTGAGAATGGATCAAACCGTAAAGGCGTATCGAGAGTTGAGTGAAAAGACTGGAAATTCACGCTTCCCAGTTGTCAATCATTCGAATCGCTTAGTAGGGGTTGTTTCTGCCAAAGATATTTTAGGAAAAGCGGATTCTCTGACGATGGAACGTGTGATGACAAAGAATCCATCTGTTTCAAAATTACACGCTTCTGTAGCCAGCGTAGCACACTCAATGATTTGGAACGGATTAGAGATGTTACCTGTTGTTCAAGATAATATGGAACTAATAGGAATAATTTCAAGACGTGATGTTATGAAGGCAATGCAACTGACACAACGGCAACCACAAGTTGGAAATACATTTGAAGACGATGTAAGTGAAAACTTAGAAATTGTTGAAGTGAATCCAACTGCTGCAAATTTCAGCTTTACGGTAACACCACAAATGACGAATAACCTTGGGATGCTTTCTTTTGGGGTATTATGTGAAGTGGTCTCTGTTGCTTCTAAAGAATTTATTCATAGAAGTCAACGACGAAACACCGTGATTGAACAATTAGAAATGCACTACTTGAAGATGATTCCAATCGAAAGCCATATTGTGATTCAAATTCAAATGCTCGATAATGGTCGTAAAGTTTCGAAATTAGATATTTCGGTTTTATTGGAAAATTCAATTGTTGCTAAAGCAATTATGTCAAATCAATTAATGGAAAGAAACTAAGAATGAATTACAAAGAATTATTACAAGAAATCATCACAGAGATTGAAAAAGCCGATTCAATTGTGATATTAAGACATAGAAAGCCAGATCCAGATGCTTTAGGGTCACAAATAGGTCTTAGAGAACTTATTAAGGCAACCTATCCCCAAAAGGCTGTTTATGTAGTCGGTGATATGCCAGATAACTTGAAGTATATCGGTGAGATGGATGAAATTAGTCTAGAAACGTTTCATCATTCGTTGGTAATCGTAACAGATTGTTCTACTCCAAGACTCATTAATTGTCCTTTTGAGGTTAGCGTTGATGATGTGATTAAGATTGATCACCATCCAAATGTAACTCCATATGGGAAAATTTGCTATGTAGATACGACTGCTGCAAGTGCAAGTGAAATTATAGCAGAGTTTGCATTTGATAATGAGACACCTTTTCAAATGAATAAAGCAGCAGCAAATGTTATTTATGCAGGAATTATTGGTGACACAGGACGCTTCTTATATCCATCAACAACCTCTAAAACTTTTGCTCTTGTATCAAAATTGATACAGTACGAAGTAGACATTGCTGGAATTGCAGACAAGATGATTACGAAACCGCTCAATATTAATCGGATGACAGGTTATATTTATGAACATTTGCAAGTATCACCCCAAGGGATGGCAAGTATTGTTTTAACAAAAGAAGTACTCAAGCGTTTTGACGCTACTGATCAATGGGCCTCATTAGTGGTTTCCGTACCTGGTACAATAGAAGGAATTTTAGCTTGGAGTATGTATGTGGAACAAGAGGATGGAACCTTTAGAGTTCATTTACGTTCAAAAGGTCCTACTGTGAATTATATTGCTCAGAAATTTGGTGGTGGCGGACACACGCTTGCTTGTGGGATACCATCCGTTACAAAACATCAGATTACAGAAATTGATAAAGCATTGGAAGTTGAAGTTTCTAACTTTAACAAAATTTGAAATCAATCTTAAATAAGAGTATTATTATATGTTGTATTTACAATAAATTTTAGTCCATTTTTTGGGATGAAAGGAATTATTAATTAATGAATTATACAGAGAGTTTTAAAGCTATTGATGCAGAAATTAAGAAAGCTGATTCAATTGTGATTTTACGCCATGAATCTCCAGACCCTGATGCAATTGGGTCTCAAGTGGGGTTGAAAGAAATTATTCGTGCCACTTATCCAGAAAAAACAGTTTACTTATTAGGTGAGATGCCAAAATCTTTAACGTATATTGGAGAAATGGATGAGATTACAAGGGAACAATTTGATGCTTCACTCGTCATTGTATTAGACTGTGCGAATACACCTCGTATTGACTGCCCGTTTGAAGTAGATCCTTCTAAAGTGATTAAAATTGACCATCATCCCGATAGAGATGTATATGGAGCTATTTCATTTGTGGATATCGATTCAAGTAGTACAAGTGAAATTTTATGCCGTTTTGCATTTGACGAAGAAAGTACATGGAAAGTTTCTAATGAAGCAGCAAATGCATTGTATGCAGGTATTGTAGGGGACACAGGTCGCTTCCTTTATCCTGCAACTACAGCGATTACATTTGCGATGGTCTCTAAATTGTTAGAGTTAGATGTAGACATCTCTGGTATTGCGTACCATATGATTACAAATCCAGTTTCAGTAAGCCGTTTAGCAGGATATATCTACCAAAATATGGAGATTTCAGAAAATGGAGTTGCAGCGACTATCTTAACGCAAAAACACTTAAAAGAGTATGGTATTGAAGAAGAGGAAACTCATGGAGTTATTTCTCTGCCAAGTACCGTAGAAGGGATTCATTGTTGGGCATTATTTGTTGAACAACCAGATGGTAGTTACCGTGTAAATCTACGTTCTAAAGGTCCTATTGTGAATGTCATTGCTCAAAACCATGGTGGTGGTGGTCATCCACTAGCATCAGGTGCGATTGTTCAAACACTAGAAGAGGTGAATGAAATCGTTGAGGAATTAAATGAATCTGCAAAAGCATTTTTAAGTGCTAGATAATCTCTAAAATCCTAACACATGTTATTTATTGTGTTAGGATTATTTTGTATTTAAACAATATGTTTCTTTTCTAAAAAGCGATAAATTAGCCGTTTTCAGTTGCTTTGAATCTATATTCGCCGTACAATTATATTGGTCTATGTGAAAATGTTTTAAATTGAAGAAGGAGAAATTATGAAAAATATACTTAAAAAAATATATGCCAGCTCTGTTATTTTGACCTTATTTGCAAACCAGCTTGTTCCTACAATAGTTTATGCACAAGAGATAACGAATTCGCAAAATACAGCTACTACTACTGTTGCACCTACAACTTCTAATGCTGCAACTACTCAAGAAACAACAACTAGTGATACAAATGCTGAAAATACTTCTGCTGCTACTGTTGGGCTTGCACAGATTGGAAAAGTAAAAGTAACCGCAGCTAATACAACTGGGGAAGTCCCACAATATACGACGGCAAACAGACAAGGAACAATTTTCTTGGATGGTGCAAGAGTAGAACAACCTGTCATTGGAGGATATATCGAAATTAAGTATCCTACAGAATATATTGACAGTTTTTCGGTTGCAAAAGGGGGGCCAGTTGAGAGAACAGATAATTCAACTCCGGGTGTTCTAAAAGTATATCTTTCTGATATTACACAAACGACTTCTGGAAGTTTTCCATTTACATTTAAGTTTAAAGATCGGGTGACACCTGAAGGTTATTCATTCACTCCAGAAATTTCATTGAAAAGTTCAACGGGAGAAACATTATCTCCATCGTTAAATGATTTGAAGTATACTGTTAAAGTGGATAAGCAATCGTTGTTTAAATATGATGGCCCAAACGATATCCAAAATTATACAGCTGATAATAAAGAACTTTACGGAGGCACTGCAACGAATAACGGAATCACAGGTCCTAGAGATGTTCCTTTCAAATTTAGTTTATCCACGAATACTGGCGGGGGAGGTCAAACTCAAAACTGGGGAAATGGAAGAGCACAAACACGTGCTGTTAAAACTATTACTGTAACGGATACTTTACCTACTTATACGAAAATAGATGGTTCAACTGGAACTGCTGTTTTTGATCCTGCAAAGAATCCAGGATGGAGTTTGAATGCGGATGGAACCGTGTCAACAACAGTGACTGGTGGGAATGAGTTAATTAAGTTTAATACCGAAGCAGAGAATGCTTTGCGAGAATTAACGTTATTATTAAGCTTCCCAGATGCAAAAGTAAAAACAAACATTGTTAATAATGTAAAAACAGAATTAAGTTTTGTGAACCAAAGTGATACTGAAGAAAACTTAACTTTAAATGATTCAATTCAATTCAAATTAATTGGAGAATTTATTAGTGATGGGGCAACAGGTAAGTCTAATAATGATTCTCAAACATTAAGAGTAGATGAAGGAGCTCCAGATTCTGCAGTTTCAACTTGGAATTTAATTTTTACGAATACTGCTCCAAATGCAATTTCAGAACTGATGCTGATTGATGATACGTTAGATTCTCGCATGTATTATTATGCTGTGGGTGTACCGTTTGTTAATGCACCGTTTGATTATGATGTTTATGGTATTAAGGCTGATGGTACTGAGGTACTTTTAGGTAGTGTTGAAAAAGGGACTAACAAACAAGTTATCGTTGATCAAGAGGCTAATGATGCGATTACGAACCAAGGAAAACAGATTTATGCTGGAACATTAGATAAAGCCAATGCATCTAGAGTGAGTAGAACATATCAAAGTATCAAAATCAAATTGAAGGATGGAAGGACTATTCCTCCATATGAAAGAACTTCAGTTTTTGTTCAAACAAAATTATTAAATCCATTTAATGAGACAGAAAGAGAAAATCCAATTCGATATGAAAATAGTTTCCATGCAGAAGGGCTTGTCGATGGATTTGGCGAAAACGGAAAATTTGTAACAAAACCAAAATCTTCTTCAGAAAATTTAAAGTATATCGAAGAAACAATCCAATTAAATAAATCAACACGCACAAATCCTCAAGGTGTTTTAGGTGAGGTTGTTGAATACAATATAACGATGAAATTTGATGGGTTGTCGAAAAATAGACGTATTAATGGTAGTAAGATTATTGATGTTTTACCTGAAGGAATCACTTACGTAAGTTATTATATTCATAAACAAGAACAAAAGAATATGCTCAAGAAAGAACCATATGTGATTGATGATTATAATGGTAGCGGAAGACAAGCCGTTGTTTTTGAATTGAAAGATTTGGATTTCTACAATGATAAAACCATTGATTTTCAATTTTCTCCAGTTGTAAGTGCAAAGATTACTTCAGATGCAATGCCAACTTCGATTCAAAATCCAGATGACTATAAGAAAAATACTGATAATCATGTGTATTTCACAGCAAATGATTTTTCACCATTACCTGGAAAAGTGAAGTCTCCATCTCTGGTAGATAATGTTTTCAAGATTCCAAATACTGACGGAACAGTTTCTGATAAAATTATCGGTGCAAAGACAAAAACAATAGTAAATTTACCAACAGAAAATCGCTCAGAAAAATTCATCTCGACAGCAGATGGAAAGTGGACTAAAGAAAAAGTTTTAACGAATTATGATCAAGAATTCAAGTATCAGTTGCAGACGAAGAACTACAGCATAGCAACAATCAAAACATTCACTTTGTATGATCGACTTCCATATGCTGGTGATGAAAAAGGGTCTAATTTTACTCCGTTCTTAACGAAAGCACTTGAGACAGATTCAAAATTCACTGTTTATTACAGTAGCGTCAAAGATTTACCTTCAGATGCTTACACTGCAACTCAAGCAGCAGGTTGGGTAAAGGCAGATGCTGTAACTGATTTTACAAAAGTCACAGCAATTAAAGTCTTACTTAATGAAGGAGAATCCATTGTTCCTGGTGAGATTGTTAATTTTGTTTTACACATGAAGAACCCTTCATACACAGATGGATCTATCGATACAATGATTGTTAACAATTCATTCTATACGAATCGTGATGCAAATAATCCAAAAGCTTTAGGTGAGACAAATGTTGTCTCAAATCAATTACCTCAATATATCCCAGTTGAAAAGAAATGGGTAGGTGATAGAGATGCTTCAGTTTCTATGGTTAAAGTAGAATTATTTAAAACTTCAGATCCTTTAAAAGTGCTCAACACATTAGAATTAAATGAAACGAATGATTGGAAGGGAATTTTTAAACTTACGACAGATGGTAAGTTATTAGATCCTTCTGTGAAAGATTATGCTGTTCGTGAAGTCCTTGAAGAACAATATGGGCAAGATTATACGGCAGCCATTTCTGGAGATGTTCTAGTAAATGATGGGGTTACTATCACGAATACTCGGAATACTGTTTCACATACTGTAACAAAAGTTTGGAAGGATAATAACAATAAATTATCTTTACGTAAAGGTATTAAAGTTCAGTTGAAACAAAATGGTAAAAACTATGGCGCACCAATTGAATTGAATGAAAATAATCAATGGACGTATACTTTTAAAGATTTACCAGATTCTCTTAATGGAGTTAAATATGAGTATTCTGTAGATGAAGTTGAAGTGCCAGAAGGATATAATCATAGTATTTCAAATGAGGGTACTAAGACAGTTATTACTAATACTATTTTAGATTCAATCAAAAAAGACTTGAGTTTCAAAAAAGAACTACAAGGACGAACCCTTCAAGAGGGCGAGTTCACCTTCAATTTGCTTGATGAAAAAGGGAATATTGTTCAAACTTCAACCAATAGTGCCGATGGAACTATCCAATTTACAAATCTGCAGTTTGAAAAAACAGGCACTTATACCTTTAAGGTAAAAGAAGCATCAGGAACTGACTCAAGAATTACGTATGATAATAGCGAAAAAGAAGCTACTATTGTGGTTTCTCAAGAAGGTAAAGTGTTAAAAGCTGACATTCAATACGGTAAAGATATTACATTTACGAATGTTTTTACAGAACCTACTACGACGACTACAACAACAGAAGCTCCTACAACAACAGAAGCTCCTACAACAACAGAAGCTCCTACAACAACAGAAGCTCCTACAACAACAGAAGCTCCTACAACAACAGAAGCTCCTACAACAACAGAAGCTCCTACAACAACAGAAGCTCC
>CABSQV010000033.1:0-7872 GCA_902479935.1 uncultured Streptococcus sp. | reverse complement strand
TTGGTTCGTCTTCTTTGTTCAGTTTTCAAAGGTCAATCGTTGTTTTGCAACAACTTCTATATCCTATCATAGGACATTTTCACTGTCAACAGATTTCATGTAATTTTTTCAAAGTTTTTTTGAAACTGTTTTATAAGCGAACGTTCGCTCAACAGTGATATTAATTTATCATAACTGATTACCAATTTCAACTGAAATGACTAAGAAAATTTTAGATATTTTATTATTCTATAAAAATTCAAAAAAGAGCCTAGGTTACTTGAACCTAGACTCTCATATATACTCTACTGTACGACCCCTGTATCGATTGCTACACCATCTCTTTTAATGATGTATTTACCACTTTGAACTTGATTATTAAATGTAAAGTCGATTGTCACACTTGTGTTCTCAGAAATCTTGAAGGTACGATACGCAGTATTAATATTGTTGTTTGCATCTTGAATAAAGATTTCAACTGTATTTTGTTTTGCTTCTTGGGAGTTGGAAGCCGAGTTACCGTTATTGCCATTTGTCTTTTTCGCTTCATAAGGAATAGTGAATTGGCGAGATACTACTCGTTCTCCTTTTCCTTTTGAGATGACAACTGTTAATGTATCACCTTTTTTAAGAGCTGTGCCTTCTGCTGGTGATTGTTTAATAACAGTATCTGCTGTTTCATTACTATTTTCTTCTGAAATTTGTAACTTCAAGCCGTGTTCTTTCGCGTAATCTTCAACGCCTGAACGTGAATAACCTTTTAAGTTGATTAACGTTACTGGTTCTTTTCCTTTAGATACGGTTAAAACCATTTTTGTATCTTTAGCGACTACTTTTTCACCTTTAGCAACACTTTGTTCCATTACCTTACCAGACTCTACAGTATCTGAATAACTTTCTTTCTTCTCTACTGCAATTCCTAGTTTTTGCAAGGCTGCTTTGGCTTCATCGAAAGTCTTGCCGGTATAATCTCCGACTTCAACGGTGTCTTTACCAGCACTTACTTTTAATACGACTTTAGATTTTTCTTTTACAGAACTTCCTGCTTTAGGGTTCGTCTCTACAACTTTCCCTTCTTCGACAGTGTCCGACTTCACTTTTTGCACATCTGACACTTCGAGGTTCGCATCTGCTAATTTTACTTTTGCATCTGCTTCAGTAAGGTTCGTCACATCTGGAACTTTAACGTCTTTTGGAGAAGTTTGAATAAATGCATAGATAGTTCCAGCACTAATGATGATAAATAGTAGCAATAAGATCCATGGCCATTTCTTTTTCTTCTTTTTAGGTTCCTCTTGAACAACTTTCTTCTCTTCGTCAAATTGAATTTCAGGAACTTCCTTACTTGTTGCTGGTACCTTACGAGGGATTGGCCCTGTCGTAATAGGTTGCAACACCTTTGTTTCCTGACTGAAAGCAGTCGGTTTAAACATTGGCTCGTGTAGACGTTCTGGATTTAAGCATGTTTGTAAATCTTCCAACATTTCGTAGCAACTACTGTAACGATCAAGAGGCTCTTTCGCCGTCGCCTTCAACACCACATTTTCTAAACTTTGTGGTACTGTTGGTAACATCTGTGATATACGAGGAAGTGGCTCTTGGAAATGTTTCAACGCGATTGAAACTGCTGATTCTCCTTCAAAAGGAACTTCACCGACTAATAACTCATACAATACGATACCGAGTGCATATATATCACTGCGGATTGTTGCCATTCCACCTCTTGCCTGTTCAGGAGATAAATAATGAACAGAACCAAGCAATGTATTCGTTTGTGTTAATGACGTTTCAGAAAGTGCAATTGCAATCCCAAAGTCTGTAATCTTCACATTACCTTCTCTATCAATTAAGATGTTTTGAGGTTTGATATCGCGGTGAATGATTCGATTTTGGTGAGCGAGTTCAATCGCCGAAACGATTTGTGTCATAATACGAACGGCTTCGCGTGGTGGAAGAGGCCCTCTCTCGCGAATGTACTCTTTCAAATCCGTTCCTTCAACGTATTCCATTACAATGTAATTCGTTCCGTCTTCTTCTCCAACATCATATACACTTACAATATTTGGATGGACTAATTGTGTTGCTGATTGTGCTTCTCGTTGGAAACGTCGCATCGCAGCTTCATTTGTATGGAAGTCTAAGCGCAACACTTTTACTGCCACGGGTCTTTCTAGAATTAAATCTTGTGCTAAATATACAGTGGCCATACCACCTGTCCCGATATGAGACTTGATTTTATAGCGACCACCAACTGTTTTTCCTGGTGCAATCATTCTTCTACCTCCTCCCTGGCAGTATATTTTGCAATCGCAACTGTAATATTATCGCGACCGCCCGCTTCATTTGCAGCATCGACCGCTTTATCCGCTTGCGTTGTTACATCTGAATAATTCCCTAGAATTTCTTTAATATATTGATCTTCAACCATATTCGATAATCCATCTGAACAAAGGAAAATCGTGTCTCCATTTTTTAAACTCACTCTTACAAAATCAATCTGGACATTCAGTGTAATCCCTAAAGACTGCGTTACAATATTTCGTTGAGGGTGGCTTTTGGCTTCCTCTTCAGAAATCTCTCCAGATTTTAACAGCTCTTGTACGAGTGTATGATCTTCAGTCAATTGTTTCATTTGAAAATTGCGATACAAATAAGCACGGCTATCACCGACGTTTGCAATTAACAATTCAGAACCGATCACTACGGCAACCACAATTGTTGTTCCCATTCCATCTAGCTCACGATATTGATTCGCTTTTTGGAAAATACGATCATTTTCGGCCTGAATATTTTTAACGAGCCATTGATAAGCAGCTTCTGTATCCGTAATACTTTCTTCTTCCCAACGTTTTCCCAAATGCGATAATGCCATAGCACTTGCTACATCCCCAGCATTATGCCCACCAATTCCGTCGCACACGACGATCATCGGTACGTTTTGAGTATTCAAAAAATATCCGGCAGCATCTTCATTTAAAGTACGTCTCTGGCCGACGTCACTCTTGATGGCTATCTTCATATTTTTCCTCCTGTTGCGAATTATTTTCTTACCATCCTTGCGATGAAAAATCCATCCGTATGATATTCATGCGGTAGAATAGTAAGCATCGGATTCTCCATTGTACAGCCAAACTCTTCGATTGGTTGTAACTCAAATTCTGGATGTCCTTCTAAAAAGCTGTGGACTACTTCTTCGTTTTCTCCCTTGTTAATTGTACAAGTAGAATAAATCAGTTTTCCACCTTTCTTTACCATTGTAGCAATTGAAGACAAAATTTCCAACTGTATTTTTGTTAAATTTGTTAAATCTTCACTATTTTTTGTGTATTTTATATCTGGTTTACGTCGCATCAGACCTAAACCAGAGCACGGAGCATCCACAAATACCGCATCAAAACTTTCTTCTTTAAATAACTCTTTTGCCTTTCTAGCATCAAGAGCATGTGTATGAATACGGTCTTCTACTCCTAGGCGTTTAGCATTTTGGTGGATTTTACGTAATTTATTTTCATGTAAATCTAACGCCTCAACCAGTCCGCCCTCTTTGGCTACTAAATAGCTAGCAAAATGAGTGGTTTTCCCACCAGGAGCAGCACATGTATCGAGCACTTTATCTCCAGGGTGTAAGTCCCCTACTTGAGCCACTAATGAAGAAGACTCATCTTGAACCGTTACGATACCATCTTTGAATGCTTTCGACCCTAGTAAATCTCCTTCTTCAACAATCACTGCACGAGGAGACAATTTGCTTTCTTGAACCGTCACACCTTCTTCTTGAAGAAGAGTTTTTGCTTCGTCAATCGACATCTCTGGATTTTGGATACGCGCACTTAGGTGAGGCGCAATATTTAAACTTGGGAAAATTTCTCTAGCCTCTTCTCCGTATTGTTCAAATAATAAATCCACAATCCAACGTGGCATACTATATTCAACGCTTAGACGTTCACGTTCATCTTTAATAGAAGAAACTCCATCGAATCCAGCACGTTGAACATTTCGAAGAGCACCATTGACAAATTTTGCAACTCCTTGATGTCCACGTTTCTTCGCAATTTGAACGGCTTCAAAAATAGCTGCGTGATCAGGTACTCGGTCTAAATACGCCATTTGGTACACAGTCATTCGTAGGAGACTTAGCACCCATAGTTCCATTTTCTTTTGTTTCTCGATAAATGGTTTTAAATAGAAGTCTAATGTCAATTTACGTTGAATCGTTCCGTAAAATAATTCGGTTAGTAACCCTCTGTCTCTTGCATCCAATTGATGTTTTTGCAACACGTTTTGAAACGCGACTGTCGAGTACGCTTGATTCTTTTCTACATTCGTTAATAATTCTACGCAAATCTCACGTACATTACTCATGGTTTAACCCCTCAAAAACAGCATCATCCTTCAACCATTCTGAAAATCCATTCATAAATGCCTTCGCTTCCATTTGAGCTTTTCCGGCTGGTTGAAGACGTGTAATCTCAAGAACCGTTCCGCCACCACAAGCCACATATAGACGTCCGCCATCTACAAATAAGCTGCCGGGTGCTTTAGTAGTTTGTTTATCCGTTAAAGCAACTCCCCACATCTTCACACGATTCCCATTTAAAATCGTAAATGAAGTTGGCCATGGACGTAATCCACGAACGAAGCAATCCACTTCTGTCGCTGTCTTATTCCATTCAATTTGCTCTTGCTCTCTTGAAATATTTGGTGAGAAAGAAACTAGCGCTTCGTCTTGTTCTACTTCAGTTATCGTTCCAGCAAATAGCGCTGGTAATGTTTCAATTAGTAAGTCAGCTCCAACAACGCTTAGTTTTTCAAACATACTAGCCACGTCGTCTTCTCCAGTAATTGGAATCGCGCGTTGAGAAATAATCGCACCCGCATCCATCTTCGCAACCATTCGCATAATCGTTACGCCTGTTTCTTTATCTCCATTCATAATTGCATAATGGATTGGCGCTCCACCACGATATTTTGGTAGTAATGACGCATGAACGTTCACCGCACCAAAACGTGGGAAGTTTAAAAACTTCGTTGGTAAGAATTGACCATAAGCTGCCGTTACAATTAAATCTGCATCTAGTTGCATCAACTCTTCCAATTCCTGCGACCCGCTTAATTTTTCAGGTTGATAGACAGAAATATCATGCTCCAATGCGACTACCTTTACAGGAGTTGGTGTAATAATCTTCTTACGTCCAACTGCACGGTCTGGTTGTGTCACAACAGCAATCACTTCAACTGTGTCATCTTCAATTAATCGTTTCAAAACACCTGTTGAAAATTCAGGCGTTCCCATAAAAATAACTTTCTTCATTTTTCACCTCTATAAGAAATGTTGTGGTTCCATATCAATCGTCATGAGTAATTTCTTCGAACCCACTTCTTGCGTTTCCATCATCAATTGCTCAAGAAACTCTTGCAGTTGCGGTTCGTTTTTGTATTTCACAATAATTTGGAAATAATAACGATTATTCATTCGCGCAATCGATTTAGCAGTTGGGCCTAACACAACTGCATTCGGCGACACGTTCGCCTTCAACGCCTTATGCACTTCAACGGCTTTCTTCAAAGCCACCCCTTCTTCTTCACTAGAGAAAGTAATCATCGTTGTAAAGAAGTACGGTGGATAGTTTGCCATATGACGCATCCGCATCTCCGTTTCAAAGAATCGTTCATATTGATGACCTTGCGCTAATTGAATCGCGTAGTGAGTTGGGTTATAAGTTTGGATAAATACTTCACCCGGCTTTTCCCCACGACCTGCACGCCCTGATACTTGAGTCAATAGTTGGAATGTTTTTTCCGAACTTCTAAAATCAGGAATATTCAAAGCCGTATCCGCATTAATAACACCCACAAGTGTTACGTTTGGATAATCTAGACCTTTCGCAATCATCTGCGTTCCAATTAAAATATCGGCTTCTTGATTCTCGAACTGCTTCAAGATGGCTTCATGTTGCCCTTTTCGTCTTGTCGTATCCACGTCCATTCGCACAATGCGAGCATCCGGGAACACGTCTTGCAATTCTTCTTGCACCTTCTGCGTCCCTGTTCCAAAATAACGAATTTGTCGGCTATGACATTTCGGACAAAAATTAGGAATATGTTCTTCATGACCACAATAGTGACATTTCATACTTCTTGTATCCATATGAAGCGTTAATGAAATATCGCAATTAGGACATTCCAAAACTGTTCCACAATCACGACAAAGTACAAATGAAGAATATCCGCGTCGGTTTAAGAGTAAGACACTTTGTTCTCCTCGTTCTAATCGTTTTTCGACCGCATCTAGTAACGTCTTCGAAAACGATCCTTTTTGATGAACGAATTCCGTTCTCATATCAATCAAATGAACTTCTGGTAATAGTTGCGCCCTTGCACGTTTCGTTAATCGTAGAAGTGTATACACTCCCTTTTGTGCACGCGCACGGGACTCAAGACTTGGAGTCGCACTTCCTAACACCACTGGACAGTGATGATATTCCCCACGCCAAATCGCTACATCGCGAGCGTGATATCTTGGAGACTCATCTTGTTTATATGTTGCTTCGTGTTCTTCATCTAAAATAATAATTCCGATGTTTTCTAATGGAGCAAAGACTGAAGAACGAGCACCGACCACAATGTCTGCTTCCTTATTCTTAATCTTACGCCATTCATCGTATTTTTCTCCGACACTCAACCCACTATGAAGCACCGCTACACGGTCTCCAAAGCGAGACTTGAATCGGTCGACCATTTGAGGAGTCAATGCGATTTCTGGGACGAGCATCATCGCGCTCTTTCCTTTTTCAATCACTTCCCCAATCCATTGTAAATACACTTCTGTTTTCCCAGAACCTGTTACACCTTCTAACAAGTATACTTTTGACGTGTCGGTATCGATAGATTCTTCTTTCACTCGGTCAAACGCGACTTGTTGTTCAGGATTTAACTGGAATGGAGCACTCTTTTTAAAGACTCTTCCTTTATAAGGGTCGCGGTTCACTTCTTTTTGAACAATCGTAATCCAATTACGTTCTACTGCGAATTTTAAATCGGCTGTTGTGAAATCCGTATCCTCTAAGAAACGTCTCTTTTCGATTTCCATCACTTCCATCGAAGCGAGTGTTTTTAAGAGTGCTACTTTTTTCTTCGCACGCGCAGAGATTGTAGGGATAAACTCTTCATACTCTTGCATCACATAATTCAATCGAATCCAGTCTTCTGTTTTTACCTTGGCACGGTCTTTGACAAGTGTCTCGATGACCACTGCACCTTCTTTTTTCAACTTCATCAATTGTTTTAAATGATCTTGTGGCAGGTCATCGGTATAAAGCAATGTAGTTTCGTAATGGAAAATTTCTCGAAATACATCTTCATGTTCTTTCGGATTCACTAACACAAATCGTTTTTCATAATTAGATTTCAACATCGCTGGAAGCATCATTTGATAACATTGAATAAGGAAGGCATGAATCTTCTTCGATAAATACGCTCCAAGCTCTATCATCTCTGGTGACAAGACTGGATCTAAATCCATTAAATGCAAAATATCTTTTACTTCTCCGTCAAAATCTACTTCGTCACTAAGTGCTAGTACGAATCCAGAAATACTTCGCCCGCCAAACGGAACTGCAACACGCATCCCTACTTCAATACTCTCTTGTAAATTTTCTGGGACATGATAATCAAATGGTCGATTCACTTGAATGACGGGAACATCAACAATGACTTTTGCAAACATCTTCTCACCTCCAAAATAGTTTTACTACTCATTATACCATAATGCACTTTAATTTGTTGTCGCTTGCTCTACACTTCAAAACTACGAAAAGAAAAAAGCCAAGGGAGTTTCCCGGGACTGACCCCAAAAAGTGAGAATTTAATAAAAACACCCTAGGGCTACCGTCT
>CABSQV010000032.1:0-11059 GCA_902479935.1 uncultured Streptococcus sp. | reverse complement strand
AAAGCACCCCAAAAGTTAGATTTTCTGTCTAACTTTTGGGGTGCACTTCAAATTATCATATATGATAATTTTTAGTCTAAAAAACTTTTTCGAAAAACTTTTTTTGTTTTAAGTTCATTTTAAGTAAGCCCGTTATGATAAAACCATCAACAAATAGTTGATAGGAAGCGAGGGGGACCAAGATGAAAAGAAACAGAATGATTGTTCTATTATCCACGATTACTATTGCAACTACTTTAGTTGCATGCCAAAACACACAAACACAAACACAAGCTGAGGCGACTTCTCAAGTCCAAGCTCAACAGAGTCCCCCAGCTAAACCTGGAGGAGAAGGGTTTGGCGGGAACGACCAAGTGACACAAGGTGAGGCAGCAACGAATTTAACAACAGATGCAACCGTAACAGGAGAAACGTATGAATCTACTGGAGATGACGAAAATGCACTCCGTGTAACAGGAGCAACAGTCACATTAGACGGCGTAACGGTTAACAAAACAGCTGGAGCAACATCGAATACAGAAAACGGGGACTTCTACGGAATGAACGCAGGATTCTTAGCCACCGATGGAGCAACGGTAACAATTACAAACTCAACCGTCAATACAACTGCACAAAACGGGAACGGGGTGTTCAGTTACGGCTCAGGAACGACCGTCAATGTATCAGACACAATAATCACAACAACAAAAGATAACTCAGGTGGTATCCAAACCACTGGTGGCGGTACGATGAACGCAACAAACTTGACGGTAAACACCGCAGGAAATTCATCAGCAGCGATTCGTACAGACCGTGGTGGCGGTACGGTAGTCGTAGACAAAGGAACGTACACTTCAACAGGATACAACTCACCAGCCGTATACTCTACAGCGAATATCACTGTTAAAAATGCAACATTGAACGCTGAAAACTCAGAAGCACTTGTTATCGAGGGTCAAAACTCTATCACATTAGAAAATACAAACGTAACAGGAAATATGAGTTCAACAGAAGGTAGCTCTTCAGACAACAACGTACACAACGTGATGATTTACCAATCAATGTCAGGAGATGCCGAAAGTGGAACCTCTACTTTCACAATGAAAGGCGGCACTTTAACAGGACGTAACGGAGACCAAATCTATGTAACGAACACACACAGCGTCATCACTTTAGAAGATGTAACGATCACAAATCAAGATTCATCTGGCAGATTATTAGCCATCTTAGGGAATGATGCGACACGTGGCTGGGGTACAGCCGGTGCCAATGGTGGTCAAGTTGATTTAACAACGACGAACCAAACATTAACTGGAGCGATTGAGGTGGATACCGTATCTACATTGAACTTCACAATGGGCAAAGGAACAAACTTTACAGGTACCATCAATATCGTAGAAAATGCTGAAGGAGGGACGGCCGTGGACAATAACGCAGTAATCACAGTAGAAGAGGGGGCGACATGGACGTTGACAGGAAATGTCACAATCACATCATTAGAAAACAAAGGTACAATCAACTTTAACGGATATACAATCACATTAGCGGATGGTACGGTCCTAAAATAAAACTTAACTTACAGGAGCTAGGCGAAAAGTCTAGCTCTTGTTTTGTTTTCCGTGCATGAAGAATTTCTATTTTCAATTGTTGAAAACTAGAAGAAAACGCATGATTGTGATAAACTGACTAAAGGTAATAAAATAAAAAAATGAGGTGTCACGATGGATCAAAACGAAAACAAAAATCTTGAATCAGTTGCTGAAGAAGCTACAGAAGTAAAAGACGAAGTAGTTGAAGCAGCAAAAGAAACAGCTGAAGAAGTGAAAGAAGTAGCAGAAACAGTTGTAGAAGAAGCAAAAGAAGCAAAAGCTCCTGAAGCAGATGGCGACTTTAAAGAAGTTGTTGAAGATGTAAAAGAAAAAGCAGAACAAGCTAAAGAAAAATTAGGTGAAGCTGCAAGCAAAGTATTCTCAGAAGAAAATAAAGCAAAATTGGACGACGCAGTTCAAAAAGTTGCAGGCTATAATAAAAATTCATTATTCGAAAAAATCTTCTTTGGAATTTCAATTTTAATTGCACTTTTCACAGCTTTAGTAACATTCAATGGCTTGAGCTTCTTATTCGGAAAGTCTAACATCACTCTTGCTGACTTAGTTGGGTATATGAACGCTACAGTGAACAAGATTAAAAACTTAAACCTATACTTTGGGTTAACTTTCTTCTTTACAATCGTAGCAACAGTATTCGTAGTTTACTTCTTCTACGCAGCTAAAAAAGAAGGCAAGAACTTATGGACAAACGTAAACGTTGCTTCATTAGGAATGGTAGTATCTGTTTTCTGTGCACACATTTTTGGTTCAGGATTCATTAACGGTTTAGGTTTATTGACAGATGCTTTCAATGGAAAAGCAAACTCAACAATCGCACAAATCGTGAATGAAGCTTTATCAAACTCAACAGGAATTAGTAGATCAGCTCAAAACCTTGCAGATGGCTTACAAACAGGATCAAAAATTGCGATTCTATTCTATCTCGTTGCTCTAGCATGCTCAGCAGCAACTGTGTACTTCTACTACCAAAAATTATTCCAAAAGAAAGCTCAATAAGCGAGGAAACCAATGAAAAAATTCTTTCAAATCGTTTTAGGGGTTAGCTTCCTATTTCTATTAGTGGGTTGTAGCTCACAAGAGACTGCGACTTTCACTCAAAAATCAGGTAAAACGGACGTAACTTTGGTTTATACGTATGATAAAAAGACTGATACCGTGACAAAGATTAAGCTCGAAACGAATGAGCCTGCTGAACACACTGAGGCTCGTAAGGATAACGAAAAACTCTTTGAAGAGATTAAAGGAATTGATGGAGTTGTGACTTCACTGACAGAAAAAGATGGCAAACTTATCTCATCAGCTGAAATCGACTTAACGAAATATAAGTTTTCAAAACTTAAAGAAAGTAACAACTACTTCTTTACAGGTCTTGTTCAAAGTGGTTTCTTAACAGAAGACGGAGATCACGCATCATTCTCTAAGAGTAAAGAAGTTGCACTAAAACGCGGAATGACAGAACAAAAGAAATAACGAAATAACCCATGGATAAATAATCCATGGGTTATTTTTTGTTTTAAGTTCATTTTAAGTTCGCTTCGTATACTAAAATCATCAAGAAAAGGAATCGAGGAGAACGAGATGGAAAATAAAAGACAATGGTTATTGACAACAACGTTATTTATCTCTCTAGGTTTGGCCGCTTGCGGATCGCAAAGTGTATTAAGCCAAGCCGATGCAAACACTCAAACAACAACTGCTAAGACATCAACAACTTCAACTACACAGACCGCTTCTTATTTTGAAGCATCAGATTTAACAGCAACTTACGACGAAAGTAAAGCTTCAAAAATCTCGCTTCAAGGAACGACAGCAACTGTTTCAGGAGATGGCGTAACGGTGAATGGAAGTACGGTAGAAATTACCGCAGCTGGAACGTATATCGTCGAAGGGACGGCTTCGAAAGTTCAATTGAAAGTCGCAGCAGGTAAGGAAGATGAAGTCCAAATCGTCTTCAAAAATGCAACCTTAAAGAATACGGAAGCTCCATTGCTCGTCGATTCGGCTAAGAAAGTGATTTTAACACTAGCCGATGGAACGAAAAATGAAGTGGCGGATGAATCAACGTCAACAGTCAAAGGAGCCATCTACTCAGATAGTGACTTGACGATTAACGGTAAAGGTTCATTAACCGTAACGGGGGCCGCAAGTAACGCGATTAAATCAAAAGACGGCATTCGCATTGTGGATGCAACAGTCACAACAACGGCGAAAAAACACGGGATTGCAGCAAATGACTTCGTAAATGTATCTGGAGCAACCTTAAACTTAACAGCCGATGAAGATGGTATCCACTCAGACAACGACGATGATGTATTGCTAGGAAATATTTACTTAACCAATACGAACCTCACTGTCAATGCAGGAGATGATGGTATCAACGCTTCGAATACGATGCTGATCGACGAAGGCGCAACTATCGACGTTCAAAAGAGTGAAGAAGGGCTTGAGGCACGCTTAATTCATCAAGTTGGTGGAACGATTACCGTGAAATCTTCTGATGATGGATTAAATGCAAAAGACTGGACGTTAGAATCTTCTGATGAGCAAGGCCCAGGTCAACAAACGAAGAAAGTAAAATCTGAAGCCGCAAATGCGAAAAACTTAGATCAAGCAGGCGATGTAAAAATTGTTATCGACGGCGGAACATTAACCGTAGATGCTGAAGGGGACGGACTTGATGCCAATGGGTCAATTGAAATTAACGGCGGAACAGTCGTTGTCAATGGTCCAACAAGCGGAGCGAATGGAGCTCTTGACTACGATAACACAGCCACATTAAACGGCGGTACTGTACTCTTTGTCGATAATGGACAAATGACAACAGGATTCGGTACAAATTCAAGTCAAGCTTTCTTAATGGCAAGTGTTCGAGGAACGGCAGGTTCAACTGTTGAAGTGGTTGACTCTTCAGGTAAAACAGTCGCAAGCCTAAAAGCTTCTAAATCATTTGCGACAGTATTGATTAGTAGCCCAGATATTAAAGACGGCGAACAATATACAATCAAAGTCGGTTCAAACTCAACAACAGCAACAGCTTCTAAACAAGCAGCTAATATCGGTGGCGGACCTGGACAAGGTGGCCCTGGAGGCGGTGGACAACCTGGACAAGGAGGTCCGGGAGGACAACCGGGTCAAGGTGGAAGACCAGGAGGCAGATAGAACTGATTAGAATTTCTATAAACCGTGAAAGGGGTGAGTCCACCAAAATATGAAGACGAATTATGACATTGAAATGAGCGCATTAATAAGTGAGGTGGAACTCTATGGAATAAACTTGATTCAAGAGATTGAAAGTAATTTAGACGGAAAGGGGGAGACCACCAAAATACTAAGTCAATGAGACCGTTCAAACGTTAGACGACAATCAGGAGTCCAAAATATAACAACAACTCTCAAAAAAATAACAAAAACTACAGCACACAAAACCAAAAAAACGGGGTATTATCTCAGCTATCGAAAGCTTAACTGAGACTACACCCCGTTTTCATGTTATATTATCTAACATAAGAGGTAAGGGCAGTTTTGACAAAAGATGAAACTTTTATTTACAATAACCCTATAAAGGAGGAAGACAGATGGGTGAAAAGGAATTACGACGTTCACTAGCCGTCTTTCCAATCGGAACAGTGATGAAGCTGACCGATTTATCTGCACGACAAATTCGATATTATGAAGAACAGCGCTTGGTCATCCCGGAACGTTCTGAGACGAACCGCCGCATGTATTCCTTGAATGATGTCGATCGCTTATTGGAAATTAAAGATTACTTGGCCGATGGATTAACCATTATGGCGATTCAAAAGATTTTCAATAAGAATACAAATCCCGTAACGAAGGAAAGTGTAAAAGAAACACTGACGGATGAAGATGTCCGACGAATCTTCTACGACGAGATTATGCATATTAGCCGCTACTCTGGCGGAGAAAAATGGAACTTATAGGAGGAAACCAATGATTACACATGAAGAAATTAGAAGACAGGTAGAAGAGAAAGATGTTCGTTACTTACGATTAATTTTCACGGATATCCTAGGAACGATTAAAAATGTGGAAGTGCCAATTACGCAATTAGATAAAGTGTTGGCCAATAAAATGATGTTCGATGGTTCTTCAATTGAAGGATTCGTTCGTATCGAAGAAAGTGATATGTACTTATATCCAGATCTTTCAACTTGGGTGGTTTTCCCATGGAGCAGCAAACACGGGACCATCGCACGTTTAATCTGTGATGTTTACAAACCAGACGGAACGCCATTTGCGGGGGATCCTCGTTCAAACTTAAAACGTGTGTTAAACGAAATGAAAGAATTAGGTTTCTCAAACTTCAACTTAGGACCAGAGCCAGAGTTTTTCTTATTCAAATTGGACGAAAACGGCGAACCAACGCTTGAAGGAAACGACCAAGGAAGTTACTTCGACTTAGCTCCAATCGACCTTGGGGAAGAATGCCGTCGTGAAATCGTTCTTGAATTAGAAAAAATTGGGTTCGATATTGAAGCAAGTCACCACGAAGTAGCTCCAGGGCAACACGAAATCGACTGGAAATACTCAGATGCGGTAGCGGCTTGCGATAACATCCAAACATTCAAGTTGGTTGTAAAAACCATTGCGCGTAAACATGGATTACATGCGACATTTATGCCAAAACCAGTATTCGGAATTGCCGGTAGCGGAATGCACTTCAACTTATCCTTATTTGATAAAGACGGTAACAATGCGTTCTTCGACGAAAATGGCGACCAACGTCTAAGCGATACTTGCCGCCACTTCATCGCTGGGGTCATGAAACATGCGAAAGCTTTAACGGCCGTATGTAACCCAACAGTAAACTCATATAAACGTTTAGTTCCAGGATACGAAGCGCCTGTATATATTGCATGGTCTGCACGTAACCGTTCACCGTTGATTCGTATTCCAGAATCTCGTGGCATTTCAACTCGTATCGAATTACGTAGCGTGGACCCAGCGGCAAACCCATACTTAGCGATGGCTGCAATTTTAACAGCTGGTCTTGAAGGGGTTAAAGAAAAAATGGAAGTTCCTGCAGCTATCGACCGCAACATCTATGCGATGTCTGCTCGTGAACGTAAAGAAGCTGGAATTGATGATTTACCAGGAACATTAAACGAAGCGATTGAATACTTGAAACAAGACGAAACTGTTCAATCAGCTCTAGGAAGTCATATTCTAGACAACTTCATCGAAGCAAAACGTTTCGAATGGGCTGCTTACCGTAGCCAAGTTTCACAATGGGAATTAGACCAATACTTGAAACTATTCTAAAAATTAAACGGAGAGTGCACTCGCAAGGTGCGCTCTTTTTATGTGTAAAGAAGCGACTTTTATAAGACCGTCTTCTGCTGATACGTAAAGCTTTTTCTTTGTTAAAGTTTTGACATATTTTGCTGAAAATGTAATACTGGTAAGGAAACGTAAAAAGGAAAGAGAGTGCTCACATGTATATAAAAGAGATGTCGAATGCATTAGAAGAGTATCATGCTTTTATGGAAACTCAAGCCAACAGAACGGTTTTCCAAACGCCTGAATGGGGAGAAGTGAAGACGGATGGCTCATGGACAAGAGACGTACTTCTTGTGATGTCTGATAATCATGAACCTGTTGCGGCTGCGATGATTCTTTATCGTAAATTACCAGGTGTGAATAAGTTTTTAGCGTATGCACCGCGCGGGATCGTAACCGACTATACAAATGCTGAACAATTAAAATCAGTCTTTGCGACTTTAAAAGTGTATTTGAAAGCTAAAAATGCATTTGGATTAAAGATTGACCCAGAATTACAATGGCGTGAATGGACAAACAAGTTCGAAATGGTTGAAGGTGGATTCAATAATGAAGAATACCGCAAAAACATTTTAGCAGCTGGATTTGTAGAACGCCCAATGGACTTAGGATTCGATGGGATTCAACCACGTTTAACAATGATTTTACCGTTGAAGGACGAAGGAAAAGGCATCGTCGAAACGTTCAATAAGAAAGAACGTTATAAAGTGAATGTAGCGAAGAAACAAGGGGTTGTTTGCTACAAGGGCACACTTGAAGATATGCCAATCTATGATGAGTTAAATAAAATTACGGCTGAGCGCGATCAATACGTGGCGCGTAGCATCGAGTATTTAACAACAATGTATCAACACCTTCATCCAAAAGGGATGGTGGATTTATACTTTGCGAAAGTGGACTACAATGTGCAATTAGCATTTGCGACAAACCGCTTAGAAACAGCGCAAAAAGAATTCGATAAGTTAACAGGACAATTGGAAACATTGAACAATCCAAAACGTATCGAAAACGTTCAAAAGCAAATCAAATCATTAAAAGTCAATATCGCTAAATACGAAAAAGAAATCGAACGCGTGAAAGGTGACTTAGAACAGTATCCAGAAGGGAAAGTCGTCAGCGGAGCGTTCGTCGTAACGTACTTAGATAAAGCGTACTACTTATATGGTGCGAACATCACTGACGATGGTGGATTGAATGCGAACAAGGCGCTTGTGTCTTGGATCATGCAAACTCTTTATGATGAAAAAGGCATTCGTTCGTTTGACTTCTTCGGAGTTTCTGAAGACCAAGAACATCACGGTGGTATTAACGGATTCAAGCAATCGTTTGATCCTGAGTTAGTGGAATATATCGGTGAATTTGATATGCCGATTTCGAAGTTCTGGTTTGAAATGTTCCATACATGGGCACCAAAAGCCGTGAGCTTGAAGAATAAATTATTAGTAAGACGTAGAAAATAGTAAGAAGAGGCTGGAAAGAGTTCCGGCCTTTTTTATCTCTTCTAGGAGAAGGTTTTATACAGGAAAGAACTTAGTGTGTACTTGACAAAGTAGGTTCATTTCCTTATGATGGAGTAGATATGGATTTATAGAAAGTAGTGAAAATATGGCTCAGAAAAAAGTGGCGTTAGCTTGTAGCGTATGTGGTTCAAGAAACTACACGATTACGCTTGGACAAAATCGACGAGTAGAACGTCTAGAAATTAAAAAATTCTGCAAGTATTGTAACAAACAAACACTACATCGCGAAACAAAATAAAAGGAAGAGGAGATTTGGAATGCGTTTTTTATCAAATGTTATTAAAGAGATGAAAAAAGTTACTTGGCCAACAGGGAAAGAAGTTAACAAATATACAATCACAGTAATTATGACAGTGCTTGCTGCACTATGCTTTTTTGCAGTTGTGGACTATGGAGTGCATCAACTCATTACATTCCTTTTAAAATAATAGTACTTTGAAGTGATTAGTGATATACTAAGAGCAGTTGAAAAAACCTTCGCCTATGAAGGTTTTTTTGTATGGAAAAATGTTGTCAACACTCAAGGAGGAGTATCAATGGAAAAAGAATGGTATGTATTGCACACTTATTCAGGTTATGAAAACAAAGTTAAATCAAATCTATTATCACGTATCCAAAGTATGGGTATGGAAGAAAATATCTTCCGCGTGATTTCACCTGAAGAAGAGGAAGTGGAAGTAAAAGACGGTAAAACAAAAACAACTGTTGAAAAAACTTTCCCCGGTTATGTATTAGTTGAAATGGTCATGTCAGACCAAGCATGGTATGTCGTTCGTAACACTCCAGGCGTAACTGGTTTCGTTGGTTCACACGGTGCAGGTTCAAAACCATCTCCATTATTACCAGAAGAAGTAGAAGCTATCTTAGGACGTATCGGTGAAAAAGTTCATGCTCCAGTTGAATTAAACGTATCTGTTGGAGACTATGTCATCATTACTGAAGGTGCCTTCAACGATATGAGCGGTAAAGTAGTAGAACTTGACCACGAAAAACAAAAAATTAAAGTAGCGATTGAAATGTTCGGTCGCGAAACAATTGCAGACTTAGAGTTCCACCAAGTGAAAGAAGATGACTCTTATTAACATGTATCCTACAATGTTAGAACGATTTATTCGCTATGCGAAAATCAATACGCGTAGTGATTTAAAATCAACAACGATTCCTACGACAAAGAGTCAATGGGAATTTTTAGAAATGCTTCGAAGCGAGTTAGTGGAGTACGGCTTTACAAAAGTAGAACTTGATCCAGAGGACAGCTACTTAGTGGCCTTATTACCTAGCAACTTAGAAGAAGCAAATACGGTGCCTGCGATTGGGTTTATTGCCCACGTCGATACCGCAGATTTCAATGCTGAAAATATCAATCCACAAATTCACGAGAATTATAACGGAGAAGATGTGGTACTCCACGCTGAAAAGAATTTAGTAATGACGGTCAGCGAGTTTCCAAGTTTGAAAAACTACATTGGCGAAACGTTAATTACAACTGATGGAACGACATTGCTGGGCGCCGATGATAAGGCTGGTCTTGTTTCGGTATTAGAAGCGTGCTTGTATTTAATGGCGCATCCAGAAATTCCCCATGGCGATATTTGGTTAGCGTTTGGTCCGGATGAAGAAATCGGGAAAGGCGCGCACCGTTTCAAGGCGGAGCGTATGCCTGCAAAATTTGCCTATACTTTAGATAGCGGAGTTGTAGGGAAGCTAGAATATGAAACGTTCAATGCGGCTCGTGCAGTAGTAACGATTCATGGGACAAGTGTTCACCCAGGACAAGCCAAAGATGTGATGGTGAATGCTTTGGCAGAAACGGCAAAACTATTTGCACGCATGCCAGAAAAGGAAGTGCCAGAACGTACGAATGGGTACGAAGGCTACTTTATGTTATCGAAACAATCAGGCGACATCGGCAAGGTTGAATTGGAATATATTATTCGCGATCACTCGATGGAGAAATTCGAAGAGAGAAAAGCGCAGTTCCAACAAATCGTCGATGCACAAAATGCAACGTATGATGTACCTCGTATCGAATGCACGATTTACGATGAGTACTATAATATGTATGAAATCTTAAAAGACGATATGACTTCGGTTGAAGTAGCGATTGCGGCTTATAAAGAATGTGGCATCACGCCAGACATTCAACCATTCCGTGGAGGAACAGATGGATGTATTATTACCTATAAAGGAATTCCAACTCCAAACCTTTTTACCGGAGCAGAGAACCTTCATGGGCAATACGAATTCGTAACTCTCGAAAGCATGCAAAAAGCCAGCGACGTTGTATTGAAAATTATTGAATTAGTCCAAAGAAAAACGGTTGAGTAATACTCAACCGTTTTTTCTATATATAAGAAAGAAGAAATGAATTTAACGAATGCCGAAAACAGGGGTCGAACCTGCGACCTACGCGTTACGAGTGCGTTGCTCTGCCAACTGAGCTATTTCGGCGTCTTATATCCATAATTATACGAGTGTTCCCTGAAATTGTAAAGATATCGAGATGAATTTATATAGAAGAAATCGGACTTAGGTACGTTTTTTTAAGAAATAAAAAAAGTTTTTGAAAAACGAATCAAATCGGTTGAAATTGATAATCAGTTATGATAAATTAATATCACTGTTGAGCGAACGTTCGCTTATAAAACA
>CABSQV010000031.1:0-11828 GCA_902479935.1 uncultured Streptococcus sp. | reverse complement strand
TATAAGTCAAAGCACACCCCTTTGAATGCACCATGAAAATTATCATATATGATAATTTCACCATACGTATTTATCTGACAGAATTTATTTTATTGCACAAAAAAATCCCCACATCTGTGGGGATTTTGTCTTATCGAATACCTAACGCAATTCTTGCATAGCGTGACATTCTATCTGGGCTCCATGCTGGATACCAAACCAATTTCACATCGATTGTCTTCACTTCTTCAATCTCTGCTAACGCGCGATGAATCTCATCTGTAATAATGTCTGCTAGCGGACATCCCATTGTTGTCAGTGTCATATCCACTTGGCAATGCCCTTCTTCGTTCAAATCAACACGATAAATCAACCCAAGATTTACAATATCAATTCCAAGCTCTGGATCAATCACTGTCTCCAACGCTTCTAAAATCTTCTCTTGCATTACTTCTGCAGCATTTTTATTTTCTTCTGTCATCTTCTACTCTCCTATTGAAATACTCTTTGGAAAAAGTCAGCAACGGCTTCAAACACTTGATGTGGCACAATATGCCCTTGACCTGGTGTTTCATGCCACTCTACATTTGTAGCGTATGGCTCATTCTTAATGCTTTCATAAAACTCTTTATTTAATTCATACGGCACTTTATCATCCGCTGTTCCATGCCATAAGAATAATGGACGGCGATTAATATGTTCAGGATGTTTCGCAAGTGCCATCGCATCTAAGAAAGGTTTATTTTTTTCGATTTCTGCTTCTAATGCTTCACATTGTTCCTGCGTTGCTCCCGTCATCCAAACTGATGAGATTGTCCATTTAGCAAAACGAGCAGGATCCGCATTCCCCATTAAACTCGCTGCTGCTGTAATATCTGGATATTGATTGAATAAGGCATATGTTGAAATACCACCCATGCTCAAACCAGATACGCCAAATTTCGTTTCATCTAATAGCCCACGACTTCTGAATTCTTCTTTTAAAATAGGAAGTTCTTTAATGTTATTGGCTACAATTTCCCAGATTTCGCCACCAATGAGACGCACACCACGGTCTCCGTGTAAGTGTTGGTCTGGTAAAACAGCACGCATACCGCGTTTTGCTAGCTCTACTCCAATCGTTACGACACGGTCTTTACTTCCTGTCCAACCATGATAAAACACAACGATGGGAAGCACTTGGTCTTTCAACGATGCATCTACGACTTCAGCGTACGGGATTCCATTTACTTCACGATAATCTATTTGAATCATAACTTCCTCTTTCTTATTTAATAAAAAATATGGTAAACTTATACAGATATTGTACTTGATGGAAACTATGAAAACAAGTTTCCGCTTTTAGAAAACCACTTTGAAAGGAGAAAGAATGGAAAAGAAACTCATTGCCATCGACCTTGATGGAACTACATTAAACAACAACTCAGAACTGACGCAAGAAACAATCGACACCCTTCATGCCGTGAAAAACTTAGGCCATGAAGTAGCTATTGTCACAGGTCGCCCTTACCGTAATTCAAAACAATATTACGATCAACTAAACCTTGGCGGCCCAATCGCAAACTTTAATGGTGCCCTCTGCCATATTCCTGGAATGCCTGAATGGGATGGAAAATACCACATCACACTGGATTCGGAATTCGTACTTGACTTAGTAGCTTTTAACAAAACGCTACCTGTCGATTACTTAATGGTCGAAGGAACAGAGCTTGTGTATTCAGATATGGAAGAACTTCCTGAATGCCCCTACTATCCAAAAGACCAAAAGCCAATCGTGATTGATAAAAATACGAAACTAAAAGAACAACCAACTGCTGTTGCTCTCTTCTCGGATATTGAGAAACAAACAGAGATTAAATCAAAAATCTTAGACCGCTATGATAACGACATTGAAATCCGTACTTGGGGCGGTAGCTTCCCATGTCTAGAAGTGATTTCACCTGGCATTCATAAGGCTAAAGCTCTTGAGCACTTATCACGTTACTACGGTATTAAACAAGAAAACATTCTTGCCTTTGGTGACGAAGATAACGATATGGAAATGATTGAATATGCAGGTCACGGCGTTGCGATGAAAAATGGAATTGATGAATTGAAAAACATTGCCAATGCGATTACTCCGTTTACCAATGATGAGAATGGATTGGCGAAATACCTTCAAGACTATTTTCAGCTTTCAGAATTAAAAGCGAATGCTTAATTTTGAAGTCAGCAATTCAGGTTGAAAACAAAACTGCTCTATCGACTTATAAGAATTATAAGTAACAAAAAAGGATATCCAGATGGATATCCTTTTTGTTTGGTTGAAGTGCCATGTAGTTTATGGGTTGTAGTTGAGTTCGAAAAAGCAGAGGCTCAAGCCTTTCGAGTTTAGTCCGCACGGTCTTTCAGACCGCTTACGGCTAAACTGCGAACCGTCATCGCCTCTAAACGCTTTTTCTCACGTCCTGTTATTCAAATTGCGCTCTGTACAATCCTGCATAGAATCCGTTTAGGCGGATAAGTTCGTCATGGCTTCCTTGTTCAATAACGTCTCCCTTTTGCATTACAAGAATCTTGTTTGCGTTACGGATTGTTGAGAGTCGGTGAGCGATAACGAATGATGTCTTATTCTCCATAATGTGGTCCATCGCTTTTTGAATTTCCACTTCTGTACGTGTATCTACGTTTGAAGTAGCTTCGTCTAGGATGAACACTGACGGACTTGCTAAAATCGCACGGGCAATCGTAAGTAATTGTTTTTGCCCTTGAGAAATATTATCTGATTCTTCAGTGATAACTGTGTCATATCCTTGAGGTAATTTACGGATAAAATCATCTGCAAAGGCTTGTTTAGCAGCAGCCACCACTTCTTCATCCGTTGCGTCTTGACGGCTATAACGGATATTCTCACGAATTGTTCCTTTAAATAACCAAGTATCTTGTAACACCATTCCTACTTTCGAGCGAAGTGATTCTTTCGTATAGTCTTGAATATTGTGACCATCGATTTCAATCGCTCCACCTGTAATATCGTAGAATCGCATTAGTAAGTTGATAACCGTTGTCTTCCCTGCTCCTGTAGGTCCAACAATCGCTACTGTTTCACCAGCTTTAACATCGATATTTAAATCTTTCATCAATTGAACTTCAGGTGTGTAACCAAAACTTACATGTTTGAACGTTACATCTCCATGAACTTCTGGAAGGGCTGGTTTTCCTGTTTCTTCTTCCATTTCTTCAGCATCTAATAACTCGAAAATACGTTCAGCTGCAGCAAGCATAGATTGCGTTAATCCTACCATGTTTGCTCCATCACCCATTGGTTGGCTAATATTTTGCATGTATTGAAGAATCGCTTGAATTCCCCCAATCGCAACCAACCCATTAGCAGCCATAAGACCACCAATCACAGCAACGAATACATACACAACATTATTCAACAGACGAGAAATTGGTTGCATGAGCCCAGAAAAGAATTGTGCTTTCCATCCATGATCATACAACTCTTCGTTTAACTGAATGAATTCAGCTTGCGAACGCTCTTCATAGTTAAAGGCCTTCACGACTTCATGTCCACTGTAATATTCTTCAATATAACCATTTAAGCGGCCAGTTGTTTCTTGACGGCTTGCAAACGACGCTTGTGATTTTTTACTGATAATACTAATAGCAAATATCGATAATGGAACCCCAAGAATCCCAATTAGCGCTAGCGGAACATTGATTGTGAACATCATGATAATAATCCCGATAAAAGATAAAACGGTTGTGAAAATTTGCCCTGATACTTGTGCAAATGAATCATCAATTGTTTGTACATCATTTGTAGCACGGCTTAATAAGTCCCCACGTGAGTTTTCATCAAAATAACGAACAGGCAAACGTGTGAACTTCTCATCGATTTCTTTTTGAATACGATATACTAGATCACTTGCGACACGTGACATGAAAAATTTACCGAGGAAGCTTAATCCAGATGCTAAGATATATAAAATCGCTAATGTTTTAGCAATCGCAAACACTCCAGCCATGTCTACAGAAGTGTAGTTGGATTCCACTAGACTCGTACTAATCAGTGTTGTAATTTCCCCTAAGATTTTAGGAAGTTGCACATCTAAAATAACGGAGATTAGCGAAACAATCACAACAATCCCTAGAATAATACGGTCTGCTTTTAAATAACTTAAAAAACGTTTTAGAACTTTCTTATTCATGTGTATCCTCCACTTCCTCTAAACTTGATTGTGAGTTCATGATTTCTTGGTACACTTTATTTGTTTCTTTTAACTCTTCATGAGTACCAATACCCACAACATCTCCTTCATTTAATACAATAATGCGCGTTGCATCTGTAACTGAAGAAATTCGTTGAGCCACGACAAAGACGATGGCATTTTCATTAATTACTTTCAAATTGGCACGTAATCTTGCTTCTGTTTTCGCGTCAAGTGCTGAGAAGCTATCATCATAGATTTGAATAGAAGCATTTTTCACTAAAGCACGAGCAATAGATAGACGTTGTTTTTGTCCTCCAGAGAAATTATCCCCTTTTTGCTCTACCTGAGCATCTAATCCATCTTCAAGTCCTGAAACGAATTCCCATGCTTCGGCTAATTTCAACGCCTCAATCATTTCTTCGTCAGTCGCATTTTCATTCCCGAATCGTAAGTTATCACGGATTGTTCCGGCAAATAACAGACGGTTTTGAGGAACATATGCAATTTGATTACGAAGTTCTTTTTCCGTAAAGTTTTGAATATTAATACCGTTGTAAAGAACTTCTCCACTTGTAGCGTCTAAGAAACGAAGTAAGAGGTTCATCATTGTTGACTTACCGGCCCCTGTTGACCCGATAATCGCGATTTTCTCTCCTGTTTTAGCCGTAAAGTTTACGTTTCTTAACATTTCTTTTTCCGCACCTTCATATCTAAATGAAACATCACGGAATTCAACTGTCTCAATACGATTTAATCCAAAATCTTCTTCGACAAAAGTTTGAACATTTTCTTGTTCTAATACTTCATTAATACGCTCTGCAGCAACAATCCCCTGTGGAACCATAATAAATACAAATGAAAGCATTAGAAGCGAGATTAATACAAGCGCTGAGTATTGGATGACCGCCATCAATGAACCAATATCTAATTGAGAGGCTTGAATTAAGTTTGCCCCAACAATCACGACTACAAGGTTTGCAAAGTTAATCGTAATCATCATAATTGGCGTGATTAAACTAAATTTAATATTCATACGGAAGAGATGCTCGCGGTACCCTTCATTGATTTCATTAAAGCGATTCACTTCATACTCACCCTTATTGAAAGCACGAATCACGCGAATTCCTGTTAAAGTATCGCGAATAATTTGCGTTAATTTATCTGTTGTTTTTCTAAGAACAATAAAGTCTTTAGATACTGAACGAACGAGTAAATAAATTGCAATGGATAAGATTGGTACAGAAGCTAGTAGCACAAGTGACAACGTAAAGTTCATGCGCATTGATAAGATAATCGAACCGATAAACATTAATGGAGCCATTAGAACCATCGATGCTGCGAACCCAATCGTTTGCGATAAACTTTGAATATCACGTGTTGTACGGTTGATATATGAACTTGTTCCAAATTTTTGGAAATCTTGCGTTGAGAACTGTTGAATCTTCTTAAACATACTCATACGAAGATCTCTGGCAAGTCCTGCTGAGAATTTTCCGATAAAACGAACAACTGTGATTGATAAAATTAAGTCCATTGTTGTCGTAAGTAACATCAGTCCCCCTTGTTGGAGAACCACAGCTTGATCTTGTTTTAAAATTCCGTTTGAAACAAGAGTTGCTAAAATCGTTGGCGTTAATAAACCTGATAATACTTGGAAAATAGAAAGTACTAAAATCGTAATCAACATGTTACGGTAGACTTTCACGTGTTCCATAATTTTCTTCATGAATCTAACTCCTCTCTAATATCAATAGTTTTCATAGGGATACTTTCGATTGTATCCAATACACGGTTAATCGTGTTGAAGGCATTTTTTACCTCGTTTTTATCTTCTTGCTCAACAATCTTTTTCATAATTGAACGATTGTCTGTATCAACTTTTTTTGCGATTGTCATCCCAAAATCTGTTACATACACTAGCGTCACTCGCTTATCATTCTCGTCTGTCTTACGCTCTACATATCCATGTTTCTCCAGCGAATTGACAAATTGAATCGTTGAGGAAGATTTGATTTCGAAAAAGTTGCTAATCCCTTTAATGGTCAGCGGCCCGTTAAAATCCAGTTGATGGAAATATAACAACATCAACACATCCGTCTCTGCTTGCGTTAAGTTCGACGCGATGTTTCGAAATAAATTAATCTTCTGTATTCTTGTAAATAGACGAATAAGTTCATCTGTTAATTCTTTTGAATTCATAATAGCCTCCTTTCATTTACAAAAAGTATCCTAGCACAAAATAGATAGGTAGTCAACCTATTTATTTTTAAATTAAAAAAATATAGTATATAAACAAACGCCTATATACTATATCTTCTGTTATTTAGCTAAATACACCGAAATAAATTGACTCACAATCGTGAAGTAAACCAAAACTGATGTTAAGTCATTCACGGTTGTAATAAATGGTCCACTGGCAATGGATGGATCAAAGTTGAATTTATCCAACGCAAATGGAATACATGTCCCTGTTAATGCGGCTACGAAAATCGAAGCGAACATCGCAAATCCGATAATGCCACCAAGTACAATATTCCCTAGCCATAGACTCACAATTCCAAACACAACGACCCCAGAAATCAATCCGATACCAAGACCGGTTGTCCCCTCTTGCACGAGTACTTTCCAGAAAGATTGTTCTTCCTCATGAAGACCAATCTTACGAATCGCAACCGCGAGTGATTGTGTCCCTGTATTTCCGGCAGTACCAGTAATTAATGTAATAAAGATTGCAAAAATACTTGCCTGTTGAATTAACGGCTCATATTGTCTGAAAAGGAACGCCGTCACAGTTCCCATAATGAGAAGAGTCATAATTCCTGGCAAACGGTTGACAATCCCCGCCCACACGCCTTGGTGCGCTTCATCAACGTTTACCCCTGCAAGACCTGAATAGTCACTGGTTGCTTCTTCTTCGATAACGTCTAACGCATCATCGACGGTGATAATTCCAACTAATGTATTCGTATCATCGACTACTGGAATCGCAAGGAAGTCGTAGTCTTTAATCGTTTGGGCTACTTCTTCTTGCGCATCATTCACGTGCACGGTTACGACACGGTCAATCATGATATCTTTGACGAGTTTTTCGTCTGGTTTCACGATTAAGTCTTTTAATGTGAGAATCCCTGTTAAATGATTTTCATCGTCGGTCACATATACATAGTAGATTGTTTCAGCGTCTTCGGCGAAACGTTTTACCGTTGCCATCGCTGTTTTTAAGGTATCCGATTCACGCACAGCGATAAATTCAGTCGTCATCATCGCCCCTGCTGTTTCGTCTTCATAGTTTAATAATTGACGGAGTTCACTTGCCGTTTTATGCGGCATCAAGCGTAAATAAGTGCGGACATTTTCTTCGCCTACTTGCTTTAGCACGTCTACTGCATTATCGGAATACATTTCCGCAAGCATTCGTGAGGCATAAGCTTCGTCCATTTCGCTTAAATACTCTTCAACGTCCTCTACGTCTTCTTCTAGTAGTTCGAACACCATTGCCATTTCTTCAGGATTCAGAAATTGGTAGGCTAATTTTCGTTCTTCCAGCGTTAAACTCAAATAAATTTGCGCTTGGTCGTACGTATGATTCTCAAAGAAAATCTCACGGAATTGTTGCTTATCTTCCGTAGCCAAGGTGTGCTGAATTTGTTCTAAAATATCTTCAAATTCATATACGATTTCGCTCAATGGTGATTCTCCTCTCTTTATTGCTTGTGGGCTTTAATCCACTCGTCCATATCTTCGGGAAGTGGTGCCACAACGGTTATTTCTTTTTTCGTCATTGGATGAATAAACGTGAGGGAGTGACAATGCAAGGCTTGACGGTCTAATATCTCGTCTTTTACCCCACCGTATAAATCATCTCCCACAAGTGGTGCCCCTAGCCATGAGAAATGGACACGAATCTGGTGCGTGCGCCCAGTATGTAATAAAATCTCGACAAGGTCCGCTCCAACAAGCGTTTCTTTCTTCCAATATTCAGTTAGCGATGGTTTTCCATCTTCTGATACACAACGATTAATAATCGACCCTTCATGTCGACCAATCGGTGCATCAATCATTCCATGTTCTTCGAGTGCGGCTGTATCATGCACAATCGCTAAATACTTCTTCTGAATGGTCTTATCTCGTAAGGCTTGATCCATCCATGCATGTACAACGCGGTGCTTGGCAAACATCATCACTCCCGTTGTATCACGGTCAAGACGGGTTACCACATGGGTAATTTGGTCCGCATACCCACGACGCTTATAGTATCCTTTGACACGATTGGCCATGGAATGGTCCGGGTGCAATTTCGACGGAATCGAAGCCGTCCCTACAGGCTTATTGATAATGAGTAAATAATCATCCTCATACAAAATATCAATCGGCACTTCACTTGGAATCACGGTCTCATGTTCTCCAGACGGCGGAATGACCATCGTTAGCACATCGCCAGGCTGAAGCGTCTTTAAGACAATCTCATGACGACCATTTATAAGCAGGTCTCCATGCGTTTTCACATGGGCAAGAAAGGTTCTTGAAATCCCCACTTCTTGCAAGAAAGACCGCATCATCATCGGATACTCGTATGGGTAATTCCACGTTAAAATCAACGGACTTCCTCATTTCCACGACAGTTCACTTCACGCGAACCGATAAACGCATCTTCCACACGATCCCAGAATGGTGTATGACGGTAGGCCGCAAATGAAATACGTTCCTCGCTAATTTGTAATTGAATTTCTTCAATCTCATTGGCATCATACGTTAAATGGTCAATCGCCATCACCATGCCCTCTTTACTTTCAGGACGTAGTGTTAAGACATTATCTTTTGCAAAAATCATCGGTGAACTAAGCGTACGATAAACACGATTATTAATCGACGCCATTTCCGTCATCTGCATGACTTCAGCACGCGGATGAACAACGGCTCCCCCTAGAGATTTGCTAAGGCCTGTTGACCCAGTTGGTGTCGCCACACAAAGCCCATCTCCACGGAAGTTTTCAAATAACTCGCCATTAATATACACTTCGCATAAAAGCGTGCCATTTACTTTACGCAATGTCGCCTCATTCAAGGCTGCATAGCGAACAACATCTCCGCTCTTAAATTTCACATTCACATCTAGCAATGGATAGCTCACACGCTCGCCTTTGTCTTGTTTCAATGACTCGATTAATTGATCCACTTCGAAGTTGCGCCAATCTGTATAGAAGCCTAAGTGACCCGTATGGATGGCCACAAAACGAATGCTGTCTAGTTGATTGCGGTAACGGTGAAAGGCGCCTAAAAGCGTTCCGTCTCCACCAACCGTAATCACCACATCAGGATTTACGTCATCGCGCACAAAACATCCTTCTTGGCATAAGCGGTCGAAGGTATTCATGACTTCTTTTGTTTTTTCTGTTTGATTTCCGTATAAACCGACTTTCATCATGATTCCCTCCGTTTCTTGCGTTTACGCTGATTTTCCTTATTAATCGCAAAAATATATTGCGCTTCTTGAATCTCTTCTCTAATTTGAGACATCTCTTCATCAAGCAAGAACGCCGCCTCTGCTGCACGTTCCAAACGCTCATGAATCGTATCGGGGAATTCCCCTTTATATTTATAGTTCAATGAGTGTTCAATCGTTGCCCAGAAATTCATCGCTAGCGTACGAATTTGAATTTCCACAAGAATCTTTGTTTCACCTTCGATTCGTTGCACGGGATATTCCAACACGATATGGTATGAACGATAGCCACTCGCTTTTTTATTTTGAATATAATCACGTTCAATCACGATATCAAAGTCGTTACGCTGACGAATCAAGCGAACCACTTCATAAATATCATCTACGAATTGACACATAATGCGAAGCCCTGCAATATCTTGTACTCCTTCAAGGAATTCTTCTCTAGGAATATTACGAACTTGCATCTTTTCTACAATACTCTCCGGAGTCTTCACACGGCCCGTGATAAATTCAATCGGTGCGTGCTTTCCTTCCTGACGATACTGGCGTCTAATTCCCTTTAATTTAATTTTTAATTCCTCTATTGCTTGATAATACGGAGCTAGAAAGGCTTCCCAGTCTTCTACTAGGGGTGTTTCCCATGTTTCCATATTTTCACCTACTTTTTTTCATTTCCGTTCTCTATCATACCATATTTTATAAGGAATCATGACAAATTAAGGCGATTTTTTTCAAATCTGTCATAAAATGAGCTACAATAGAACACTAAAGGAGGAACGGTTATGCCAGAAATCGAAAAAGAGTTTAAAAACTTACTGACAAAAGAACAATACGACGCACTCGTAAACGACTATAAAGAAGTCTTTACAAAAGACGTTACGCAGAGCAATAGCTACTACGACTATGAAGGTCTCCTCCAAGAACATAAAATGGCGCTTCGCATTCGCATCGTCGAAGGAAAAGAAACCGGCGAAATCACACTAAAGATTCCTCAAAGTAGCTTAGAGGTGCTTGAATATACCGAAGTTCTTCCGGTAGACATTCTGAATGCGTATAACCACGACAAGCAATTCACACTTCCAACTTCGCTTCAGGAAGCATTGGAAGATAAAGGCATTACAATTCAAACCGTGAATCAAACGGCCCTTCTTACAACGCATCGCTTAGAAGGTGCCCTCTCTGAGAATGAATGGCTTGTTCTAGACGAGAGTCACTATAACGGCAACGTCGACTTTGAGATGGAAATGGAAGTTCGTAGTCTCGAGCTCGGCGAACCAGTATTCTTGGGCATTTTGGCTAAATATAATATCGAGAGGCGCCAAGCAGAAAGCAAGATTATACGTGCATTGTCCACGAGATGAGTACAAACGTCACGCGTTGTGCAAATTATTCTGACATTTCAACAAACTATGTTACAATGATGTTACAAAGTTAGTTAGGGAACAGGGGTGTAGGATTTTGAGTACTTCAAAAACAAAGAATCTATCAGAACGCACTTCACACGAAAAGATTTTCGAATTATATTTATTCGTGAATCCATTGGGATCATATTGTTATCGCTGTGAAAATGAACTATTAAAATTCGTTCGTAATTCTGATTTTAAAGTACATTACCAATTCGTAACGTTTCATAATTTACAAACGGTTGATCAATATATGAAAAACCAAAAACTCGATGAAACGGATTTAGATTTAAGAAACGAAATCTATACTAGAATTTATGATGCGGCTCTTTCTTATAAAGCTGCCCTCTTACAAGGAAAACGTCCAGGTCGTCAATTCTTATTTGAATTGCAACACCAAATTCATCATCACAATCGTAACTACAGCAAAGAGTTATTAGATGAAATTTTAGATAATATTGAAATTGATAAGAAAATGTTTTACGAAGATAAAGCCAGTCCTGCTGTGAAAACAGCGTACGACCGCGACTTACAAATCGCTCAAGAGATGAATGTAACGCACACTCCTTCTCTTGTCATCTTCGATAATTCAAATCATTCTTATGGAATCTTACTGGCGAACAGTATTACGGCTGATACCATTAGTGAAATTTGTAATGGTGAGCCTCTTCCTGAATGCCCAGAAGTCAAACGACTTGTAGAAATTCGCTCACGCCACAACTTAGCAAAAGTCGTGAATATGAATCGTTAAACGCAATAAACTCCTCCATTTGGAGGAGTTTTCTTTTTCTGAACGCTTTT
>CABSQV010000030.1:0-12471 GCA_902479935.1 uncultured Streptococcus sp. | reverse complement strand
TGAAACTGTTTTATAAGCGAACGTTCGCTCAACAGTGATATTAATTTATCATAACCAAAGAAGGTTTGCAACTGAAAAGATGTAGAATTCTAAAAAAAATAATACAGTTCACAGAATCTGCAAACTGTACCTTTTTTAGACCTTTATTTTAGTAATGCTTCAAGCTTACTTTGATTGATTTCTGGGTAGCGATTCATGATTTTCTGAATCGTTTCTAGAATTTTCGTTTGGTATCCCACTAAGTCATTTTCAATCTGAAGAACGAGTAATGGTTCATGTAGACTCATGCGTAACAATAGCCACCCATCTCCGTACTCACCTTTAAAATCGATACGAACTCCCTCTTCGTTTTCAGGATTCACAACCCAATCTTGTGGGACCCACTGTGGGAATTCTTTAATGACTTCATTGCCATATGCTTTGAAATCGTCTGTTTCAATCTTAAAGCGAACTTCTACGACTTCTTTTGGTTGTACTAATTTCTGGATTAAATGATCCAATGTTTCTCCTCGTTCAATTAATCTTGGAAGAAGCATTAAAATTTTCGCAACCACATACGCCCCATCATCAAGGAAATAATTTTCTTTAAACGCTGCATGACCACTCGTCTCAATGGCTAATTGACAATCCGTTCCAGCTTCGTTTAACTCGATAGCTTTATTGATAACATTACGGTAACCTGAAATATAACGATATTGATGACCGCCTAATTCTGTAATAAATCTCTTCAAGTGTTCTGTTGTTGGCGAGTTCGTCACAATCGTTGTTCCTGGATGCTCACTAATTGCAATTACGCTAAGAACTGCAATTAAATTATTTCTATTCAGTAACTCCCCGTCACCAGTTACGACTGCAGCTCTATCCACATCGGTATCAAAAATCACACCGTAATCTGCACCGACCGCAAGAACTTGATTCTTAATACTTTCCATCGCTTCTTTATTATCAGGGTTTGGAATATGATTCGGGAACGTTCCATCAGGTTCTAAGAACTGCGACCCTTCAGTGTTAGCGCCTAATTCTTCAAGAACCTTTTCCGCATAGAAACCACCAGCGCCATTTCCAGCATCTACAATAATATGAAGACCTTCGAGAGGTTTTTCTTTCTCGCTTCCACTACCTTTACGAATCAAGTCTACTAAGTGATTGCTGTATCGTTCAAAAATACTTTTCACTTCTATAGTAGAAACAGGTTTTTGTGGGAGTTCTTCTTTCTCGTCTACTAAAGCAATGATGTCACGAATATCACTCGATTCTAATCCGCCTTCACGCGTGAAGAATTTCAAACCATTATAGTAGAAAGGTAAATGACTGGCTGTGAACATCACGGTTGCGTCGCAGTTAAACTCTTCAAACTGCGTGGCCATAAACATACTTGGAGTTGTCGCCATTTCAAAATCAATTACGCGAACACCATAAGCCGATAATACCTGAATAAATTCTCTTGTTAAGTCCGGACCACTAATGCGGCTATCACGACCAATCCCTACAACTAATTCCGTCACCGTTTTACAGGGGTAACGTTTCTGTAGCCATTTCACAAAAGCACTCGCAATCAAACGACTCTCTTCTACCGTTAGCGTCGCATCAAATTCTTCTGTCGCTATAGCAATGCCTCGAATATCTGAACTTAATTGTAACTCATTGATTTTTGACATGGGAATCCCTCCTTAGTTCTAGCTCTATTCTACCAAAAGCTTCTGTACAATCATAGAAGATTTTTTAATTTTTCCGCACAACAAAAAAGCAAGCAGCCTTAGCTACT
Organism: uncultured Streptococcus sp.; assembly: GCA_902479935.1. Classification (GTDB taxonomy): domain Bacteria; phylum Bacillota; class Bacilli; order Lactobacillales; family Aerococcaceae; genus Granulicatella. The sequence goes on along the minus strand of CABSQV010000030.1, from coordinate 10,706 downwards.
TGCTCTTTCAACTCAGCTATCATGAGTTATGATTTACGATAGGTTAATTGAATATATCTTTCATACCATAAATCGACATATTCAGGCGAGAACGGCCCTTTTTTGTTATTGATCCAATCCACAAGAATCTCAACGTTTGCCTTTAAGATTTGATCAATCTCTTTTGAATAGTGCATTTGACGACGATGCAATTCATATTCATCGACATCTAGCAATCTCTTTTCGCCATCCGGGAAAATCTTAATATCTAAGTCGTAATCAATATACTTCAACGCTTCTGCATCTAATACATAAGGCGAAGCCAAATTACAATAGTAAGAAATTCCTTTTTGACGAATCATCGTTACGATATTGAACCAATAATGTTTATGGTAATACAATAACGCTGGCTCTCTCGTCAACCATCTTCTACCGTCGGACTCAGTCACAAGAGTATGATCGTTACAAGCGATAATTGCTTGGTCGCTTGTCTTCAAAATCATGCTGTCGCGCCAAGTGCGATGAAGACTACCATCATGTTTATAACTCTTGACAGTGATGAATTCTCCTTCTCTGGGATTCTGCACCACTATATCCAACTTTCTATATCTATTTAAGAGTAAACTCTTAGTTATTTCAAATCACTAGTAGTATAGCATATTTCTACCATTCTGTGAACAAAAATCAGATTTACGGCGCCTATTCTTATAAAAGCTCTTGAGAAGCGAGTAACTCACACATCTTTCCTTGCACTCTAGACTGTGGCAGTTGTTCCATTTCTTCTTTTGTGACCCATTGGAGCGTACGCGTTGCATGCTGCTCTAGCGCTCCTGAAGCCGTAGCACATTGCAACTCGATATCCCAGCGTTGGTGACTGAAAATATGTTTTACGGTTTTCGTTAAAATACGAGTTGGTTGAAGCTTCATTTTATATAAGCTTTCAAACTGCACTTCAAGAGGAATATTCTGGTTAATTTCGTAAGTCGAATTATCTTCGGCAACTCCTTCAAATAAATCAATCGATTCTCCTACCGTACTGAAATCACGAATTAATGGGAAATGCCAAAATCCACTAAGCAGGTCTGCTTGCGTATTCTTCTCTACTAAGAATCGTCCCTTGTCATCCTGAATAACAAACGCTCGCCATTTCATCGGCGTTGGTTTCTTCTTTGGTTTCTTAATCGGATAAATATGCATCGTCCCATTTTGATACGCTGCACTAAATTCCTTTACAGGACTCTCTTCAGGACGAGGGTTGACTGGTGACTCGATATCTGAACCTAAATCCATCAGAGCTTGATTAAAGTCTCCTGGACGTTCGGGATCAATTAAAATCTCTGCAATTTCTTGAAACGCCCAACGATTACTTGGGTTCCCAATATCTAAATTCACTTCAAACAATCGGCTAATCACACGCATCAAGTTGCCATCCACGGCAGGCTCTGGCAATCCAAAAGCGATACTCGCGATTGCTCCTGCAGTATATGGTCCGATTCCTTTTAATGAGAGAATCCCTTCATAGGTATTGGGAAATACACCACCAAACTCTTCCATCACTTGAATCGCTGCTTTTTGCATATTGCGAACACGTGAGTAGTAACCAAGCCCTTCCCAACATTTCAACAATACGTCTTCAGGCGCTTCTGCTAAATCCTTCACTGTAGGGAACGTCTCTAAGAAACGCTCGTAATACGGAATAACTGTATCCACTCTGGTTTGTTGGAGCATAATCTCGCTCACCCAAATAGCGTACGGATCACTCGTTCTTCTCCAAGGCAAGTCTCGTTTTTCTTTATCGTACCAATCAAGCAATGCTTTTCTGAAACGCTCGATTTTCTCCTCGGCCCACATTTTTACGCCAATATCGGCTAAATCCATTCTTCCTTCTCCATTTCAAACTGCGCAATGGCCTGTTCAATCACACTAGAAGTAAATCCTTTTTGATACAACTTCCCTTTGATTTGATACCAGAGCGCCGATTCATTCTCTTCATATTTTTTGGCGATGCGTCGATAAATCGTTGCAATCTCCTTCACCGCTAATTCTGCTTCCATCTCGCTTTGAGCTTTAAACGATAGAAACGGAACAACCTCTTCTGCGATTTCCTTCGAATATCCTTTTTGCATCACAAACACTTTTACTTTTTGCTTAGCCACTTTTGGTGTGACCCGTTTTTGCCCTTTTAAATACGACTGCGCAATTTGAATCGCATTTTCAAGTTGCTCTCTCAGTGTGTACCCTTCAAGGACTGTTTGAATGACTTTATCGCTAATGCCCTTCTTTTGTAAATCAAAGATAACAGACTTAGGGCCTTTAAACGTCACAAACTTAGCTTGGTTGAGATAACTTTCAGCATAAAAGGTATCGTTAATAAAATTCTGTTCATGCAACTTCCCAAGCACTTCATTAATAATATCTTCGTCGAATTCCAATTTTTCTAGCTTTTCATAGACTTCCTTCGTAGAACGAAGCTTGAAGTTTAGAAAGTGCAGTGCCTTTTGATAGGCTTGTTGAATACAATCATCATGTTTTATTTCTTCGATTTGTTCTTTAGTCAATTCGGTTCCTTTGAACAAGGCATACTTTACAACCGTTTCCTCATCTACACCAAACGCAAAAGTATCATTCAAATAAATATTGTAGCGGCCTTTTTTCTTCTGAGCCTCAATTTTTGTAATGACCATATTCCCACACTCCAATCTACTTAGAATATTTTAGCAAAATACACAGATGAATAAAAGCTTGACTGCCTACTTCTCATTAATACATACGAAAAAAAGGCTCACACGAGGTGAACCTTTCTTCGTTTAAACTTATTAAATTAGTCTTTATCCATTCCCATTGCACGCATAATTGCTTTGGCAATTTCTACGATTGGAACGATTGAGAATGCTGCACCGACTACGAACAACCATTGCTCAGCTGTAAGAGTTGCTACATCAAATACAGTTGTTAATCCAGGAATCACCATTACGCTTAAAAGCATTACTGCTGATACTAGGATTGCGTAGTTGAACAACTTGTTCTTGAACGCGCCAACTGTGCCAAGTGATTTGTACACTGACTTCACGTTGAATGCGTGGAACAATTGGATTAACCCTAATGTTGCAAACGCCATTGTTTCCCCAACTGGGTTCCCCCAATTAGCAATATGAGTTGCATACCAGAATACAAATAATGTAATTCCACCTTCGAAGAAACCTTGGTAGAAGATACTTGGTAACACACCGTTTGATAAGAAGTTCGAACCCTTACCGCGTGGTGGGTGATTCATGATATCCGCTTCCGCTTCTTCAAGACCTAGGGCAATCGCTGGGAATACGTCTGTTACTAAGTTGATCCATAAGATATGGATTGGTTCTAGAATTGACCAACCAGCCATTGTCGCAACGAACATTGTCATTACTTCACCGAAGTTCGCAGATAGTAAGTATTGAACAGCTTTTTGGATATTCGCGAAAACTTTACGTCCTTCTTCAACGGCTACGACGATTGTTTCGAAGTTGTCATCGGCAAGTACCATATCTGAAGCTCCTTTAGAAACCTCAGTACCTGTAATCCCCATACCGACACCGATATCAGCTTGTTTAAGTGAAGGAGCATCGTTAACTCCATCCCCTGTCATCGAAACAACTTTACCATTCTTTTGCCAAGCTTTTACGATACGAACTTTATGCTCTGGAGACACACGAGCGTATACAGAGTAAGTTTCAACAGTACGTTCTAATTCTTCATCAGAAATATCGTTTAATTCTCCACCAGTTAATACTCCGTCTTCTTGATCTGGACGAAGGATACCTAAACGTTTTGCAATCGCTTGGGCTGTATCACGGTGGTCCCCAGTAATCATAATTGTACGGATACCAGCTGATTGAGCTACTTTAATCGCAGCCGCTGCTTCCTTACGTTCTGGGTCAATCATTCCTACTAAACCAGCAAAGATTAAATCATGTTCGATTGAATCTGTATCCACTGTTTCAGGAAGAGTATCAATCACTTTGTATGCCATCGCTAACACACGAAGCGCTTGAGTAGCCATCTCTTTGTTTAATTTCATCAATGTTGTACGGTCATCTTCAGTAAACGCAGATACCTCACCATGTTTTTCAATCTTCGTCACACGGTCTAATAACATATCTGGAGCACCTTTTGTTGCAACTAAATATTTACCGTCTTCTAATTGATGAATTGTTGTCATTAATTTACGAGTTGAGTCAAACGGAACTTCCGCAACACGTGGAATGTTTACTAACTCTTCGCGTACATCATAGTTTTTATCAAGACCGTATTGAACCATTGCTGTTTCAGTTGGGTCTCCTAATAATGAGTTGTCTTGAGAAATCTTAGTATCATTAGCTAAGTTCATTACACGAAGCGCGATATTGTCTTTAGAAATTTCTTCTGACGCATCATGGATTTCGTTGTCATAGACCATTTTTTCAACAGTCATTTGGTTAAGTGTTAATGTACCTGTTTTATCTGAACAGATAATTTCAACACCACCTAATGTTTCAACGGCTGGCAATTTACGAACAATCGCGTTACGTTGTGCCATTTTTTGAGTTCCTAATGCAAGGATAATTGTAGAAATCGCTGGTAACCCTTCTGGAATTGCAGCAACGGCAATCGCAATCGCTGTTAATAACATATGAGTCCATTCATTTCCTCTAAGCATCCCTACCACAAAGATAATCACGGCAATTACTAAGATCATGATTGTTAGCCATTTACCAAGAGCATCTTGGTTTTCTTGAAGTGGTGTTTTACCTTCTTCAGTGTTCGCTAACATATTCGCAATTTTACCAACTTCTGTATTCATACCAGTACTTGTAACCACACCAACAGCACGGCCGTAAGTTACGTTTGTACTTGAGAACGCCATATTTGTACGGTCTCCAATCCCCACTTCATCCCCTGCAGGAATCACTAAGTCTTTATCAACTGGAACAGATTCTCCTGTTAATGCAGACTCTTCGATTTTCACTGTGTTTACTTCGAATAAACGCATATCCGCTGGCACGACGTCCCCAGCTTCAAGGATAACAACGTCACCGACTACGATATCTTCCCCTTTAATATGTTCCACATGTCCATCACGTAAAACACTTGCTACAGGAGAAGCCATTTTCTTCAACGCTTCGATAGCTTCTTCAGCTTTAGACTCTTGGAAGACACCTAGCACAGCGTTTAATAACACTACCGCTAAAATGATAATCGCATCCGTTGGGTCGGGTTCACCTTGGTGAGCAAACATAGACACAACCGCCGCCACTAAAAGTACTAAAATCATGAAGTCTTTAAATTGATCCACAAATTTTTCTAATAGTGATTTTTTCTTTCCTTCTTGTAACGTGTTTGCACCGTATTTTTCAAGTCTTGATGCCGCTTCTTGTGAGCTTAAACCTGAAGGACTTGATTGTACTTCTTTAAACACATCTTCAACAGACTGTAAATATACGGGTTTTGTTTGTTGTTCCAACAAAATACACTCCTTTTCTTTTTCTATAAAAAGAGAGACTTATGCCCATCATCCTTTTGATAATAAACATAAGTCTCACTGTTCAAGATAATACCAGCGAGAATTCGCTTGCTGTTGATATTATCGCAACGATTGGTTGCCAGTTACTCCCTTATAGAGATTGATTATTGTTGTAGTTACTATACCAAATAAGTATAAGATTTGCAAATTTTTTAGATAAATTGTTAACCTTTCTTTTTACCTAAATTTCGCGGATTTTAGCCAAATCCAACCGTTCCAATAACTGCGCATTTTTTGAAATAAAGTACTCATCAAGCGGTTTAGCTTTCAGATTCATCGCTTGTAGCTTTTCAGCAATCATCGGCGTTTTCTTAAACACCCATTGCGTCCCATGAAGGATTCCTTCACCGATACCTGATGTCAAAAGCCACTTCTTAGCACGCTTACTTTTTTCACTATAATCTTCTACCATCGCTTTACGATGCTTGGCAAACATTCCATTTTCAATAAAGAGCGTAAATGTCTTTTGCATCATCACATTCGAATCATAGTCCATCCATTGCTTTCGCATCGCAAAAGGCTCCACTAACTCTTTTGGCAATACTACAATCCCAATTTTCAAAGCTGAGAATAAAATTGACGAGAAAGATTTAACATAAATAACGCGTCCATCCATATCATAATAATGAAGCGGCGTCGCATTTCCTTCAACAAAATCCGCCATATAGTCGTCTTCGATAATATACACTGAATAACGACTCGCTAGTTCCACAATCTTCTTTTTCGTAGACTCACTATAACTACCACCAAGAGGATTATGAAATCTGGAAATCGTATAGAATAGGGAAAACTCTCCACTCGCGAATAATTTTTCTAATCGGTTTAAATCAATTCCACCATCCATCTGACGTTCAATCGTTTCATATGGAATGTTCAAGTGTTTCACCAACTCATTCATTCGTGCATAAGTTGGTTGCTCCAGCAATACTTTTTTTCCTTGAATTAGTTGCAATAAAATATAGAGCGCTTGTTGCGTTCCGGTTGTTATGACTAGTTGTTCCTTTGCAGCATACACCCCATACTCTTCTAAAATAGGCATTAACGCCTGAATCAATTCATCCATCCCAGAAGCTTGTTCTTTTCTGGTTAATTTTAAATCATGCGCGCTAGCCAGTGATTGATTAAAGCAGATGCGAAGATCTTCAATCGGAAGTTGTGAATAGTCTTCCTCGGATTCTTCCAATTGTTTTGTTTCTGAATTCTTTAATACATAATAGCCACTTTTTTCGACCGCATAAATAAAACTTTCATCTTTTAAACTACGCAAGGCACGTTGTACCGTATCCTTATTTACTCCATAGCGTGCAACTAATTCTCGAATTGAAGGAAGTTTATCCCCCTTTTGTAGATTCCCGTTTAATATTTCCTCTTTTAATGCATTTGCTAATTGCTGGTATTGATACATGACACACCTCCACTGTACCGGTACAGTTTGTTTTCATCCCTATTGTATCCTCACCTGTCCCGTTTTACAATACAGATACATTGAAACTCGAGGAATAGATATGAAAAAAATATTAATCGCAAACGACTTGCCAGGAATTGGCAAAGTTGCACTCGCACCCGCTATCCCGATTTTCGCTTGTTGTCAGATTGAAACGATGCTACTGCCTACAGTACTTCTTTCATCTCATACCGGCGGATTCAAAAACATCGCGATTGCGGAGCAAACCGAATTTATGAAACAATCCTTAAAACAATGGCAAGAATTGGACTTAAAACCGGATGCTGTTTTGACAGGATACTTCCGAAATTCGGAACAAATTGAATTAATGGTAGATACCATTGAAAAACTGCCAGCGTCTACGAAACTATTCGTCGATCCGATTATGGCTGATAACGGAAAACTGTATAGCGGATTTACAAAAGAACATGTTGAAGCCATGAGAGAACTCATTCAAAATGCTGATGTGATTTATCCCAATATTACAGAAGCCTGTCTATTAACAGATACGCCCTATCCAACGGGGAAAATCGCGATGGACTTTACAAGGGAGTTAGCTAAGAAACTAGCCGACCTTGGACCAGAATACATCATTATCACAGGTTGTCCTGACAGCGAAGAATTAACAGGCGTTCAACTTTATACGAAAGAAACGGATGCTTTCTTTGATTTCTACAAAACAAAGTATCCGCATCATTTTTACGGAACAGGCGATACACTGGCGGCACTTGCAACTGCATGCATCTTACAAGAGATGTCTATAGAAGACGCATTGTCATTCACGTTGAAATTTATCGACGAAGTGCTTCAATTGAGTAGCCAACAACCTGAACAAATTCCATTAGGCCTTCCAATCGAGAAAAAACTTGGAATGCTTACAACAAAATTTACTACTGAGGTGTCATTATGAAAAATACAGATTTAAGAGATTTAGTTCAAACAAGCTTATTCGCAGCTTTAATTTATTTGGGAGTTAGCGTCTTTAGAATCCCAATGCCATTCACAACACAGTTCGTTCATTTTGGAAACGCACTGGTAGTAGTCGGATGTTTACTGTTTGGAACAAAACAAGGAGCAATAGCCGCTTCAATCGGTTTAGGACTTTTCGACATCCTCAATAATTACGCCGATGTTGCTTGGCAAACCGTTCTTGAATCCTTAATCGTCTGCTATGTAATCCATCTTGTATACGAAAAAGCGATGAAAAAAGATGACAAAATCGCAAACGTTATTATAGTCGGCGTAGTTGCTGCTATCGTAAAAATCATCGTTAATATTATTAAATACACATTTTTACGAGGCATGATTGTCGGTGGACTTTCATTAGCTCCAGCTTTTATCCAAGCCATTAATAAAATTACTGGAACATTTGGATCCGCTATTTTCACAGTAGTCGCAGTTCCAATCGTTTACCCACTCTTCAAAGAAGCACTAAAACGAGTAAGAAAATAGACAAAACAGCTATTACGATTAAATTCGTAATAGCTGTTTCTTTTTCCACTCTATAGAAGGTTAATAGTACTCCAAAGTTTTTTTGCAGCATCATTTCCTTTCCCTCCACAGAGGGCTATTAGAAATACGCAAAAAGAACTCCTTGGAGTTATTATGGTAATGGTAGAAACTTATAACCAATGTGAATTAGGGAGAGTTACGATCATTCGTTACTCTCCCTTTGAAGCTTGGTAAGCTTGAGACCTTAGGCTCAAGCTGGTATCCTACCATTTTTGCCATAATAACAACTCCAAAGGAGTTCTTTTATTTCTTTTTTCAGCGGTATTAAAAAGTATTTCTAATAGCCCTCTGGATTTTTCTTTTGCCAGTTCCATGAATCGCGAACCATATCGTTTAAGTTCTTTTCCGCTACCCATCCAAGCACTTCTTTTGCTTTAGAAGCATCCGCATAACAAGTTGCGATATCCCCTGCACGACGAGGTGCAATTTTGTAAGGAATATCCACTGCGTTTTCTGAGATAAATGCTTTCACTAAATCTAATACACTGTATCCAATACCTGTTCCTAAGTTAAAGACTTTTGCACCTTTTTGAGCCGCATTATTTTTAACCGCAAGTACGTGTCCACGCGCTAAATCAACAACGTGGATATAGTCACGAACACCAGTACCATCATGTGTATCGTAGTCGTCACCAAATACACTTAAGAATTCGCGTTTTCCAACAGCCACTTGAGTGATATATGGCATTAAGTTGTTTGGAATGCCATTTGGTGCTTCTCCAATCAATCCACTTTCATGTGCTCCGATTGGGTTGAAGTAACGTAAGTTTGTTACTGACCAATCGCTATCTGAGAAAGCAACGTCATTCAATATTTGTTCAAGCATTACTTTCGTATAACCATATGGGTTTGTTGCGCTTGTTGGCATTTCTTCTTTAAACGGAACGACATTATTCATACCGTATACTGTTGCACTTGAACTGAACACGATATCTTTTACATTAAATTGACGCATTACGTCTAGTAACACTAATGTTCCTGTAATATTGTTGTGGTAGTACTCTAAAGGTTTTTCAACAGATTCTCCCACAGCCTTGAACCCTGCAAAATGAATGACTGAATCGATATTTTCTTTTTCAAAAACCGATACTAAGAAATCACAATCAAGAATATCCCCTTCATATAGAGGGAAATCTTTTCCTGTGATTGTTTTTAAACGATTCAATACTTCTGGTGAGCTGTTGGAGAAGTTGTCAACGATAACTACCTCAAATCCAGCTTTATCTAATTCTATAACTGTATGCGAACCGATATACCCTGCTCCACCTGTTACTAAAATTGCCATTTTTGCTTCCTCCCTTAGTTCAACACATCTTCTGTGTGATCTTTTTGTAATGTTAAAATACGTGGACCATCTTTTGTAATGGCTAATGTATGTTCAAACTGGCAGCTTAGTCCACCATCTAATGTATGAGCTGTCCAACCATTACTTTCCATTTCTGCTTTCCAAGTACCTGTATTCACCATTGGTTCAATAGTGATAACCATTCCCTCTTTCAAGCGAAGGCCTTTTCCAGGCTCGCCGTAGTGAGGAACTGCTGGGCTCTCGTGAATCGTTGGTCCAATTCCGTGTCCGATAAAGTCACGAACAACCGATAACCCTTCACTTTCAACATAAGTTTGAATCGCGTGACCAATGTCCCCAATACGATTTCCAACTTTTGCTTGTTGAATTCCTAAGTATAAAGCTTTCTTTGTCACCTCGTATAAATGATCAATTTCTGGAGTACTTTCACCAACAATATAGCTCCAGCAAGAGTCTGATAAAGCACCTTTTAGTTCCACACAGAAATCCACTTTTACTAAGTCGCCTGATTTTAACGGTTTACGACGTGGGAATCCGTGACAGATTTCGTCATTGATACTTTGGCATGTTGCGTATTTATATCCCTCGTATCCAATTTGCGGTGCTGAACCACCCGCTTCTTCAATTTTCTGTTGAACAAATTGATCGATGTCCCAAGTAGTGACACCAGGTTTAATAAAATCACGAAGTTGCACGTGAATGGATGCTAACAGTGCACCTGATTCTTCCATCGCATCAATTTCGCGTTTTGATTTTAATGTAATCATGAAATAAACTCATCCTTTCTAGTCTCCCCATCATTATAGCATAGAACAAATATAAAGAGAAAGAACCTAGGTTGAAATGTTAATAGAGTCTTAAGCAAAAAAGAGGTTCTATAATTTCTAGGGTTGATGGAAATTTTCCACCAACCCTATTTTAGTGTA
>CABSQV010000029.1:0-14558 GCA_902479935.1 uncultured Streptococcus sp. | reverse complement strand
AATTAGTCGCTTAATCCCTTCCTAAAATTCTTCATCAACACTATTTGACAAAGAGACTAAAAATATTAATATTAATAATACATTAAAAAACTCTAAAAAAGCAAAACAAGGAGAACGGAAATCCGTCCTCCTCGTTATTTACGCGTTTATTTAATTAATTCGTAAATCGCTTCTGCATAAATTGCAGCTGATCTGAATAAATCTTCTAATGCGAAGAATTCATTTGCTTGGTGCATTGTATCGATTGAATCTGGGAAGAGCGCACCATACGCTACACCACGTTCAAAGATACGTCCGTATGTTCCACCACCGATAGATTGTTCGTGAGCTGGTAAGCCTGTTTGACGGTGATATACGTCTAATAATGTTGACACTAACTCATCTTCTGGAGATACATAGTGAGGAACTTGTGCTTTACCGTGAGCAACTGTGAAGCCATATCCTGAAGCCACAACTTCTGTCTTAATTTCAAGACCTTCTGCAGTGACACCTAATGGGTAACGGAAGTTCACTACAGCTACCCCACCTAATTCTGGAGTATAAGTGAAGATTCCGGCATTAGCTGTCAATGGTCCCATCACTTCATGGTTGAAATCAACTTTCAAGTTTTTACCATCAGTATCTTCATGTAATACTTCAGCAGCAAACGCTAAGTATTTCTTCGCGTTGCCTTTGAAGTTGAATTGGTTTAAGAATTTAGCCAAGTGAGTTCCAGCATTGATTCCTTTATCTGGAGTAGATCCGTGTGCTGATTTACCAACAACGTCTAAGATAACTTTGCCGTCTAATACTTGAGCACTACCTTCTACAGGATTTGCAGCAACATATGCCAAGAAACGGTCAACCACTTCGTCTGCATTTGGAACAACGATTTCCGCATGAGCATCTTGAGGAACCATGTTTTCACGTAAGCCTGCGTCGAAGCTTAATAATTGGTAGTCTCCTTCAGCAGCACCACCTGGAATATCATAGTGTAATGAAAGAATCCCTTTTTCACCATTGATGATTGGGAATGTTGCGTCTGGTGAGAAACCAAAGTCTGGCATTTCTTCTGTTTGGAAGTAACGGTCCATACATTTCCAACCTGATTCTTCGTCTGTTCCGATAATGAAACGAACACGTTTTGAAACTGGTAATCCTAATTCTTTGATGATTTTTAATGCGTAGTAAGCTGCCATACTTGGTCCTTTATCATCGCTTGAACCACGCGCATAAATACGGTCATTAATAATTTGTGGCTCGAATGGATCTGTATCCCATCCAGTCCCTACTGGAACAACGTCCACGTGACCTAAAACTCCAAGAGTTTCTTTAAAATCTGGATTTGGTGCAAACTCGATGTGACCTGCTAAGTTTCCAACTTGTTTTGTTGTGAAACCATCACGTTCACCGATTGCTAAGAATGCTTCAAGTGCTTCTTTAGGTCCAGGACCTACTGGTGCATCCTCTGTTGCTTTAGAATCATCACGCACACTGTCGATACGTAATAATGTGAATAAATCTTTTAATAGATCTTCTTTACGAAGTTCTACTTCTTTTTTCCAATCAATTGTCATCCAATCGCTCCAATCTCTATCAAGTAGATTCAATAGTCTTATCTTACCATTTTTACAAAGGGATGAAAAGCGGTTAAACCCTTGCTATAACAAATAAAAGCCTAGGATTTCTCCTAATCTTTCGTTATTCATGAATCATTAATGATTCTAATTCTTCTTCGGTTAAAGGTCTGCTCTCTCCTAACGCGAGGCTCTCATCAAACTTGAGTGGTCCCATCGTGAGTCGCTGCAGGTCGACAACGGTTTTCCCGCAGGCTTTCACCATTCGTTTCACCTGGTGGAATTTTCCTTCTTTCAAATGAATCTGAACGATTGACTCATCCTGCGTCGTGCTAAGAATATCCAGACGCGCTGGCATACACTCCGTTCCATCCGATAAGACGATGCCCTTCTCAAAAGCAGTCGCATCTTCAGGAGTCATCACGCCTTCAACTCTTGCTTGGTAGATTTTTGTAACGTGTTTCTTCGGTGAAAGAAGACGGTGTGCCAACTCTCCATCATTTGTCAAAAGCAATAATCCATGCGTATCGATATCCAAACGACCTACTGGGAAAACTCCCTTTTTAAAATAGAGCGGATCGATTAAATCCAGTACTGTTTTATGAAGATTATCTTCTGTCGCACTAACGACTCCCTTAGGCTTATTCATCATAATATAGACGAACTCTTCGTATTGAATCTTCTCGCCATCAAACAAAATCTCATCCGTTTCAGGATTCACTTGAACTTTACCATTGTTTACGACTTTACCGTTAACGGTAATTCGTTTGGCCTTTAATAAAGATTTGACCTCGGAACGAGTTCCAAGGCCACAATCTGCTAAACATTTATCTAATCTCATTATTTCATCCTCAATTTACGACGAATGCCACCTACGCGAGCGCCAAGCATTTCATCAGCTAATCGATTCTTCAAGGTAATTAGTCCGTAAGTCGCCGATCCGACAAAACCTACAGCAGCAACTGCAATTAACGCACGAACTTTACCACCGATTGGCATTACATGTTTAATCGCATAAAGAGTCAGTGCTGAAGTAATGGCCATCGCAAGAGAAGCAAGAAGCACTTGACCGAATTTCTTCAATACGTAATTCAAATCGAATCGTGTAATACGAAGAACGTGACGGCACATATAAAGCGTCGCAACAAAGTATGCTACTGAGCTGGCAATTAATGGACCTGCTCCTCCAAGGAAGTAAATCATCATTGGTTGCCATAGCAATTTAATAAGCACTGTAAATCCTAATGCTTTAATCGCAATAATGTGTTGTTCCATTGATTGTAGGATGTATGTGAACGTTACGAATAATCCTAAGAACACACACATGATACATGAAACCATTAATAAATAGGTTCCTGTTGGATCTGGTGAATAGAACACATTATAAATCGGCTCTGAGACAATCGCCATCCCTACAGAAGCTGGAATCATGATGTATGCAAATAATCCAAGGTTGTTCGCAATGACGCGTTTCACTTCTTCACGATCGTTGACTGAATAATGAGCCGCAAGCAGTGGCAATGCCGCTGTTGAAATACTCATCGCTAGCGAAATCACGATCATAATAACCTTATTCGCATTAAATCCAAATAAAGTAATCAGTTCTTTCCCTTCTTCAAACGAGAAGTTCGTAAAGATTGGAACTAGACGTTGGAATGTTTCTTGGTCAATCAAGCTGATGATTTGAATACTTGAAGTTACTAATACGAAAGGTAAAGCTTCACGCATTACTTCAAAAATAATTTTCCAGAAACTTAGTGGACGTTCAGGACGCCCTTCTTCCATTAATTCCATCATACCTTTATGGTCACGGAACATCTTATACGCTAAGTATAAGAACGCGATGACCGCTCCGACAAAGGCCGCAAATGTTGAATGGGCTACAGCAAGAACATAACCGCCAGAAACAATACGCATTACAAAATACGTTAATCCTAACATATATAAGATACGGACAACTTGTTCCCATAATTGAGATTTCGCAGAAGCCGCCATCTCATTATATCCTTGATAGTATCCACGCATTAAGCTAAGCGGTGGAATAATGAGTACTGCAGGCGTTAGCGAACGAATGACCATAATACTGTCCGCGACTTCTTCAGGCGTAGCTCCTTTTGCAAAAAGTGGCGCTGCAAAATACATTCCCGCCGCAAAGACAAATCCTAAAAATGTCATAAAGAGCATCGTTCCTTTAAACAATCTCCAACTTGTCTTATAGTCTCTTCTTGCATGGTTATCCGCTACGATTTTAGAAATTGCAACCGGAATTCCTGCCGTTGATATTTGTAATACTAAAGCATAAATATTATAGGCGATAAAATATAAGTAGTTCGCATTATCCCTATCAGCACCCATCCACATTCCCCAAGGGATGATATATAGTGCTCCAAGTAATCTTGAGACGATATTCCCGATCGTTAACCAAGATGAACTTTCCAAGAGAATTTGTTGCGAATTTTTCTGATTTCGAATTTTATCACTCAGGCCTACATAAGGCTTTCTTTTAAACATATATTGAAAAATCCTCTTTCTTAAATTATACCAACCATAAGAGTACATTATTTTAATGTAAAATGCTAGCATTCTTATGAAACCTTAAGCAGTTGCTAAACTTTACATGAAAAAAGAACCGAGCCATTTAGCTCGATTCTTCCTAATGATTAGTCTAATAAACTTGTTTGGCCTTCTTCTTCCACTTCGACAGGAGCTGCTACTCCAATGCCATAGTGAGCCCGAACTTTTTGGTTCAAGTCAGCAACGACTTCTGGGTGGTCTGCTAAGAATGCTTTTGCATTTTCACGACCTTGTCCAATCTTCTCGTCGTTATAAGCGTACCATGCACCACTCTTCTTCACGAAGTCTAGGTCTGCTGCCATGTCGAGTAATTCCCCAAGTTGAGAAATCCCTTCTCCGTACATAATATCCACAACAGCTGTTTTAAATGGTGGAGCCACCTTATTTTTGACAACTTTAATTTTAGTTTGGTTCCCTAAGATTTCAGTACCTTGTTTGATTTGATCTGCACGACGTACTTCTAAACGAACAGTCGCATAGAATTTCAATGCACGTCCACCAGGTGTTGTTTCAGGGTTTCCGAACATAACGCCCACTTTTTCACGGATTTGGTTGATAAAGATTGCGATTGTTTTTGTTTTGTTAATTGAACCTGATAATTTACGTAATGCTTGAGACATTAAACGAGCTTGAAGACCTACGTGCGATTGTCCCATGTCGCCATCGATTTCGGCACGTGGAACTAACGCAGCAACTGAGTCGACGATAACGATATCAACTGCTCCTGATGATACTAAAGCATCTGCAATTCCTAATCCTTGTTCTCCTGTATCTGGTTGAGATAATAATAATTCATCAATGTTTACGCCTAAAGCTTTTGCGTATTCTGGATCTAGAGCGTGCTCAGCATCGATGAACGCTGCCACTCCACCACGTTTTTGAACTTCCGCAACCGCATGAAGTGCAACAGTTGTTTTACCTGAAGATTCTGGTCCGTATACTTCGATGATACGTCCACGTGGGAATCCACCTACACCTAATGCGATATCTAACGCAAGAGAACCTGAAGATACTGTTTGAATTTGTGTATCTACTTTTTCTCCTAATTTCATTACGGCACCTTTACCGTAGCTCTTCTCAATTTTCTTTAGCGCATCTTCCAATGCTCTTTGACGATTTTCATTTTCTGCCATGTTTTAATTCCTCCACGAATTTTAAGTCAAACATATTGTACACTATGTTCTATTCCATGCGCAAGCAATATGCGAACATTTGTTCTTATTTTGTTCGAGCTTGTTTTAATAAATACTTTCTAAGTAAATTCCATCCATATTGTACCGCGAATTCACGGTTATCGTTACGAGTACGTGCAAGGTGTAATTCTAACACTTCAACCTCTGTTTGAGAGGCTAATGCTACGAAAATCGTTCCGACTTCTTTCCCTTCCATTTCACTAGGTCCTGCGACTCCAGTGAAAGAAATTCCCAAATCACTTTGGTAATGGAGTCTTGCTTGTTCGGCCATCGCTTTAGCACATTCTGCACTCACCATGCCGTATTGATCCAGCAATGTACTGTCAATTCCTAGTTGCGTTTCTTTAGCCTCTCTTTGATAAGCGACTGTTCCGCCTTGGAAATAAGAGGAGCTTCCTTCAAACGCCACGACACTTGCTGCAAACAATCCTCCAGTTAAACTTTCAGCGCAAGCAATTGTGAGTCCTGATTCTTTTAGTAAATCAACAGTGACTTCTTGTAATGTATTATGGTCGCCGTATCCATAGAAGTATTCTCCTACTTGTGATTGGATGAGTAATTCCATCCCGTCAAGAAGCTCTGTGCACTCTTCTTCCGTTTCACCATTGGCTGTCAATCGAAGCATCACTTCGAATTTACCAGCATATGGCGCAATTGTCGGATTCGTTTGTCCCTCGATTAAATCTTCTAGGATGGTCACTAAACGTGATTCTCCAATTCCAAAGAATCGTAAGTAACGAGACTCGAATAAATCTACCTTGCCCACTTTCTTTCTTAAGAAAGGCAACACTTCTTTTTGCATCATCATTTTTAGTTCATTTGGTGGTCCAGGTAGAACAATGAATTGTCGGCCATCTTTTTCAAAACCACAGCCGACCGCAAGTCCGTTATGATTTTTAAAAACAGTACCGTCCTCGAAGGCGAGTGCCTGTCTACGATTATTTTCACTCATATCGCGATGAGAACGCACGTGAAAATCAATCACTTTTTGAAGAGCAACCTCATCTTCGACAAGCGGCACATTTAAAAATCGCGCCAGTACTTGTTTTGTAATATCATCTGTCGTTGGTCCAAGCCCCCCAGATAAAATAATCAACTCACTTCTTGAAGCGGCTAATTCAATCGCTTCATACATTCTTTCTTCATTATCACCAACCACTTGTTGATAGTATGTTGGGATCGAGTTTTTAGCTAATTCTTGAGCTAGGTATGCACTATTCGTGTTCACAATTTGCCCCATTAGTAACTCCGTACCAACTGCAATGATTTCTGCATTCATAATTTCGCCTTCCTTACACTCTTTTTCGAAAAATAAAAAGCCCAAAACAATTGTTTCAGGCTTTTGTTTGTTATTCTGTTTTAGTAAATGAATCCGCAAATACATGTCGATTCTTTACAAAATAATCCAAACCTGAATAGATTGTAAATACTAAACAACTATAAAGTAAGATTTGTCCGATTGGAATCCCAAGGGCCTTAAAGAACAAATCATCTGTTAATAGGAAAATAATCGCCAGCATTTGAGTAGCGGTTTTTACTTTCCCTGGCCAAGCAGCTGCCATGACTTCACCATCTGTCACCAATAATAGTCTAAGTCCTGTTACTGCTAATTCACGACAAACAATGATACTCACAACCCAAGCAGGTGCTAAGTTAAATGACACGAGCATAATGAATGCGGTCATCACTAGCATTTTATCTGCTAAAGGATCAGCGAACTTCCCAAAGTTTGTCACTAATTTGTATTTGCGTGCTAAATATCCATCAAGATAATCTGTAAAACTAGCTACTGCGAAAATAATCATTGCCAAAAAGTGGACAACGCTGATCTGTGAACCTAACAGATTCATGACACCGAACGCCTCACTTGGCAAACACATGAGGATGATAAACACCGGAATCATGAAAATTCGCAAAACCGTTAATTTATTTGGTAAATTCATCGCAATTCTCCTATTGAATCGTGATATAAATTCTTGTAGCGTTTGAACCTTCAGGAATCTTCAATTCAACACCACCAACAGTAATTGTACCTAATGGAGTATATCCAAAGTCCATACGAATCGTTGTTGTTCCTTCAGGAATCGAACCAGTCACTGTTTGATTCGTTGCTGGAACTCCGTCTGCCACAACTTTACCATCCGCTGAAATTTGTGCCCATAAAGCATTTCTTGCTTCATTGAGTACTTTCACGTCTAATGGGAATTTACTTACATTCGCAATATAGTACAATGCATTTCCGTTCGCATATGAATAAGTAACACTTGTCACTTCTGGAGCTGCAGTTGTCGTTGTAGCAACAGTCGTTTCTGCTGCAACAGCTGTTTGTGTTGTAGCTTGAGTCGTTACAGGATTATTGCGTTGTGCACGGTTGCTAAATACGGCTTGTCCGATTGCAAAAATAATCGCTACGATGAACATTCCCAATAAGATTGTTGGGAAGTAATTTTTTAAAGTTGCTGATACTGAAGACCATTTACTCTTGTTTTTATTTAAACGTGTACGATTACTTGAAGAAGTCGTATAAGTTGCCTGTGGAGTTGTCTTCACAACAGCTTGTGGAATTTCAGATGCATGCTCTTCTAATAAAGCCGCTCCATCTAATCCAACTGTGTCAGCAATTTGTTTGATGAACGCGCGTGTATAAAACGCACCTGGCATCAAGTCGAAGTCATTATCTTCAATTGCGATTAAATAACGTTTTTGAATTTTTGTAATTTGTTGCAAGTCATCAAGAGTGTAGCCTTTTAATTGCCTTGCACTTTTTAAAATTTCTCCGATTGTTTGTGTCATTATTTCACCATCTTTTCATTTTCTCATTGAAAAGTATACCATATCTTGAAAATGAAAAAAACAAAAAGAAGTCGCTATGTAGTGTTTAGCCTATTTTACAAACTGAATATATAGTGTATCTTCCTTTGTGTGACCATTTGGAAGGTGCGCCTTTAGGGTAAATTGATGCGTCTTCTCATTCCATTCTACCCTCACCGTGCCACTGGAAAATTGAATGGTATCTGGAAAAGTCATCTCATCTCCATTAAAAGACAGCTTTTGTCGTACCGTCTGACTCGCCATCTCAAGCAATATGTCCATTCGATACCCATCTTCCAGAAGGCGATATTCAAGAGTGTTATGAGCATGAATTTTGAGTAGCGCGATAATAAGGAAACTAGCAATCGCAAGTAACGCCAGAAACTGAAATAGTAATGTTCCTTTTCTTTTAGGGTTTTTCATCTTTCTTTTCCTTAGCCTCTTTCACTTTGACATAAATGGCTCGATTTTTCGGTGCAAAATTTAAGTGAAACGTATTTCCTTGGGTGAGTGTTGTCGAAATCAGTAACCTGCTCCCGTTTCTTTTTATGGAGAGGGATCGAATCCCATAAAGAAATGGTTGGTGTCCTCCACTTCCTCCCGCTCCTTTATAAATCTTCCCGCCATCTTTCCAACTAGAAACGAGCGTAATAACCTCTGTTTTCTCAGATGTCATATTTTCAAAATGTGCGGTATAAGGATCATAGCCATTAAACGATGTCAGCCTAAAGCCCGCATAATTAAAATTCATTTGTTGAACGGCGACATGCCATTTAATATCGTCAGGAACATTGAGGCGGTCCTTGATTTTTAGAAACGCTGTAGAAAGTCCCATAAACGCTACTAAACTAATCGAGATGATCACGAGCGCAATTAGGTGTTCAATGAGTAGAAATCCGGACTTTTTTCTCGGTAATCGCATTGATTTGAAACACCTCCTCATGCTCTCCGCAAGAGACCGTCACCACTGTTGGAGAGGCTGCTGTATTTACTTTTTCAAATGTCACTTTTTTCATCTTTTGAAATTCTTCGCTAGGCAATTTATTAACAGCCATAGGATAAGTTGCACCAGCTTGTAAATCCATTAACTGAGTAGCTGCAGCATCCAAAAAGCAGCCTTTGAGTTGTTGACGGTGATACAGTTGCCCAATCATAAAGCTGATTAAGGACACAATAACGGTTAAGACCATCAGGCCGATTAAGGCTTCCAGCAATACATACCCTCTACTTTTCGGTAATTTCAACATGATACTTAGCCTCCCCTAATTGAAAAACATAAGTGTACCTGCGATTTTGCCCATCAAAAGTCACGGATGAGAACTGACTAACATTCCCACTATAGGGTTTAAAACCATACGTTTGAACAGAATAACTTTTCATCGTATCCGGAAAGCGAATTTTCTTATCCAATTCTCTAGCTCCGTGACAATTTAATTCGACAATTCCGCCAGAAACAGTTACAAACGAACCTTGTCCCGTTGATATTGCTGTAATCTGCGCCGTATCCATCACTTGCTCAAACTCTCTAAGAAATACTTCTTCCTTCCAATTTACATAGGAGCGACTAATCAAAGGCGGAGTCAGTATCAGTAAGAAGCAAGCAATGGCAAGCGCAATTAAGCATTCAACAAGCGTAAATGCTCTCTTTTTCATAATTATTGTTCAGGAGTTTTCTGACGATTTTCATATGCTTTCTTTTGATCTTCTGTAATATACTTCTTATCCATCAGTGTTTGAACATCAGGTATTTCCTTAGTTTTATTATCTAACATGTAAGCTTGTTGCTGTGTTTCAATTACTTTCACAATCGCTTCATCCGATTGCTTTTGAGCAGTCTTTCGTTGTTGCGCAATATTTGGGATAATGAGTAGCATCATCAAGCCAATAATAAAGAGGCACACGAGTAATTCGATTAACGTGAAGCCTTTTTTCTTTGTTTTTATTTTCATTTTAATTTCCTCCAATCATCGTTAGTGTCGGTAATAATAAGATCAGATACATGGAAACGATGAGGAATCCAATCCCCATAAGTAGTAACGGTTGAATCCACTTGATTTTCTTTTCGATGCCTTGGGTAAATTCGTCGAGCATTTGGTCGGCGTAAACTTGCAGTTGCACGTCTAGTTGCCTTGTCTTTTCTCCTTCTAATACCAGCCAGATAAACTCCTGCCGAAATAGCTTCATCTTCTCAAGCGCCGTAGAAAAAGATTCTCCTTGAATCAGTTGTTCTTCTAGTTTCTGCGCAATCATCTTTGATAGTGCGCTTGTTCCTTCTTTTTTTAGTTCGGACACCATCGACAATAGCGACTGTCCATTTCCGAGAAAATACGAGAACTCTCGTGCATACAAAAATGTCACGTATTGTTGCGCACTCTTTCCAATAACCGGCAGTGAAATCAACATGCGAAACTGATCATAGGTGTTCTTTCTTTTCCAGTACAAGCGGACAAGGAGAACGAGTGCCACAACAACGATCAAAAATCCCGTTGCCAACTGTGGTAAGTTTTGAAACCCAAGCCATATCCAATACAGGAAGCCAGACTGCTTGAGTTGGTCTTCTTGAACCATACTGGAGAGTTGGTCGAGCAAGAGCATTCGAATGCACAGCACCATCCCAATCACAAATGTAAAAAGAAACGCAGGATATATCATCATCTGCTGCATTTTCTTTTGTTGTTTTTGCTTACGAGTGAGAAACTCTCCAATCGATGCACAGGCTTTCTCGAAGCTACCAAACTGCATGGACAAATAAATTTGCGAGGTATTCGTTTCAGAGTAACCGACCCGTTTCAAGCACTCATCAAAACGCCGTCCTTCTCCAAGCGTCCCTCTCATTTGTTCGAGGTCTTTCTTTTGCGCATCGAATAAGTATTCTAAAAACTTCAA
This sequence comes from uncultured Streptococcus sp., assembly GCA_902479935.1. GTDB lineage: Bacteria > Bacillota > Bacilli > Lactobacillales > Aerococcaceae > Granulicatella. The sequence continues at coordinate 3,538 of CABSQV010000029.1, read as the reverse complement.
CGCCTCATCCAAGCTAAATCCTTCCTGGAGTAAATGAGCAAGCTGAATCAGGAACCGACTTTGAACCGGCCCTTTCCACTTTTTAGATAATTTGATAGGTTTCGTAAGTTTTGTCCGTAATGTATCCCAATGCATAAGCCTTCCTCAATACCTTATTAAAAGGATGTACTCTTTCTTCGTCTGCTGTAAATTGCTTCGTTTTAAAGAAATGCGACAACTTTTCATGCGTTTCGATTTCAAAAATCGTTCCTCGCTTTTCTCCATTTGTTAAATGATTACAATGAAGTTCACATTCCTTACCGCATAGTCCACAATACCGAGGGAGAAGGCGTTGTGAACAAATCGCGATAATGGTCTGCTCTAGCATTGTCTTACTGACGCCTAGTTCCAAGAGCCTTGCTACCACTCCATTACAGTCTTTGGCGTGAACGGTCGCTAGAATTAAGTGCCCTGTTAAGGCTGCACGTATCGCCATCTTTGCCGTCATTTCGTCTCGGATTTCACCGATGAGTAAAATGTCTGGGTGATGACGCAGGCAACTCTTAATGAGTAATTCGTACGTAATTCCAGCCTTCTCGTTAATCTCCGTCTGTAAAAACATCGGCTCATGATACTCCACTGGGTCTTCCATCGTAATCACTTGAAGCGTCTTTTCTTGCATACGTCCTCTGAGCAAAGCATACATCGTACTCGTCTTCCCAGAACTGACCGGTCCGGAAAATAAAATCAATCCGCTTTTATAGCGTAGGAATTGTTGTAAGAGCGCCCAGTCCTTTGGGAAATAAGTCATCGACCGAATCGACGCCTTTTCTTTTTTAGACCGATGCAAGAGCCGGATAACCATGGATTCCTTCTGCTTAAAATTCGTAATCACTGATAATCTCAGTTCAATCATCTGGTCCTTTGAAATCTCAAAAGTTAAGGAACCACTCTGCGGTCTTCGTCTCTCTCCAACATCCATTCCTGCTTGATACTTTAAGTACGAAATAAATTGCAAAGCCACTTCGTCTGAAATTCTTCTCAACTCTTTTAACCCGTTGACATCTCTTAAATAAAATACATACTCCTCTCCAACCGGTAATAAATGAATATCATCTAATTGGTGCTTAATGGCTTGCTTGAACACTTCCGTTGCTAATTCATTCATTTCCATCGTTCTTCCCCCACTCTTTGACTAGTCATAAAGAACTACGAAAAAATATAAAAAGGAGTCTTTTGGACAACAAAAAAACGCTGAAGAAAATCTCTTCAACGTTTTAAGGTTATTATCTAATTTTTTTCAAGGTTCCTAGTCCTACACCGACTGCGGCACCAACGGCATCCACAAAGACATCTTGAATCAGCGGTGTGCGTCCTGGAGTTACTCCTTGGTGGAATTCATCAGTCATCGCATATAGCACTGCGATAAAGAACGCCAAGAATTGTGGCCATCCTTTTTTACGAACGTGAACACTTAACCCTCTCGTCCATTGATATCCAATGAAGAAGTAAGCTAAGAAATGAGCGGCTTTACGAATAAAGAATTCGATAAACTGCGCATATCCTAAAGAAGGAATACTGATGGTTTGTCCTGCATATTCAAATTTGATTTTGGATAATAATTCCGAAAAAGGTTGCATCGGCAGTCCTTTTTGAATCGTAGATACAAGTGACTGATCCTTGTAAGGCATACTTGAACTAATAAAAATTAAAACCATGACTACAATCGCCAGTGTAATCGCAATGGTTGCTTTTGTTTTCTTGGACATGAAACCTCTCCTTCCTCGTTGACTTTCTTTATTATGGTCAACTCTACAACTTTAGTCAAGCGTCTTTCCTATTTCTTAAATTCCATAAAAATTAGATAAAAATGTATATTGACGCATCTTTATGAAAGCGTTACAATTAATGTAACAAATACATTATTGGGAGAGTGTATTATAATGGAACGCTATACTCAAGATTTAAGCTTATTGGTAAAACAGATTCAGCTGCTTGAGGAACAACAGCAGCAACAGAATTACTACAACAATCTCTTCAGCCAGAATCCAAATCCGTACAACAAGTCTTTTGAAGAGATTATCGAGTATTTACTCGGCACAACCGAGTCCACTTTCTTAATTCACCACTTTGAAGATTTTCCACAAGCGCTGTCCTATGACCAGCAGAAAGAATTCCAGAAGCTGCGTCGCTATTATTTGCGTCATCAAAACGCCCTACGCTGTTTCAACAAACCATTTTCCGAAGAATGCCACGCGCTGACCTCGCTGTGGATTAAAGGCATGCGCGGCGACAGCATCATCGATCTCATTCCTCATCTCGATAGCTTGAGAGATTATTTCCACTTACATTACCAGAAACTCCTAGGCCAACCTACCGTCTCCTACAAAGACGTTTTAGCCTTCTCGTTTGGCCCACAAATTACTGAGTTCTATTACACGCTCATCAAAGAGAGCAAAGATTCTTTCTTGCGCCTTTATAACGATTACCTAGAGTCATTCCCGCAAACGTATATTCCTGTGCACTATTTACACTTATCAAAAGAAGAGACGCTGCTCGTTTTAGAGGAGCTGATTACTCTTGCGTCTTCCGTTTTGCCAAAACAAGACTTCTACATTAACTTTGGTCCAAATCCATTCCCTAGTCATTTCCATAATGAACATACAACTTGCTTAAACTTGGGTGTATTCACTGATTTTATGACTGCGCTGCATCAATGCTTAAAGCAACTCGGCAAAGTCTTTCTTCAGGAATACACCCATTCTTTTGTCATTATGCAAAAATCCGATTTCGAACAGCTTCATTTGCACCATTCTATTTTAGAATTTTGTACACTTCTACCGATTTTATCCCAAACGATTTCCAAAGCCATTATTAAAACCATTTATCCGGATAAACTAACGGACGATAAGTTTGTAAATCAAATCCAAGAAGAATTGCTCTATCACTATTTTAGAACGAATAAGTTAAACACCAGCATCGAGAGTCATCAGCCTTTGCAAGAAATATTAAAATGCTACATCGAAATGGAAATCGAGGAAGACTGGTTCAATGGTGCCTTCCCTTCCATTGAACTCTCGCACGAGTGGAATGTACGCTCTAAAGAATGCTTGCATAAAGTTCCTTCGACCCATATGGATGGGCTACTTCGTCATATTCACTGGACTAAAGGCGAACTCGGAAATGCCTTTGGTAAATTACTAGGCCTCTTCTCCATCTTCTGCAGCGGTCTGCCAAAAGAACCATATGATCATCCATTCTCCGAATTTCTCGAGCACTTCTCATCAGATCAACTGCGCAGATGGCATCCAACCTATCAATTAATCGAGCACTTGCGGATGAATCCTGAATCGACGAAATGTTGCTGGGTGTTCTTTAAGCAAAAGCTGAATGAATTCAAATAAGTCAAAATTATCATATATGATAATTATCTTTTATGAGCATTTGTACTGACCCCAAAAAGTTAGACAATTAATTTAAGTAAAGGATTTAGTTCTGTATTGCACAGGACTAAGTCCTTTTAATTTTACTTTGATTCGTTTGTTGTTGTAATAATCAA
>CABSQV010000028.1:0-15562 GCA_902479935.1 uncultured Streptococcus sp. | reverse complement strand
GCTTAATCCCTTCCTAAAATTCTTCATCAACACTATTTGACAAAGAGCCCAAAAAAGACACCTACTTTTGTAGATGTCTTCTTGTACTATTTATAAATACTCTTTTAAACGATTGACTAATTGAAGCAGGTCATTCTCTTTTGGTTGATATTCTTCAGATGACATTTCTTCCCATGGAACCCACCAGACGGGGCCTCTTCCATTATGGCCATACCCTTTCATATCCCCTGCTTTTCTTGGAAATAGATGCCAATGTACATGTGCATCACCATTACCTAGCAATTCGATATTCATTTTCTCAGCTTGAAACGCTTTTGACACGGCTTCTTGAACAATACTCATTTCTTCAAGAAATTTAATTTTTGTTTCATATTCCATCTGATGCAATTCCGTTACGTGTTCTTTGGCTAGGAACAATGTGTACCCTTTAAAATACTGTCCGTCTCCTATTACCACATAACCCGTTTCAAGTTCTTTTACAAAATGCGGATTTCTTCCTTGTTTGATCAATTCAATCCGCTCACAAATGAGACACATTTACTTACCCCCTATAGCTTTCTCAGCTCTTTTTATACTTTCTGGAGTAAATTCTCGTTTTTCAAAAATAAATGAATTGATTTCGCTAGTTCCCGTCATGTAACCCTCGTTATCCACTTCCTTAATAGTGATAGTGATATGAAGTCCTTTGGGTCTAGTTTCAACCGATACCGTTTTTAGCAAAGTTTTCCTTTTACCTTGATATACATAATCTAAATAGAATGGAGAAACACTTCTTTCTGATTTAGAAATGTCTACTGCTCCTTTTGTTCTAGAATTAGCTGCTAAGTTTTTTAAATACACTCGGTCCTCTGGAGAGTTAATGTCGTTCTGAGAATATTCACCAATAATCAATTCTTCAATATTCTGATTTGATTGATTGATGATTTCATAAGAAAACAAAGCATCATCATTATATTTTGGACGAGTAAAACTAAACACAATCCATAATAGCCCGCATAACACAAGGCCTATCGCAACTTGTAAAATCAATTTTAATAGTTTTTTTGAACCAAATGTTTTCATTTCACACCTCGATTAAATGAATGACGGTTAGAGCATTGCTGGTAATATTGATGGCTTATCAATTTACACATACTATCAAACTTTTATTCTTACTCATGGGATAATGGTTTATAAAACGAACGGTTATCTAAACCAAATACGCGCTCTGAAAATGCGCCTGGTTCTGTCTTGTCGAGTGCATTCGACATCATTGTAATCGTCGCATCTAACAAGTCGATATGGTGTAATACTTCCGCTTCTAATAACTGCGGACGTACTGGTGACCCGTATTCGAGTTTGCCGTGGTGAGCTAAAACGAGATGTTTTAATAAAAGCACATCTTCTTGATTTTCATCGATATCGAGTTCTTCACAGGCTTTTGTAATCTCTTCGTCCATGATCACAATATGGCCTAGTAGGTTCCCTTTAAGTGTGTATTCTGTGCCGATTGCGCCTGTTAATTCCATCGTTTTACCAATATCATGTAAAATCACACCAGAATATAATAATGAACGGTTGATTTGGGTGTATTGTGTTGCGATGGCTTTAGCAAGGCGTAACATCGATACTGTGTGGAAACTTAGCCCACCTACAAACGCATGGTGGTGACGTTTCGCTGCAGGAAATTCGAAGAAGGCTTCTTGGTATTTTTTCAAGATATTATGGACGATTCGACGCAAATATGGATTTGTGATATCGAACATAATTTGGTTCACTTCTTCTTCCATTTCTTCCTTCGTCATTGGAGCGTGTTCTACGAAATGGCTCGCAGATGTTGGCTCTCCTTTTGCAGCGTCAGTAAGTCGAAGGCTGACAATTTTCACTTGTGGCGAATTATTGTACATTTCGCGTTTTCCGTTTACAACTACAACTTTCCCTGGTACGTATTTTGCAATATCGTCTGAAGTCGCAGACCAATATTTTCCGTCCATTTGACCTGATTGATCCTGGAATGTGAAGGCGATAAACGGATTGCCATTTTTTGCCATACGCACATCTGCAGATTTAATCAATAGGCAGATTTCGAAACTCTCGTCCACATTGTATTCATATAATTTTTTTGTCATGATTTACCTTCTTTCTCTTTCCCCTAACTTCAGCACATTCTCTTTAGGTAACTGAAGCGGAACTTCCGTTGTAAAGTAAAAAACTTGTGTTACGCGTGATAGGTCTTCCATTAATTCTAACATAATCGATAGACGTTCTCTATCAAAATTGACGAATCCATCATCGATTAACACTGGAATTTTCATCTTCTTCGCTAATTGGAAAATAAAGGCAAAACGAATCGCGACATACAGTTGGTCTAATGCCCCTTTTGAAAGATAGAAAGCTTCCATCCATTGGCCATTTGCCTGCTGCACCTTCGCCTGCGTATCCGTTAAGAGAATCTTCGTATATTGTCCCATCGTGAGTCGACTAAAGATACGACTCGCCTCATCTAAAATCAATGGCACTCTCGTTGGGACTTTTTCTTCAAGTTGCTTCAAAATCCATTTAGCTGCATACACTTGCGTCGCCCAATCCTTGATAGACTCTTGTACTTCGAATCGTTCAAAGTCTGCTTCCAATTGGAGTGCTTCCGCATTGTCATCTTCTTCCAGCAGTTCTGCCTTCGTTTTTGTACTTGCCAATTGGTCACGAACTTCTTTCCGTTTACTTTCCAATTGCGCCTTCGTGAAGGACTCGTCTTGAATTTCCTCTTCAAGCATTTGTCGTTGCAAGCTTTCTTTTTCTTCATTCGTAAAAAGTGCGACTTGCTTTTCAATATACGCTCTCTTTTGCGCTAAGGCTACACGATTGTCCAGTTTAGGTAACTGCGTTCTAAACTCTTCTACTGTTGAGATTCCAAGTGGCGAAATGGCTTCTTGTAATTCTTCACGCACCTCTGTTGTATCTTGTTCCAATTGCGCTAAATGGCGTTCTTTCTTTAAGATACTCTCTTGAAGTTGTTCTAATTTTGCCACTCGTTTTTGAGAAGCCATCCATGTCTCCCGGATAACGCGTAGCTGTTGCTCCACAGTAGCTGGAGGAGTGATTTGTTCTTTAGTCCAGAAGTCTTTGCTCTCTTCTTTAAAGGCATCTAGTCTTTGTTCCAATTGTACAAATTGCGCCTTCTTTTGTAAGAAATCATTGACGCTACGTCCTTCATTTCTTCGAATAAATCGTCTTGCTTCGTCTAGTGTTGCTTCAATTCCTTTCCCTGAAAGGAGCTGTTGAATACGTTCGTCTACTGCGCTATTTTTCGGAGATTGTAACTTCCCTGTTTTGTGTAAGAAGAACCTTCCACCAATTCCTAGAGCTGCAGCAACTCCAACACCTAGCACTACTTGGTTCGTTAAAAATCCAACCACGATAATGGCAATAATTCCAACTAACCCAATAAGAAGCCCTGATTGGAATTGCCCTGCATGTCCTTGTTCCCCTTGAAGAGTATCTAATTCTGTTAATTCAGCCTCTGTAAATGGTTTGGCATGTTCACTTTGAACACCAATATTCCCCGGATGCGTCTTCAACTCACGTTCCAATTCAAAGGCACGCTCTTCTACCGCTGCAGCACCTTGAGCCTTCGCGTACAGTGCTTCAAGAGTCGTATCCTCCGTTACTTGTTCAAGTACTTCTACTTCCGCTTTTGCCTGCTCTAACTCGATTTTTGTTCTTTCGAGTTCTTTTTCAAAGGCACGTAAAGTATTATTGCCTTCTACAGCCTTACTATGGTCGTAGTCTTTTGGAAACTCTTGTAGTCCTTCCATTGCACGGAATTCTTCTAAAGCATCAAAATGAGCGAGCTTATTCTCTAAGACATCGAGTCTAGATTCTGTGTCTTGTAATTTTGCAGATAATTCCGCTTCTTCTTTTTGAAGCTCTAAGATAGTACTTACATAACCTTCATAAAGAGCGTTCTCTCCTTTGGTTTGTGTCAATTGATTTGTTAAGCCTTCGAGTCTGTCCATTCGCTCGTTGAGTTCGAGTTTTTTTGCCTGTGGACGAAACAACTTATCCGCCTCAGCAAGTAACTTCTGACTCTCCTCATAGGCACCCTTATGTCCCATAACACTCAAACTATACAAGAAGCGATGGATTTCCTCCTCGCTTCCAAACGCATTATTTTGCAATTCCTCTTCATTGAATCCAAAGAGTGAATGATACTCATTCATCGTCAACTCATGAAGAACACGCTCCAGCATCGTTTCTGGTAACTCTTGTCCAGTTTCTGCACTCCTTAGAACGAGTTTCCTCTGCGACCCCACAGCGCTACGCTCGATAATGAGAGCACCCAGCCCTTCATCTTCAATCCACATCCGTCCGCCACGCGTATTCGTATGGAGCGGTTGATAAGGATACACGCCATTCTTCTTTTGTTTAAAATCAAAGAGCATCTGCTCGATAAAGCGTCGAAGGGTCGTCTTTCCAGATTCATTCAGGCCTTGCACGACTTGCAAGTTCGGATGGAAAGTAAAGGTCTCATGTTCCCATTTTCCAAAATGATCGATTTCGATTTTTGAAATGTACATTACCCTTCCTCCCTTCCCGAAAAGCGAACTTCTAATAAGCGAAGTGCTCGTTCGTGAATCTCTTCTTGGACATCTTCTTTTTGCAGGAAGTCGCTCATCAACTGATTCGAAAATCCGCTTTTTGCGATTTCCATTTCAGAAAAGAGAGACGTATCCACCTCTCCTGAAAGAGAAATTCCAGAAGCTCCTCGAAGCGGTTTTGTAATTTGTTCTCGAATACTCATCACTGTCACAAGGCTTCGTTTTTCTTCTAACAATCCATTCACAACTTCTGTGAGTTGTTTTAAATCTTCTCTTGAATAGATTGATTCTTGCGTTAGTAAATGCAGCGTCACAAGACTGCGTTTCGATGGATTTGGTAGTGCCTCTACGATGAGATACGGTAAGGTTTCTAAACGAGCGTTCTCGCTGATAGCAAGTTCTACCTCCGTCCAATCCATCATACTCGTTTCAATAAAGTGAACCTCTGGCGCATTCCCTGGAGTAATTTCAACTAGCAAAGCTCCCTTTGGACCACTCTCTTTACGGTCCGCTCCTTGAGTTGTACCGCTATACCACGCACATGGCTGGCTAGAGACTTCTTGGCAGGTATGAATATGCCCAAGCGCCCAATAGTCATAGCCTTTTTCTCTTAGTTCAGGAATGGAAAATGGTGCATAACGCCCTTGCGCAGTCGTAAGCTCTCCATGCAGCACTCCAATATGAATATCACAGTTGGCACTCTTCACCGGATACTCTTGAACTTTCCGCGTAGCTACAACTGGAACCTCATAACTAAACCCACTAAAGGCCACACGTTCCCCGTTTCTCGTCTCCACTTCAATCGTTTCAACGCCACTCCCAAAAGTATAAATATGCTCTCCAGAAACGTATGAAGTGCCCGCATCATGATTTCCAAGCGCTACAACGACAGGAATTCCAAATGGCGCTAGACGATTCAACTGACTCTGCAAAAACAATTTTTCTTTGACGAAGGTGCGAGAACTATCCAGCAAGTCCCCCGCCAACACCAGTGCATCGACTTCTTCTTCAATCGCTGTATCGATGACTCTTTCAAAGGCATCAAACGCCGCTTGCTTTAGCTCTCTTGCGATATCTTTATGGTTCTTCCCGACACCTGCATACGTTATCCCTAGATGGACGTCGGCTGCGTGGATGAATTTCACCATACGTTGCTCCTTTCTTTTCTTCAAAAAAAGCATATTTCCCTGAACCGTCTGTTGTGCGTTCAAAGAAAATATGCTTTGGATCGATTCTTAATAAAACCGTTTAAAATGAATTATTTTGAGCTATAAAGTTCTTGTAATGGATTTGTGATGATACGGTTGATGTCTTGCATAATCGTATTCAAACGTTGTTCAGCTTCCATTAACGCTTTAATATGCTCATTTTCAGACACTTTTTGTCCTAATTCTTGTGCTTTTTGAATATCTTCTTCAGTGATTTCTTGTCCTGAGAATTGTTTTTGTTGTAACTCGATATTCACTGTACGGAATTCATCGAATAACGCTTTTGCTGTTTCATCAGCATAAATTGCTTCGAAGCTTTCCTTTACTGTTTTGAATTCTTGTAATTCGCGTAAGTCGCGTTCTAATTGATTGGCTGTATCATAAATATTACTCATGTTTCTTCCTCCTTAAAATACTCTTTTATTATACCATAATTTATATGGCTAAACTATTAATACGTACGTACGTTCGCATTATCGATTTCTGAATTTATCCCAGAGGTTTTTACCCCATTCTTGGATTTGATTCCAAACTTGTTCGCCCGCTTTTTGAGCGTCTTTGATAAATTGATCGACACCGTTATTCGAATTATTGTTTTGATTATTTTGTTTCGTCTTCACGGCTTCCACATTAAATGGTGTGTTTGCGGTAAATTGAAGCAATCCTTCCATCTCTAGTTTAAAGAGAGGCCCTACCCCTTCACGGCTAGATGCTGATAAAGAGTAATTTCCTGATTGGTCATATCCCATCCAAGTAGCGACAACTACGTCAGGTGTATATCCAATCATCCATTGGTCACGAGAACCATTGTCATTATTGATGGCTTCGGTTGTCCCTGTCTTACCTGCAATCGTCTTACCAGCTGGTGAAAATGGTGCGCCAAGTCCTTCTGAACCATACACCGTTAACAGCATACTTGTCATCTTCTTAGCGACTTCTTCCGTTGTTACACGGTTTTCCTTCACGGCTGTGTTATCTACAACGACTTTCCCATTTGCGTCCACAATTTTTGTCACAAAACGCGGTTGCACACGAACGCCTTTATTGGCAAAGGCTGTATAGGCAGAGGCCATTTGTTCTGGGGAGACCCCTTTTGTAAGTCCTCCAAGGGCAATCCCTAAGTACTCGTCTCCTGGGTCTGTTTCGATTCCGAACTGATGAACCTTCTCGATTCCTTTCTTCAATCCGATTTTATCGAGTAACCATACAGCAGGGGCATTCCAACTGTGGTTCAAGGCTTCCGTCATCGTCACAGTTCCTTGATACTTTTTATTCCAGTTCTCAGGCGTATATTTATCTGAACCATACGAACGTTTCTCGTCCACTAGAACAGAATTAGGTTGATATCCTTCTTCAAGAGCCGGAGTATATACGGCTAATGGTTTGAATGTTGACCCTGGTTGCGCCTGCAGCTGTGTTGCACGGTTAAATCCACGGAAAGTGTGTTTCTCGTTAGTACGTCCACCCACCGTCGCAAGGACATCTCCAGTTTCCGGATCCATGGCAATCGAAGCCGCTTGAGCGACCGTACCGTCAGCCGCTTTCGGGAATAACCAACTGTGTGAGAAGGTTTCTTCCAAATCCGCTTGCATATTTTGGTCTAAACCGGTGTAGATTTTATATCCTTTGTTCAGCAAATCTTCTTCGCTGATTCCGTATTTCGTTGTAATTTCATTAATTACCGCATCGAAATAATATGGATATTTATAACGGGCATTGGCTTCATACGTATCCGTCACGGTAATCACTTCAGCGGCAGCTTTATCGGCTTCTTCTTGCGTGATTTTGCCATTATCGACCATCAACTGTAAAACGGTCGCACGGCGTTTCACCGTCGATTCCATATCGTCAATCGGATTATACACATTCGGTGCCTTTAAGCTTCCTGTAAGAACAGCCGCTTCACTGATGGTTAAATCCTTTGCACTCTTTCCGAAATAACGAAGCGACGCATTTTCAATTCCGTACGCCCCATTTCCGAAATAGGCATTATTTAAATACATCTCCAAAATTTGGTCTTTGGAATATTTCTTCTCCAACTCGAAACTCAAGAAGAGCTCTTTCGCTTTTCGCATAAACGATTGTTCCTGAGTTAAGAACGCATTCTTAGCTAATTGTTGCGTAATGGTACTTCCTCCACCCGTCACTCGGCCACGGTTCATTAACAGGCCAAATGTCGCACGAAGCAGCCCCATCGGATCGAATCCATGGTGGTCATAGAAACGTTTATCCTCTGTCGAAACAAGCGCGTTAATCATATTCGGAGAAATCTGGTCTATCGTTAAAAACTCCCCTTTATTGATATTCAGTACGCCAGCTTCTTGGTTATTGCGGTCATATACTTCCGTCACTTGGACCATCCCAGCACGTAAGCCACTCACATCGGTTGTCTTTGCGGAATAAACTAAAAATCCCGTAAATAGTGTGACTACCGTTAGCATCATTGCAAGAAGTAGCTTCGTGACATGAAATTTTCTCCAAAAGCGACGAATCGCCATCATGATTTTATGATTCCAAATACTCTTTATAATGGATTGTTTTTGTGGTTCTTCAGTATGACGGTGCTCGAGTTCATTGTCTTGTTCGACTTCGATATTTTCTTCGTCATGATTCTGATTGTTAAATTCTTCGTTCATTACAATCCTCCTTTTAAATTGAGTCTATTATACTGTACCATAAAACCCTTTAAAACCACATAAAAACTACACACCTTTACGAAAAATTAAAGGATACCATCGCCTACTATTTCTCCTTAAAAAACTTACTTAAAATACCAAATTATTTTTATCAATATAAGGTATACCTTATATTGGTTAAATCTTATATTGCGTGTTTTTATTATTGGAGCAAGAAGATTTAAAGATTATTCGTAAAATAATTAAAGTGCAGTTGCAAACGTAAATGATGACTAGAAACTTACAGATTCTATCATTACAGTAACGTGACTTCGCATTAAAACGAATAAGCAGGCGTAGGAATTTTATTCCATACGCCTGCTTTGAGGATTTAAAGGTGAGAGACTTTTAAGGCTCGAACCGGTGCAACGTTACCGTAATGATGAAGATATCTGTAAGGATTCATAGGAATCATTTACGATTTCTCTTGCACTGTCTCTTTATTTTTTTAAACTGCGAATAAACGTTCTAAGTCTTCGTGAGTAAATGCTTGTCCGTCTGGTTCGTCCACACGTTCAATCGTTGCGCCTAATGCACGTAATTTTTGATGGAACTCATAATATCCACGGTCCAAGAATTGTAAGTCTGTTACGCGTGTATATCCTTTTGCAACCATTCCAGCGATGATTAACGCTGCCGCAGCACGTAAGTCTGTAGCACGTACTTCAGCACCTGACAATACTGAGGCACCAGTCATCACAGCTGTATGTGAGTCAATACGGAATTGCGCACCCATACGTCGCATTTCTTCTAAGTGGTTGAAACGGTTCTCGAACACTGTTTCCGTCATTGTGCTTGTACCAGTTGCTAATAATTGTGCAATTGTCATTTGTGCTTGCATATCTGTTGGGAATCCTGGGTGAGGTAAAGTTTTCACGTCAGTTGGTTTCAACTCATCTGGACCGATAACGCGGATTCCGTCTTCTTCTTCGATAAACTGAACACCCATTTCGCCTAATTTAGAAATTAATGGTTGGTTGTGTTCTGCAATCGCATCTTCGATAAACACATCGCCTTTTGTAACGGCAGCCGCTACCATGAATGTACCCGCTTCAATACGATCTGGGATAATAGAGTGAATCGTTCCATCCAAACGTTCTACCCCTTCAATACGCATGTTTTCAGTTCCGGCACCGACAATTTTCGCACCCATCTTATTTAAGATATTTGCTAAGTCGACGATTTCTGGTTCACGCGCTACGTTTTCGAGATATGTTGTTCCTTTTGCTAAAGTCGCAGCCATCATAATGTTTTGAGTAGCTCCAACAGATGGGAAATCTAAGTAAATACGAGCTCCGTGAAGTTCTTCCGCATGCGCTTCGATATAACCTTCTGTTTGAACGATTGTCGCACCCATTGCTTCGAACCCTTTTAAGTGAAGGTCGATTGGACGACTTCCGATAGCACATCCACCAGGCATTGCAACACGTGCATGTCCAAAACGTGCTAATAATGGTCCCATTACAACGATTGACGCACGCATTTTACTTACGTATTCAAATGCTGCAGTTGTTGTAATATCTTTTGTGGCATTTAATGTAATTGCCTTTTCTTCTTCGTCAAATGTACTTAAGACGTTTAAGCTCCCTAATACGTTTAACATCATATGTACGTCTGATAAGTTCGGTACATTTGTTAAATGCGTAACGCCTTTATCTGCTAAAATACTTGCTGCTAAAATCGGTAATACCGCATTTTTAGCGCCTTCTATCTTTACTGTTCCCTGAAGACGTGTATCGCCACCGCGCACGATCATCTTATCCATTAAATAACCTCCAAAAACTCTCTATCCATCTACTGCAATATCAATTGAATGTACTGATTTAAATAATCTGATAAATCGAATATGACTTTGGCTATACTAGCACCCATCCAAATAGCAATGAGTAAAAAGAGGATACGGGCTTCCTGAACGCGGCCTTTTCTGAGAATCTTCTCAATTTGAATGCCTTGCAACGCCCAATAGCTAAGCATGATAAAAGCAAGAACCAATGTGATTCGAATGATTAATGTTACTTGAATCATACCTACTCCTCCAGTCATATACTGCCTTTCTATACTACCATATTTGACCATTAAAAAAAAGCAGGAGATATCCTCCTGCTTACCCCATTAAGTAAAAGCATCCTAGTCTAATAAGTGCTGCTAAAATCAGGCTTAAAAATAATATTTTTTTAGAGTCTTGAATGAATATTGCTAGTAGAGTCATCCCTGAAAACAGAATGGGGATTGAACCTAAGACTAGAGGATGAATCCCTCCAATTTCGAAAAGTAAAATTGCCTTAATACAGAACATTACAAAGACAGAAGGCCACATCATCCTCACTAATATTCGCCCTATAAACACTCGACTTCTGCTTCGAACCAGTATTAAAAGTCGCATACTTTCATACTCATTAATAAAATACATCAAAATAAGAACTTCCATTACCATTAAGAAAATACTTAAAAGATGGCCAAAAAGAAAGGTAACGGGTATAAAACTGAAGTGTGCCTCGATATAAAACGACGGTAATGGATGATATAAATTCCATACTATTAACAAACCAAAAATGTAGAGAAGCCACTCTCGAATTGGAAATAACTGTTTCATTGAAGAATCAGCTTCCCTTCTTCCATCAAATATTCCTTATCAAACTGTAATTCGGCCAAATTATCATGAGCAGCAATCACAATTGATTTCCCTTCTTCATGAAGCTGTTGAACTAATTGATGAAACTGATCTAGTGATTTTTTATCTAGACCTCGAGTTGGCTCGTCTAATAAAATTAAATTTTGATCCTCCATCACAGCTTGAATAATCCCCATTTTCTGACGCATTCCAACGGAATATTTTTTCACGTGAACTTTACTATCAAAATCCAAATCAAAATTTTTCACTAATTCTCTAATTTTCGATTCATTGTAATTTTTATTGATAGACGCTAAAAATTTAAGATTTGTTTTTAAACTACTTTCTTCCATAAACGCTGGATTCTCAATCAAAGCTCCAATTCGTACATTGCTATCTAAAACAACTTCACCTTTATCCGGTTCCAAAATATCACAAAAAAGCTTAAATAAAGTAGACTTTCCGCATCCATTAGCTCCTACAATATGAATAAGCTCTCCTTGGTCAATTTTGAAATCAACCTCTTCTAAAATCACTTGAAAGCCAAATTTTTTGGATACATTTTTTAGTTCTAACATGAGTACCTCCCCTTCACTCTCGTAATAGAAATAATATCGTAAAATAAGATGTTAATGAAAATAGGATAGAACCAATAATAGCCATATTTCTATTACACCCAATAGAAATCGTATAGATGATTAATCCCGAACAAATTAAATACACGCTTTTTAATAGAGCAAATATCAGCATCGTTTTTGTAAATGCTTGTCCATTCGTCATTTGGAATAGTAACGCTAAAGAGAATTGAGCGACAAAATAACAAACAACTGAAACTAACACTGTTACCAATTGATAAAATTGATAGTTTTTCTCCCCAACTCTTTGAATGAGAAGGTAACGGATTTGATGTCGTCTCCAAATGACAACCCCTAGTAACACTAATAATAAGGTGTCTGAGAAATATGCTGTAAAATGGGAAGACAATAAGTCCAGTATTAAATCACCGAAAATTTGCCCTTTTAAAACAAAAGAGACTCCAGAAACAATCGATAATCCATACACCCATTGTTGTCTTTTTCCAATGAGGAGTTCATCCATTAATACCCCTCCTTCAAATCCATCTTTCTTCTGATAATTAATAGGAGAATCGTCAAAAGACTATAAAATATCGCAGGATATACAAAAATAACCCAGGCTGAATGAGAAATAGTTTCTGCTAATAATGTGTACATTCCTGGTTGAATGAGTGATAAAACGCAAATTGAATAGCCGATAATCGGGGAAATTCCACCTATAACCATTGCTAATAAAAGCGATATAATCACTAATAACAATCCACTGCATAAATAAATGATATATCGTTTTAGGAACAATCCAACTGAAAAAACAAATGAATAGAAAATGGCGTATCCTAAGGGAATTATTACTATCGTACAGATTAAATTAATAAAACTATTTGTCGAGAAGTTAATCGTGAAAGACCACGTCAAATAAGGACTACTCTCTTCGAAAATAAATGGTGAGTAAAATAAATGAACTAATATCGCCTGAAGGAACATTTTCACTAAGAAAACAAAATAGATTATGATAAAGTTCGTTTTAAATTGTTTTGATATAAGTGGTGAAAAGAATGTTTTTTTATGTTGTAATCTCACAGATTGTAAATAGTCGCAATGTGTTATCCTTTGTTTGATACATTCGTGAGAAAAGAATAGCGGTGGAATCATAAATGCTACAAAACCATATACAGCATCCACTACCTGAAAGGAGCTGAATATAATTTCATAAAACAGTGGTATTCCTCCTTCTGCTCCTCCAAAGTGTCCCGTTGACAAATGATAATGAATATAGTTTAGAATCATAACGATGGAAAGTATCCAATAGAAAATGATTGAAAACATTGACCATTTATTTTTATAAAATATCATTTTTTCACCACCCATATCTTTATCTTTTAAAAGCAACCTTGTTTCCGCTTTCATTATACTCCTCTTATTTATATTCAACAATACAAACTTGTGAAAAAAATCACTTTTATTCGTATAAATTCTCTATTTTTGACACTTAAAAGAAAAAAGAAATTTTATGCTATACTAATACCAAAGTGAGGGGAAAGAATGTTAGAGAGATATAAAACAATTAAAGAAGCTGGGACGAATGAAATCGAGATTAAGGGGTCTCGTTTTATCGCGCATTTTCAGCGAGTAACGGATGAAGAACAAGCGCTAGAATTTATCCAAGCTATCAAAAAAGAACATTGGAAGGCAACGCATAACTGCTCTGCTTTTCTCATTGGGGAAAACGACCAAGTGCAGCGTGCGATGGATGACGGTGAGCCAAGTGGTACCGCAGGCGTTCCAATGCTAGAAGTACTCAAGAAAAACGAATTAAAGGATGTCGCGGTTGTGGTGACGCGTTACTTTGGTGGAACAAAACTTGGTGCTGGCGGACTCGTTCGTGCGTATTCTGGGGCTGTAAGCGAAGGGTTGAAAGCCATCGGAATCGCCGAATGCCGACTCGAAGATCAACTTGCCCTAACCTTTGATTACGCACATGTAGGAAAAGTGGAATATTTTTGTCAGACGCAAAATATTCCTATCGTCGATAAAGTCTTCCTCAATAATGTTCAATTCACCTGCAGCCTCCCTGTTCAAGAGGTCGAAGCTTTCCAAGAAGCCATCATTGAACTCTTACAAAATCAAGTGGAGTTTGAGAGCCTTGGAGAAATGTATACAGAATATCCAGTTCAATAAAAAAAGAGGTCTATTCACTCGAATAGACCTCTTTTTCTTGTGTTTTACATTCGAGGATGGATGGACAGAGAAGCTGTGAGAGTATTTAGCTTCTCCCCCTTCCAATTCCTACACTAGCGGAAACGTTAAGGGCACGGGTTCTCAACGTTTCACTTAAAAGAGAAGATTATCAATATCATTTTGCGATAATAGAAGATCCATTTTCGCAAGACTTGAGTAACGGTTCATCGTTGGCAATTCATCCAAGATAACAATATCCGTTCCAAGTCGTTTTAAGAGTTTATCAACCATATTCGAGAGTCTCAATGCAAATGGTCCACTTGTAATAAAGCGAAGCGGTACAGCCTCCATCATCATGATGAGTTCTAAAATATAATTCTGAATCATTTTTGTCTCTAAATCTGTTTCTTGTAGGAAGATGATTTCACGTTCATCGGCTATCGCCAGCATAAACGCACCTGTCTTATAAAATCCCATGGCCGCAATTGGCGACAATGTCAACTGGATTTCAAAAGTTTCAGGAAAGATACCTCGAATCACCTTTTTTGCACGTAAAAGCGAGAAATCACTGAGCGCAACGGGTTCAGGTTTTACTTGGAAGAACGGCTTCAATTCTTCAATCTGATCGAAACTGATTTCCTTACGCGTCATATCTAATGACTTTACAGCCTTTGTTTTTTGATTATATTCGAGAATAGCATAGCAATCCGCGTCTTCTTGATTGAGAATACTAGCAGCCTTCAAAAGCTCTTTCCAGTTGCCTTCTTGCAAGAGAATATCACTCACACGTAGCACAAATTGGACTTCTGATTTCTTAAGGTCTGCGAATAAATCAAAAGGTTCATTGAAACTCGAAATCATTGGCAATTCTCTGGCTCCTTTAACAGGATACCCATTTCGCTTCAAGTATTCGATTTCCTCTTCATCGAAATCCGCACGTTTTGAAAACTGAATTTCAATGCCTTTTCTGAACCAAAACGCTTCGGTCCGTTCCTCTCCAACAACCTCATCCGACATGGTTACTAGTCGTTCAGAGAGTCTATAACGAACAAGTTCTTCTTCGTTTTTGAAGAATAATAAACGTAAATCTTGCTGTTCATCACGTTCAATTAAAAAGAAAAACTTCACTGCTCCTCGTTTATTCTGAAAAGCAAAGGCAGCATTTTTGAGTTCTGTTTGCTTTTTTACGAGCTTAAATAGCAACGGTATACTTTGGTACAATTCCTGACTCATATACACTACCCCAATCTTTCTTTTATTCATTTTTATTATACTACCTTTCACATAAATTTGATAGCGGTTTTAGTTTTTATTTAAAATATTATATATTTGATGTTTTTAAATGATTTAATTCCACTTGTGACTCATTTTTCCAACTATTCAATGAATTAATTCGTTTTTTTAGTGTTGAATTTTTTCAACTTTTCAAAATTCTTAAACTTTTCTTAATCTATTTTCGGGCTCTTTCTTGTAATTTTAAGCATAAAAATACCCCCTCAAGCATTGAATGAACAATCCTTGACGGAGTATCTTATAAACAATATTTAATTAGCGTTCGATTTCAGTAATTTTTCCTGTGTCGTTTGAAATCTTAACGTTCACTTGTTGTCCGTTTACTGATAAATCAAATTCCCAAACTACTTCACCTCTTAAGTTTCGCCTATTATAACCCGGACTCATTGATTGGTTCTATAATTTTTAGGGTTGATGGAAATTTTCCACCAACCCTATTTTAGTG
>CABSQV010000027.1:0-16303 GCA_902479935.1 uncultured Streptococcus sp. | reverse complement strand
CTACAACGGAAGCTCCTACTACAACGGAAGCTCCTACTACAACGGAAGCTCCTACTACAACGGAAGCTCCTACGACTACAGAAGCTCCTACTACAACACCTGGACCAGAGTTACCAAATACTGGTACATCAAACAACACAGCCGTAATTCTAGCAGGAATCATCGTAACAATCTCTGCGATGTTCGTTCTCGTTTCTAAAAAAGCAGAACAAAACTAATCTAAACAAACCTATTTAAAAAGCTAGCAGAAAAATCTGCTAGCTTTTTTTGCGCTTCCCAGTATAGGAAGTACATATCAATGAGATTCTTTTTCTCCTAATTTTTCCTCATTTTTAGGCGATTTGAAAATAAGTTAGGCGATTCTATCTACCTCCAAGCACCTCTCCCCCCTCCGCCGGGATTCCAAATGCAATAATGTGCTCATAATCCTCTGTTAGTTTAGCCCTATTTTCATCGCCATTATGCTCGCTTCTTAAAAAGCACAAGAAAAGATGACGGAGAACCTGCGGATGTTATACAAACCGTAACGTGTTTAGCATTACATGCGAATTAGTTGGCGTTGGAATTTATTCCCTACGCCAACTTTGAGGCTGTAAAGGTGAGAGACTCTTCGAGAATCGAACCGGTGCAACGTTACGGTATGTATAACGAAAATCCGCAAGAGTTCGGAGTCATCTTTTCGGACCGTTGGTACGCTTGACCATATGAACTGTTACGAGTATAATTTCCTTTATGAAAAAAACAGCAATCAACTTAACAGACGGGCCGATTTTGCGGTCCATTATTGCATTTGCAATCCCAATTATCATTTCAAACATATTCCAGCAACTATACAACACTGCCGATATCATGATTGTAGGGAGGTTCCTTGGGCAGGATGCGCTGGCAGCGGTTGGAGCCACAGCCGCCATCTTTGAACTCATCGTCGGCTTCTCGCTTGGAGTCGGAAACGGGATGGGCGTTATTATCGCACGCTATTACGGCGCCAATAATCATCGTCTCTTGAAACGTGCCGTTGGAGCAACTCTTGTCATCGGCGCCTTTCTCAGTCTGCTTGTGGCCATTATCGGAAGTTTCGGCATGTATCCTCTCCTTCAGTTCCTTGGAACACCTGAGAGTATCATCGATCAGTCGTATGAGTATATCTCGATTGTCGTGATCGGTATTGCTGTGACCTTCGCGTATAACCTCTGTGCGGGTCTACTTCGTGCAGTCGGCGACAGTCAGGCGGCACTCTACTTCCTGATTTTCTCAGCGGTCGTGAACGTGTTTTTAGATATCTTACTCATTACAACGTTCAACATGGGCGTTGCGGCAGCGGCGATTGCGACGATTATCGCACAAGGCTTATCGGCCGTCCTCTGCTTTATTTATATTAAAAAACGCGCCAGCTTCTTGATTCCAGCAAAAAGTGATTTCGTACGCGACGACGAATTATACATGGACTTACTCAGCCAAGGCCTAGCCATGGGACTCATGTCGTCCATCGTATCGATTGGATCCGTGATGCTTCAATCTTCTATCAACGCACTCGGACCAGTCATCATCAGCGCGCAAACGTCAGCACGACGCATCTTCGCGTTCTCGACACTCCCATTCGCGGCGATTGCGGCAGCGATGACGACCTTCACTTCGCAAAACTTCGGGGCAAACAAACCGCACCGTATCGCGAAAGGCATTCGTCAAGGAAGTCTCGTAGCGTTCGGCTGGGCAATTCTGGTATGCATCTTCTTGTTCTTTGCAAGTCCTGCGTTAAATGAACTCATCTCTGGTTCAAGCGACTCTGTACTTCTGGAAAATGCGGCGCTCTACAACCGTATCGGGTCAGCGTTTTATATTCCGCTTGCGCTTCTATTGATTTTACGAAATAGTTTGCAAGGGCTAGGGCAAAAGGTAACGCCATTGGTTTCGAGCTTTATTGAGTTGGTGGGAAAGGTGATTTTTGTAATTTTTATCATTCCGCGCACTGGGTATCTTGGAGTGATTTTCTCGGAGCCGATTATCTGGTGTTTGATGGCGATTTATCTTTCATATGCCTTCTTGCGCCATCCGCTTATTAAAGAAGTGCGACACGAAATCTTTTAAAGCCAAGGGCTTCTATCGACCTTCGCGGAACTCTTCATAGTAATGGAAATAACTGTACCGGCAAGAGCCTAGGTCTCTTTGCCTATCGAACTTCAAAGGGCGTCATGTTGGAAATCCAACTGACGCCCTAATTCATTTCGATTACACTCGTTATTTCCATTACTATAGAATCCACGAGGTCTTAGAAGCCCTATTTTATTATCGCTTCTTTAAAGTAGATGGCGGAAAAAGGCTAGAAGATTTAAGGCACTCCTGCTGTAAGAAGGCAATTCTCTCACGAATTCACAACGCATCCGGCAAGAGCCTCTTTCTTTACCCAGAATTTAGCGTATAATAAAGGGGACAACTAGAAAGCGGTGATGAGAGATGAACGATTATATAAAGCTCAATCAAGACAGATGGAATAAAGTAAAAAATAACTATACTGAGCCAATCACACATGAAGAATTAGAAGAAGCCAAGAAACAGCCTATTTCTGTGGCATTAACGGTTGGAAAAAAAGTTCCACAAGAATGGTTTGACAAAGCCAACGGGAAAAAGATATTAGGGTTAGCTTGTGGCGGCGGTCAGCAGGGGCCTGTTTTTGCGGTAAAAGGTTATGACGTCACCATAATGGATTTTTCGACATCACAATTACAAAAAGATGAAATGGTTGCTAAAAGAGAAGGTTTAACAATCAACACCGTTCAAGCCGATATGACAAAACCTTTTCCTTTTGAAGATGAAACCTTTGATATTATTTTCAATCCCGTTTCGAATGTCTATATAGAAGATTTAGAAAACATGTATAAAGAAGCCGCTCGTGTATTGAAAAAAGGTGGCTTGTTAATGGTCGGTTTTATGAATCCTTGGATATACATGTATGACGCCGACGTTGTATGGGACCAACCCGACGAGGAATTACTGTTAAAGTTCTCCATCCCTTTTAATTCAAAAGAGCTTGAAGCAGATGGCAAAATCACCATCAATCCAGAATACGGATATGAATTCAGCCATACGCTAGAAACTCAGATTCGAGGACAATTGAAAAACGGCCTCGCGATGATCGATTTTTATGAATCGTGCGACAAAAGACATCGATTATCCCGTTACGGCAATGACTATATCGCTACACTCTGCGTCAAATTATAATGTGATAGAACATCATCGTGCAAATCGCGGACGACGCAAATTAATACAAACAAAAAAAGAGCATTGGATGTACGAGATCCAATGCTCTTTCTGGTTTTAATATTTCCTTGCCATTACATGTGGGACTAATTTTAATATTAGTAGAGTATTTGCTGAACTCTAGCAAGAAAAAAATAGTTGCCTTAGCACCAGAACGTTAGATACCGTTTAACGAAAAAAGAGCATTGAATCTCACACAGCCAATGCCCTTTCTGGCTTTAGTGTTGTGAGATTTTCACACCTTCACTATAGCATACTTATTTTTATTATCAAGGAAATTGGCTAGAAAAAGACAAAATATCCAGTGCTCTCTTTTTGAAAGAATGAAAATGCGGGCTCTGGTTGAGGCGTAGTTCAACTTTAAGAACATAATTACGAAATAAGGCTTCCTAGACCTTTTGGATTCTATAGTAATGGAAATAACGAGTGTAACCGAAATGAATTAGGGCGTCAGTTGACTTGTCAACTTGACGCCCTTTGAAGTTCGGTAGGCAAAGAGACCTAGGCTCTTGCCGGTACAGTTATTTCCTTTACTATGAAGATATCCGAAAGGTCAATGGAAGCCTTTGGCTCTAACCTTTTGTTATGGTTGAACCGACACCACTTCGAGCTCGCTTTTTTCGTTCTGAAGAACTTTGAACATAATCTCGTCGCCTTCTTTTGGTCCGTCTGGATGCTTCGAGTCCATCAAGAGCGTGCCAAAGCATTGGTTGCCTTCCACGCGCGAGATGCGAACCCACAAGCGTTCAGGGTCCTTCGTCTTGTCTTCGTAGTAGAAAGCTACGCCAAAGTCATCGGGGTGCTCGCGGTGGCGGAATCGGTCGAGTCCTTGGAAGCTTCGTGTCTCTTCTTTTTCTTTGCTCTTTGTGTCATACACTTCGGCAATGACGCGTCTTGCACGGTCTACAATATACGGATCCACTTCAATCCATCTCATTGAACAGAACTCGCAGTCATCGAGGTTCGCTAGACGAATCAGATACATCGTTTCTTCTGGGATGAGGCGCATATCTAGCGTTGTTTCGCCTTCTTTTGCGATCCATAGCGGTTGGAACGAAACGCCAGCCTCCTCGTCGATATATCCGTAGAGGACAAGCCCCGTGTCGCCGGCCTTGGCTACTTCTGGCATCACGTCATCGATGAGCGCTGCGCAGCGAATATACACAAGTTCATGGTAGAAACTTCTAAACGAAGCCTCTTTGACGGGTCGCATTTGTTGCGCAATTGGGATTTCATTTGAAAATAGCTTTCCTTCCATATCGACCCCTATCGGAAATCCACATCGTTCCATCCATTCCTCACTCGTCACTTCCGGAATCGGTTCGCCAAATGCTTTATTCAAGAAACGACTTCTACAATCGTCAACTAGGTTTCCAGGAAGGTGTATCGTGAGATCTTCTAACCATTTCCAACGATAATCGTCCGGCAAATGCAAGAGCAAAATCTGCGTCTTGCCTTCATGCTCGTAAATGTCCAGCACCTTGAAGTGGCTGTCGCGGTTAGCAATACAGAGTCCCCAGTTGGTTCCATGTTCTGCAAAAGACAAATCCACCATATGATTCGATAAAATACTATAGCGATGCGTCGTTACCATGCCTCCAACACGACACGTTGCATCGGTGAACGCTGGATTGCGAACGACCGCGCCGACTTGGTAACACGCTACTTCTTCCGGCGTTAGGTTGATGTCTCTAGCAAAGAGCTGCAATCCCGGCAGCATCTCATTCATTAGTTGTTCGAGTTGTTGTACTTCTGTCATTCTACTTCTCCTGTCTTACCACAGTGCACGTGATAATGTTTCGCTATTGTAAGGTTCTAGGTTCACGACGCTAGACTTGATGGTTCCGTTCGAGTTCGTCTTGGTCTTTGGCTCTGTTTCGCCGATTAACAGGACATTGATCCCTGCATTTTTGGCAAATACGATGACCGTCGTCCCTGATTCGGACACATAACACTCCACGATTTCATAAGGGACGCCTCCTGATTGGAAGGTCAGTCCTGCCCACTTGAAGTTTGCCTTCACGCCAGAGACCGTCGCATATTGGAAGAGCTGGTCTGGTACTGCTAAATCATAATACTCGCGCTGCGTCGCTGGACTCGTGCGCTCATAGATTTCGCCTCTCTTACGCGCGTAAATGGCCATCGCATCCGCAATCGATTGATTCGCAGACGTCTCAGCCGTCGCTTTCCATGTCGCGTTGTCAGTAAAGCCTTTGAGTAAATCAGCGTCCTTCACAACTTGGAACGCTGCTTTCGCAAGTGTCTCACGCGTCACATTTGTGGCATGAAGCACCAGCGGCTCGCCGTCTTCGTACCCAAAGAGGAACGCCTCTTTCTTCGTAGCATCCAGATACGCTTCCACCACGATCACATCGTAGTCGTTTGAAGCCACAACGCCCATCATGTTCCATTTGATCTTCTCGCCATCAAGCGTCGCACTATCCATGTGAATCGCTTCGTGCAATGCCTCGAAATGCTGCCCAGTCGACGCATTCCAACGCTTCATAAAGTCGCTAAATCCAGTCGCATTAAAACGAACCAAGAGCTCCAAGTCCGAATAGGCATAGTCGATGTCATCCTTGTCGCTTGGAAATTGCGCAAACATCTCGTCACGGACCTTCTTGGCCGCGGCTAAGCCTTCTGTGATATCGGCATCCTTGGCCGCCACATTATACGATAAGAGCAACATCTCAAAATACGTCGCGTGCTCCGTCTGGGCAACTGTTGTCGGTGCCACCGTTGTCGCTTGAACGGTTGTTGGTGCCTGGGTCGTCACTTCTTCTGGCTTCTTGTTGCATGCGGCAAGCGCCAATACACAAAGCGCTGACGCCAATAATTGTCTACTCTTCATACTCTCTCCTCCAATCATGAAAACCTTCTCTATTCAAGATTATTATAGCATAGGTGGGCTAAAAAGACTGTAAGACTTATCAATTAATTAAACTGTAGCATTATACTTTATTTATCATCAGCTAGGTCATCTTTTCCCTATGAAAGAAGGAAAAAGAAATGAGCTCAAAACAAAACACTAAACACGAACTGTTTCATGAATACTACAATCGCTGGATTCATATTTATAAAGAAGGTGCCATTCGAAATGTAACGATGGAAAAGTATAAAATGACACAACTCTGGTTAAAACGACTAATCCCTACTCTTGAAATTTGTCAACTCACTCGTACCACTTATCAGCAACTTTTAAACGATTACGCAGAAGTCCATGAAAAACAAACAACGATGGACTTCCATCATCAATTAAAAGCAGCCATATTAGACGCCATCGACGAAGGGTGGATTAAGCGTGACCCCACTAGGAAGGCAATCATCAAAGGGAAGCATGCTCGAAATAAGAAACAAAAATTTCTCAATCAATTTGAAGTTCATAAACTGCTCTCCGATTTAACATTAGGTTCTACCCTTGATTGGGACTGGCTTATCTATCTAATTGCTAAAACTGGGATGAGATTTTCTGAAGCATTGGGATTAACCCCAAAAGACTTTGATTTTATGCATCAAACAATTTCTATTAACAAAACATGGGATTATAAAAATAACACGGGATTTCTGCCAACAAAAAATTTCACTTCGAACCGAAAAATTCAAATTGACTGGCAAACAGTCATTCAGTTTACGGAATTACTTCGAGGTCTCCCAGAAAGCGAACCTATATTTGTTCATGGAAAAGTTTGGAATTCCACTCCAAATAAACGTCTAGAGCGACATTGTATCCATTGTGGCATTCCTATTATTACCATCCACGGACTTCGTCATACTCATGCCTCTCTTTTACTATTTTCTGGTGTTTCAATCGCAAGCGTGGCCAGAAGACTAGGTCACGCCAGTATGACAACAACTCAAAAAACATACCTACACATTATTGCAGAGCTAGAAAACAAGGATATTGATCTTGTAATGCGTTCTCTAGCTGAACTAAGTAGCTGAAAATCCAATAATTCTCGATGACCTACGCTGATGAAGAGTAATGAGCGTATCTAAACTAGAAAAATACCCGCCGATTTTAGACTGCTCATCCCCTGATACTGGTACCGCGAACTCCAAATTTGACACCAAATTCCAATCTGCTCTTGGCATTTTAGAGCCAGTGGATTGATTCGCAATATCATCAAACTGCTGTGTCTGAATAAGTCTATACAAGAAAGATTTATCCACCTTAACAGGTTTTAATACCCACCAATCACCCACGGCAACGCCTGAAAAATCAGGACTTAGCCAATTATGAAGATATGGACGCAGCTTTCCATACAGCACCTGTGAACCATCAAAAACAATTCCTTTTTTAGCAACCTCTTTTTGATTAACATCTTTATTTAATCGTCCTGCTTCTGCAATAACATCCTCATATTCCACGCTTGGAAAATCTCTAGAAGATTCTTGTACAGTCGATTCTCTTAACGCAATCTCTGAGAACTTACGCTGTTCCCAAGCGTATGCTTTATTCTTACTCATAAACAAAAAGTAGAGGTTTTCACCTCTACTTTTCATCGTTAGTTACTACCAAACAACTTTCTGAATTCTTCTAGCTCAGATTGCGCTTCAGGAGTAGTGCCTACTAAATCATCCAACATACTCATCAATGATTTTGTAGTTTCATCAATGTTTATTTGTATATCATTTAACTCTTTAGCGATATCTGTTAACGGAACGACTTCTTCTTCCTCAAATGTATCTACGTAACGAGGAATGTTTAAGTTGTAATCATTCTCTTTGATTTCTTCAATCGTTGCTACATGCGCATACTTGTCAACATCTTTGCGATTATGATAAGTTTCAACAATCTTGTTGATGTTTTCTTCAGATAGTGTATTTTTATTTTTGCCTTTTTCAAATTCTTTCGAAGCATCAATAAATAAGACATCTTTTCTCTCGCCACGTGCCTCACGACCTTTGAATACTAAAACTACTGTTGGGATGCTTGTACCATAGAATAAGTTCGCTGGTAACCCAATTACCGCATCAAGTAAGTTTTCTTTCAAAATATTCTCACGAATTTTTCCTTCAGAAGCCCCACGGAATAAGACACCATGTGGTAATACAATAGCCATTGTTCCTTTTTCGTCTAAATGATGTAATCCATGCAGCACAAATGCATAGTCCGCTTTAGAAGCTGGCGCAACACCGAATCCTTTGAAACGTACATCCTTTTCACGGTCAATGTTCTTAATATCCCAATTTTGTGAATATGGAGGATTTGCTACTACTGCATCAAATTTCTTTGGAACTTCAATTCCGTTATGAGTAGCAAACGGCCAGTCTCTATCTAGAGTATCTGCTCTTTTTAGATTCATATTGGCATATGAAACTCCGTGCATCATCAAATTCATACGAGCAAGGTTATAAGTTGTTGTATTAAGCTCTTGTCCATAAAATTCTACTTTTGAAATGTCGCTTCCAGAGAATACTCTTTGTACCGTTAATAATAACGACCCCGACCCCATTGTTGGGTCATATACTCGGAATTGGTTTTTGTGTTCAGCAACGTGATCTGTCACTAGACGTGCTAAAATTTGGCTCACTTCATGAGGTGTATAGAATTCTCCACCTTTTTTCCCTGCATTAGCCGCAAATTGGCCAATCAAGTATTCGTAAACATCCCCAAGGATGTCATGTCCTGATTCATCTTTAAAATCAAATTCGTTAATCATAAGCACAATATCATTCAAAGCTTTTGCACGTTCGTTTGTTCCAGAACCTAGGCGAGTATCTCCTAAGTTCACATCGAAGAAGACATTTGCAAATTCTTGTTCTGAATCTGTATTTCGTTTCGCATGTTTATGAAAGGCCTCAAACATATCTTGGAAATCACTGGCTTTGATTTTGTGATTTTCAATACTGTCGACAATGGCATTCCACGTAAACTGAGGTTCAATCACATAACCAAGGCTTCTAGCAATATCTTCATAATATTCTTCTATATCTTTTGGATTTTGATAAAAATCTTCTAATCCATTATCACGGAGATACTCATCTTGATGTTCTGATAAATAACGATAGAACATAAATGGAAGAATATAGTTTTTATACTCACTTGCATCCATTGTTCCACGTAATTTATTGGCCATCTCCCAAAGCTTCGATGTAATTTCGGTTGTTTTCGTCATTTTATTCTCTCCTTTTTTATACAAACATCTGTTGTAGTAGTGTTTTCTTCATATTCTTTAACTCATCAAGCTTACGCTGATGAAGAGTAATTTCTTTATCAAGATTTTCAAATAACTCTGCTGATTTATCTTGTTCTTCTCGAGACGACGGTAAATATAATTCAAATTTCCTAATATTTTCCATACTAAGTGCAGGTTGAGAAGATGTGGCAATAAGTGGTAAGATAATCTGTCTATAAAAATTATCATTTCTCATAAAATGACTGACAAAAATTGGAGAATCATTACTTTGTATTCTTATCCGCGCCACATTTGGAGCAAGATAAAATCTATCATTTTCCTTGATAATGGCTACGTCTCCAACCGTTCCAACGTATGTAAACAAAATATCATTTTTAAAAAGTTTACTTCTGTTTAATTTGTCGAAATTACTACCATCAATATATTTTACATCGTTTAAAACAAGCTTCCCTTCTTTAACGTTTAATCCTCTTAGAGCTATTATCTTCCCAGAATCTGAGTATACTACATGCTCGGTAAATTCAAACCCTGCTAATTTAGTAACATCAGCGAAACTGCCTAACTTTCGCTGTTCCCAAGCGTCAGTAAATCCTTTAAAACGAATTTCCGGAACATCTTCTCCATTTTTTGGAAACATTTTTGAAAGTAGTGTTTTTTTCATCGATTTTAAAGCATCATACTTACGCTGATGAAGAGTAATGAGGTCTCCAATTGTTTCAAAAAATTCACCAATCTTCTTCTGTTCATCTTTATTCACAGTTATATTTGCAATCTGTTCTTTCAATATAGAAAAGTGTCTTTTATACCCTTGTGGTATAGGTTTATATTTTTCTAAAACTGTATAAAAATATTGATGTTGTAAAATACTACTACTCAAAATTTTAACTCCATCAGTCGCAACTACAAACGGTAATTGAGGTTTATATAACGACACCGTATGGTCTCCAAATATTGTAACATTTATATATCCTTCGAATCCTTCAGCATTCGAATATCCAAGAATAGGACTGTCGCCTTGTTGAACTACAATACTTCTCCCTTCATCCTCAACGGCCTCGACAATTAAATCTTTTGATGGATGAACAGTTATAATAGTTCCCAACTTTCGCTGTTCCCAAGAGTCTTCATACCCTTTAAATCTTAACTTGGGTACATTTTTCTTTACTTCTCCCACTCTATTCACCTCTCTTAATGTCATCTGCAAGTTTGTAGATTGCTTTCCTGAATTCATTTCGATACTTAATCCAAGATAACTCGGCAATATCAGTTTCTGCCAATTCTTGGTAATCCGCACGTGCTGCGTTTAGAATTGCTGAAATTTCCCCTTGTTTATCCAAGTCATCTTGTCCAATCGAATGCTTCTCGATTAAGGCTAACAAGTCTTTTACCAACGTACTGTTATCAAGTCCCCATTTGCGAACGAACTCAGCTACTTCACGTGTGTTTGATTTAGTTACTGCTCGTTCTCTCGCACGATCCATTGCTTCCACAGTTCTTGGTGCAGGATAACTATCAAATACAAAGTCTCCACTATAGATAGCATCCACAAATCGACGCATTTTTTCTTTTTCTTCTTCGTTGTCAGACTTAGCAATTTCGACATTGATTTCGATTCTTGTAGCTTCAGCCTCTTCGTTTTGATGAGCATGAATTTCATCTGCCATTTTCGCAATCAAGTCTACTAAGTAATCATAATTGATTCTCACTTCATTAATTTGTACCATTGATAATTCAATATGAGAAATATCAACTTCTTCAATTTCAGCCATAAGTCGTTTTAACTCATCTGCAATCACAACTGTTAATTTAATTTCTTCCTCCGGAGTCATTCCAATACGGTCGTAGAATTCTTCAGGTGCATCATATGCGGAGACGCGATTCCCCTCTTCATCTACGGTATATTGTTTTAACTGAGTCATTAATCTGTTGTAATTTTTTAACTTCTCAAATAAGTCATTCTGGTCTTCTTCGCTAGGCGGGATTCTATCAAAATTATCCGTTAAATCTCTTAACTCGTCTACTAATTCTTTCATATCATTTACTGCAACACTAAATGGTTTAGAAATGATTTTATCTTTTGTATTCCCATCAATCAGTTCATCTAAGTCAAGTTGCTCATCAGCAGAGTGCCTATCCGAATAAACCGCAAACGCCTTATTCATTTCATATTCATTTTGTTTTGGCCAACGGTAATTTACAATATTCCCCCAAGGTTTAGCTACGCTGTCATGAACACGGTTTGTTCGAGAGTATGCTTGAATCAGATTTCCGCCTTTCAACGTTCTATCCACATATAAAGTATTCAACTCTGGTGCATCAAACCCTGTTAATAGTTGATCAACAACAATTACTAAATCCAAATAATTTCCATCATCAGCAGTTTTATTTAATCGTCTAGCCAAATCTTCAGAGTAAGCTTTTAGCGTTGTTCGATCAAACCTTGCTCCAAACATTTCATAATATGAATCAAGTGCACGATCAAGACTTTCATTCGTTTGCAACTGACTATCACTGTTCGATGTATCAGCCGAGAAGATAATTGCAATCTTCAACGGTCTTTCTTCTAACTTTTGATTTTCCTCCATAAACTTATCAAAGTATTCCATCGCACGTGGGATGGAAGGTTTATTACCACCTACGTGTACTGTAAACAATGCATTATATTTATAATTATTTGATTTTTCTTTCCAATTGTACAAGACGTCTTGAACGACTAATTCCACGTGTAAAGGATCCGTATCATACACGCTAGCACGAATCATATCATCGATATCTTCTTCTGAAGGATTTTCCATCGGTTCAATCGTTTCTTTGAATTCAACGTTAAACCCTAGAACATTATGATCGGCAATCGCGTGCTTAATCGTATATGCGTGAAGCAAACTTCCAAAGACTTCTTTTGTCTTCTGTCCTTCAAAACGAGGCGTTCCAGTGTACCCTACCCAAGCAGCGTTTGGAATAGCTTTACGAATACTTTGTAACATTCCTTCTGTATCCGAACCATCTCCTGTTGAACGGTGAGCTTCATCAACGATAAATAGAATATTATGGTTTAAAGGTTTGAATGAATCTCTTGATACAAAACGTGCCATCTTTTGAATACTAGTTACGATAATATTCTTATCGCTTTTTCTTGTTAGTTTTGTCTTCAAATCAGAGACGTTGGCTGTATCATTAACAACCCCTGATTCGCCTTCCCCTCTAGAAAGCGGATCATAAGCTTGATAGGCATCAACCGTTTGTCTGGTCAAAGCGATGCGGTCTACTAAGAATACTACCTTATGAACGTGTGGAAGACGGCTTGCTAACCACGCTGTTTTAAAACTTGTGATTGTCTTGCCCGATCCCGTTGTGTGCCATACATACCCAAGTTTGCCATCATCATATTTAAAGTCATATTGAGCTACTTTTTCAAGCACTCTTTTCGTTGCATAAACTTGGTAAGGACGCATCACTTTAATGCTTTCCTTGTTCTTCGTTCCATCTAAAACCATGTATCGAGTAGACAAATCATGTGCCATTGGAATCGACAACACTTTATCTGCAAATTCCATCCAGTTATTGATTGGTTTTGTACTTTCCTCATCTTGCCACTTGAAAGCAAAAGCCTTATTGAATTTGTCTCTAGTTGTATTGGCCATATACTTAATTTCATTTGGCGTCATGGCAATTAAAATCTGCAATGTTGAGAAGATGCCGCTATACTGGCGCTCCGCAATATATTGTTCCATCTGATTTAGCGCTTCATTTGCAGGACGCATCGCACTTTTCAATTCGATTTGAATAATTGGTAATCCATTGATCAATAGCGTTACATCAAAACGTCTATTGGGTTTCCCTGGAATTACCTTTTCACGCTCGATTTGGTTCACCACTTGATAAACGGTATTTCCTCCACCTACTTGCGCTTGGTCAAAAACTGTTAAAAAGACATGTTCCCCATTATCTAAGTCCACTTCAACTTGGCTAACACCGTTGACCCCATACAGAAATTGTCCAGCTTTATACGGCGTATCTAATTGGTTAATAACCCTTTTCACCTGATTAAACTCAACAATTGAAAGCTCCTTGTCTAATCGGCCTCTATTATTTTGTTCTAGAATACGTTTAAAGTTACTCCATAGAGCCTCTGAATCCTTAATTTCCGGACGATATTCCCATTGTTTTGTGCCACCGATTTTTGTAAGATAATCAATTACTTTATTTTCAAAGATTAATTCGCTTTTATTTAATTCATCCACCATCATCTAATCCCCTTGTAATGTTTTTTCTAAAATTTGTGTTGAAAACTGCTCTAATAAATCTGAATATCTAATTAATTCTCCTTGTAATTTCAAAGTTTTACTATATGCCTCCCCAATTTTCTTTTGTTTTTCCAAAGGAATTACAGGAATTTTCAATTCACCTAAGGCTTTTGTCGAAAGCTTCTGAAGTACATTTCCCTGTTGCTCCCTTTCTTTTTGTCGTTGTATAGATTTATTACTGTTAAATAAATATAAAAAATAATTCTTATCAAGCGTCTTCTTTTTAAATTCTACTTTTGTAAAATTCAACGGAATCACCTTACCAGCATTACTCTTTCCAATCATCACAGCCTTTTGCTGAATATTGCTGATAACAATGTCCCCTTCTTTAAGTGTCTGTTTCCCAAAGTCCGATGGATTTTCTTCAATCTCGTATCCATCCAAATGATTAAAATCATTATTAAAATCACTCTGCTCGTAATAGACTATTACATCGTCTATTTGCTTATTAGCCCGCGTCGGATTAACGCCAGACACAAATGTTACATAATCTGAAAGTCTTCTATCCATGGGCCTTCCCCACCTTCTTTTCTTGTAAATTTTCTCTCATGTACTTCAAAATAGAAGCTTTTGGCTTTTTAAATTTCCCTTTTAAAAAACTGTCTATAAGAGTATAAAATAGAATGATGATTCCTAAAATTACAGTATTAATCAGAACTGGATCCGCAATTTCACTTGGGATATTCGTTCTAGTTAACCAATTATAAACGTTAAGAATCATATTTTTTAACCATTCCTTGATTCCACTTGGCAACAAAAGTTTAATCATAAATATCACATTCACAGAAAATGTTATCAGATAAGAAAATGCTAAGAATCTTGTCTTGTTAGCTTTCATATATCTTTTAATCGTAATCATGTCATATTTTGAATAATGATTTTTTAAATAATCAAAAAAATTATCAGATAGTATATACTGCGCAACAAAGAGTATACCTACAGAACCGAATAGCAAATTAATAAAATGTGTATTATTTAATAGCGCGATAAATGCTATACCCAAAAATATAAGTAAGTATCCGGTTTTTCGTTTAAAATATACCATTATGAGGCATACAAAAGTTTCTAACGCAAGAATGCCCATCAATATAACCTCAATATAGCCAATATATACTGCTATCTTCTGTAGATTAAATGCATCAATCGCTATAATCATAGCAAATTCTAGCAATATAAGAGTAATGACCTTCATTCCCCATTTCCATATAATTTCTTCATACGAATCTGATTTATAATAATCAAATGACGCCTTATTCTTGTATATATTAACAATATAGATAATCGCTACTAGAAAAATATAACAGATACTTGTTATTACTGAAAATCTATCAACTATTTTGTTAGTTCTAAGGCAACTATATAGAATTATTGCTAATATCCCCATAATTGATAAAAGATTATCTTTCAGAATCCGTGCCAACCAGCGCATATATGACCTCCTTTTTAGCGAAAAGTAATTATTTATTATTACCACAAAATCATGATAACGCACCCGAAAGAATAAGTCAACGATTTTTTGTAATAATTTATTATTATTTGTTTAAACTTCGTTAATCTACTCTTTTGCTTTGAATTTTTACAAAAATAAGGTTGTGCCTCTAGATTAACTCTAGAAACCACAACCCTTTATTTTGAATATAAGTAGCTACCATTCTAATTTTAATTCTCATCATAGCCGAACACATCTACTCTGCACGTCTTATAATAAGCATCTTTTTTAGTTGCATATAATAGTACACCTTCGTTTTCAAATAGGTTAGATACACTAATTTTATCCATTGCTACTTCAGCGACAATTTTCTTTAATTCATCTTGAGGTCGTGCAATAATAAGGCGTTTTGTTTCTCCATTACTTCCTTTGAAAACTAAATATAGTTTTTTATCAACAATTGTTTCATGTCCCATATTTTCCCTCCTCATTTATTTTGGTAGTCATTTTGCCCTACACTAATAAGAATATATTTAGAGGTTAAATAGCTATTTACTAAAAAAGAGATTTTTCTTAAATTTATTTCCGAGTCTTTTTAACTTTAATTTCTAACTTATACCCACATCTTTCAGCAATATCCAATAAAGTGAGTATTGTTGGGTTGTGATCTCCACTTTGCAGTCTTGAAATGTGAGAATTCGGCAGTTCAACTTCTCTCGCAAAGTCTTCTAAAGCTAATCCACTATCATTTTGAAGCTTTACCATCTGCAGCGCTACTCTTTGCAAAAACATAGTCTTTTCAAGATCTTTATCAAAATTCGGGTATTCCGATACGAACTTTTTTAGTTTGGAAGTTAGATACGTACTCATCGTCTGTTTCCTCCTTTTTCTTTTTGCATATTACAACCTCTAAATAACTTTTCCCCTTATAATGTACTCCCCATTTTTGAATCATTTCATCAGTTACACCATCTTCTTCTAACATTTTTAGCATTGCAGCTAATTTCACCATCTCATCATAATCGTAACTATCTAACCGATCCACCAATTCTTTTGATGCTATGAACTTTCGCTTCATATGCTTCACCTCCCTATTCTAAAATTAACATATATGTTAATTTGTACTGACCCCAAAAAGTTAGACAATTAATTTAAGCAAAGGATTTAGTTCTGTA
>CABSQV010000026.1:0-17500 GCA_902479935.1 uncultured Streptococcus sp. | reverse complement strand
GCACCGGTCGCTCTCGTTCGACTTGCATGTATTAGGCACGCCGCCAGCGTTCGTCCTGAGCCAGGATCAAACTCTCATGAAAAATTTGAATTTTCATGAGCTTTGAAAAGCTCATTTTAATTACTGACTTATTGTATCTCTTTAAGAGATAAGAAATTGTTGTTTCTTCATCAAAAGATGAAGTCCCTACACATTTGGTTCGTCTTCTTTGTTCAGTTTTCAAAGGTCAATCGTTGTTTTTCAACAACGTTAAATATATTACCACGCTCATATTTTCATTGCAAGAAATATGATTCGATGTTTTTGTCATCTTGCGCGACAACGTTTAATAATTTAACACAGGATGAAAGAGACGTCAACGAATAACTACTCCATTTTTCAAAAAAATTGTATAATCGAGAAAACGACTTGAAGGAGGGCCTATGAGACTCGAACATCTATTAATGAAACATCTGGTGCTGAGCCGCCGCGAAATGAAGAAACTCATCAAGAATGAAGCCGTCTTAATCGATGGAGTTCCGGCTACTCACGTCAGCAATAATGTCGACGCGACCTTGCAAGTCATCACGGTGGGCGGGACGCGGATTCACGACAACAGCCAGAAGTACTATATGCTGAATAAACCTCAAGGCGTCATCTCTGCCACGACCGATAAGGAACATATGACGGTGATTGACCTCTTCGCAAAGGAGAACGTCGAAGGCCTCTATCCGCTCGGACGACTCGACGGAGATACTGAAGGGTTGCTACTCGTGACGAATAATGGTCCGCTTGGGTATCGTATGCTAAACCCCGACCAACATATCGAGAAGGAATATTATGTAGAAGTTAACGGTCCGCTAGACGAGGATGCCGTAGAAACCTTCAAACGGGGCGTGGTCTTCCACGGTGGATACCAATGCAAACCAAGTACGCTTACGATCATCGAAAGTAGCGATAGCTTGAGCCGTGCGACTGTCACCATCTCTGAAGGAAAATTCCATCAAGTGAAGAAGATGTTTCTATGCGTGGGTGTGAAAGTGACCTATCTTAAACGGATTCGCTTTGGAGAATTTGTGTTAGACGAGGCTTTGGCTCCCGGAGAATATCGACCTTTAAACAAAGCAGAACTCAATCTCGTAAAGACTTATTTCTAAAAAAAGCGAAATGTAACATAAAAGTTACGTAACTTATATGTTACATTTCGGTTATCCAACCAAAAAAATAAGCTCGCCTGCACTACGCAAGCGAGCTTTTCTACTATATTTTACTCTTCAATACCATCATGAGAAGAATACCATGCTCCTACTGCCATCAACATTAGTGCAATAAAATAAGTAACTTCTGGCATCTGACCAAAGATTAGAATAGACAGGAAAGCTGCTATGAATGGAGAAACAGCGTAATAAGCGCTAGTTCTTGCCGCCCCAAGAAGCCGTTGAGCATGAACATAAAAATAAATACTTAGTCCATAAGACACAATGCCTAAAGCCATAACCGCAATGACGCTCCAAAGATTCATCAATCTCTCACCAAGCGCTAAACCAATTACGATAGAGCCAATTCCAGAAAATATTCCCTTTAACAAGACAATCTCTAACGGATCACAGGAAGAAAGTTTTCTGGTGCAATTATTTTCCAATCCCCAGAAAATAGCAGCCAATAATACAAATAAAGAACCATAGGAAAACTCTAGACTCGAAAAATCTTCAAAAGACAAGATAACACTAGAAAAGGTTACGAAAAGAATTCCCATCCATAACCGTTTACTGATACGTTCTTTAAAAACTACTAACGCAATCAGCGCAGTCGCAACAATCTCAAAATTATTTAACAAAGAGGCATTCGCAGCAGTTGTTGCGCTTAGCCCTATCAACATACAGATTGGCGCTGCTATATCTAACAAGACCATAGCAACCGTATACGGCAATTCCGCTTTACTGAGATGAATCTCAGTGATTTCAGCTTGTCTCACTCTTCTTAAAACTGCAATCAAGCTCATTCCAATACCTGCACCTAAATATAAAAATCCTGCCATTAATGTGGGCGGCATTTCATTTAATAATACTTTTGAAAAAGGAGAACTCACCGCATATAGTACTGCAGCAAGTATCGCCATGATTATCCCCTTCCGCATCTCTTGTTTCATATACTCACCCCTTGAAATCTAATAATAAATACTGTATATTTTGTACACTATCGAACACTTTGTATCGTAATTATATAGAATTATAATTTTTCAAAACAACAGTCATTTTAGTATTTCTGTAAGATAACGAACATTTTTAATAAATTGTACGGAGGATTCTTCCTATGGATCGACGACAACAAAAATCACGAAAAGCTATTTTTGAAGCTTTTAGTCTTCTTTTAGAAAAGAAGCGTTACAGTAAAATTACTGTGCAAGACATTATCGATACCGCTAATGTTGGACGGAGCACTTTTTACGCACACTTCGAGACAAAAGACGAATTATTAAACGCTATTTGCGAAGAGATTTTTGACCATATCTTCGAAAGTCTTCACACTGACGATTCATGCACTTTAAAGGATCGAAACAGCGCATTATCCAGTAAACTCTCTCATCTATTATGGCATCTACGAGAGCAAAAAAATAAGATTAGCGCATTTCTGATTGATGAAAACAGTGAACTCTTTTTAAGATACTTTAAGCAACACTTAACCATTCTTTTTGCTGATTTTTCTAACAGCGCAAATAAATCCATCCCTAAGGCGTTCGTCACTAATCATTATGTGACGAGTTTTGCGGAAACTGTCAAATGGTGGTCGAGTAACGGAATGTCTCTTCCTCCAGAAGTGGTTGTTGAGTATTATATGCAATTAATTCGTTAATCCTTTCGCTATTTCTTTCGACAAATAAGCTCGCCTGCACTACGCAAGCGAGCTTTTCTACTATATAAATGAAATTATTGGATCGGTCCTAAGAGAATATTTGCCCACGCATCATGTAATGACTCTTGGTCACTTGGTTGGAACAAGCCAGCCAACACATCGCGGTATAAGCGAGATAATTCTGTACGGTTGAAGTATGAACTACCACCACATGCACGGACGATTTCTTCCACGGCTTTCTTCGATACTTCTACTGAACGGTTCTTAATAGAAGATAAACGAGGCAACCAGATGAAGCTGTATTCCGTGCTTGATTCAAGTGTGTCGCTCAACTCGTTAATTTGCGGTTGAATGCCGTCGAGCATAATCGCCGCTTCCGCAATTCTCCAGCGAATGTTTTTGTCGTTAGCATAAGGCGCATCATTCGATACAGAGTGACGAGTTTTCACCGTTTCTACTCCGATTTCTAGCGCACGTTTCCCGATACCGAAGTACGTTGCCGCCAGTAAAATTTCGAAGTACGCGAAAATACCGAATACCACTGGATCGAAACTTGGTCCAGGAGCGACTTTTGTGAGAATTTGCTCTTCTGCTGCGAAGATACCTTTCAACTCAACGCTGTTTGATTGCGTCGCACGCATGCCCATTGTATCCCAGTCGTCTTTTACGATAAACGTTTCTTTGTCTGGTGTTAAATACGCAAAAACTGAGAGTGGTGACTCGCCTGTATTATCTTGCCCAAATGAAACCAACTTGTCGCAATATTTGCCCATTGATAGGAAGACTTTCTTGCCATAGAAACGATACGCGCCGTTCTCTTCAGGACGAGCCTCAGAAATCGAACCGAATAACACGCGGTCGTTCGATGGTTCAGAAATCCCAAACGCCAACAACTTGCCTTCTGCAGCATCGCGAAGGATTTGTTCTCCCTTCTTGTTGCCAAAACGAACCATGTGCTTGCCAATGCCGACAATAATTTGGTGCATGTTCACCCCAAGCGCTGTCCCTGGAGCCGCCATTGCTAGACGTGTTTGTTCTTGCGCGATTTCTTTTAATGAGAGACCGAATCCGCCGTACTCTTTTGGCACGAACGCCTTCAAGTATCCCGCCTCTTTTAGCGCTGCATAGTCTTCTGCAGGCCACGCATTCTCTTTGTCATAACGCGGTGCACGCTCATGAATTTCTTGTAATAACTCTTCCGATAAAAACATAAAAAGCCTCCTTAATATCTTATACAACGATAGTATAAAATATTAAGGAGACCGTGGCAAAATTTAAGTTACCTATTTAACCGATAATATTCTATTTAATGTACTTTTTAAATACTTTTCTCATTTTTATAACTTGATCAAGTACTTCATTCATTAATTCTTGATAATTTTCTTGATTTTCAAAGTCCAACCCATCCATTAAATAACGAATTCTTGAGGCTTTTTTACCGTCTAATCTTTGCCAATCAAATGTTAACCCTGTCTCGTCTTCTATTTGTTCTCGCAAAGCATATAATTGATCAAATAAAGTTTTATCATTCTGAATATAAACCTCAATACCTACTGCTTTTTCTTTTGTATTTAGAGTTATTGATAAATTAGCTTTAGAACTTCCTAAGCTAACATTATACCAATGATTCGTTGTAGCTTTACATATGTTAATAGGTTTGTCTCTTTCTTTAATAACCTCATTAAACTGAGTCCAGAAGTTCAAGCGTTCTGATTCTATAAATGTTAATTCTCCACTCCTTGAATTTCCTTTGGTTGTTTTGACAAAATCGTTAGGTTTTTCAACAACTTCAAATTTAGGTGCAGGTAATGAATCTCCAATTTTATAAGCATGGATTTCAATTAGGAAAAATGACACATCTTCTGTTGTTTTACTGTTTAGCCACTCGATTGCACTGCGATGTTCTTCGCGAGCTTCCTTAACAATCCAAATAACAACCGTTGCCTCTAGACCTGAAGCATAAGTAATAATTTTCCCTAAATGATCGTGATTTGTCGCTTCTAACTGATTCTCAATAATAATCTTTGCTCCACTAGTTTCATCCTGTGCAACTAGATCACATCTGTATGCACCAACAAAAACTTCTTTTCTAATTTCAGCAAAAGTTACTCCAACCTCATCCCCAAGCATTTCTATGTTTTCTTCTTTTGCTAACCATTCAGAGAAATTATATTGCTCATGTTTCCATAATTCTCTCACATCTACTTCTTTCAACTTTCCAAATTCCAAAGTAATCCCCCTCAAATTGATATAAATTTATACACTTAATAAATAAACCCTTCACACTGAAGTATACCACTTTGAACTAGTTTATACACCCTTTTCTAAAGAAAAAGCCAGCCGTTGTTACGACTGACCTTTTGCCTATTCTTTATTTTGCGGATTCATACTGAAAAATCTTAAAGATAGTCCATACGAGACCGATAGTAAGAAGCGTATCCAATTACGGTGTTCTATTATATTTATTCTACCCCTCAACCCTCTTCGGCAAGTACGGTTCAAGTTCTTTTCGTAAGACTTCGGGTGTTAGTCCATAGGGAATTGTAATGTCATCAATTGGTTCGAGAATTTTTTCTAACCCCGCTTCGCCCTGCTCATCTAAATAATCAACCATTTTTCTTCGAAGCGATAGCAGCTCCTGCACAACGTTCTCTTTTCCAAAGGTGATGGCTAAAGAATACGCGTTGTTGTCGCTATCCTCTCTGGCTCCTGAGCGTTCTGCGATATAAAGAATTTTCTCCATTAAATACATCATCTCATAGAAATCTTGCTTCTTAATTTCAATCTTTTCATCCATGCCGACTACTCCCTTCAAATGCAGTCTCTCAATCCCAATAATAAAGGCTCCAGAACTAAAATTCCAGAGCCTTTGCCATTATTTCTTTATCAAAATTTATCTAACTATCCTAATCTCTTCTTACAAATGAAGAAAATTGGTTAGTATCTTTTCCCATATAAACTTTTTGCTAAATTTGTATATTTTCTTATAAAATCTGTTTTTGCCTCAGTATATCCATCTCTGTCATGTTCAAATTTTTTCCAAAGCGATAGTTTTAAGACTTCATATTCTTTGCCTATTTCCTTATGCTCATTCAAATAATCTCTAAAATACAGTTCATCATTATCTCCGACAATTCTAATATGAAGATGGAATACTCTTTCTGCAAATCCTTGTTCTGTGTAGCCTTTGTTTAATGTAATGCGGGCTTCAGTCGTATTCATACATAGCCAACCCTTGTTTATTAGAATATTTTTAACAATATCTAAATCCGCCTTGTCGTTTACTTCAACTAATATATCCACAATATTTTTCGCCCATATTCCTGATATAGCCGTGCTTCCGATATGAGATATTCTTTTTGTGCTTTTACTCGGCAATGCTGATAATATTGATTTTCTTTCTTCTTCATACCATTTTGTCCACTCTTTATTATGTTTGACTAAAAATATCGGAAACAGTTGCCAAAGCTCTTTTAAACTCATTTGCTCGAATTTTTTGTTCATATCTAACCTCTTCAATTCTAATTTATATATTTACTGCATCTCATAGAAATCTTGCTTCTTGATTTCAATCTTTCCGTCCATGACCTCTACTCCCTTCAAATACATTCTCTCCTCCTCAATAATAAAGGCTCCGGAACTAAAATTCCAGAGCCTATTCCATTTGTTTTTAAAAGTTAGCTTACTAAACTAGGTTTTCTTCCTACTGAAATAAATTGGTCCGTTAATAAGGAAAGCTGTCGGAATTGCCATATAGTTATATTCACCTTTTGTATAATAAACGGCATAGAATACGGT
The DNA here is from genome assembly GCA_902479935.1 of uncultured Streptococcus sp. Classification (GTDB taxonomy): domain Bacteria; phylum Bacillota; class Bacilli; order Lactobacillales; family Aerococcaceae; genus Granulicatella. The sequence continues at coordinate 10,870 of CABSQV010000026.1, read as the reverse complement.
AACTCCTATAATTATACTTGAAATAAGATATTTGAAGATACGATTCATTACACTCATCTCCAGTCTATACTCTATTCAATCTTTTTACTTAAAAACTTATCGAAATAACCCTTGTTTAAAAATATAGAAAACGACAAAAATATTAAGAACATGAATACAAATTTAAATCCTCGATTCCATTGTTCAAACCCCAAAAACAAATTCACAAACAAAAATAACGCTACGTGGTATAAAAAACCAAAGAGAAAAACTCTAATACCGCTTAATTGCCTCATTTTAATCATCACCTTTATTTTTGCGATAATACTGTAAAAACTATTCAATCTTTTTGCTTAAAAACTTATCGAAATAACCCTTGTTTAAAAAGATAGATACCGTCCAAAGAATTAAAAACATGAATATGAATTTAAATTCTCGATTCCATTGTTCGAATCCAAAGAACAGGTTAAGAAACAACGTCAACGCTATATACCCTAAAAAACCAAAGAGAAAAACTTTAATACCGCTTAATTGTCTCATTTTAATCATCACCTTTATTTTTGCGATAATACTGTAAAAACTATTCGATTAAATTGCTTATCATAGTTCCTTACTTTCTAGAAAATTTCCTCTAATTAATTATTTTTTTACCAAACGGACAATCCCAACAACCAATATTACTGCTAAAACTAGTATACCTACTAAAATATATGGCCCAGTATCCATTGATTCCGCCTCCCTGTTATTTTTTGATTCTATTATTCAACACACATACTTTATTTAAATTCTATCAAGCTTGCACCATAATAATTAACCGCTTTCATTTGCTTGTATTATACTGCACCTTTTTTCGAATTACTATATTAGAGTTCAACTTTTTTTAAAATATTCTTAAAAATATGCCATTTTGGTGCGAAATTGGTGCTATTTTATAAATTAAAGCCTAGAAACTCTTTGTTTCTAGGCTTTTAGTGAGGTACATTATTATTCCCATTCTATTGTAGCCGGCGGTTTGCTCGTGATGTCGTAGACGACGCGGTTGACGTGGGCTACTTCGTTCACGATACGGGCGCTAATGGTTTGCAGCACTTCCCAAGGGATGCGAGCGAAGTCACTTGTCATGCCGTCGATACTCGTTACGGCACGGATTCCGATCGTGTAGTCGTACGTTCTGCCGTCTCCCATTACCCCAACACTGCGGATGCCTGGAAGGACAGTGAAGTATTGCCATACGTCGCGTTCAAGGCCGTTTTTAGCGATTTCTTCGCGTAAGATGGCGTCAGATTCGCGGACGATTTCAAGTTTTTCTTCTGTCACTTCTCCAAGCACGCGGATTCCAAGTCCTGGTCCTGGGAATGGTTGGCGCCATACGATTGAGTCTGGCATGCCAAGCGCCGTTCCAAGAGCGCGCACTTCGTCTTTGAAGAGCGTGTTGAGCGGTTCAATCAGTTCGAATTGCATGTCCTCTGGAAGTCCCCCTACGTTATGGTGAGACTTGATGGTTTGCGCTGTTTTCGTTCCGGATTCGATGATGTCTGTATAAAGCGTTCCTTGCGCAAGGAAATCCACGTCTGTGAGTTTTGCCGCTTCGTCGTCGAATACATACACGAACTCATTTCCGATGATCTTCCGTTTTTGTTCTGGGTCGCTCACACCTTTAAGTTTCGATAGGAAACGTTCCTGAGCGTTCACGCGGATAATATTGAGGCCAAATTTACCAGAAAGGCTCTCCATCACTTGGTCGCCTTCCCCTTTACGAAGCAAGCCATGGTCTACGAAAATACAAATGAGTTGGTCACCGATTGCTTTTTGCAAAAGAACTCCAACCACACTAGAGTCAACTCCGCCAGATAACCCAAGTAAGACTTTCTTATGGCCCACTTTTTCACGAATTTTCGCAATTTCCATTTCAATAAAGCTGTCCATCGACCAGTCGCCTGTCGCCCCGCAAATATCGAACACGAAGTTACGAAGCATGTCGTTCCCGTGAATACTGTGGCGAACTTCTGGGTGGAACTGCACGCCGTAAATACGACGTTCTTGGTTTTCAAAAGCCGCAAATGGCGTGTGCGCATTCGAAGCCGTCACGCTGAAGCCCTCCGGAATCGCAGTAATACGGTCGCCGTGGCTCATGAGTACCTCTTCCTCTTCAGCTAACCCTTTGAAAATGCCAGAAGTCGTGTTAAAGACATCGACTTTCGCAGAACCATATTCACGCGTTGTAGACGATTCTACCTTCCCACCGAACAGATGCGTTGTTAGTTGCATCCCGTAGCAAATCCCAAGCACTGGAATTCCCAATTCAAAAATCGCAGGATCCACGGTAAAAGCATCCTCTGCATAAACGCTATGTGGTCCCCCTGAGAAAATAATTCCTTTTACGTTGCCATGTGCCTTAATTTCTTCGGCTGTAATGTCGTTGTGTAGCAACTCGCTGAACACACCGAATTCACGAATACGGCGCGTAATCAACTGATTGTACTGACTACCGAAGTCGAGCACGATAATCTTTTCTAATGAAGTGGTTTGAGCTGTCATAAGAGGCCTCCTTAGTTTTAGTTCTTTTTCATTGTAACAGAAAAGCCCGAAAATTACTTTAAAAAAATGAATTTTTTGTTCGGATTTTTTAGGCCTGTTTTCCGCGTCACACCAAGCTTTCATTCGGATATATAAATTAGTATATAGAGTGTACACTCACTCACCGTACCCTTTACAAACATTGTCAAATCAACGTTTTTAAGTGTTGGCATCACGCTCAAAAATTGTGTTTTAAATTTTTGAAAAGTAGCATATATGCTACAGTAGCAAATATGCTACTTTTTGCTTTTTAACAAAAAACTAGCCAATAGACATGCTACTGGCTAGAGGTTACATTAATTTAGCATTTTTCAAGAGTCATCGTTCTGGCATTTTCTTCGGTATCAGCTTTCTCATCGAACCCATCATACGGAGCTTTCGGGTCTTGCAGTTTTGGTTTGCGCCTCAAGGCATTACAGATTTCATCTACATGGCGAAATGCAAACTCAAAATCATCTGTCCATCCAGTATGTCCCGTAATGATTTTCATTGTCGGATTTCTCTTTTTAAGTTTTTCTTCTAATTGTTTCAGCGAAGTACACTGTAATTTCGTATCTTCTGCGAGCGTATTTAAAAACGCATAACCACCGTCCGCGCCAAACCAAATCGTATCTCCGGTAAACAAATACGCATCATCGATTAAATACACTAAATGTCCCCATGTATGACCAGGTACAAGAAAGGCTTCGATTTTAATATCGTGAATATAGAAAATCTCCCCATCTTCTATCAATGTTTTGTCATTTTCGATATGCACTTGCGGAAGTTTATAGAGCCCCCAGTATACTTTACGACGAACTCGGCCTTCTAAGTAATCATTCTCGACACGACCCACATAGATTTTTGCCTTTTTAAATAACCCCTGGCTATCAACTTCTATCGCTCCAACATGGTCCGTATCTTGGTGCGTAATGAGAATCTCGTTGATACTTTCTGGACGAATATCTAGCCACCGCATCTTCTCGGCAAGTTTGTCATAGTTATATCCAGCGTCAATCATAATCGTGTAGCCATCTTTGGTGTAAAAGTAAATGTTGGCCACATATTCCCGGATACAACTTACTCTTTCGTCGATAGTTCCCGTGTTCAGCGGTTTGAAAATTTCTTTTCCTCTAAACATAAACGACATAAACTTTTGTTGCTTTAAAGAATCTTTTTTCGCCATCGCTTTTCACCTTAATTCCTTTGCCTTGGAGATTCTAAAATCAAAATTTCTTCAACGGAATCCATCGGTTTACTCTTGCACAATAATCCTTATAGGCCTCACCATGTAGTTCGTAGAGCCATTTTTCCTCAGTATTAATAATCACGACGGTTAAGATTGCCCACTGAATCGGGATCAGGAGCAGTAACCACACATTATGCACGCAGAGGATAGCTCCACTACTGCAGAGCCACCACGAAAAGTAAATCGGATTGCGTGTGCGCGCGTAAATTCCAGTCGTTTTGAGTTCATCGCTTTGGAAGCTCGTGCTAACACCTGATTTAACCCCGCTGAGCCACTGAATTCTCGCTGCAACGAGCATTAAGAGAATGCCTATCAGGTAAAACAAATCTTGGAAACCACCCTTCAGTACTCCACTCTGGAGCACTGACTGACTCAGCATCCAACCAGCCAAATTCATCACAAGTAGAATCCCCCATAGATACGGCCCAACTCCATCAGTCGGTATTTTTTGACGTTTATCTTGATTACTTTTTAAGTACATGTTCTCACCTCATTGTTAAAGAAACCATACTACAAGCTACATTTTTTCACCTACATTTTACCACTACTATTTCTCGTTTTAAACAGGATTTTTAAGGATTTTACAAAAAAAGAGATCCCCCCACAAATAGGAATCTCTCTTCATTTATTGAGTATTCAGTTATGTTTTTTTAGTCCTCTAACACAAAAATCTCTTCAACATTGAGCTGGAGTAACCTTGCAATCTTCATCGCAAGTTCAAGGGTAGGATTATATTTATCATTCTCAATGGCAATAATGGTCTGTCTGCTTACACCCAACGTTTTTGCCATATCCTCTTGTCGCAATCCTGCTGCTTTTCTTAGCTGTTTAATATTATTTTTCATATGCCATCACGCTTTCTGGAAAAAATAAACGCCAACAGCCAATACTACGATAACAGTGACAACTGCTAGAATGACTCCTTGAACAAGTTTATTTGGTTCTTTATACTCTTCATCACCAGCAATCATATTGCGTTTCATTGCGGTTTGAGCAAATCCTTGCACACTTACAGATAAGAGCAAAATTAAGCAAGGAAGCATTTCAAGTTTGCCACCACCAACAAGTGCTTGATAGATATTAAATCCTGTCCATGCACATAAACCCAAAAGCGCTGTTTTATAGCCCCACGCCTCAGAACGCAACTGAATATCTCTGTCCATTTCATCCATCTTTTTCACGGCTTTGTTCCTCCAAATTTTTGTAATAATGTCAAGAGCTCTTTACATTTCAAATTATACTCTCCTATCTAAAAATGTCAAGAGGTTTTTACATTTAATTTTTTACTTTTTTTTGCAATGAACATAGATATACTCTTTCTTACGATTCCCCGTATTCTTACTAAGAACCCCGTACCGCTTCACCTACTAAAACAAGGCACACATTGTTGCAAAAAAATAATCGATTACGAAAAACCGAGCGGATTTTATAATCGCACTAATGGGGGATAGCAACCAATGTGAATTACTGACTCTAGGGTGAAACCCGTAGAGTCAGTTTGAAGCTTGGTAGAGATTGAGACGTAGGGTCAATCCGGTGCCCCATTACAGTGATTATAAAAAAATCCGCAAGGATTTTGAGTAATCGATATACCTAATATTTTTTAATTTGCACAAAATCAATATGATGTCCCACTGTTTTATGTAGGATGAAGTCGGCACGGGTTTTCGTTGGTAAGATGTATTCTTTAAGGTTCTTCAGGTTAGTCTTCTGCCACACATCTTTCGCCATCGCAATCGCGTCCGCACGATTCCCAATCGCATATTGATAGTAATAGTTATCCGGCTGTGATTTCGCACGATCCATCAAGAGCTCGAAACGCTCCAAGTACCATTGCTCAATCAACGTCGCATCAGCATCTACGAAAATCGACCAGTCGAAGAAATCACTCACGTAAATTTCACGATTTGGCGGTAGTTGCAACACATTAATCCCCTCAACAATCAAGATGTCAGGCGACTCAATCGTTTGCACTTCCCCTGGCACAATATCGTAAATCTCATGCGAATATACCGGTGCATCCACGCTTGGATTTCCCGTCTTCACTTCGAGTAGGAAATGAACGAGAGCTTCCATGTCGTAACTTTCCGGGAAGCCTTTGCGATCCAAGATTCCGCGGTTAATCAGCTCTTGCGTTGGTAATAAGAATCCGTCCGTTGTCATTAGGAACACGCGCTTATCCGGGTAGCGTTGTTGCAGCATCGTTTGCATCAAGCGGGCTGTCGTACTCTTCCCAACGGCCACACTCCCAGACACCCCGATAATAAACGGCACTGTTTTCTTCGTTTGATGAAGAAATTGCTGTTCCTCCGTGCGTAATTCAATATGTTTTTTAAAGTATAAATCGAAATAATCGAGCATCGGCACATACACTTCTTGCACGTCCTGTAGGGAAATGCGGTCGTTTAATGATGTTAAGTGCGCAAGTTCTTCTCTCGTCATTGTGAATGGATGGGCACCTTCGTACTGGCTCCACTCTTCTCGTTTAATTTGGTAATACGTCTCGTTTTCTTTCAACGGATTCGTCTCCTTCAGCTACTGAGTCCTATTCTTGAATTGTACCATATGTTGAACGCGGTTTCTATTTTTCATTATCTTAAGTTTTTCCCATGAAATCGCCGTGTTTGTTTACGTCAGGGCGTGGATTTAGTAGAATGAAAAGTGAAACTAAGGAAAGGATTTGTCGTATGAAACCACAAACAGGAACAGGCCTGGCAAATGGAAAGATTATTCTTGCCGGTGAACATGCCGTTGTCTACCACGAACCAGCGATTGCACTGCCAATTGACGCGGTTTACGTGAAGGCAGATATTGTCTCTACAAAAGAGGGCCAAACGATTCAATGTGAACTTTATACAGGTGACGTAAACGAGATGCCAACTTCTATGGCGGGGCTACAATTTGCGATTCGCGAAGCGTTCAAAGTAGCCTCTGCAAAAGACATGACGGCTCATACTTTTACGCTCTCGATTGAGTCTACAATTCCTGCAGAACGTGGAATGGGCTCGAGCGCTGCAGTCAGCGTTGCAGTGGTGCGTGCCATTTTCGATTTCTTGGATGCGACTCTTCCTGAAGAAACTTTATGGGACATCGTTCAAGGCGCGGAAACCATTTCGCATGGAAATCCGAGTGGCGTCGATACGGCGACAACGAGCGGGACACGTCCTGTATTTTTCCAAAAAGAACAAGAACTAAAAACGCTCGACCTCGATATGCCGGCATACCTCGTGATTGCCGACTCTGGGGTCACTGGGAATACGAAGCAAGCGGTGCAGCATGTAAGCACCTTGCAAGAACGCATCATCGACCCTACTACAAAAGAGACTGGTTCGGATGCGGTCCAATCGATTGGCGCTATCGTCAACGAAACGAAAGCGGCCATCGAGGAACAAAACCCACAAAAACTTGGGCAACTGATGAGCGAAAATCATGAACGCCTCCAACAACTCGGCGTGTCGCATGACGTCATTGATACACTCGTCGATACGGCCCATCAAAACAACGCACTTGGGGCCAAAGTCACAGGCGGTGGCCTTGGCGGATGCATGATTGCCCTCGTCGAAACCGAGGAAGATGCCCTTCATTTACAAGAACAATTCATGAAACAAGGAGCGCAGGCGGTCTGGATTCAGTCGCTGGCGAAAAAGGAGAATACCAAATGACATCGAACATTGGAATCACGCGTGCGCATACGAATATCGCACTAATTAAATATTGGGGCAAGGAAAATAAGGAGCTCTTCATTCCGATGAACAGTAGCCTTTCTTTGACCCTCGAAGCCTTCTATACCGATACAAAAGTCGAACTCACAGATGCTTTAACAGAAGACGAGTTCTACCTAAATGGTACTAGACAAGACGAAGCAGCAACGGCTAAAATTACGCGCTTCTTGGACTTGTTCCGCGCTGAAACGGGAGATACGCGTCGTGCTCGTGTCGAGAGCTTAAACTTCGTCCCAACAGCAGCGGGCCTTGCGAGCTCTGCTTCCGCCTTTGCGGCACTAGCAGGTGCGATGAACGAGGCGACAGGCCTTCAGTTGCCTGCCCAACAATTATCGACTTACGCTCGTCGTGGAAGCGGCAGTGCTACTCGTAGTCTCTTTGGCGGATTTGTCGAATGGAATAAAGGAGACTCCAACGAGAACAGTATGGCCATCCCTGTCGACGATGCGAACTTTGATATCGGGATGATTATCATCGTCGTGAGTGCGACCGAGAAGAAAATTTCGAGTCGTGCCGGCATGGAATTGACCGTTTCCACTTCTCCGTTTTACGAAGGTTGGGTCACTTCAGCCGCGACCGATTTAGCCGACATCAAAGAGGCCATCAAGGACCGCGACATTCATCGTATCGGCTCTATTGCGGAATTTAACGGCATGAAAATGCACGCTACGATGCTGGCAAGTAACCCTCCATTCTGTTATTTCGCACCGGAGAGTATTATCGCCCAACAAACGATTCGCACGATTCGAGAAGAACGAGGCATTCCAGCCTACTTCACGATGGATGCTGGGCCAAACGTCAAAGTGATTTGCAAGGCAAGTGATATTCCAGCGATTATGGAAGAGCTTGGCAAAGTATTCCCGAGTGAAAAACTCATCCCTACCCTGCCAGGAGAAGGCATTCGCACATTGACCGAAGACGAATGGAACGCTTCTCTTGCGACTTTCGAAGGGAAGTGAGCGCATGACGATTACTTCAAAAGCTCCCGGTAAACTCTTTATCGCCGGAGAATATGCGGTTGTCGAACCAGGAAACGGCGCTATTGTTGCGGCGGTATCACGCTACTTAACTGTCACTATCGACGAAGCTACTGATGTAGGAACCTTAACATCTACTCAAAATCCAGACGTGATTGTGGAATGGACGCGCGAAGGTGAACTGTTCAGCGCAAAGACAGACCATCCCTATGGCTTGGTTGAAGAAGCGATTCTAGTCGCAGAGCAATACGTTCGTGAATGCGGAATACTAACAAATGCCCTCTACTCGCTTTCGATTACAAGTGAACTCGATGACGCTAAGCGTGGCATTAAATACGGACTGGGTTCCAGTGGTGCTGTTGTAGTTGCAACGATTCAAGCTGTTCTTGATTTCTACGAGACTCCACGCACACCACTACTCATCTATAAGTTAAGTGTGTTAACGAATCTTCGCTTATCCCAACGTGGATCCTTTGGAGATATCGCCGCCTCTTCTTTTGGAGGAATGGTCTATTACACAAGTCCAGACAGAAGCGATTTACTCGTAAAATTACAAAGCCAAACTATCAAAGAAATTTGTGATAATGACTGGAAAGACCTCTTGATTGAACGTCTTCCAGAAATCCCAGACTTCACCCTCTTAGTAGGATGGACGGGACAAGTCGCGATTACCGATTCACTCATTCAAGCCACTGATAAGAAACGGAAAGTGGCAACGGATAGCGCCTTTTACAAGGAATTTCTTGTAAAGAGTCACGCCATCGTTCAAGGCCTACAAAGTGCTTGGAACAAACAAGACATACCGGCCTTACAAGAAGGCATTCGTTCTAACCGTGCACTATTAAATGAATTTGCACAAGTGATGCAGCTGGAAATCGAAACCCCTGCACTCCAAACACTCTGCAACCTCGCAGAACAAAATGGTGCCTGTGCAAAAACATCCGGTGCTGGTGGTGGCGACTGTGGCATTTGCTTTACACAAAACGAAACCGAGAGACAACAAATTGAAACTCAATGGGGCAAGGCTCAAATTCAAGTGCTTCCGATTGCTATCGCAGAAGCCTGGTAAAGGAGATTAATGATGGATTTATTTCAACAACAAATGAATCGAAAGGACGAGCATGTGGGGCATGCGAACCAGCAATACCGTGCAACGAGCGCTCCCGAGTTTGTGGAAACGCGCTTCGTGCATCATCCCTTCACAACGGTGGATGTGGCTGATGTGTCGCTTCAGACTAAGCTGGGTAACCTCACCTTCGATGTCCCATTTTTCATCAACGCCATCACGGGCGGAAGTCCACTCACGACTGCGTTAAACCAGCGCTTAGCCATCTTGGCTCGTGAAACAGGCATGACGATGGCGACAGGTTCGATGAGTATTGCGATGAAATTTCCTGAAAGTGCACAAAGCTTCAAGGTCATTCGTCAGGAAAATCCAAATGGAATCCTGTTCGCGAACCTTGGTGCGCATTACGATGCTGAGGCTACTAAACGCGCTGTCGAACTCATCGAAGCAAACGCGATTCAAATTCACGTCAACCGTGCACAAGAACTCGTCATGCCAGAGGGAGACCGCGTCTTTAGCAACTGGCTTAAAAACATCGAAGATATCGTCAAAGCGAGTGCCGTCCCCGTTATCGTAAAAGAAGTCGGATTCGGATTTAGCCGTGAAGCCATCGCGCAACTAGAGAATATCGGAGTTGCTGCTATCGACATTAGCGGTACTGGCGGTACGAATTTCGCCAAAATCGAAAACGGCCGTCGCAAAGAAGACAAACTCGATTTCCTAGAAGACTGGGGACAAACGACCTTGACGTCTCTTATGGAAGCCCAAGGAAGCCGCACCCCAATCATCGCTTCCGGCGGTGTGAAGACGCCACTCGACATGGCCAAATGCTTCGCTCTAGGAGCCAGCCTTGTCGGATTGTCTGGTGAAATGTTGCATCTCGTACGTAAAGACGACTCCCTTCCAGACGCCATCCATACGGTTCAAACATGGAAAGAGCAACTGACAACGATCTTAACACTTGTCGGTGCGGATAGTATTTCTAGTCTCCAACAAGCCCCTATCGTGGTCGCACCAAGCCTCCAAAACTGGTGTGATGCCCGCGGGATTGATTGGAAACATCTTGCACAACGTTAATACTCAAAAACAGCCTACTTTGAAAAAAAGTAGGCTGTTTTTATATCACTAATCTACTTGACAGTTAATATTTTTATCAGTAGGATTAATGTATTGATAGCGGTATAGGTTGTAACAGACTATACTTGCACTCTCGAGAAAATATCGAGAGTGTTTTTTATTTATTGAATGATAAAACCAGCTTAAGCAAGGCACTGACCCCCGTAAATGAGAATTAAATAAAAACACCTCCAAGTTGGATTTG
>CABSQV010000025.1:0-18865 GCA_902479935.1 uncultured Streptococcus sp. | reverse complement strand
CTTCCTTTCCAATTCCTTGTATTTTTTTAATATTTCTAATTCAACTTCTTTTCTTCGTAATTCTAATTTTAATTGATCGATTTCAGAAAGTTTAGCCATTCCTTTTTCATAAGAATATTGTTTACCCACCTGTTGGTGGAAACGATGTGTTTCTCCATTTTTATACCATCTAAACCATGTTTCTACTTGCGTTTTGTTTTTAATGTTTAACTCCTGCATTACTTGTTTTGTACTATATCCCTGTAATTTCATTTCTACGGCTTTATTTTTAATATCGGCTGAATAAGCAACACGATTTTTAACCATAAAAAGACACCTCCATGCGTATTTGATAATATTGTACCAAATCCAACTTGGAGGTGTTTTTATTTAATTCTCATTTACGGGGGTCAGTGCCATTTACTAATCTGTGTTTTTTATTGACTTTCCTTCTTAGAAAGAAAAGATTCTGGAGAAGCTTACGGATTCTATAATAGCAGTAACGTGAAGGGCATTAAATGCGAATTAGGAGGTGTAGGAATTCATTTCGTACACCTCCTTTGAGGCTTTAAAGGTGAGAGACTTAGGCTCGAACCGGTGCAACGTTACAGCTATTATGAAGATATCCGTAAGGATTCGAAGGAATCTTTCTTTTTGTTGAGAATAGACATTCATAAGAAACAGAATCATTAAGAAATACCTAAATCCTTTTAAATCGCGTGAATTCAATGATAAAATAAACTGACATCAACCGTGGAGGAACATATGGAAGACAAAAAATTATTTATGAATACATATACAGGGCGCATGTTTAATCCGCTTGAAATGGTTCCAGACAATGTAGCCATTGAAGATATTGCGCATGCCTTAAGTATGATGTGTCGAGGAAACGGGCATCTTCGTTTCTTTTATTCAGTAGGATTACATAGCATTAATTGTGCCCAAGAAGCGATTGCCAGAGGATACCAAACAGGAACGGTGCTTGCGTGTTTACTACATGATGCAACAGAAGCCTATATCGCTGACTTAATTCGTCCTGTGAAAAATCAATTGCCAGAGTACGAAATCATGGAAAATAACTTATTCGAAGTGATTAAAGAGAAATTCTTCTTGCAACATTTAGAAGAAAAAGAATGGGCAAAAGTGTGGGCAATTGATCATGAAATGCTCTCTAATGAATTGCCAATTATCTTAACGGATGAGCCGATAATGGAAAAAGCGCCATTACTGAGCAGTCCAATTCTCGAAGAAAGAAACATGCGAGCAGTCGAACTCGAATTCTTGAAGTTATTCACCGAACTCTTTGAGGCATATCAAAAAGACGTGAAGAACTTGAAACGCGCTCAGCAAAAGAGAGAACTAGAGGCGATGACGCCTGGAAAACGCCGTGCGGAAGAAAAACGAGTGGTAGAATGGCTAAAAGGAATGCCGCAATGGATTGAGGCCAAGACGGTCGGTTTAACGATGCCGATGCGAATGGAATTCCAATTAGATTTAATCGTTCAAGAGGCTAGAAGCGCTGGAAAAACAATATTCGTTCCTGTGACGATGCCAGATAAGACATTGGTGTTTGTAGAATGGAATGAACAAACAACTTTTAAACGCACGTCATATGGAGTACTAGAGCCAGTCATCGATAGCACGCATCCGCTATTTGAAGCTAAAGACCTGGATTTAATTATTGTGCCTGGATTACTGTATAGTACGAAAGGGGACCGTATCGGCTTTGGTGGCGGGTATTACGATAGAACCTTACAAAAAGTAGACGATTATCGAATTCTTTCACTAGCCTATACGACTCAGGTGACGCCTGTTGCCGACTGGCCGGTATTTGAAACGGATATTCATATTCCAACGATTATTACAAGTGAAGGAGTGGTACGAGATGTTTAAGATTAACCCTTGGAAATTAGAACGCATGAAGCGCAACTTCAACGAGAGCTTCAGCTTTACTTATTTATTTTTAGCGATTCAAGCAGCGCTCTTTATCGTAATGACGCTTGCAGGTGGTAGCACGAATGGACAAGTTCTTGTTAATTTCGGTGCGAAATTCAATCCGTATATCATTCATCAACATGAATATTATCGATTCCTAACGCCAATTTTCTTACATATTGGACTGGAACATATTTTATTTAATAGTGTGTTCTTATATATGATTGGTCGTCAGATGGAGTACGAAATTGGGCACTGGAGATTCCTTGCGGTGTATCTGTTATCAGGAATTATGGGAAACCTTGCAAGTTTTGCATTCTCATCGAGCATTTCAGCTGGGGCAAGTACGGCGCTCTTTGGACTCATGGGAGCTGTTGTTTATTTATCAAGAAAACACGGCTACATTCGTTCTTTTAGGCAAATGGGCGTGCAATACGCAGGACTTATCATTATCAACATCGTCCTAGGGTTTATTAATTCAGCCGTCGATAACTATGGACACTTGGGAGGACTCGTTGGTGGGTACTTAGTGATGATGGCAATCAGCTTCAGAGGAGACCGCCTGACAAAACCTGCTTCACGCATTGCCGGAATCGTTTCGTATTTTGTCATCGCAATTTTACTTTTTGCACTAGGAATGAAAAGATAATGCTGTTATAATGTAAGCATATACAAGTTTCATGGAGTGAATACAATGGAAAAGAAAATTATTGGTATTGATTTAGGTGGGACTTCCATCAAATTTGCGATTATTTCACTAGCAGGTGAAGTTCAACAAAAATGGTCGATTCCTACCAACATTTTAGACGAAGGAAGCCACATTGTGGACGACATTATCGACTCTATTCGTCATCGTTTAGACTTATTAGGACTAACAAATGAAAACTTTGCTGGTATCGGGATGGGTTCTCCAGGTGTTGTTGACAGAGAGAAGGGTACAGTTATCGGTGCCTACAACTTAAACTGGAAAACATTACAACCTTTGAAAGAAAAAATTGAAGGAGCACTCGAAATTCCGTTCTTCATCGACAATGATGCTAACGTAGCAGCGCTTGGTGAAAAATGGATGGGTGCTGGTGGAGACCAACCAGACGTAACCTTCTTTACACTTGGAACAGGTGTTGGCGGTGGGATTATCGCTGAAAACCGTCTGATTCATGGTGTAGCGGGCGCTGGCGGCGAACTCGGACACATCGCCGTTGATTTCAGTGAACGTCCTTTTGCATGTACTTGCGGTAAAAAAGGCTGTCTTGAAACGGTAGCGAGTGCAACAGGTATTGTGAACTTAGCCCGTCGTTATGCAGATGAATATGCAGGCGATTCAGAGTTGAAAGCAAGAATCGATGATGGACAAGACGTGAGTGCAAAAGACGTGTTTGATTTAGCAAAACAAAACGATCCACTCGCATTAATCGTGATTCGTCATTTCTCTAAATATTTAGCAATTGCATGTTCACACGTTGCGAATATGTTAAATCCATCCTTCATCGTTATCGGTGGTGGAGTGAGCGCTGCAGGAGAATTCTTGCTTGAAGGCGTTCGTAAAGAATATGAACAATTAGTATTCCCACAAGTCCGCGAAACAACACATCTACGTTTAGCAGAACTTGGGAACGATGCAGGAGTCATTGGAGCAGCTTCTTTAGTGCTTTTGAAAGATTAGAAGAAACATGATACAATATCTCTTGTCTTATTAAAATTATTTTTGAAGGAGTTTAGTCTCATGTGGTATATTATTTGGGCTTTATTCATGGCCTACGGAATTTACTTATTTGTATTAGTTTGGATGCGTCAATCTGCTGCAAAAGTGGTTAGCGCTGAAGAGTTCGGAAAGGATTTACGTCATGGACAATTAATCGATGTACGTGAAAAAGATGAATTCAAAGCGGCTCATATTTTAGGAGCACGTAACATTCCATATTCTCAATTTAAAGAACGTTTCATGGAATTACGTAAAGACCAACCAATTTATTTATATGAAGAGGGCGTATCAATCGCTGGTCGTTGTGCTTACCGTCTAAAGAAAAATGGATATACAAATATTTACATTTTAAAACATGGCTTCGAAGCATGGAACGGTAAAGTGAAAAAAAGAGAAAACTAATCAACAAAAAGAGCTAGTTCAGTTGAACTAGCTCTTTTTTTATTTATTCAGCTTGATGCTTTCTGTAGTCCCCTGGAGAAACTCCTGTTTTCTCTTTGAAGATTTTCGTGAAGTAAGAGTAATTATCATATCCGACTTCAGAGGCGACTTGAGAAATCGGCGTTTTCGTATCCAACAGCAATTCTTTAGCAGCATGGATACGTTTATCCGTAATGTATTTAACGAGTGTTTCTCCTGTTTCTTTCTTAAAGACACGAGCAAGGTGATCCGCGCTGAGGTACACCATATCGGCTAAAGTAGTCCGGCTCAAATCTTCTTTGTAGTGATGGTCGATATATTCGATGATGCGTTGAATACTATTCTTTTGGTTTTCGGCATCCGTGACAAAGTTTCTTGCATGAGACCAGTAGTAATTGAAGTATTCTTCGAAAGACTCAATCGAATGGAATTTTCTTTGGAAGAGGAAATCATGATGCGCATTTTGGAAGAGCTTATGCGCAGAAATTCCATTTTGGTCTAAGTAAATTCCGATTTGTTGCGTCCAATCCAGATGGAGTTTTTGCAAGATGGATTTTGGCACCATTCCACCTGAAATATAGTGTAAGAGACTCTTTATCAGTTCAGATTCGTCTAATGAATCCGAGAAGGAGATGGAGTTCGTTGCGACTTCTTTTTCCTGTAAAACAGCAGCGTCAGAAGATACTGGAATAATCGTATTCCAATAAGGAACTTGTTGGCCAGTTGCCGAGTAGAGTTCTTTTACGTCTTGTAAAATATTCGGGCATTGGAAGCAACTGGTGAACGTAATGATGGAATTATGGTGAAACTTATCCTGAATCTCTTGTTGGATTTTTCTGGCGAATGTCTCACTATTGATGGAATTGTCCACTCTAAAGAGGCAAACGTAATGGTCCACGTGTCCTTCCATCTTAAATAGACTCGCTAATTGATAAGTCTCATTTGAGAAGGCTTGGAATACTTTTTTCAACTGTGAAGTCCATGAAGGAATTTCTGGAGCGTAATCTGCTTCATTAATATGCAATGTGATCACACCCGTTAGGAAATACTGATGATCTTTTAAACTCAAATTGCGTCTGCGCATTTCTGCTTGCAATTCTTCCAGACGGTGAATGCGTGGTTTTCTTAAATATTCGAACCAGAAATTATTCTCTGCTTGGAAAGATGTCTCAAGAGGCGCTACTGGACGTTGCTCTGTAATCTTGTCGAGTGCCTTTTGAATGATGAACTCCAATTTTTCGAAGTTTATCGGTTTTAAGTAGTATTCAAAACTTTGCAACTCAATCGCTTTTTGCGCGTAGTTGAAATCCGCATAGTTCGTTAAAAAGATGGTTTTGATGTCGTAATTTTCGTTTCGCACCCAAGAGAGCAGTTCAAGACCACTTCCTTGAGGCATTTCAATATCGCTAATCATTAGGTGGATAGGATATTCTTTAATGATGTCTTGCGCCTGAGTGAGGCTGTTCGCCGCGTATACGTTGTCGATTTTTAATCGATCCCAACGGATTTTTTCGCGTAACGCTTCGATGATAAAACGATCGTCATCAACGAGTAGTATATTCATTAGAATCTCCTTTCAACGCTTTATAGGGGAGGAGCGCATAAATTCTTGCGCCACCCGTGTTGTTATTTTCAAAAGTAATCGTATAATCATTTGGATAGAGAAGGTTAAGCCGTTCAATCGCATTGGTAATTCCGATATGATGGCCGTCTTCTGACATTAATGATTCCATGTTCTTGAGTTTTTCAAGAATCTCTGGAGTAAAACCTGGACCATTGTCTTTGACGCAAATCTCAATATAAGGCTTTTCGTCTACCTTTCGTTTTTGAAGAGAAAGGTCAATGGCAATCCCGTCTTGGAAAGAGAACCCATGCTTAATCGTATTCTCAACGAATGTTTGAAGTAAGAGGGAAGGAACGAGCGCATCGTGCAACTGTTCATCGAATGTTAAAGCAAAATCGATATGCTCCCCGTAACGAATGCGTTGAATCTCTAAATAGTCCTTAATATGTTGAATTTCTTTATCCAGTGGTGAGAAGTCTTGGTCCACCATAAAGAGATATCGTAAGTAGTCGGACGTTAAAATCGTTAACTCTTCAATTTCCTTATAGTTCTCCGTTTGAAGCATACTATGAATCATGGAGAGCATATTCAAATAGAAGTGAGGTCGGATTTGACTCTTTAAGTAGTTGAGTTCGACCTTTTTTAATTCCAGCTGTGCATGATACTCACGAATTTTTAAGTCTTGCATATCAAAGAGCACCTGGCTCAATTTATCATTGGCATTGTCGATTTCCAAAATCCCTTCAGAAGAAGCGATGTCGTAAATAGAGGTATTCTCGTCAATTTTTGAAAGGCGTTCGGTTAATCGTGTGATCGGACTTAACATTCTGTTTCGAATGAAAATAATCAACACAAGTGAAGCAATCGCGATTAAGATAGGAACGATTGCGATGAACACTTCAAAAAGAACGATACTCTTGAATACGTCTGTGTAGTCAACCGCTACGTAAATATCAAATGGCAGTTGCGTCCGTTCGCTATCGGCTTCAATTAAGTGAGTAGAAGACGATAAGTTCTTCGGTTCTTTCAGCGAAATATGTCCATTCTTCCCAATATTCAGTTTCCGAAGTGGCATTAGAATATCTTCAGCAGAGATAACCGCCATAATCGTTTTCTCTTTATAATGAACGACTTTAATCAAGTATTCCGTATCGTTGATAAGAATGGCTTGCCATTTACGGTCGTCAGTATTATTTCTGAACGAATTGATATTGTTTTTTAAATATAAGTAATCTTGATAGGGAATATAGAGAGTTGAAGCACTCAGAAAATGATGCGTCCCTTCAGTAGCCACCAAAAACGACATATGCGTTTCGTGTTGGTATTCATAGTCATTAAAAGTCGTCTGTACCTTTTTGACGGTTTGTTCGTAATCCGTGTAACTTTGTGGCTTATTTAGTTCATCCAAACCCTTATCGTGAGTGACCGTTGAATACAAAAAGCGTTCAACAGAACGCATTTCATCATTCAGTCCATTTGCGTAAATTTCAATGGAGCTCGTCAATTGTTGAATATTTTGATTCTTAATAAAATCTCTTGTGGCATTGCTGACGAAGAGACTGATCACTGTGATGAGGATAAGAAGTACTAA
Source organism: uncultured Streptococcus sp. (assembly GCA_902479935.1). Taxonomy (GTDB): domain Bacteria; phylum Bacillota; class Bacilli; order Lactobacillales; family Aerococcaceae; genus Granulicatella. Next base: position 11,674 of record CABSQV010000025.1, on the reverse strand, counting down.
TAAGACTTGAAAGAAAAATTTAAAAGAATGTCTTTTAGATAGAATACTATGTAGTTTCATAACTTTTACCTCGCTTCTCAAGTATAACACTATCATAAAAGTTGTCAAAAAACGATATGAATTAAGAAGATGTCGGAAAAGTGATATAAATTTGGCAATATTGTCTGAATAGTGAATAGTTCTTATCGAAAAAGTGATATAAAGAAAGCGTTTTATTTTATAAAATAATGACAGGAATTTGAAACAGGAGGGAAATTATGAAAGATTTAACCCCATTACAAAAAAGAAAAATAAAAAGCAACATTCCTTTATATGTGCTACTATTTCCTTCAATTATTTTACTTATAATGTTTGCATATATCCCAATGTTAGGACTTGTGATTGCTTTTAAAGATTACTCACCGGCGAATGGAATTTTAAATAGCCCGTGGGCAGGGTTTAAATATTTCACCCAATTCTTTAATTCAGTTCAATTCGGAACAACGATGATGAACACATTAAAGATTTCAATCTATAGCATTCTCGTTGGATTCCCATTACCAATCTTACTAGCGCTCTTATGTAACCAACTAAGAACAGGGAAATTCAAAAAAGTCTTTCAAGTAACGACTTATTTACCACACTTCATTTCAACAATGGTTATGTGTGGGATGATCATTTTATTCTTATCACCAAATAGTGGTTTGATTGCCAATATTTTTAAATCACTTGGATGGACAATGCCAAACTTACTATCAAAACCAGATAGTTTTGCAGGCGTTTATGTTTGGAGTGATGTTTGGCAACATATCGGTTGGGACAGCATCATTTACTTAGCAGCTTTATCAGCCATCGACCCAACGTATTACGAAGCGGCTACGATGGACGGAGCTTCTCGTATGCAAAAGATTCTCAACATCGACTTACCATTACTTTTACCTACAGCAATGATTCTATTGATTTTAAGAGCCGGAAGCTTATTAAGTATCGGTTTTGAAAAAGTATTACTATTACAAAATCCATTGAACCTAGCTGGAAGTGAGGTGATTTCGACTTACGTATATAAAGTTGGGATGCTTAACTTCCAATACAGTTACTCTACAGCAATCGGATTATTCAATACTGTAGTCAACTTAATCATTCTATTATCTGTCAATTGGTTTTCTAAACGATATACCAAAACAGGACTATTTTAAAAGGAGGGTGGTCATAGCATGAAATGGTTTAAAGCTTCAAGAAAATCAAAATCAGATTTGTTTTTTGACGTAGTGATCTACGGTTTTGCAATCTTGTTAATATTATTAATCGTTTACCCATTGTGGTTTGTTGTGATTGCGTCCTTTAGTAATCCTTCTGATGTAGCCAATGGTAAAGTTTGGTTCATTCCTCACGAATGGAAATTAGATGGATACCTTCGATTAATTGAACAACCACTGTTCTTAAGAAGTTATCTCAACACGATTTTATATACAGTAGTCGGTACATTAATCGCATTACTCATCAACATCCCTGCTGGGTACGCGTTATCTAGACGCGACCTACTAGGTAAAAAGTGGCTCAGCGTTCTCTACATTGTTCCGATGTTCGTATCAGGTGGATTGATTCCAATCTACTTAACAGTGAAGAGTGTCGGACTTGTCGATACCTTCTGGGTAATGGTTGTTCCATTTGCAGTATCTTCTTACAACATCATCGTTGCAAGAACATTCTTCAATAACAGTATCCCAGAAGGAATGTGGGAAGCAGCTCAAATTGATGGATGCGGAACAATTCGTTATTTCTTCAAAATCGTTGTTCCTTTATCAAAAGCCATTATCGCCGTAATCGGTTTATGGACAGCAGTTGGTATTTGGAACTCTTGGTTCAACGCCTTAATTTACTTAACAAAAGAAAACTTGCAACCATTGCAATTGATCTTAAGACGGTTATTAATTAGTAACCAAATGATGCAATCTCAGGCAACAGGGGAACTTGCATCAGACCTTCGGATTAAAGCTGATATGATGAAATATGCAGCGATTGTAATTTCAACAGCTCCGATTATGTTGCTTTATCCATTTGTCCAAAAATATTTCAATCAGGGTGTCATGATTGGCGCACTAAAAGAATAGGAGAGATATTATGAAAATCAACAAAATGAAATATTTGTTTTTAGCAGCCGCTACACTAACTGGACTAGCCGCTTGCTCAAACTCAACAACGAAGTCAAATGACGAAAAGTCAGATCAAACGAACTTCAAAATTACAACCGTTCGATGGTCGGACTGGGGCGAAGAATACCATAAAGGATTTATCGATGATTCTGCTAAAGAAGCTGGCATTGAAATCAGCTGGGATACTCTTGTTGCTGCAGACTGGACAGATAAAAAATCTGTATTAGTTGCCAGCGGAGACCTACCAGATGCCTTCTTAGGATCAAACGCATTTAACGATGCTGAAATTGCGCAAAATCAATCTTTATTTATTCCTCTAGAAGATTTAATTAAAGAAAACATGCCAAACCTTACTAAGGCACTGGAACAAGAACCAAAACTAAAAGCGATGATTACATCTCCTGACGGACACATTTACAGTCTTCCTAAGAAATTACCAATGCGTCCAACAGTAGGGAACCAATTATTCATCAATAAAAAATGGCTCGATAATCTAGGATTAAAAGTACCTGAAACTTATGAGGAATTCGTTAAAGTACTTCAAGCATTCAAAGATAAAGATGCAAACGGAAATGGAGATCCAACGGACGAAATTCCATTTGGCTCTGGTAACTTTGACCCAACATTCTCTTACATCCTTCCATTTAACAACCGTTTAGGTGCAGATAATACTTATGAAATGTCTGTAAAAGATGGCAAACCAGTATATCTTCGTACAGAAGAAAGCTACAAACAAGGGATTGCAGCAATGCATGACGCATACAAGAAAGGCTTAATTGACCCTGAACTTTACACTGAAGATTCATCAATGAGTGCCGCAAAACGTATGGATAAATCAGTAGCTAGAGTGGGTGTTTCAAGTGGTTGGACTGCCGACGCTACATTTGGATTACATGCTAGCGAATATGTTCCTTTACCAGCATTAAAAGGTCCTGACGGAAAAGGCTATGTTGCTTCTGACCCAGACCACTACAACTATGGACGTAATGAATTATTAATCACTACAAAAGCGAAGAACCCTGCTAAATTATTACAATGGTTCGACAAATTCTATACTGACGATGCAAGTATCCAAAACTTCTATGGTTCATTTGGAATTGCTACAGAAAAAGATGGCGACAAATATAAAGTATTACCTCCAAAAGACGGTAAATCTGCCGATGAATATGCTTGGATTCACTCTCTACGTGACTTCGGACCTAAATACGTGAGCGACAACATCAACAGCCGCGTAGAAATTGACCAAACTCAAGGTGACGGTTTGAAATTGAAGATGGACCAAGAATTAAAACAATTTGCTTTACCAGCTTACCCTAATGTAATCTATTCTCAAGAAGAACTAAGCAAATTAGCTTCAATTTACGTAAGTATCGATTCTTATGTAAAACAACAAGCTTCTAAATGGGTAGTTGATGGCGGAATTGAAGAAGAATGGGATTCTTACTTAGCAAACCTTAAAAATATGGGATTGGATGAATTCATCAAGATTCAACAAGACGCATATGACCGTTATCAAAAAGAAGTTAAATAATCACATTTTAACAAATACCCTAACTAAAACGTTTAAAATACAATGAGTAGAGGGAGCGAGATGAAGAAAAATCTTTCTCGCTTCCTTTTTCTCATATAGGAACGGTGATATCATTGCAAAAACTATTTCGAATAGATGGGCCACTCGTTAGAGGACTAACGCTCATCACCAACTTGATTCTATTAAATACATTATTTATCATTACGAGCATTCCTCTTGTGACGATGGGGGCTTCTGTAACGTCTCTCAACACGATGTTGCATCGGATTTTAAAGGGCGATGATGGAGATGTTGTCTATCATTATTTTCGTATTTTTAAATCCAACTTTAAACAAGCCACTGTCATTTGGGCAGCTCTTGTAGTACTTTCGGTTCTATTATTTTTGAACTACAGTATTTTTTCGAATACAAACTTTTTGAATGGATATGGATTATTACTTCTTGCGCCATTTGGAATGCTTGCGATACTAGGAGTTGTCATCCTTTTACCGTATATTGGATTATTTGAAAATAGTTTAAAAGCCAGTGTCATCAATAGCTTTTTCGTTTGTATTTTAGATCCGTTACGTGCAATTTTATTAATTCTATTTAACTGCGCAGTGGTGTATATGAGTGTGAATACGCCTGAGCGATTATTGACGTCGATTTACATATTCACTTTTGGTGGCTTTGCAATCTGGGCATTGTTAAATGTAAAAGTAACGAGTAAAATGTTTGAGAAGGCATATAAATTAAGCAATGGAGGTACGCAAGATGAAAATTTTTAAAGGAGATTTTTATCGTATCAGCGTTCTAACGGATAAACTCATTCGTTTAGAATATTCAAAAAATGGACAATTCGAAGATAGACATACGCAATTAATCCAAAACAGAGACTTTGGTGAAGTAGAGGTAGAAGCAACAGAAACACCAGAGCTATTAGATATTAATACGAAGTTTTTCCGTTTACGCTATAACAAAGGCGAATTCAATAATCAAAATCTATTTATTGAATTAAAAGGGCAATTTGCTCTTTACGGCAGTCGTTGGTATTTTGGTGAACCAATCGAAACTTTAAAAGGAACGACTCGTACACTCGACGAAGTAGACGGGGAAACAGAACTCGAAGACGGTATTATTAGTAAGAGTGGTTATGCTGTTTTAGATGACTCCAATGGATTTATAAGTGATGAAAAAGAAGGCTTTATCAAAAAAGAAAGCGAAGTGGACCTATACTTCTTCGCTTATGGACATGATTATAGAGGAGCCATCAGAGACTTCTATCGCCTAACTGGCGCAACTCCATTATTACCACGCTATGCCTTAGGGAACTGGTGGAGCCGTTATTGGGCGTATACGGCTGATGAGTATTTAAGTCTCGTTGAACGCTTCGAAGATGAGCAAGTACCGCTTGCGGTTGGCGTGTTAGATATGGATTGGCATATCACCAAAATTCCAGAACGCTTCGGAAGTGGTTGGACAGGGTACTCTTGGAACCGTGAACTCATTCCAGAACCAGAAAAATTATTGAAGAAACTACATGATAAGAAATTAAAACTTTCTCTAAATGTCCATCCAGCCGATGGTATTCGAGCTTATGAAGATGCGTATCCAGCTGTTGCCAAACGTCTTGGATTAGATGCAGCCAGTGAAGAACCTGCGATTTTTGATATTGCAGACCCTCGCTTTAGAGAATCTTACTTTAAAGATGTTCATTATCCATTAGAAGAACAAGGAGTTGATTTCTGGTGGATTGACTGGCAACAAGGAACACAAGGGGTACAGGATCCATTATGGCTATTAAACCATTATCATTTTGTCGATAATTGCAAGAGAGCAGATGGCGGATTAATCTTGTCTCGTTATGCAGGACCTGGTAGCCATCGTTATCCAGTTGGATTTTCTGGAGATACGATTGTGACTTGGGAATCTCTTCAATTCCAACCATATTTCACGTCAACAGCTTCTAACATTGGATATAGCTGGTGGAGTCATGATATTGGTGGACATATGCGTGGTTATTATGATGAGGAATTACAAATTCGCTGGTTACAATATGGCGTATTTAGTCCAATTACACGACTTCATAGTACGCAAAGTCCATTTAACAGTAAGGAGCCATGGTTCTTTACGAAGCATACTGCAGAAATCATGAAGCACTACTTACGTCTAAGACACCAATTGCTTCCATATCTTTACACGATGAATGTGGCAACGCATGAAGAGGGAGCACCTCTTGTAAGTCCGATGTATTATTTCTATCCAGAAAATGAAGAGAGCTATCGTGTACCAAATCAATACTTCTTCGGTAGCGAGTTGATGGTCGCTCCAATTACAGAACCAATGAACAAGGATTATCAAACCGCTAAAGTTCAAGTATGGTTCCCTGAAGGAAAATGGTACGACTTCTTCACTGGAAGAGAGTATGCAGGAGATGTAGTGCTTGATATTTATCGTGATATCGAATCGATTCCTGTATTTGCTAAAGAAGGAGCGATTGTGCCACTTGATGGATCTGGTGTGAAAATGGGTGTAGATTTACCTGAAGTGATTGACTGGTATGTATTCCCAGGTACCCATCATTCATTCGAAATGGTGGAAGACTTAGATGGAGCTCGTTGTGTCACGACATTATCTGTTGATTGGAAATTAGGAGCGATTCAATTATCCGTTGAAGGGGAAACAGGCATCCTTCCAGAAAACAGAATCCACCGCGTTCATGTTCAAGGAAGCCAAGCAGCTGTCGTTGAATTGGAAAATAAAAATGCGACTGTTGAATTTACTGTTGGCGAAAAACAAACAGTTAATCGAAACGAAGCATTCTTCCAAGTACTCAAGAATGCGAACCTTCCTTACGCAACGAAAGACCACTTATATCGACGATTAGTGAATGCTAAAAATGCGAACGAAATCATGAATATCTTACATCATGAAGATGAAGAATTAAGAGGACGATTACTAGAAATTTTATTCATTAGTGAACCGTAACGAAAAACGGATACTTCCAATAGGAGGTATCCGTTATTTTTATGTACAAAAGAAAGCACTGTAATTGAATACAGTGCTTTATCTGTTAATCGACTTTATAGTACATCAATGCTTTGATAGTTTTTCCGTCCGTTACGGTTTGCGTACCATAAATACGGTCTTTAGAAATATCCGATTGGTCTTTGTCACCAGACATCACACCATAAGTGAGCTCTACATTTTTAGGGATGAATGAGAATACGGCGCCTCCTACAAATGCATTTTCATTGCCTTCTGGAACCATAATCCAGTTGAGAAGTCCTTCTTGGAATTGTTGTTCGGTAATACCGACTTTAAACGTTTTTCCACCAGAAGTAATATTTCCATCTTTATCAATGTGGAATTCCCATCCAGCAGAGTTTCTCCATGTTCCGGCTACGCTACGGAAGTCGCCTTGTTTCATGGCTTGGATATCCATTGATGAAGGAGCAGGAGCTTCGGCAGGAACCGCTACTTTTTCGGTAGACACTGTCTTTGGAACAGGAGCCGTTGCGTGCTGTGTTTCAGCAGTTGTTGCAACGATAGTCGTTGGAGTTTCAGTAGTACTTGTCGTTGTTTGTTTCGTTGTTGTTGTGCTTTGAGTAGTCGTCGTTTGTGCTTGAGTGGTTGTGTCTTCTTTCTTTTGGAAAAATGAACAGCCAGCTAAAACCAATGCGACTAAAATCAAAGAAATTGATTTTTTCATAGGGATTCCTCCTTTTACACGTTTATTATACTACTAATTCATATTTTAATATAGATACAAAGTACATTTCTTTGACAAAGGGGGCATATTGGGGTAAGGTAAGAATGTAAATCGGTAGGTGAGACTACCATGGAGATACGGATGACTACCGCAAAATAGTGGAGACACTATGCGTTGGTTAGCAGCCTCTGTCGTGAAGGCAGAGACTAATGTCATTTCATCGCTCCATGATGTTAAAGCTTGAACGAAAAAATGAGAATTGTTTATTTGGTAAGCATCTTGTCGCGTTTAAGCTATGACAAGGTGCTTTTTCATTTGCCAAAAACTTTTAGAAAGAGGGTGATCATATGCCAGGACCGGAGAGTCAAACGAAACAAATTAATGAGCGAAGGGAAGAGTGCGATGATCACCCGGAGCTTCGCCTATATTAAAAACGAGGTGAAGACTATGAAAACAGCAAAAGAAAGAATCGACTTAGCATTGATGAATCCAATGGCAGATGTTCTAGAAGCGTTAGGCACATCTGTAAAAGGACTCACTGAAGAACAAGTAGAAACACTCCGCGAAACCTATGGAGAAAACAAAATTACAAAGGCTAAAGAAGATCCAATTTGGAAAAAGATTTATGAGTCTATTATCAATCCATTTACGGTAATTTTATTAGTGATTGCGGTAATCTCATTATTCACGAATGTGATTCTTGCAAAACCTGGTGAAGCCGACCCTACTACTTCTATCATTATCGTGGTACTCGTAGCTGTATCAGGAACGATTCGATTTGTTCAGGAAATGAAGAGTGACAAGGCGGCTAGTAACTTATCTAGTCTAATCGTCAATACAGCAACGGTTATTCGAGACGGCGAACAGATGGAAGTTCCGATTGAAGATTTAGTAGTTGGAGATATTATTAAATTAAGTGCTGGAGATATGTTACCAGCAGACGCATTATTATTAGAAACACGTGACTTCTTTATTCAACAATCCAGTTTGACTGGTGAAAGTGAATCTGTTGAGAAAACATCAATCTGGGTTCCAGATGAAGAAGAAAAGAAAAAACAAGCACTCGAGAGCGAACGTTTCGTCTTTATGGGTTCAAACGTTGTCAGCGGTAGTGCCTTAGCAGTTATTTTAGTCACAGGGAATGATACGATGATTGGTCGTATCGAAAAAACACTCAATACTTTCGAAGAACAAACGAGTTTCGAGAAAGAAATGAATAAAATCTCATGGCTCTTGATTCGTTTAATGCTTGTCTTAGTTCCAGTGGTATTCTTGATTAATGGATTAACAGACGGTGACTGGTTAGAAGCAGGGGTATTTGCCTTGAGTGTTGCCGTGGGATTAACTCCAGAAATGTTGCCAATGATTATTACAGCCAGCCTTGCAAAAGGGGCCGTCATCATGGCGAAAGAAAAAGTAATTATTAAAAAATTAAACGCGATTCAAGATTTAGGGGCTATCGATATTCTTTGTACAGATAAAACAGGTACACTCACGCAAGATGAAATTATTCTTGAATACCCATTAGATATTCACGCAAATCTAGATATGGGCGTATTAAAAATTGCGTATTTAAACAGCTATTTCCAAACAGGACTTAAAAACTTATTAGACCGTGCTATCATTACTCGTACGGAAAAAGAAGCCGACGAACACGAAGATCTACAAAATTTAGCAACACGCTATCAAAAAATTGATGAGTTGCCATTCGACTTCGAACGTCGTCGTATGAGCGTTATCGTGAAAGAAGACGATGAAGCAGTGCTCGTAACAAAAGGAGCACTAGAAGAAATGCTTAGCATCTCTACATATGTAAAAGACGGAGATGAAGTTCGTCCTATTACAGATGAAATTCGCGAATCAATCCTAGAAGCAGTGAGTGGCTTAAACGAACAAGGGCTTCGCGTACTTGGTGTGAGCCAAAAGAAATATCAAGATACTCACCATGCCTTCACGGTTGAAGATGAATCAAATATGATTCTAATGGGTTACTTAGCCTTCCTTGATCCACCAAAACCTTCTGCAGCTCCAGCGATTCAAGCGTTGAAAGAACATGGGGTAACGACGAAGATTCTTACAGGGGACAATGAAAAAGTAACGCTAACGGTCTGTGAAAAAGTAGGGCTACCAGTAGACAAAGTTTTACTTGGTACAGAAATTGAAGATATGAGCGATGAAGAATTAGCAGCAGTTGCTGAAGAAACAACGATTTTTGCAAAACTATCTCCAGAACAAAAGGCACGCATTATTCATTTACTAAAAGCGAAAGGACACAAGATTGGTTACATGGGCGACGGTATCAATGATGCGCCATCCCTAAAAGTGGCCGACGTTGGAATTTCTGTGGACGGTGCTGTGGATATTGCCAAAGAAGTGGCAGATGTTGTTCTTTTAGATAAGGACTTACTCGTTCTTGAAAAAGGATTGATTGAAGGTCGTAAAGTCTATGCGAACATGACAAAATACATTAAGATGACCGTTTCATCAAACTTCGGGAATATCTTCTCAGTATTATTCGCAAGTATTTTCCTACCATTCCTACCAATGGCACCAGTGCACTTAATCGTACTGAACTTAATTTATGATTTAAGCTGTGTGGCATTGCCGTTTGATAATGTTGACGCAGATTTCTTAAAAGAACCACGTGCATGGACAGCAAGTTCCATCACACGATTTATGGCTTGGTTTGGACCAACGAGTTCTATCTTCGACATCATTACCTTTGCAGTGATGTTCTTTGGAATTGCACCAATGATTACTGGAAGTAGTTATGCAACATCTACAAATCCTGCATTCTTCTTGATGGTCTTCCAAACAGGTTGGTTTATTGAATCTATGTGGTCTCAAACAATGGTTATTTATATGTTACGTTCACCAAAATTACCATTCGTTCAATCTAAACCAGCGTTCTCATTGCTAGTGACATCCTTATTCGCTTTATTTGTGGTAACGGTTCTTCCATATACACCACTAGCAGGACCATTAAAACTTGCACCGCTAAATGGGCTATACTTCCTTGCGTTAATTCTCATTATCGCAGGATACATGTTCTTAGTAACGGTTGTTAAAAAAGCGTATATTAAAAAATATAATGAATGGTTATAATGCAAAAAGAGCTATCTTAACAGTTTGTTAGGATAGCTTTTGTTTTTAGGAATGTGCTATTCTACAAGAAGAAACTTGCATGAGGTGAGAGCATGGAGAAAATTTTATATACAACAACGGCCGTTAACGAAGACGGGCTAACAGGTGTAGCGTACACTAAAGGAAATGGAGACAAAGACTTTAGCACACAGATTTCATCGCCAAGAAGTGCAGAAGCTGGAACGAACCCAGAACAATTATTTGCCTTAGCCTATGCGACTTGTTTAAATGCGTCGATTGAATTTGTAGAAAAACGTATGAAATTAGAGCATAAGAGCAAGGTTGAAGTGAAGATTGATTTGACATTGGATTCAGAGGGAGAAGGCTATCTATTCCATCCATCCGTTTTTGTTGCGATGCCAGGTAGAGATGAAGCATTAGCCCGCGAAATTCTTGAAGCAGCAGAGCGTCAATGCCCCGTTCATAAATTATTAAAAGGAGTTACAGTTCCTCCCTTGGAACTTTCAACAGCCAATGAGTAATGTATTGTTAAGAGTAGCAACAGTAGAAGATGCAACATCGATTCAAGCTATCTATGCGCCTTATGTAGAAACGACAGCTATCACCTTTGAAGAAGTGGTGCCTAGCGTGGAAGAGTTTGAAGGACGTATCCAGAAAACATTAGAGAACTTTCCGTATCTAGTGTTAGAAGAGGACGGGGAAGTCGTCGGATATGCGTATGCTGGACGATTCTCAGCACGTGCCGCCTTTGATTGGTCCACAGAAGTTAGTATTTATATTAGCTTGAATCATCAAAGAAAAGGCTATGGCAAATTGCTTTATGCTGCCTTAGAGAAAAAATTAGTGGAGCTAGGGTACCAAAACATCTATGCCTGTGTAGCCGTTCCAGAAGTGGAAGATGAGTACTTAACGATGAATAGTGTTAACTACCATAAATATTTAGGGTTTGAAGAATGCGGACACTTCAAAAAATGTGGCTGCAAATTCAATCGTTGGTACGATATTGTATGGCTTCAAAAACACGGTGCTACTACGATTCCTACAAAACGTCCAGAACAATTTACAGCATTATAAAATGAAGATCCCATCAGCAAATTTTGTTGATGGGGTCTTTTTTAGGTTGGCATTACCAAATATGGTAATTACCATATTTGGTAATGTGAAGTGCACCCCAAAAGTTAGACAGAAAATCTAACTTTTGGGGTGCTTTTTTTA
>CABSQV010000024.1:0-18894 GCA_902479935.1 uncultured Streptococcus sp. | reverse complement strand
AGACGGTAGCCCTAGGGTGTTTTTATTAAATTCTCACTTTTTGGGGTCAGTCCCGAAATTTGGAATAGAGTTTTTTGATGGAGAAATATCGATAACTGTTCTCATTTAGAATAAAAAGTGAGGAAAATGGCCATCTGTTATGTACATTTGAAAAATATTGAAATATCAATAAAACATTAATATTTTTCCAAATGATATCGTTTGCTTTTTTGTCTGGTAATGTGTAGGATATAAGGGTATAGATAATAATGATTCTTATCTAGCACAAAATAAACAAACAGGTTTATAGGAGGAAAATACATGAAAGTTGTAGTAGTTGGATGTACTCATGCGGGTACTGCTGCAGTCAAAACAATTTTAAATGACAATCCAGGAACAGAAGTCGTTGTATACGAAAGAAATGATAATATTTCATTCTTATCTTGTGGGATTGCCTTATACGTAGGAGGCGTGGTTAAAGACCCTCAAGGACTATTTTATTCAAATCCAGACGAATTAGCATCATTAGGAGCTACAGTTCGTATGGAACACGATGTAACAAGCATCGATACTGTTGGTAAAACATTAACAGTAAAAGACTTAAAAACAGGCGAAGAAAAGACTGATTCATTTGACAAATTAGTACTTACAACTGGATCATGGCCAATTCTTCCTCCAATTCCAGGACGTGAATTAGAAAACGTTCAATTATGTAAAAACTACAACCAAGCAAAAGAAATCTTTGCTAAGAAAAACGACAAGAAGAAAATCGTTGTTGTCGGTGGTGGATACATCGGTATCGAATTAGTTGAAGCTTTTGCATTAGAAGGTAAAGAAGTAACATTAGTAGACGGTTTAGACCGTATCTTAAACAAATACTTAGACCCAGAATTCACTGACATCTTAGAAGAAGACTTACGTGCACGTGGCGTACAAGTTCGCTTAAACGAAATGGTTAAATCATTCGAAGGCGAAAACGGCGTTGTAAACAAAGTTGTAACTTCAGGTGGCGAATACGAAGCTGACATGGTTATCTTATGTGTTGGTTTCCGTCCAAACAACGACTTAGTGAAAGACCAATTAGAAACTATGCCTAACGGTGCTATCATCGTTAATGACTACATGGAAACATCTGTTAAAGATGTATATGCTGCAGGAGACAGCTGTGCTGTTAACTACAACCCAAATGGTGGACATGCATATATTCCATTAGCAACGAACGCTGTACGTATGGGTTCATTAGTAGGTAAAAACATCAACGGTCACAAAGTAAAATACCGTGGAACTCAATCAACATCTGGATTACACTTATTCGGATGGAACATTGGTTCAACTGGGGTTAACGTAGGTAGCGCACCTCACTTCGGTTTAGATGTACGTTCTGTATACGTGGTAGATAACCACCGTCCAGAATTCATGCCAACATACGAAAAAATCTACATGAAATTAGTTTACGAAGTAGGTACAAACCGTATCGTAGGTGGACAAGTAATGTCTAAATACGACTGTACAGCTTCTGCAAACACATTGTCATTAGCTATCCAAAACAAAATGACAATCGAAGACTTAGCTTATGTAGACTTCTTCTTCCAACCAGTATTCGACCGTCCATGGAACTACTTAAACATCTTAGGACAAGCTGCTGTTGAACAAGAACGCGTATTAGCAGAAGGTAAATAAACACTTTTAGAAAAGGGGATGCTTGCATCCTCTTTTTTTGATGTCTGAATCTCAAGATTTACTTATAAAGTGAATCTTGAGATTTTTTTTGTGGAGAAGAGGAGTCGTTAATTTTTTAGAAAGGGTAAAAATCACTTCTTTCAACAAGAAAAAAGTAGGCAACTATGATACAATAAATAGGATATAATAAGAGTATTGTGTCTAGGGTTTAAAGGAAAGGGGAGGAAGGTCGTGCAACGACTGAAAAAATTTGGAACAAAGCTTTGGCAAATTTTTCAAGAAGATTTAATGCATGTGAATATTGGCGTTGAATCCGCAGCGATGGCGTACTATATGTTATTGTCTGTCATTCCAATGGTCATGCTGGTTGCCAATATTCTTCCATTGTTACCAATTCCTATTGATGTGATTTTTAAAACACTAGAAACGATTTTACCGGACAATATTACTGAAGTCCTATTCCCGATTCTTCGGAATTACTTAGGAAACTTCAATGGGGGCGCGCTTTCTATCGGTTTGGTGATTTTATTCTGGCCAGCTTCTCAGATGTTTAGTAGTATTCAGCGCTCGTTAAACGTTTTATATGGCGCACCGGTGAGAAGAAACTTTATTTTTGAACGATTCTTTGCCGTTGTTATTGCGATGGCAGCTATTTTAATCGTATTTGCTGTATCGATTGTCTTCATCTTTGGTGAGCAAGTGTTACGATTAGTTGCAGAATTCTTCTCGCTAAATTTAGCATCGATTATTTTAGATCTTTCATTTGTAAAATGGGGGCTCTTATTTGGAACCGTCTTTTTACTCATGAGTTTCATGTACTATTCCATTCCTAATGTGAAATGGTCATTCCTGTATGCTTTTCCAGGAGGCTTATTCACGACAATTGGATTTGTATTGATTTCGCAATTATTCTCGATTTATATTCATTACGCGGGTCGTAATTTTACGGCCAATGGAGCGTTTGGAACATTGATTGTATTTATGATTTGGCTGTATTTTATTGCCAATGTAATGATTTTAGGGGGCGTGTTGAACGTGATTGTTTACCGCTTTAGACACCCAAAACAAGACACTGAAGGAGTAACGGATGAAAAAGAAGAACTTAATGTATGACGATAAAGATTCACGAATCGATTATGGCGTCATCCTTCCTGTATTATTATTAGCATTTATTAGTATTGCAACTTTATTCTCAACAACGTATTTGATTAGTGGAAACACCTCTTTAAGAATGGTACTGATGCAAGTCGTTTGGTACGTGGTAGGGGTTGTCGCAATCATTGTGATTATGCAATTTGACTCTGAACAGTTATGGAAACTAACAACTTGGGGCTATATTTTAGGGCTCCTCATGTTACTGGCCGTTCTGTTCTTCTATGACCGAGCAACATTTGCCGACACTGGTGCGAAGAGTTGGTTCAGATTTGGGACTTTCTCCTTCCAGCCTTCCGAAGTGGTGAAAATCTTCTATATTTTGATTTTAGCCAAAGTTGCGACTTCGCATAATATGAAGACGAAGTATAAGAGTACACATACGGACTGGCAATTATTCGTGAAGTTGATTTTATGGGCTGCGCCAGCGTTAGTACTCGTTATCTTGCAAAATGACTTAGGAACAACACTTGTATTCTTAATGATTTTGGGCGGCGTTCTGATTATGTCAGGGATTAGCTGGAAAATCTTACTTCCAATTATTATTGTAGTAGGGTTAATCGGCGCGCTCCTTATTTACTTAGTAGTGTATAACCGTCAAATCCTATTAAACATTGGATTTAAGAACTACCAATTCGCGCGTATCGATTCATGGTTAGATCCATACGGCGACCAAGGCGGAAATGGATATCAATTATTCCAAAGCTTGAAGGCTATTGGTTCAGGGAGAATGCTTGGGAAAGGATTCGGCGTATCTGATGTATATGTACCAGTTCGTGAGTCTGACTTGATCTTTGCGACAATCGGGGAAAACTTCGGATTCTTAGGTGGTACATTCTTAATCGCGATTTACTTTATCTTGATTTATCAAATGATTCGTGTCTGCTTCGATACGAAAAATGAGTTTTATACGTATATCGCAACCGGCGTTATCATGATGATTTTATTCCACGTGGTTGAAAATATCGGGATGACGATTGGACTATTACCATTGACGGGGATTCCGTTGCCGTTTATTTCGCAAGGGGGTTCAAGCTTGCTTGGAAATATGATGGGGATTGGGCTCATTATGTCAATGCGTTATCACTTCAAGAGTACGATTTTTGAAGATGAAGATTCAGCATTTGGTGCCAACCACCAAGATGCGACAATGCTACGTTTACGTCAGGAGGATGGAAAATGATTGTATATATTCACCCAAAATGTACGACTTGTAAAAAGGCGTTAAAATGGTTCGAGTTAAATGATGTGAAATTCGAACAAAAGGATATTCGCGAAACTCCGCCAACTGCAAAAGAACTATTGAAGATTAAAAAAGCTCAAAACTTAGAATGGAAGAAAATGGCAAATACGAGTGGAGAACTTTACCGCTCACTTGGCCTAAAAGATAAACTTCCTGAGATGAGCGATAAAGAAGCTTCAGAGTTGCTCGCAGGGAATGGCATGCTCATTAAACGTCCGCTTGTGTTGGATAATGGGGAAGCGACATTCGGGTTCAAAGAAGAAGTTTACGAAGAGAAATGGAAGAGATAAGATGAAAAAATATAGTGAAAATGGATTATGGATTAAACAAGACGGTTCAGAATACGTAATTGGTCTTTCACCAAAGGGTCAAGATGACTTAGGAGATGTGAGCTTTGTTGAATTATTAAAGAGCGAAGCCGTAACTCCAGAAGATTCGATTATTAGTGTAGAAGCTGCAAAAGCAGTAACTGAATTACTTGCTCCACTTAGCGGAACAGTCGTGGCTTTCCATGACGAATTAGAAGAGAATCCAGAATTCTTAAATGAATTAGAAGAAGAGAAAAACTGGATTGTTCGTTTAACGAGAGTAGATAAAGCAGAATTTGACGCCTTACTAGACGAAGATCTACCATGTGACCAATGTGAAGTAAAATAAAGATAAAAAAGAAAACTACGAGTTCTCAAACGGTTGAGAATTCGTAGTTTTTTATTATGCATTTTGTATTGAGCGATTCACGCGTTCCACAAAGTTATCAAATAACCCTTGCATGATATTGCTATCTTCAATTAAAAGTTCAGGATGCCATTGAACGGCAACCACGCTTTGGTCTTTAGATTTAGACTCAAACGCTTCGATGATGCCATCCGTACTCCAAGCAACAGGGACAAAATCTGCAGCTAATTGTTTAACCGCTTGATGGTGGTAAGAGTTCACCGGAGTCGTTGTTCCAAGAACTCGAGAAAGTTCGCTACCACTTGCGATTTGAATTGTATGCGTTGGTTGGCTTGGCATTGTTTTTTGTGTATGTTTCACAGAAATATTTTCATATTGTGATTCGATATCTTGGTAGAGTGTTCCGCCAAGAGCGACGTTTAGAATTTGTAAGCCGCGACACACTGCAAAGATTGGTTTGTGTTGTCTATAAGCTTCTTTAATGAGCTCAATTTCAAACGCATCACGAGCAGGATAAGTACGTGCCAAATTAAGATGTGGTTCTTCGCCATATAATAATGGAGAAACGTCTTGTCCACCCGCTAATAGAAGTCCATCAACCCGAGAGATGAATTCTTTTGCAAATTCTGGGTTACTGATGGGGATGATGACAGGAATCGCTTTTGCCTTTTCAAGACCACGGACAAAACCATTTGGCGCATACGATAAAATGTAGCGATCTTCTTCCGTGTTATCTTGGCGATGATTTCCTGCAATACCAATAAGTGGATAAGTTTGCATGTGCATCAGCCTTTCTTTCAAAATATGTTCCATCATACCTCATTTTCATGAAAATGAAAAGCATTATTACACGATTTCAAGGCGCGGCTATTTGCGAATCGTTCTCAATTAGGATAAAATAAAACAGAATAGAATGATTATAAAGGAGAATGAATCGTGGCAACTTTAGAGATTAAAAATCTACATGTATCGATCGAAGACAAAGAAATTTTGAAGGGCGTTAATTTGACGATTAACACTGGAGAAATTCATGCAGTGATGGGACCAAACGGAACTGGGAAATCAACACTTTCTGCAGCGATTATGGGTCACCCAAGCTATGAAGTAACAGAAGGAGAAATCCTATTAGACGGCGAAAACGTCTTAGAAATGGAAGTAGACGAACGCGCTCGTGCAGGTCTATTTTTAGCGATGCAATATCCAAGTGAAATCGTTGGGGTGACAAACGCAGAATTCATGCGTTCAGCAATCAACGCTCGCCGTGAGGAAGGCGACAAAATGGGAGTTCGTGAATTCATCAAGAAATTAGATGAAAAAATGGCTCTATTAGACATGCCAGAAGAAATGGCAGAACGTTATTTAAACGAAGGCTTCTCAGGCGGGGAGAAAAAACGTAACGAGATTCTTCAATTATTAATGATTGAACCTACATTCGCGATTCTGGACGAAATTGACTCAGGATTAGATATCGACGCACTAAAAGTTGTTTCTCGTGGAGTAAACGCAATGCGTGGAGATAACTTCGGATCATTAATTATTACGCACTACCAACGTCTCTTAAACTACATTGAACCAGATGTGGTGCATATTATGATGGACGGTCGTGTTGTGATGACAGGGGATGCTTCTCTTGCTCGTCGCTTAGAAGCTGAAGGATACAAAGGAATCAGTGAAGAATTAGGAATCAAGATTGAACATCAAGAGTAGGAGTGAGATTGTGGCAGAGACAAAATTAACCATAACACCAGAAGAAATCACCGCATTCTCTCTTACAAAGAATGAACCAGAGTGGTTTCTACAAACACGTTTAAAAGGGTTAGAACTGGCTAAAACGCTTGAGTTACCTTTTATCGAACGTGTGAAATTCCACCGTTGGAACTTATTCCAATCAGCAATCGGTGAAGGGACTTCAATGATTGAAGAACTTCCAAAAGTGATTCCAACAGCAGCCGGAAGTGCAAAGATTGTACAACTAGGTGCAGTCTCTTACTGGGAAGAAATGAATGTTGAAACAGCATTGAAGGACGTTCTCGTGATGGATTTATTCGATGCACTGGAACAATATCCAGAGCTCGTAAAACCTTACTATATGACAAAAGCAGTGCCAGTCGATGAAGATAGTTTAACGGCTTATCATGCTGCGATGGTCAACTCAGGGGTATTTATTTATATTCCAAAAAATGTAGACGTAAAAGATATTATTGAATCTCATTTCGTTCAAAATAATTTAGTGGACGAAGCATTCGTGAAACACGTGTTAATCGTGGCAGACGAAAACAGCTCTGTTTCTTATGTAGAACGCTTTGAAAGTGTCGGTGACAAAAAGAATACGGCCAATATTGTTGTAGAAGTTATCGCAAAACAAGGTGCGAAAGTTCAATTTGCGGCTGTGGATACTTTAGGTCAATCAACAGATGCATATGTGAACCGTCGTGGCTACCTTGAAAAAGATGCAACGATTAACTGGGCGCTTGGCATTATGAATGACGGAAATGTGATTGCAGACTTCGACTCTGAATTACGCGGAGACGGTTCTCATTCTCAGGTGAACGTTATCGGTATTTCCACAGGACGCCAAGTTCAAGGAATCGATACACGTGTGACAAACTATGCGCCACATTCAGTAGGACATATTTTGCAACACGGTGTTATTTTAGATAAATCAACCTTAACGTTTAACGGAATTGGACATATTATTAAAGGAGCGAAATTCGCAGATGCTCAACAAGAAAGTCGTGTACTGATGCTTTCAGAAGGCGGACGTGGAGATGCAAACCCAATTCTATTAATCGATGAAAATGAAGTAACGGCGGGACATGCAGCAAGCGTGGGGCAAGTGGATGATGAACAATTATTCTACTTAACAAGCCGTGGAATCTCAGAAGCAGAGGCAAAACGTCTTGTGATTCGTGGATTCTTAGGAGCTGTAATTCGTTCAATCCCTTCAAGTGCTCTTCAAAAAGAACTTGTAGATATGATTGAACAAAAGTTGGTTGCTAGCTATGATTAGTAAAACGATTCGAGAAGACTTTCCGATTTTAAAGCGTGAAGTCAACGATGAAGTGCTTGTCTATTTAGACAATGCTGCGACAACTCAAAAGCCACGTCCAGTCGTAGAAGCCGTTGAGAAATTCTACGCGACCCACAATGCTAATATTCATCGTGGGGTGCATACATTAGCTCAAGAAGCAACAGACTTATACGAAGAGGCTCGAGCTAAAGTGGTGAAATTTATCCATGCAGCCAGTACAAAAGAAGTGCTCTTTACGCGTGGAACAACAACCAGCCTGAACTGGGTGGCACAAGGATTTGCGCCAGGACGCTTGCAAAAAGGGGACGAAATTTGGATTAGCCCTGCTGAGCATCATTCGAATGTGGTTCCTTGGCAACAAGTGGCTAAACAAACAGGAGCCGTCTTACGTTATTTTTCATTAACGAAAGAGGGCGAATTAGATCTCGAAGCAGCAGAACAAGCCTTAACCGAGAAGGCAAAAATCGTATCGATTAACCATGCCTCAAACGTTCTTGGAACTGTAACAGATGTGAAACGCATTGCCGAAATGGTTCATGCAGTAGGAGGCATTCTCGTTGTGGATGGTGCTCAAGCAGCACCGCATCAAAAGGTGGATGTCCAAGCGTTAGACTGCGACTTCTATGCCTTTAGCGGACATAAGATGCTGGCTCCAACAGGAATTGGCGTCTTATATGGAAAAGAAGCACTTCTTCAAGAGATGAATCCTGTAGAGTTTGGTGGCGAAATGATTGATTTCGTGTATGACCAGGAGAGTACATGGAATGAATTACCGTGGAAATTCGAAGCCGGTACTCCAAATATTGCAGGAGCCATTGGACTGGCCGCTGCCATTGATTATTTAGAAGAAATCGGTATGGAGAATATCCATCAGCATGAACAAGAAATTGTTGCGTATCTTTTACCGAAGATGCAAGAGATGGAAGGTGTGACAGTCTACGGGCCAAGTGACCCAGCACAGCATTCTGGAGTCATTAGTTTTACCATCGACGGAATCCATCCACACGACATCGCAACGGCGCTCGATATGGAAGGATTTGCGGTTCGTGCAGGACATCATTGCGCGCAACCTTTGATGAGATGGCTCGATGTACCAGCAACATGCCGTGCAAGTTTTTATATTTATAACACGCTTCAAGAAGCCGAACAGTTTTTAGAAGCATTAGAAAAAGTAAAGGAGTTTTTCCAATATGGCCTTATCTAAATTAGATCAGCTTTATCGTCAGGTGATTCTGGATCATTCGTCTCATCCGCACCATAAAGGATTGGTAGATGATGCGAGCATTCCAACGATTGAATTTAATAATCCAACATGTGGAGATGTGTTGCAGTTGCAGCTCGTTGTAAATGACAATGGCGTGATTGACGATGTTCACTTTGACGGACACGGCTGTACGATTAGTATGGCAAGTGCCAGCATGATGAGTGATGCGATTATTGGAAAGACGGTTGACGAAGCGGTCGCTCTAGCAGAAGATTTCTCAAGTCTAGTGCAGGGTGAAACCGTGGATGAAGAACCTTTAGGGGATGCGGCGTTACTTGCCGGTGTTCAAAAATTCCCAGCGCGTATTAAATGTGCCACTCTTGCGTGGAAAGCATTAGAACGTGCAGTAGAAAATGAGAAAGCATAAGAAAGTGGTGACAAAATGAGTGGAGTTCCTGAATTAGCCGATTACAAATATGGCTTTCATGAGGATGTAACACCTGTTTATGAAACAGGAATGGGATTAAGCGAAGAAGTCGTTCGTACGATTTCACAAGTGAAAAACGAGCCACAATGGATGCTTGATTTCCGATTAAAATCATTGAAGGCATTCGAAAATATGCCAATGCAAACATGGGGTGCGGACCTTTCAGATATTGATTTTGATGCGATTACGTACTTCAAACGTGCCAGCGATAAGCCAGCGCGTTCTTGGGATGATGTTCCTGAGAAGATTAAAGATACTTTCGAGAAAATCGGGATTCCGGAAGCAGAGCGTGCGTATTTAGCCGGAGCATCTGCGCAATTCGAGTCTGAAGTGGTTTACCATAATATGAAAGAAGAGTTCGATAAACTCGGGATCATCTTTACAGATACAGACTCAGCCTTGAAAGAGTATCCTGAATTATTCAAAAAGTATTTTGCAAAATTAGTACCACCAACAGACAACAAATTAGCTGCGTTAAACTCAGCCGTATGGTCAGGTGGAACGTTCATCTATGTACCAAAAGGCGTGAAATGTGATGTGCCACTTCAAACGTACTTCCGTATCAACGACCAAAACATGGGACAATTCGAACGTACGCTTATCATCGTAGACGAAGGAGCGAGCGTGCACTACGTTGAAGGATGTACAGCGCCAACGTACTCTTCAAACAGCTTGCATGCGGCAATCGTAGAAATTTTCGTTGAAGAGGGTGGCTACTGCCGTTATACAACGATTCAAAACTGGTCGGATAACGTGTATAACTTAGTAACGAAACGTGCCAAAGCTGCTGCTCACGCAACTGTTGAGTGGATTGATGGGAACCTTGGAGCGAAGACAACGATGAAATATCCTTCAGTCTATCTAGAAGGACCTTATGCCAAAGGTACAATGTTATCCATCGCTTTTGCCGGAGAAGGCCAACACCAAGATACAGGTGCGAAGATGATTCATAATGCGCCACATACTTCAAGTTCCATCGTTTCAAAATCGATTGCAAAAGATGGTGGAGCGGTGAACTACCGTGGTCAAGTAACATTTGGTAAGAAATCAGATTACTCTATTTCTCATATCGAATGTGACACGATTATTATGGATGACAAGTCGAAATCAGATACGATTCCATTTAACGAAATTCATAATGATAAAGTTGCACTTGAGCATGAAGCGAAAGTGTCAAAAATCTCAGAAGAGCAATTGTTCTACTTGATGAGTCGCGGAATTAGCGAGTCAGAAGCAACAGAGATGATTGTTATGGGATTCGTTGAACCATTTACAAAAGAGCTTCCTATGGAATACGCCGTTGAACTGAACCGTTTAATCGCGTACGAGATGGAAGGTAGCGTAGGTTAGTTTTCAATAAGACCCTAGAAACGTTGTTAAATCAATGTTTCTAGGGTTGTTCTTTTTTGTATTTTTAAAAATGACCATCAAAATGACCATCAATCGGTTAAAAATTTACATATTTTGCAAAATTATCTGCTATTTCATCTCTTTGTTTTTCTGTTACATGAGTATAAATATCCATAGTAGTTTTGATGTTAGTGTGTCCTAATCTTTCCTGAACTACTTGAATAGGGGTACCCATTTCAAAGAGTAGTGAGCAATGACTATGACGGAAACCGTGAATAGTTATCTTTTTAAGATCGTACGGTTTGATAATAGTTTCAAGCCAATTGTTTTTCTTTAAAACGTGAAATGAAGGAAGGAAGTAGCTCAAAAGAAAGAGGAGAATCGCTTTCCAAAACAAACTGTCACACAATTTTATTTTTAAAGATATTTAATAAAAGTATTGATGACGTAATACTGAAGTGATATGCTGTAATTGCGAGTGAGACAACCTAAACAATAAAGAAAGGAAAATATGAGACAAAAAGGTAAAGAAAAAACCACTCAAAAAGAAGAAAACGAAAGTAACCTTTAAAACCAACTTAGTATTCTTCACAATCGAGTGGGAAATCGAGTGGGGCGAATAGCCTCACTCCTTTACCAGATTGTATCATATAGTAATAGAAAATGAAAATGAATTTCAAAATAACTAAACACGCCTTTGACTGTAAAGCATTTGTAGCATGGCTTATCTTTATTAGCTTAATAGTATGGTTTATATTGAAGTAGGTGATTGTATGAAAGTAGATACTGAGAAAATTGAATGGCTGTTAAATAATGTAACTCAATATAGAATAAGTAAAGATACAGGGGTTACATTATCTATTTTAAGCCGATTGGTTAAAGGAGAACGTAAGATAGAGAATTTAACTATAAAAACAGGTAGTGCATTAACTGAATATGCTGAAAAACTACAAAAGCAGGAAGATTAACTCCTGCTTTTAGATTATCCTCGAAGTTTTAATAGTGCAAAAAAAAACAATCAGATTGTATTTTTCATTGTTACCGTGAGTGTGGAGATGTGTTTTGCTGATTAAGAGTTAAAATTATTCATGTATACAGTTATAAGCAATGTAAAGCTGAAAGTGTTGAAATAACAAGGTTCATATACTTTTGTAAGGTGATGGAATTATATTTCTTGGCTATTTTTATTCATCACTCTATTGAATATACTCTTTAGTAATTATATGATTGTAATAGTGTAATAATAAATTTAAATCGAGGTATATGTTTATGATTAGTGAAGAATATATAGAAAGAGAAAAACGATTAGCGGAATTGTATGAGAGATACTATGATTCTAGACCAGAATTGAAGAAAGCATCCGAGGAATTATATGATTTGTTTGAAAATGATAAGATTTCTTTTGATGAGTACAGAAAAAGGTCACTCGAACTCGGGAAAAAATATAGATAAGCATCTAACAAGAAGTTAGGTGCTTTTTTTCATAACCCAAAAACCACAAAATATATTATATTTTTGGAATTTTATAGTTTCTTAATATTATTTGCTCAGAAATTTGGATATTCTCATATAAAATAATCCTTGTTATATCAGCGTTTTTGAACGAAAATGCACTCTAGGTGAAAATTTTACATTTTACGAGATATTACACTTGTATTATATTCAGAACGTGTTATAATATGTTCATCAAGAGATATAAAGAAAGGAGAATGGGTATGAGAAAACAACCATGGTCGAACGAAAATAAGACTGAACGGATTAACTTTACGATTGAGCCCTCTTTAAAAGAAGCGTTTTTGAAGATCATCTCAACGGACGTATCAACTTATTTCCGGACGGTCATCGAGAATGAAGTCGAAAGTCATCAGAAAAAAGTTGAAAACTGGCCCGACGCAATTAAATCATTATTGCATGGACAGTTTAAGGCGTTCTCCGAACAAGTCTTCGGAACGTTTAATTACCGAGGACGGAACTATCCATATAAAATTTTGGATGTTATGTCAGTCGAAGAAGGACAACCACTTGAAGTCATTGACTACGAGGATGGGTTGGTATATGTAAAAGTGATTGAGGAAATCAATCCAGAAAAATTAGTATATGTAACTATTTAGAAAGAAGGAAATTAAAAATGCCAGTAACAATCTTAATTATCGCCGTAGTATTAATCTTATTAATTATTGCGTTCAAATCAATTCGTATCGTCCAACAAGGACACAAAGCTGCTGTTCAATCATTCGGACGTTATGTTGGAGAATTAGGACCAGGGTTACACTTTGTAACACCAATCATTCGTAACATTGCTTACGTTGTGGATATGCGTCAACGTTCATTAGACTTAGATCCTCAAGAAATCATCACAAAAGACAACGTTAACTTAACAATTGACGCTTCAGCTAAATACCACGTAGATAATCTTGAAGAATACTTATATGGAAACACAAACCCAGAAGGATTATTACTTTTAGATATCCAAAACGAATTACGTGACATTATCGGTACAATGACAATGGCTGAAATCCTTGGTGGTACTAACAAAATCAACACTGATTTAAACCAACGTGTATTCGGTAAAACAGACTCTTATGGGGTTACAATTGACCGTGTAAACATCGGTGAAGTAATTCCTCCACAAAGCATCGTTGAAGCGATGAACAAACAAATCACTGCTGACCGTGAACGTGATGCTGCGTTAATCGCTGCTGACGCTCGTCAAAAAACAGTTGAAATGGATACAAGAACTCAAAACAACAAATTATTAGCAGATGCTCGTGCACATGCTGAAAAAATCGCAATTGACACTCAAGCAACTGTTGCTCAATTAACAGCTATCAACAATGCATTAAACGAATCTAACTTAAATGCTGCTGCGTTAGAATACTTAGCAATCGACGCTAAAAAAGCTCTTGCTGAAGGTCCAAACAATACAGTTGTATTAATGGACGGTCAAAACAACGCAAAAATCGCTGAAAACATTGCTTCATTAGCATCAGGACGTAAAGTTTGGGACGAAGCAGGTAAATAATCATGAAACAACAAGCTAACAAATCTTTCTTTGGGTTGAAATGGCTTGCGGTACTGATTGCCACTTTATTGTTAGTAGGAACCTTTGCACGTGTTTCAACAGTCAATGCTGAAACTCCACAACCGGTAGACACCACAAAGATGAAGATACAAGGCGCCTTTGAACAAAAAATCAACTTTGTGGATGGGGAAGATTATAATGCGACAGTGACGATTAAGTTAACTTATAATAACCCTCAATATAAAGAGATTAAAGTTCCCGTTCAAATTAAAAACCTTCCGACAGGGAAGGGCGGTATTCGACTTTACGTATATCGAGATACAGATAATAGCCTCATAGTTCAATCATTTGTTGAGACCATTGAAGACCACAATGTTATCTATTATGATTTGATTCCTGTCGAAGATGGGAAAGTCACAAAAGCGTTTCAATTCACGGCAACGGACAAAGAACGAAACAAATTTCTAGAGGATTTGGCCAATGCAAGTGAAGAGGAAGAAGAAGCTACTACTGCCGCGAAAGCTGCGAACTCGAACGAAAAGAGTTCAAACGCCAATAATTCAAACAAGAGTGATTCGAAAGGGAATGCAAAAGGCTCTGAAAGCAAAGATGTCTTTGATCAAATTGATAACTTCTTTGATCAACTAGATACAGACAAAATTGCTGAAGGACTCGGTAAAGGAGCATTTTATATCATCCTTATCATCGCTGTTTTCTTAGGAATTAAAGGGAAACAAAAACAGGCTCGTAGAAATACTCGTAGAGCTCGAACTGGAAATACGCGTTCTGCTCAAAGAACTGGGGCTGATGCTACTGTCAATAGAGCACAAAAGACATCTACTCCAGTAGTCGCTACCGAAGCCGTACCGCAACGTGTATATCGTCCGCGAAATAAAGTTTCAAATCCAAAACTTCGCTCACAAGGGAAAAAACAAGCAACAAAACAAGCGCTACAATCGGCTTCAAGTCGTTCAAATACTTCAAGAGATGTGTATGTGGATACACGTGCTACAAGACCGGTTTCCTACCGTCCAGCATCAAAAGAAAAATCACATACATTACCACGAGTGCTTTCAAGCAAAACACTCCCTCGTACTTTGAAGACTCCGCGCTTAAAATAACACAAGTAGAACACCTAAATTCCATGTGAGTTTAGGTGTTTTTTGCTCTTTCTACACTCAAGCATTTGCACAAGTAAGGCTATCGGAGTATTCTAAAAAGGAAAGGTGGTAAAAAGATGAACGATTTAGAAAAGTTAATGAAGAAGATTGAAGCAGATCCACAAAATGCTAAGTACACCAAAGAAGGGATAGCGCCTTTATTTTCTGCGCCACGAAAAGCGAAAATTTTGATTGTAGGGCAAGCACCTGGGATTAAAGCGCAAGAGAGTCGCTTGTTTTGGAATGACCAAAGCGGTGATAACCTCAGAAGTTGGATGGGTGTAACTCGTGATTTCTTCTATCAATCGGATTTATTTGCGGTCGTTCCGATGGATTACTATTATCCAGGAAAAGGAAAATCTGGAGACCTTCCACCGCGCAAAGGGTTTGCCGAAAAATGGCATGAAGATACCTTTGCCTTAATGCCGGATATTGAACTGATAGTATTGGTTGGAAAATACGCGCAAGACTATTATTTAAAAGATACAAAGAAGAAAAATTTAACAGAAACAGTTAGAGCCTATAAAGAGTACTTACCAAAAATGTTTCCACTCGTACATCCATCGCCTCTAAACCGTCGATGGATGGTAAAAAATCCATGGTTTGAAAAAGAAGTCTTACCAGAATTTCAAAAGAGAGTACAAGAAGTGATTAAAGGAGCCAAGAAATGAGAACAGAATTATATCCGGAAATCGAAATCTACAAGGAACACATGATTCCAGTGAGTCCCTTGCATACGATTTATGTGGAAGAATCAGGGAAGCCATTAGGACATCCTGTTGTTGTCTTACACGGCGGACCAGGAGGGGCATCTTCTCCTGCGAATCGTCAGTTTTTTGATCCGGAGTTCTATCGCATCATCCAATTCGACCAACGTGGATGTGGAAAGAGTACGCCATTTGCATCTTTAGAAGAAAATACGACGCATGATTTAGTAGAAGATATGGAGAAAATCCGGACTGCATTAGGGATTGAAAAATGGCTTGTTTTTGGCGGTAGCTGGGGGACAACTCTGGCCTTACATTACACCATTGCACATCGTGAACGCGTCGTAGGATTAATGCTTCGTGGGATTTTCCTTGGTCGTCAAAGTGATGTCGATTGGTTGTATCAAGATGGGGCATCTCATTTTTATCCTGAGAACTTCGAGAAGTTTAAAGCACCAATTCCGGTTGAAGAACAAGGAGAGTTAGTCAATGCGTACTACAAACGTTTGACTTCAGAAGATGAATCGATTTGTTTAGAGGCAGCGCGTGCGTGGGCGGAGTGGGAACACGGTCTCGTGAAGTTGATTCCATATGATCCGATTGTCTGGGATGAAGCGGGGATTCGCGGAGCGCTTACGATTGCGCGAATGGAATGTCATTTCTTCTACCATCATTGTTTTGTGGAAGACGATAATTACATCTTGAACCGTGCGGAAGCCTTCAAGGGAATTCCAATGCATATCGTTCACGGACGTTATGATGTGGATTGCTTACCAAGCGCGGCATTTGAACTCGCTCAAGCAGTCGATGGCGCAGAACTCATCTTTGCGCAAGCAGCAGGGCATACCGCGATGGAACCTGCAACCATTGAAGCGTTAGTTGGCTTTAGTGAGAAATGCAAAACCTATTTTAAATAAAAAAGAAAGGCTCGCAGAAATTTTCTGCGGGCCTATTTAAGTGTTTAGATTTTTTCAAGAAGCATTGCGGCAATGCGCTCCACATCGCGGTTACTTCCACGTAGCTCAAATTCATCGAGCACTGGGAATCCAAAGCGTTCAGAATATTGACGAGCAGTGAGGCAGAATTGCTTATTGAAGTTACGATTTCCGCTACCAATCACGCCAAAGCAATGTGCGTAATTATGTTCATAGGCTAAGAAATCGCCAAGTGGATTTGTTAGGACTTCGACGTCTCCATTGTCCACGCCATTTCCACCTTCTAAGTAAGTTGGAAGAAACGCAACGAATGGTTTACCTACTTTGAAGTAGTCTTCTTTGCCTTTGACAAGGTCTTTCACATTCGTTAGTGTCACGTTTAAAGAGGGTTCCAAAAAGCGTAAATGGTCTTTTAAACGAGTGACAAAGTTATGTGTATTTCCTGTTAAGCTAATATAAATAATGGGTAATTCTTTCGACATTGAGCGACCTCCTGAAAGACATTTTACTGTCTATAAGTATACCGCACTTTCTCAAATCCTTCTAGAGGGTGTTTTTAAACTTTTAAAAATCGTGAAAATCGGCTATAATACTTGAGAATAAACACGAAGGAGATACTCATGTCACACTTAAAAGAAGAAGTACAATCTCGCAAGACCTTTGCGATTATTTCCCACCCGGATGCTGGGAAAACAACGATTACAGAACAATTACTCTTATACGGGGGTGCGATTCGTCAAGCCGGTACTGTAAAAGGGAAGAAAACAGGGAAGTTTGCAAAATCTGACTGGATGGAAATCGAAAAACAACGTGGGATTTCTGTTACGAGTTCAGTAATGCAAGTAGAATACGACGGAAACCATATTAATATCGTGGATACACCAGGGCACGAGGACTTCTCAGAAGATACGTACCGTACATTAATGGCCGTGGATAGTGCCGTGATGGTTATCGATAGTGCCAAAGGGATTGAGCCGCAAACGAAGAAATTATTCGAAGTTTGTAGTATGCGTGGAATTCCAATCTTTACTTTCATCAACAAATTAGACCGTGATGGACGTGAACCGCTAGAATTAATCGCAGAACTAGAAGAAGTATTAGGCATTGATGCTTATCCTATGAACTGGCCAATGGGGATGGGAAAAACATTCCTAGGGTTATATGACATTTACAACAAACGTGTAGAATTGATGCATCCAGAAGAAAATGATGATAATGACTTCTTACCATTGAACGAAGATGGCGAAGTGGATGGTGACTATGCATTCAAACAATCTACGCTTTATAGCCAAGCTATCGAAGACGCTCAACTCTTACTAGAAGCAGGAAATGCGTTTGATGAAGAGAAGATTGCGGCTGGTAAATTAACGCCTGTATTCTTCGGGTCAGCCTTAACAGGATTTGGGGTTCAAACATTCTTAGACGCATTCGTTGATTTTGCGCCAAGTCCATCTGCTAAGAAAACTGAGTCTGGGGAACTGGTAGATCCACTTCAAGAGCAATTCACTGGATTCATCTTCAAGATTCAAGCAAACATGAACCCAGCTCACCGCGACCGTATCGCATTTGTACGTATCTGTTCAGGAGAATTTACTCCAGGGATGGATATTACCGTGAACCGTTCGCAAAAGAAAATGAAATTATCACATACAACGCAATTCATGGCCGATAGTCGTGAAACAGTTAAAGCAGCCGTAGCAGGGGATATCATCGGACTCTACGATACAGGGAACTTCCAAATCGGGGATACGATTTATTCAGGAAAAACGCCTGTTCAGTTCGAACCACTCCCACAATTTACGCCAGAACTCTTTAATAAAGTTTCTGCCAAAAACGTCATGAAACAAAAATCATTCCATAAAGGAATCGAGCAGTTAGTACAAGAAGGAGCTATCCAATTGTACAAGACCTACCATACAGGTGAATATATCCTTGGTGCCGTTGGTCAACTGCAATTCGAAGTGTTCCAATACCGCTTGTTAAATGAATACAATGCCGAAGTCGTCATGACTCCAATCGGAAGTAAGATTGCCAGATGGATTGATGAAGAACAACTGGATCCAAATATGTCATCAAGCCGTAACTTATTATGTCGCGACCGATTTGACCAACCAGTGTTCTTATTTGAAAATCAATTTGCCTTAAACTGGTTCAAAGATAAACATCCAGATGTAGAATTAAAAGCATTATTCTAATCAAAACAAAGAAAACCAGGGCACTGACCCCCGTAAATGAGAATTAAATAAAAACACCTCCAAGTTGGATTTGA
>CABSQV010000023.1:0-22856 GCA_902479935.1 uncultured Streptococcus sp. | reverse complement strand
AAGCAGCTACGCAATTAGACCTATCTCCTGGTTTAAAAAGAGTATTAAAGACTCTAATTACTTATCTGCCATATATTCAAAATACTTGTGAGCATCCAACTAGAACAAATGGCCCTATCGAAGGAATCAACAATAAAATAAAAGTACTTAAAAGAAATGCCTATGGCTTTAGAAACTATTACCATTTTAGAAACAGGATTATTTTAATAACAAAAATGTTTGGCCCAAAACAAAAAGGAATTAAGCAACAATTAGTCGCTTAATCCCTTCCTAAAATTCTTCATCAACACTATTTGACAAAGAGCCCATTGATTCTAAGAGAATGTTTTATGAAGTTCCCAAGAAAAAACACCCCGTAGCTTTCGCTACAGGGTGCCTGAAAGTCACATATTATTCATTTGTGTCTTCTTCAGAAGGTGTTGATTCAACAATGACAACTTCTGTTTGTTCCACTGGTAATACTGGTTCTGAAGTACTTGTTTCCATATTGCGGTAACGAGCCATACCTGTACCAGCAGGGATGATCTTACCGATGATAACATTTTCTTTCAATCCTAGTAAGTGGTCTTTCTTGCCGCGGATAGAAGCATCTGTCAAGACACGAGTTGTTTCTTGGAATGATGCAGCAGACAAGAAGCTGTTTGTTTCTAATGAAGCTTTTGTAATACCTAGTAATACAGGACGAGCTGTCGCAGGTACTTCACCGTTCATGATTGCAGAGCGGTTACGTTCTGTAAAGTCTGCAATATCAAGTAATGTTCCTGGAAGGATTTCTGTTGAACCTGGATCCATTACGCGAACTTTACGTAACATTTGACGAACCATTACCTCAACGTGTTTATCGCCGATTTCTACCCCTTGCATACGGTATACTTTTTGTACTTCACGTAATAAGTAGTTTTCAACTGATAATACGTCACGAACACGTAATAATTCTTTAGGATCGATAGAACCTTCTGTTAATGGAGCACCACGATCGATGATTTGTCCTTCTTCCACTTTTAGACGAGCTGTAAATGGAACTGTGTAAGAACGAGTATCTGTAGAGCCTTTAATTGTAATTTCTTTAGTACGGCTTCCAGCATTTTCTTCGATAGAAACTACTTCACCCGCTACTTCACTGATTGTCGCAACCCCTTTAGGATTACGTGCTTCGAAGATTTCTTGGATACGAGGTAAACCTTGAGTAATATCGTCTCCGGCAACCCCACCGGTATGGAACGTACGCATTGTTAACTGTGTACCAGGTTCCCCGATTGATTGAGCGGCAATTGTACCAACTGCTTCCCCAACTTCAACTTCTGAACCTGTAGCTAAGTTACGTCCGTAACAGTATTTACATACACCATGTTTTGTATCACATGTGAACGCTGAACGAATTGTAATTTCTTCGATTCCAGCTTCAATAATCTTACGAGCAATATCTTCAGTAATGATTTCATTGCGTGATACTAACACTTCACCTGTTTCAGGATGTTTCACTGAACGTTGTGCGTAACGTCCTAACATACGTTCTTCAAGTGTTTCAATGACTTCATTTCCTTCTTTAATCGCAGTAATTGTTAAACCACGATCGCTTCCGCAGTCTGTTTCACGAATAATCACATCTTGCGCAACGTCTACTAAACGACGAGTTAAGTAACCTGAGTCGGCTGTCTTCAAGGCCGTATCGGTCATCCCTTTACGAGCACCGTGAGTAGACAAGAACATTTCCATAACGGTTAACCCTTCACGGAAGTTTGATGTTACCGGTAATTCCATGATTTTACCGTTAGGAGCGGCCATAAGACCACGCATACCAGCAAGCTGAGTAAAGTTAGAGATGTTACCACGGGCTCCAGAATCACTCATCATGAAGATTGGGTTACGAGAACCTAATGTGCGGATTAACGCTTTTTGGATATCATCTTTCGCTTTGTTCCATGTTTCGATAACACGTTCATAACGTTCATCATCTGTAATTAAACCACGACGGAATAATTTAGAGATGTTGTCGACTTGTTTATGTGCTTCTTCAAGAATTTCTTTCTTGTTATCCGCAACTGAAATATCTGCAATCCCTACTGTTAAACCAGCACGAGTTGAGAATTTATATCCTAAGTCTTTCATACGGTCTAACATCATTGAAGTTTCAGTGATATGGAATCGTTTGAACACTTCGGCGATGATTTGACCTAAGTTTTTCTTCTTGAATGGTGCAACGATTTCGCGTCCTGCGATTTCTTCTTTAATGTTTGCCCCTGCTTCTAAGAAGTATTTATCTGGTGTAGCCACTTCTAAGTTTTCCATTGTTGGCTCATTTAAGTAAGGGAATTCGTTTGGCATAATTTCGTTGAATAATAATTTACCAACTGTTGTGACCATCATTCTCTCTTTTTGCCACTCTGTAAATGGTTTATGTGGAAGTGAGCTTGCAGGAATCGCAATACGGCTGTGTAAATGAACGTATCCATTGTTGTAAGCCAAGATTGCTTCGTCCATGTCTTTGAAGAACATACCTTCACCAACACGGCCTTCTTGTTCCATTGTTAAGTAATAGTTCCCTAAAACCATGTCTTGAGATGGTGTAACTACTGGTTTACCATCTTTAGGGTTTAGGATGTTTTGAGCCGCTAACATTAATAAGCGTGCTTCAGCTTGAGCTTCTTGAGATAGTGGCACGTGAACCGCCATTTGGTCTCCGTCGAAGTCGGCATTGTAGGCTTCACACACTAATGGGTGAAGACGGATGGCACGACCTTCTACTAGAGTTGGTTCGAACGCTTGAATCCCTAATCTGTGAAGTGTAGGTGCACGGTTCAATAGAACTGGGTGTTCACGAATCACTTCTTCAAGGATTCCCCAAATATCGTCATCTAAACGTTCAATTTTACGTTTAGCGCTCTTGATGTTTCCAGCGATTTCACGTTCAACTAATTCTTTCATTACGAAAGGTTTGAATAATTCAATCGCCATTTCTTTAGGAAGACCACATTGGTACATCTTCAAGTTTGGTCCTACTACGATTACAGAACGTCCAGAGTAGTCTACACGTTTACCAAGTAGGTTTTGACGGAAACGACCTTGTTTCCCTTTAAGCATGTGGCTTAATGATTTCAATGGACGGTTACCTGGTCCAGTTACTGGACGGCCACGACGACCATTATCGATTAAAGCATCCACAGCTTCTTGTAACATACGTTTTTCGTTTTGAACGATGATACGAGGTGCGTTTAATTCTAATAAACGTTTTAGACGGTTATTACGGTTAATCACACGACGATATAAATCGTTCAAGTCACTTGTTGCAAAACGTCCACCTTCTAATTGAACCATTGGACGTAAATCTGGTGGGATAACTGGAATAACATCCATTACCATCCAACCAGGTTTGTTTCCTGATTCTTTGAAGGCATCTAAAATGTCTAAACGACGGATTGCACGAGTACGTTTTTGACCTTGAGCTGTTTTCAACTCTTCTTTTAATTCAGCGATTTCAGCGTCTAAGTCAACGTTGTTTAATAACTCTTGAACAGCTTCCGCACCCATTGCAGCGTGGAAACGAGTTCCGAACTCTGCACGTTTTTCACGGTATTCGCGTTCAGTTAATAATTGTTTGTGCATTAATGTTGTGTCGCCAGCGTCGATAACAACGTAGCTTGCAAAATAAATGACTTCTTCCAACGCACGTGGACTCATGTCTAACACAAGTCCCATGCGGCTTGGAATACCTTTGAAGTACCACACGTGTGATACTGGAGCTGCTAATTCGATGTGTCCCATACGTTCACGACGAACTTTTGAGCGCGTTACTTCAACGCCACAACGATCGCAGACTTTCCCTTTGTTGTTGATTTTCTTTAATTTACCACAAGAACATTCTAAGTCTTTTGTTGGACCAAAGATTTTCTCACAGAATAAACCATCGCGTTCTGGTTTTAAAGTACGGTAGTTGATTGTTTCTGGTTTTGTAACTTCACCATGTGACCACTCACGGATTTTCTCCGGAGAAGCTAACCCAATCTGCATACTTTCAAAATTATTTACATCTATCAAGGGGCCTACCTCCCTTTCTTTTGGAATTGCCCTACGATTCCAATAGTTCTATTACTCTTCGTCAGTATCAAAATTGTCTTCAACGTCTTCTACATCGGCTGCATCTTCTTCAGCTGCGTCAGCTGCTTCTTCTGCTGCTGATAATTCAGCTGCACGATCAGAATACTCATCTAATTGAGCACGTCTATCATTTGTTCTTTCAACGTCACTGAAACGAATTCCTTCGTCTTCGTCCATATCTTCAAGTTTGATTTCTTCATCTTGTGCGTCAAGTACTTTCATATCAAGACCTAAAGCTTGTAATTCTTTTACTAATACGCGGAATGATTCTGGAACTCCTGGACGTGAAATTTGTTGACCTTTAACGATTGATTCGTAAGTCTTCACACGACCAACAACGTCATCTGATTTGTACGTTAGGATTTCTTGTAATGTATAAGCAGCACCATAAGCTTCCAGTGCCCATACTTCCATTTCCCCGAAACGTTGTCCACCAAATTGCGCTTTACCTCCAAGAGGTTGTTGTGTAACGAGTGAGTATGGTCCAATTGAACGAGCGTGAAGTTTGTCGTCAACCATGTGGGCAAGTTTGATCATGTACATAACCCCTACTGACACACGGTTATCGAATGGTTCACCTGTACGTCCATCATATAGAATTGTTTTCGCATCACGAGCCATACCCGCTTCTGCAACAGTTCCCCATACGTCTTCATCTTGCGCACCATCGAATACTGGTGTTGCGATGTAAATACCTAATTCACGAGCAGCCATACCTAAGTGTAACTCTAACACTTGTCCGATGTTCATACGTGAAGGTACCCCTAATGGGTTTAACATGATGTCAACTGGTGTTCCATCTGGTAAGAATGGCATATCTTCTTCCGGCATAATACGGGAAACAACCCCTTTATTACCGTGACGTCCGGCCATCTTATCCCCTTCATTGATTTTACGTTTTTGTACAATATATACACGAACTAATTTGTTTACGCCAGGTGCTAATTCATCACCTGCTGCACGTGTGAACACACGTACATCGCGGACAATACCGCCGCCACCGTGAGGTACACGTAGAGACGTGTCACGAACTTCACGAGCTTTTTCACCGAAGATTGCGTGTAATAAACGTTCTTCTGGTGATTGTTCTGTTAGCCCTTTAGGAGTTACTTTACCGACTAAGATGTCGCC
This sequence comes from uncultured Streptococcus sp., assembly GCA_902479935.1. GTDB lineage: Bacteria > Bacillota > Bacilli > Lactobacillales > Aerococcaceae > Granulicatella. Next base: position 17,630 of record CABSQV010000023.1, on the reverse strand, counting down.
ATCTTTAACTTCGGCACCGATACGGATAATTCCGTCAGCGTCAAGGTTCTTCAATGCGTCTTCCCCAACGTTTGGAATCTCACGAGTAATTTCTTCAGGTCCAAGTTTTGTATCACGAGCTTCTGAATCATAGTCGTCGATGTGAATTGATGTATACACATCGTCTTTCACTAAACGTTCACTCATGATAACCGCATCCTCGTAGTTGTAACCTTCCCAAGTCATGAACGCTACTAGAACGTTTTGTCCTAATGCTAATTCACCTTTTTCCATAGAAGGTCCGTCTGCTAGGATTTCGCCTTTAACTACTTTATCCCCTTGTGCCACGATTGGACGTTGGTTGTAACACATACCCGCGTTTGATCCGTGGAACTTAGTGATTTGGTAAGTATCTAATGAGCCATCAGCTGTACGTACACGTACTTCTTTAGCATCAACGAATTCGACAACACCATCACGTTTACATAACAAGGCAACTCCTGAGTCATGCGCAGATACGTATTCCATACCTGTACCGATGAATGGTGCTTTTGGATTTAACAATGGAACAGCTTGACGTTGCATGTTCGCACCCATCAACGCACGGTTTGAGTCGTCGTTTTCTAAGAATGGGATACATGCTGTCGCAACTGCAACTACTTGTTTTGGAGAAACGTCCATGTAGTCCACGCGGTCTACTGGCACTTCTAAGTTTTGAGATACGTAACGCGCCATAACAACATCGTTCACGAAGCTTCCGTCTTCATTTAATGGAGAGTTTGCTTGCGCTACTACGAAGCTATCTTCTTCGTCAGCTGTTAAGTAGTCGATCTTATCTGTAACTTTGTGAGTGTTCCAGTCAACACGACGGTATGGAGTTTCGATGAAACCATATTTGTTGATCTTCGCATATGTTGATAAGCTGTTGATCAACCCGATGTTTGGTCCTTCAGGAGTTTCGATAGGACACATACGGCCATAGTGAGAATAGTGAACGTCACGAACTTCATATCCGGCACGGTCACGAGTCAAACCACCAGGTCCTAACGCTGATAGACGGCGTTTGTGTGTTAACTCTCCTAATGGGTTTGTTTGGTCCATGAATTGTGATAATTGAGAAGATCCGAAGAACTCTTTAATTGCCGCAACGACTGGTCGAATATTTACTAATTGTTGTGGTGTCACTGTTGCAGTGTCTTGAATAGACATACGTTCGCGAACCACACGTTCCATACGAGATAAACCGATACGGAATTGGTTTTGTAATAATTCCCCTACTGAACGGATACGACGGTTTCCTAAGTGGTCGATGTCGTCTGTTGTTCCGATTCCTTCGTAAAGGTTTAAGAAGTAGCTGATTGTTGCGATAATGTCGCTTGCAGTTACGTGTTTTACGTCTTCAGCAACGTTTCCGTTACCGATCACTTTAATCACGCGTTCTGGATCAGCTGGTGAGTAAACTTCTACTGTTTGAATTGTTACAGGGTCTTTGATTACACCGTCTTCTGATGGATGTAAAGTAAATAAGTTCGCACCTTTTTCAAGTACTTCTACTACTTTTTCCATTACGTCGCGTTCAAGAACAGTTCCTTTTTCAACAACGATTTCGCCTGTTTCAGGATCTACTAAGTTCTCAGCGATTGTTTGGTGTAATAAACGAGTTTTAAGATTTAATTTCTTGTTGACTTTGTAGCGTCCAACTGCTGCTAAATCATAGCGGCGTGGGTCGAAGAAACGAGCTGTTAATAAGTTACGTGAACTTTCAGCTGTTTTTGGTTCACCAGGACGTAGACGGTCATAAATATCTTTTAATGCTTCTTCTGTACGAGATTCATCCATACGTTTATGAACATCTTTATCTAATGTTAAACGTAATGTTTCGCTATCCCCGAAGATTTCTTGGATAAGGTCATCTGAACCGAAACCTAACGCACGAACTAATACCGTTAATGGGATTTTACGAGTACGGTCGATACGTACATAAGAAATGTCTTTTGAGTCTGTTTCGTACTCTAACCATGCACCACGGTTTGGAATTAATGTTGAACCATATAATTGTTTACCGTTTTTGTCAGGTCTGTCATGGAAATAAGCACCAGGAGAACGAACTAATTGAGATACAATTACACGTTCTGCACCATTAATGATAAATGTACCCATTTCAGTCATTAATGGGAAGTCACCGAAGAATACTTCTTGGTCTTTCACTTCGCCAGTTTCTTTGTTCACTAAACGCATTTTCACGTAAATTGGAGCCGCGTAATTTGCGTCGTGGTTTCTAGCTTCTTGTATGTTATATTTTGGAGCATGTAATTCGTAATCTAAGAATTCCAATGACAAGTTACCAGTATGGTCTTCGATTGGAGAAATATCCTTGAACATTTCGCGGATACCTTCATCTAGGAACCATTGGTAAGAATCTGTTTGGATTTCAATCAGATTAGGTAATTCTAATACTTCACTGATTCGTGCATAGCTTCTACGCACACGGTGTCTACCGTATTTCACATCATGATGTGCCAACTCTTCCACCCCTATAAAATTAGTATTGATAAATGTTACATTTTGGTGACATTTATTAAAAATTCGTAACAAATGAAGATTTTCGTCGATTTTTAAACAAAAAAAAACCAAAAGAATTGTTTGCTGTCATTTGTGAAAAATGCAAATTCTTTTGTTTTAAGCCTTTATTTGTAAGGAATTGGACAATATTTCAACCCCTCACACCGATTAAAATCCACACTTATTGCGTTATATTATTATACACAAAATCCCAAGTGCCGTCAAGGTCGACAACACTTGGGAAATTTAGATTTTATCTGGTTTTTCGAGGTTAATATGTGCCCTCTTCTACGGATTGATTCTTCACGATTTTCACAATCCGACTTGTTCCAAGACGACTTGCTCCTAATTCGATGAATTTTTCAGCATCTTCAATGCTAGAAATTCCGCCGGCAGCTTTCACAAGAACGCCTTCGCCAACGTGTTTCTTCATTAATGCTACGTGCTCAAATGTTGCACCTGCAGTTGAGAAACCTGTTGATGTCTTAATGAATTCAGCTCCTGCTTTAGTCACAACTTCACACATCTTGATGATTTCTTCTTCGGTAAGAAGCGCTGTTTCGATAATGACTTTTAAGATATGACCATTACATGCTTCATGGATTTGACGAATTTCATCTTCCACAACATCGAAGCGTCCATCTTTCACATCACCGATATTAATCACCATATCGATTTCGCTTGCACCATTTTGTATGGCATCTTTTGTCTCGAAGACTTTTGTCGCTGTTGTGCTATAGCCGTTTGGGAATCCGATAACGGTACAGATGGCTAATTTACCATTCACGTATTCGCTGGCACGTTTAACAAAAGAAGCAGGGATACATGCTGACGCTGTTTCGTATTTCATCGCATCATCCAAAATCTCTTTAATTTCACTCCAAGTAGATGCTGGTAATAATAAAGTATGGTCTACTGTTTTTAAAATCTCTTTGATTTCCATAAAATCCCTCTTTCTTATTTAGCGCGGTCTTCTTTAATTAAGTTGCGAAGTGCTTCAACTGCTACTTTAATCGCTGCTTCTGTATCGTGAACGATTGGGTTTGATAACCCTGCTGCTTCACGTTCTTGGTTCCCTACTACTAGGAAAGTAGATCCAACGCGAACTCCTAAATGGCTAGCCACAACGAATAACGCTGCTGATTCCATTTCAGAAGCCTTCACGCCTAGGCGTTTCCAAGCTTCCCATTTGTTTTGTAAGTCATAGCTTACTGGCATTACTTGTGGTTCATGTTGTCCATAGAATGAATCTTTACATTGAACAACGCCTGCATGTGTTGTGTAACCTAAGCTCTTACCAGCATTTAAAAGTGCCGTTACTACATCATAGTTTGCAATCGCTGGGAATTCGATTGGAGCGTACTCACGTGTTGTTCCTTCTGTACGGATCGCACCTGTTGCAATGACGATATCGCCACCTTTAACGTCGATATCAATTCCGCCACATGTTCCAACACGGACAAAAGTATCTGCCCCACTGCGCACTAATTCTTCAAGCGCGATTGCAGCAGATGGTCCACCAATCCCTGTTGATGTCACACTGACTTTTTCTCCATCTAAGTATCCTGTGTATGTCACATACTCGCGGTTATCTGCAATTAGTTTTGCATCTTCAAAATGTTCTGCGATTTTTGCACAACGTTTTGGGTCCCCTGGTAAAATCACATAACGACCTACATCGCCTTTACGTGTGTGAATATGATATTGTAATCCTTCTTCTGCATATTTCATGAAAAACTTCCTTTCCTTGCACGATACGTGCCCTGATATTGCCCTAGCAAACTAGGAAGGGGCCATGGTTTTTCCACAGCCCCAGATAGGAGGATGATGACAAATCTTCATCAAATAATTATGCCTATAAATGCCTTGTGCAAGTATAGTTGAAAGGATTAAATAATTGGATATACAGTTACCATAATTATCTCTATTTGCCTATTCATCCCTCTACACTCAGTAATATTTTACCAAAATCACCCTTGCTTTGCAAACGGTTCATTTTTGATTTTGGATACCCTAGCCTTATTTTTTTATCGGCTAAAAGCTCATCTAACAGCTCCCAGAGGCACGCCTCCATCTGACTTTTTGGATTTGGAACAGGGCGCATCAGCGGTCGCCAAACGTCTTCCACTCTCTCAACAAACTCCATCATTTCAATGTCTCCCTTAAAGGCCATTTGTTCCAACAGAATCCACGCATGACCCTTCCACACAAGGTTGGGTACCTTAAACGTCTCTGTATAAATCGGAAAGGTCAAGAAGCGGCTCGGCAAGTCTTCAAGCGTCTGTCTGCACCGGTATAACTTCACTAGAAACGACCTCGTTAGTGGCGACGCTAATTTTTTAAAGAGCATCGTATCCCTTGGCGTCCATTCTATCGCATCAACGGGTTTTAGATGCGCTTTGACTGGAACAGAATCCTCGACCATCTTTCTCCACTTTTTCCACGAGAACGATAAAAGCGGCACGCGTACGACTTGAAACGTCATCTGCTGCGAGCGAGGTTTCACTTTGATTTGCGTATGAAAAATCATCTCTTCATTCACAAAGAAAATAAGGAAATTCCCGAGTTGTGGATGATATTTCATTAAGTAACTGAATGTGTCCGTCAATTTGTGCTGACTCTCATAATTCTCCCCTAAAATCCAATCGACAGACATGCCAGCCTCTCCCAGATGTCTCGTCCGTTCCACTATCTCTTCTGTAGGAATCACACTGCATTGATATTCGATACACCACGCACGCTCTCCTTCTGTCACAACAATATCTGGAATCTGTTCAATAGACGACACATACGGCTCGAGTTCTGCATGAAAGCCATGACTTTTCAAACTCTCTAGCAATAGATGCTTTCCTTCTTGATGCGCGATTGTTTCTTCCTGCCTATGTTTCTTTGGGATGTGCGAAAAAAACACCACTCCATTTCTGGAAACTTTTTTTGTTACTTCTTCTCCGCATTCCGGGCAAAAATAAACTTCATCTTCTTTAATTTGTGTGGCATGAATCAATTCTCCCGTTTTCGTTCTAACGATATTCATATCTATCACCTCAACAAAAGATACGAAAAAACCTCTCTAATAGACTTAGAGAGGTTTCATTCATTAGATTAAGTTTGCGTCTTTGAGAAGTTCTTCAATCATCGTACCTTTGATTTTCTTTACAGCACGTTTTTCAAATAATTTCACTAAAAACGGAACTTTCACATCGGCTAATTTCTTTCCATCCATCAAGCGGTTTGTTGATTTTGTAAGAACGCGTAAATCGTAAGCTGAAGCGAACACTTCTGGCACACCACGATCGACATCAAGCAATGTATATACAGCTTCCATCGCTGTACGAACAGAATATTCTGTTGTGAACACTGTATCGCGAGGAGTTTCAGCGAAGTTACCAATGAAGGCAATATTTTTAGAGCCATTTGGAACAACGAGTGGACGGTCGCCATCTTTACGAGCCATGAAGTAGCTTGTGATATAAGGCATGTAGCAAGGCACTGTGTTGCATCCTTCGCTAGCAAATTCATGGATTAATTCTTCTGGAACACCCATGTGGTATAACCATTCTTCGGCAATTTCAATCCCTGTACATTCTTCGATTGGTTTTTCCACATAGTTACCTTTGATTCCTGAATATAATCCGTAAATCCATACGACTAATTCATCTTTACTTTGTGCTTTAAAGTGTGGTTGACGGTTTAATGTGTAGCTCATCATCCAATTTGAGTCGAGAACTGTTACGATTCCTCCTGTTACCACTTTTCCAGCATAAGGATCACGTTTTGAGATTTTTTGAATGTACTCAGCGATACGTTTGTCTTTTACAGTTGTTGTAGCTGAAACGAACCAGCTTTGGTCTGGCAAATTTTCACAGAATACTTCTGGATGTCCGAAGCGTTCATCTTGTTTGGCTAAGTTTTTCCATAAGCTCCATGATCCACCTAATTCTTTAGAAATTGGAGCTGGAGTATTGTTATCTCCGTATGTTGTTGCAGCAGTAATACTACCGTTTGTCACGAATACTAAGTCGTTTTCTGTTAAATTGCGTGTTTCTAAAACACCACCTACTTCTAACACAAGTTCTTTGGCAATCATGTCGCTTCCAACATGTTCAACAATCACATTTTTAACGACTGTATCATACTCGAATTGAACATTATGTTTTTTCAAGTAGTTCACGAGTGGTAAAACGAGTGATTCGTATTGGTTGTATTTCGTAAATTTCAATGCAGATAAGTCAGGCAGACCATCGATATGGTGAATGAAACGTAAGATGTAACGACGCATTTCAATCGCTGAATGCCATTTTTCAAAAGCAAACATACTAGCCCAGTAAGTCCAGAAGTTTGATTCGAAGAACTCTTCACTGAATACATCGGTAATTTTTAGTCCTTGTAATTCAGATTCAGATGTCATATATAATTTCACCATTTCTTCGCTTGATTTATCGCTCAAAGTGAATTGGCCATCATCTGGAATGCGTTGTCCTTTGTTTTCAATTACACGGCAATGTGAGAAGTTAGGGTCTTCTTTATTAAGCCAGTAGAACTCATCTAACACAGAGGCATCTTCCACTTCTAATGAAGGGATTGATCTGAATAAGTCCCATAAACATTCGAAGTGGTCTTCCATTTCACGTCCCCCACGAATAATGAATCCGCGTGTTGGATTTAAGATTCCGTCTAAGCTTCCTCCTGCAAGTGGAAGTTCTTCTAAAATATGAATGTTTTCTCCTTTCATTTGGCCATCTCTAATTAAGAAAGCAGCGGCTGATAAGGATGCAAGTCCTGATCCAACTAAGTAAGCTGATTTTTGGTCAACGCCTTGTGGTTTTTTAGGGCGAGCAAATGCTTCGTAATTTCCATTTGAATGATACATAGTAATTCCTCCTATTTCCTGAAAATCAGGTTTTGTTCTTTACATGCATTACTCTACTCCCGTTTCACCAAAAGCACCATAGACAAAAAAATCCCAATGTCCAAACTTTGGACACTGGGATGGAATTGTAAAGTTTTTTACTGAGAAATTCGAGCTACAATCGTTCCAATCATGACTTGTTCGATTTTTTCAACGAGTTCTTTGGCCGTACCAGGCATTTGACGACTAATCCAATCAAGTCCTACACCAACGAGCGCATACGTATAAAACTCAATCGAGAATTGAACTTGTTCTGCTTCTGCGCCACTGACATTAATTTCATTGAAAATCAAATCCGTCAAGAAACGCTCCACTTCCCGTTGCAAGAGTCGCTCGACATTTTCCTTGCTGACAGAACGATACGTGTTAAGGACAAAGTTGCGATTGTCATCCATATATTGAAAGAGTGCCTCCAGGGCGTCTTGCCAATTCTCATAAGAAATATTCTCACCTAGCGTGATATGCGCCTCATTTAAATAAATCCATTCGACCAATTCATAAATATCATGGAAATGATTATAAAACGTTTGACGACTAATCCCGCATTTCTTCGTTAAATCCTGTACAGTAATCTTCGTCAGCGGCTTTTCATTCATTAGTTCTTTAAGCGTGTTGGCTAACATCTTTTTTACAACAAGTGTCATTTGTATCCCTCTGTTTCATGAAGAAAAAGAGCGGGTTCCCCCACTCTTTATTTCTCTAAATTCTTTTCTTGTACGATATCCCATGAGAATCCTAAGGCACCTTCACCAAGGTGAGTTCCTACTACAGGCCCAAAATACGATAATGAAGTACGTAATTTAGGATATTGTTCTTGCATTTTTTGTCTCCAAGCTTCGCCAGCTTCAGGAGCATTTGCGTGGATAATGACTAATTCATAGCCGTCTCCATCTGTTGTTCCTGTTTCGTCTACGAATAATTGTTCAATTCGTTTCATTGCTTTTTGTTGCGTACGAATTTTCTCGAAAGGAACGATTTTTTTATCAACGAATGTCAAGATTGGCTTAATTTTCAACATAGAACCGACTAATGCAGCCCCTGCTGATAAACGTCCACCACGTTGTAAGTTGCTTAAATCATCAACGATAAAGTAAGCTCTTGTACGGTCCACTAGACGTTGTACAGTTTCAACGATTTCTTCTGGTGAATATTCTCCAGATTTCGCCATAATAGCGGCAAGTTTTACTGCACGTGCTTGCGGAGCACAACTAATACCTGAATCGATTGGATAAATGGCTACTTCGTCTTTCATATCTTCAGCAACAGCCACACAAGTTTGGTAAGTTCCACTAATTCCGCTAGAAATAGTAATAGGAATAATAGCGTCATAATCTTGTGCAAGTTCACGGAATAATTCGTAACTTTCTCCTAATGGTGGTTGTGTACTTGTTGGAAAGATTGAAGAAGTTTTTACTTTTGCGTAAAACTCTTCTGCTGAAATATCGATATCTTCACGGTATGTTTCTTGTCCAAAGATAACAGACAATGGCATCACGTAAACACCGTACTCGGCATATTCTTCTTTTGTTAAGTAAGCCGTACTATCTGTAACTACAGCAATTTTCATCCATTCAACTCCTTTCACATTTGAAAATGATAGAACAAGAAAGTCAAAAAAATTGAAGCTTTCACCTCTCAATTATATCAAAAAAGCATTTTAGAGGCAACGAATGGAAAGATTTCTTTAAGAGACTTAACATTACTTGCTCATCTTTCAAATTACAGTATAATAGAAGACAGAATTATTTATTGGAGGTACTATGGAACAAAGATCAACACAACATCAATTAGATAAACAAAAGAAAAATGACTGGTTCTTACGATTCTTTAAAGGAATGTTCATAGGATCAGGATTTATCCTACCCGGAGTCAGCGGTGGTGCACTTGCTGCCATTTTTGGACTTTATGAACGCTTAATTGCTTTCCTAGCAAACGTCACAAAAGACTTCAAGAAGAACTTCTTATTCTTCTTACCTGTGGGAATCGGTGCTCTAGCAGGAATCGTAGTTCTATCCTTTGGAGTGAGCTACTTATTAGGAAACTTCGAAACCATCATTCTTTGGTTCTTCATCGGATGTATCGTCGGTACAATCCCTGCTCTTTGGAAAGAAGCTGGAAAAGAAGGTCGCTCAACACGCGAGATTCTCATTCTGCTTGCTTCATTCATTGGCGGATGCGTACTCCTTTACTTAGGTGAACATGCAATCGGTGGAAGCGTAGAGGCAAACTTCTTCACTTGGATGATTGCTGGCGGTTTAATCGCTCTTGGAATTATCGTTCCTGGACTTAGCCCATCAAACTTCATCGTATACATGGGTATGTACAAACAAATGTCAGATGGTTTCAAAACATTAGACATGAGCGTTATCCTTCCTATCGCATTAGGTGGACTTGTAACATTAGCGCTCTTCTCAAAACTTGTACACTACATTTTCAAGAAAGCTTACCCACAATTATTCCACTTTATTTTTGGAATCGTGCTTGCTTCAACTGTAATGATTATCCCAACAAACTACGCTGGATTTGACATCGTTCAATACCTTGCTTGCGTTGTAATGTTAGGATTCGGTACATGGCTTGGCGCATTCATGGCAAAACTTGAAGACACTTATAAATAACATTTGAAACAGCTTTGCATCTCGCAAGGCTTTTTTTTTATGTCCAAAATTATCATATATGATAATTTCACTCTCACTTCAAGATGTAACATTTTTGTTACGTAACAAAAATGTTACATCAACTCCCCATATGAACCGCACGAACTTCATCCCTTCCCCCTTGCCCTTTGCCCCAAATAGAATTTTATAAACTCTCCCTCGAGTAGAGTTTTATGCCAAGAAGGAGATTATGGTATTGCACAAAAACATTAAAAGAGAATTCTCTTATCAGACATTTATTGAAACCATAGCGGGGAATCATATCGAATGCGAATTAAAAGCCGTTATGGATTTATCCATTACGGCTTGTTTGAGGCTTCGAAGGAGAAAGACTATAAGGCTTTCTCCGGTATCCCGCTATTTCGTTTCAATAAACAATGGCTGATAAAAAGAATTCTCTTTCTAGCACCATCCCTGCTAATACCATAATCGCCGCCTTTGGCGGTTATTACTGAATTTTACGCACAAAAAAAACTCTCTCGAAGTGAGAGAGTTTGTAAAGTTCTTATTTGAGACCGTATTTTTTGTTGAAACGATCCACACGTCCGTCTGCTTGAGTGAATTTTTGACGACCTGTGTAGAATGGGTGAGAATCAGAAGTGATTTCCACACGTAGTAATGGGTATTCGTTTCCGTCTTCCCATACAACTGTTTCACTTGAAGTCTTTGTTGAACCTGATAAAAATTTGAATCCTGTAGTTGTATCCATGAAAACTACTGGACGATATTCTGGGTGAATTCCTTGTTTCATTTCTATTCCTCCTGCCCTGAATTATTTGCTAATCCAGAGTTATTTATTTTCGCATGCATAATGCAACACGAATATAATAACATGCTCAAATTGAATTTGCAATAGTTTTATTCATCCCCTAATTCAAGTCCGGGAATTGCGTTTAAATCCATATTTGCAAAGTCTTTTTGCATGTATTTTGTATAGGCTGCAGCACCAATCATCGCCGCATTATCCCCGCAAAGAGACAATGGCGGGATGGAAAATGTGACTGCTGGGTAGTGTTCTTCCATCATCTGCGTCATCGCTGTACGAAGCCCCTTATTAGCAGCTACTCCTCCTGCTAACACGAATTGTTTTACAGGATAGGCTTCCAGAGCACGTCTTGTTTTTTCGACAAGAACTTCTACGACACTGGCTTGGAAACTTGCGGCTAAATCTTCAGGGACAATCTCCTCGCCTTTTTGTTTGGCGTTATGCACACGATTGATGACCGCCGATTTCAATCCACTAAAACTGAAATCAAAATGGTCTTCATGAATCATCGCGCGTGGGAAGTCATAAGTATCCGTTCCAAGATGAGCTAGTTCGTCCATTTTCTTTCCACCAGGATATGGCAAGTTCAGAATACGACCAATCTTATCGTAAGCTTCCCCTGCAGCATCATCTCTTGTTTCTCCGATAATTTGGAACTCGCCATCTTCTGGCATATACACAAGTTCCGTATGTCCACCACTTACTACAAGCGCCATTAGTGGAAATTGCAAAGGTTCCACAAGTTGGTTGGCGTAAATATGTCCTGCCATGTGGTTCACTGCTATCAGTGGTTTTCCACTCGCTAAAGCTAAGGCCTTCGCTGCAGAAATCCCAATTAAAAGAGCACCGACAAGTCCTGGACCATACGTCACCGCGATGGCATCCATGTCATCCAACGTCTTTCCTGCTTTTGCAAGAGCCTCGTCAATGACTTGTGTAATTTGTTCGACGTGATGGCGGCTGGCAATCTCTGGCACAACTCCACCAAAACGCATATGACTTTTAATTTGAGAGGCTACAATATTTGAAAGGATGGTGTTCCCGTTTTGAATCACGGCTGCACTTGTCTCATCACAACTACTTTCAATTGCTAGAATCAATGTTTCTTTCATATTGCTCCTCCTATCTTTGTTTTATTTCTAAGCGATATTCAATCGCATCTTCAACTGGGTCACTGTAATAATCGCTTCTCGTATGGAATGCTTCGAACCCAAGAATTTTATATAAATATTGAGCACGCTTGTTGCTTTCGCGCACTTCTAGGAAAACAACTTTCACGTCTTTTTGCTTCAAATCGTATAAGGCCATTTGCCATAAACGTTGCGCGAGACCTTTACCTTGATAGTCTTTTGCAATCACGATATTCGTAATCGTTGCTTCGTCCAGTACACTTTGGACACCAAGGAATCCGACTAGTTGGCGTTGCATCCATACTCCGTAATACGTGTTTGTTGGATTTTCTAAATCGGCAAGGAAACTCTCGGCACTCCAGTTATTTGGATGCTCGTAGTTTTCTTGCACTAATGCGACTAATGCCTCTGCCATCGCTAAATCAGCTGGATGTAATCTTGTAAATGAATACTCTGATGAATGGAATGAAGACGGTGTTTTTGGCGGTAATGCATAGAGCATTTCCACGGCATCTTCATTTTCAGGAGTGTAGTAATTTTCCTTTGTACCAACAACCTCGTATCCATTTTTACGATAGAGCTTAATAGCTTTTGTATTCGACACGCGGGCTTCGAGCGTAATTTCTTTCTTGTCGAGCGCGCGGGCGATTTTTTCTAATGCTTTCAATAATAAAGTTGCGACATTCAAGAAGCGATAATCGTGCAGTACTGCTACATTCGTGATATGTAAATCCGTTCCCTCTGTCGTTCTCGCTCCGATGAAACCAACGATTTCCTCTTCCACTTCCAGCACAATATAAATGGCAGCTGGATTATGTGCGACGTCTTTTTCAAGAACGTCCTTTGCCCATGGAGACTCTCCGTCATAGGCTGCTTTTTCCACTTCAAAAATACGAGTGGCATCTTCTGGAAGACCGATTCTGATTTTTGCCTGCGCCCCATTTCCAAGAATCACTCTTTTTTCAAAGTTCTCAAACTGGTCGCGAATCGGATCCATCTGTTGCGCTTCTTCTAAAAACAGCGCTTTGATTTTTTCAAACCACTGCATGAAGCGTTCTTTAAACTCGTTCCACATACACTGACCCCTTTTCTAAAGGATGCTCAGCTTGCCAATTTTCTTCTGCTTCTGCCAGTTTCAAGTACATTGGGACGAAGACGTCCGCGTCAACAGCTTCCTTATTTCTTCCTAATTCGATAAGCGATGTTGCGTGAGGGATAGCATCACTTGCTTCAAGCCACTTCGCCTCACTCGCTCCTTTTTCTACGATTGTTTCTTTTGTAATCGACTGTAATTGCCCTACAAAAGTCACTCCTGCTGCATGTTTCGGCAACACTTTCAAGAAATCATCCCATGAAATATGTTGTTCCGCAATCACCTTTTCAAAGCCTTCATCAGTCTTTTGATAACCTACTGCGAAAATATTTCCGCGTCTAGCATCAAAAAACGGCACAACGACTTCACCCACTTCTACTTTAGAAGCAAGGGTCGGTAAAAAGACGTCGAGACTGGAGACGCCAACAAGTGGAATCCCCAGACTCTTCGCAAGTGTTTTTGCAACAGTAACGCCAATTCGAAGTCCAGTATAAGAACCCGGTCCTTCAGCAACAACGACCTTCGTTAAGTCTTTTGCTGAAATGCCGGCTTCTTTAAATACGGCTTCAATGGTTGGCATGAGGAGAACACTATGTTGCAACGTGTTCTCAATCGTTTGTTCAATAATGGTACCGTCTGTCAGTTCTACAGCGACCGATAATGTCTTATTCGATGTATCCAGTGCGAGGATTGTCATACGGCACTTCCTTTCTAACTATTTCGTAAATTCATGCATGAAGGCGCTGAATGCTTCTTGGCCTTCTTTGGTTTGTTTAAAGACGCCTGCATATTCTAACACGCGGCAGAATTTTGCGCTAATCGCTTTTTGTAAAAATGCGTCTACAGTTTCTTTTGTTGGTGCTTGTGCTTTTAATTCTTTTGCCCATTCTTGGTGAATTTCTGCAACAGCTTCAAGACTTCCTTCTCCAACGAGATAGTCTCTCACTTCGCGAAGTTCACGTTCTAGACGTGGAGGTAAAATCGCAAGCCCCATCACTTCAATTAAACCGATATTTTCTTTTTTAATATGTTGTACATCCGCATGTGGGTGGAAAATTCCATCAGGGAACTCCTCTGTTGTACGGTTGTTACGTAATACTAAATCAAACTCATACGCATCTCCTTGACGGCGCACAATTGGCGTAATCGCGTTATGCGGTTCGCCGTTTGATTCACGTAAGATTTCAAGATCTTTGTTTTCGTAGTTTTCCCATGCTTTTAGGACATCGACTGCCACTTCAAATACTTCCTCACGGTTATTCCCACGAAGACGAAGCGCAGAAAGCGGCCAGTAAAGGCGTTCGATTTCAACAGTGTCAAACTTCTTAGAAATTCCAGTTTCCAAAACTTTCGCACGGTTCATCGGAAACTCGTAACGTCCTCCTTGATAATGGTTATGACTCAAAATCGATCCTCCAACAATTGGAAGTCCTGCGTTTGACCCTACAAAATAATGCGGGAATTGTGTCACGATTTCAAGGAGTCGGCTAAACGCTCCCTCGTCCACTTTCATTGGTTCTAGGTTTTCAGACAAGAAGATGGCATGCTCAGAATAATAAGCATATGGAGAATAGTGATAACCCCAAGACTCTCCGCCAAGTTCCATTCCGACAATACGGTGGTTCGCACGACCTGGCCAGTTAATACGACCATGGTAGCCTACGTTTTCAAAGCAAAGACGGTTGGCGGGATAATTGAAATCCTTCGACTGCGCTGCTTTGATGATTTCTTCTTTTGTTTTTTCTGGTTTTGATAAGTTAATTGTAATTTCTAAATCGCCATACTCTGTTTCCCCATTAAAGGAAATATTTTTAGCGATATCTTTTACCTTAATTAAGTTTAAATCGAGTGCGATTTTGTAAAACGCATCGGTCGCAACTTTAGGTCCTTCTTCGTATTTATCCCAGAATAGACGGTTCAATTCAGAAGGTTTTGGAATCATAAGGTTCATTAACTCTTGTTCCAACCAGTCGCGTTCTTCAGAGTCGTTTTCAATCTTCCCACTTTCAACGGCAGCTTCCACTAAGTTTGCCATCGCATCTAATAAAGAAGGTTGCTCTACCTCTTTCGAACTTTCAAAAGATTCTTCTCCCACTAAATAAAGCACGCGGTTTAATAAATAGTAACGATCTTCTTTTGAAACATACCCTGAAGCAATCGCACTATCTACAAACTCTTGAATGGCCTTATTGATTTTCATAATCTTGTCCTCCTACCAACTAGTTCCTAATCGATTAATATGCACGAGCAATCCAAACCGTATGAGCGGCTGGTTTACCAGTTACGATACATTTTTCTTTTTTCACTGGAGCGTTAAATGGAATATTACGAGTTGTGAAGCCAGTTTCTTCTTTGATTTTCGCTTCGCTTTCTTCTGTTCCATCCCAACCAACTAATACCCAACCAGGTACTTCGCCAGCTTCACGTTTAGCTTCGATATGAGCTTTCAACTCATCTAAAGTATCGATGTTTGTATATTCGTTAGACGCACGCATTGCACGAGCTGTTTCTAACAGACGAACTTGCATTGTATCTAATTCTGCTAAGATTCTATCTACTAATCCATCGAATCCTACTGCTACTTTTTCATCTAAGTCACGCATTTTTGTCATCACTTGATTGTTTTCTAAATCGCGAGGTCCGCATTCGATACGCATTGGAACACCACGTAATTCCCACTCATTGAATTTGAATCCTGGTGAGTTGTCAGTGTCGTCGATTTTCACGCGTAATCCAGCAGCTTTCAATTCTTTTTGAAGCTCTTCTAATTTTTCTAAGATGGCTGGATTTTTCTTCCATGGTCCAACTGGAATTAACACTACTTGTGTTGGGGCAACTTTTGGAGGTAATACTAATCCTTGTTCGTCACCGTGAGTCATGATTAATGAACCGATTAAACGAGTAGAGACTCCCCATGAAGTTGTATGCGCATGTACGTGTTCGTTTTCTTTTGTTAAATATTTGATGTCGAACGCTTCAGCGAATTTTGTTCCCATGTAGTGAGAAGTTCCCGCTTGAACAGCTTTACCGTCTTTCATCATCGCTTCGATTGAGTAAGTATCTACCGCGCCTGCGAAACGTTCTGAAGGAGTTTTTTGTCCTTCGTAAACTGGCACTGCCAATACGCCTTCTACGACTTCTTTGTAAATATCTAACATTCTCATTGTACGGCGACGTGCATCTTCTTCATCTGCGTGCGCTGTATGTCCTTCTTGCCATAAGAACTCTGAAGTACGTAAGAATGGTAAAGTTTTCTTTTCCCAACGGAATACATTCGCCCATTGATTGATTTCATATGGAAGATCACGGTATGAATTGATCCAGTTTGAAAAAGCTGTTCCAATCATTGTTTCACTTGTCGGGCGAAGTGCTAAACGTTCTTCTAATTTCTCGCCAGCTGCTTCCGTCACCCAAGGTAATTCAGGAGCGAATCCTTCAATGTGGTCTGCTTCTTTTGTGAAGAAGCTTTCTGGAATTAACATTGGGAAGTATGCATTACGAATGCCTTCTTCTTTGAAACGACGGTTGAATTCCTCTTGAATATGTTCCCAGATTTCATATCCGTCTGGTTTGAAAATCATACATCCACGCACTGGTGAATAATCCATTAAATCTGCTTTTTGAATGGTTTGAATATACCATTTAGAAAAATCTTCTTTTTGTAAGTTTGTTTTTTCTGCCATCTGCTTGACTCCTTTTTCGTTTTTTGTGAAATAAAAAAAGCCAATCCCCTCAAAAAGGACGAATGACTCGCGGTACCACCTTAATTACACTTACGTTGTAAATGTCTCTTTAACATTGATAACGATGATTTCACCGGATTATTTTCATAATCACCTATTTGGTAGGTTCAGTTAAAGAGCGGGGGTTCTTTCTCAGCAATCAGAACTTTCTGTACCCATCATTTCACTTACTTTTCCATGTCCTATCGTACTCTAAACAAGGGTGGAAAGCAAGTGTTTTCTTGCTGTAAACTAGTCGTATTTTGCTGTCTTTTGAAGAAACTCCGTTAAGTTCGTTGTATGGTTATATTTAATAGCGGCACTGAGGTCTTTTTCCAAGATGACTTTTTCTAAATCAATGCCGTTTACTGCAGCAATCGCAATCGTATAATGGATGACATCTGCTAGTTCTTTACCAAGTTCAGCATGCACTTCCCCAGTATCTCCATCTTTTCGTCCATCGCGAATACTAATTTGCTCAGCCACTTCTCCAATTTCTTCTACTAATTTAATAAAGAGCCCTTGGTCGGTTTTTCGGTTTTTATAAACATCTGCTAAGTACTCTTCATATAGTCTTACGGTTAATCCTGACATCTAATCACACTCCAATAAAATAAGCAATAGACACAAAGCCTATTGCTATTTTACATAATTTAATATGGAAGATAAAGGGAGAATGACGACGAAGCAGAATGACTTCACACCGTGAACTCATTCTTAGCTTCTGTCTTTCTGCCTCACATCCTTGTAGTTGAGCTCGCCATCGCAGAAATGGCGTGCGTTTCCTCAAACGTCCGCAGAACGTTTCACGT
>CABSQV010000022.1:0-24597 GCA_902479935.1 uncultured Streptococcus sp. | reverse complement strand
TAATATAATGGATGTTGGCCTTTTTGTATACACTAAAATAGGGTTGGTGGAAAATATCCATCAACCCTAAAAATTATAGAACCGTTTTTTGTTGGGTATGTTTTCAATATAGGTTTTGTGATAAAATAGTCTTGTATTGATTGATAAGGAGTAGTTGTAATGATTAAATTAGTAGCTATCGACATGGATGGCACATTATTAAACAGCAAAAAAGAATTATTAGAAGAAACAAAACAATATTTCAAAGATTTCCATAAAAAAGAAACTGATACTTTATTAGTTCTTTGTACAGGGCGTCCTGAAAGTGGAATTCGTCCTTATTTAAAAGACTTAGGTTATTTAGAAGAGAACCACTATATTATCAGTCAAAACGGTGCGAACATTTATGAGAGTCGAACTGGAAAACGGGTGATGGATGCTTTTCTTGATTCTGCTGCAATTCAAAAATGGATTGAATTGGGCAAGAAACATGGAATTAGCGTGATGGGAGCAGGTGTTGATTACTATTATTGTTTTGATCAAGAACCAACTGAATGGATGGAGTTTGATGTAAAACTTGTGAGTGGCAAGTTGAAAAGAATTCCAACCAAAGAGTCTTTAAATACTGATTTTTATAAGATCCTACTAATGGGAGATGAAGAACAACTCAATGAGTTTGAAACATTTATTCCAGAGGAGTGGAGAGACGAATTTTATGTGGTTCGTAGCCAAAAATATTTAGTTGAAGTACTAACAAAAGGTGTAAATAAAGCTTTTGGATTAGAAAAATTAGCCCAAAAACTAAATATTCAACCGAGTGAAATCGCGGCTGTTGGGGATGCTGCTAACGATATCGAAATGTTAGAATACGCAGGACTTGCCATTGCGATGGGGAATTCAAGCGAAGAGGTAAAAGCTATCGCGGACATCGTCACAGATACTAATGAAAATAATGGCGTTATTAAAGCGATTGACAATCTAATTCAGTAAGAGTACAAGAAGCAAAATGTAACTTATATGTTCATTTTGCTTTTTCTCTTTTGAGTAGATTTAAACAGGATAGAATAATGAGGTTTTCTTGACAAATACGCATTCCTCTAGTATTCTTTATAGCAACAATATAAATCCTTAGACAGAGACATAAAACGTACACTAAAGAGATAGAAGCCGTGGCTGAAAGCTTCTAACCGTACAAGGAAAGACACTCTTGAGGAGAATAATGCAAAGTTATTCCGGTAATTCCGTTATCATTAAGAGGGAAAGAGCTCTTTCCGAACTAAGGTGGTACCACGAAAATTTCGTCCTGACTTCTATTGAAGTTGGGATTTTTTTATTTTTATCGAAAGAAAGGATGATTCATATGATTCAAAAACCAAAAGGGACAGCCGATTTATTACCTGAAGAACTCAAAATTTGGCACTATATCGAAGAAACAGCACGCATCATTTTAGGCGATTATCAATTTGAAGAAATGCGTACACCAATGTTTGAAAGCTACGATTTATTTAGCCGTGGTGTTGGGGATACGAGTGATATCGTTTCAAAAGAGATGTATGATTTCTACGATAAAGGAGATCGTCACATTACACTTCGTCCAGAAGGAACTGCAGCGATTGTTCGTGCCTATGTAGAAAATAAATTATATGGACCAGAACATAAGAAACCTTATAAAGTGTATTATATGGCTCCAATGTTCCGTTATGAGCGTCCACAATCAGGACGTCTTCGTCAATTCCACCAATTAGGAGTTGAGGTGTTTGGTTCAACAAATCCTGCCACAGACGTTGAAACTATTGCAATGGCTTGGGATTTATTAAAAGAACTCGGATTATCAAATATGCGCTTAGTGATTAACTCACTAGGTAAAACAGCTGACCGTATTAAGTACCGTGAAGCGTTAATTAGTTACTTAGAACCATTTGCAGACGAACTTAGTGAAGATTCTAAAAATCGTCTACACAAAAATCCGTTACGTGTGTTAGATAGTAAAGACAAACGTGATATCGAAATCGTGAAAAATGCGCCACGCATCTTAGAATTCTTATCAGACGAAGCGCGTACTCACTTTGAAAAAGTAAAACAATACTTAAACGCATTAGAAATTCCATTTGAAATCGATGAAACAATGGTACGTGGACTCGATTACTATCAAGATACAATTTTTGAAATCATGACCGATTCTAAATCATTTGGTGCTAAAACTACGATTTGTGGTGGTGGACGATATGATGGTCTTGTACAAGAACTTGATGGGCCTGAAACTCCAGGATTTGGATTTGGTCTTGGAATCGAACGTCTTGTCTTATTAATGAAGGATGAAGAAGTAGAAGTTCCTGAATTACAAGAACTAGATGTATATGTAGTTGGACTTGGAGAAGCAACTGAAGAGGAAGTATTAAAGCTTTCTATTTCACTCCGTCAACAAGGGTACTCAGTAGATCGTGATTTCTTTGGACGTAAAGCAAAACCACAATTTAAGAGTGCTCAAAAATATGGCGCTAAAGTGGTCATTACGCTAGGTGAGGAAGAATTAGAAACAAAACAAGTACCAGTGAAAGTAATGAAGACTGGTAAAGAAGTAAAAATTAATTTACAAGAACTCTACGAAGATTTTGATAGCATTTATCGTCAAATCACAATGGATACAACAGCCATTGACGAGTACTTTGGTAAATAGAAAGAGGCATGGATATGAAAAGAAGAACAGAATATTGTGGTTTAATTAGTGAAAAATTAGTAGGACAAACAGTGACATTAGATGGTTGGTTGGCAAAACGTCGTGACCACGGTGGAGTTATCTTCATCGACTTACGTGACCGTGAAGGGATTATGCAAGTAGTCTTTAACCCAGCGCGTAACCAAGAAGCTTTTGAAATTGCAGAAAAATTACGCTCTGAATACGTGATTCAAGTAACGGGTGAAGTGGCGTTTCGTGGCGAAGGCTTAGAAAACCCAAACCTTAAAACGGGTAAATTTGAATTATTAGTCGATGAAGTAGAAGTGTTCTCTCAAGCAAAAACTTCTCCAATCTATATCGATGACGAACAAAAAGCATCAGAAGAATTACGTTTGAAATATCGTTACTTAGATATTCGTCGTCGCCCAGTATTAGAAAACCTACGTTTACGTCACAAAGCGACACGCTCAATTCGTGAGTATTTAGACGGTGAAGGATACATCGACGTTGAAACTCCAATTTTGGCTAAATCTACACCAGAAGGAGCACGTGACTACTTAGTACCATCACGTGTTCACGAAGGAAGCTTCTACGCTTTACCTCAATCACCACAAACATTTAAACAATTGTTGATGGGTGCTGGATTAGACCGTTACTACCAAATCGTTCGTTGCTTCCGTGACGAAGACTTACGTGGAGACCGTCAACCAGAATTTACACAAGTCGATATCGAAACAAGTTTCTTATCCGCTGAAGAAATTCAAGAAATGATGGAAGGCTTATTGAAGAAAGTGATGAAAGACACATTGGATGTGGATGTTCAAACGCCATTCCCACGTATTTCATTTGCAGAAGCAATGGCTCGCTACGGAAATGATAAGCCAGATACTCGTTTCGATTTAGAGTTAATCGACGTGAGCGAGATCATGAAAGATTCAGACCTTAAAGTGTTTAGTTCATGTGTCGAAAACGGCGGAGAAGTAAAAGTTCTTAACTTAAAAGGGCTCGCTTCAGAGTATTCTCGTAAAGATGCAGACAGCTTAGCGGACTTTGTAGCTAAATTCGGAGCTAAAGGTTTGGCTTGGATTAAAGTCGAAGAAGACGGCTTAAAAGGACCAATCGCGAAATTCCTCGTGAACCAAGAAGCAGCTTTTCGTGAACGTATTAATGCTGAAGTAGGAGACATCGTATTCTTCTGTGCGGACAAACCAGAAGTGGTAGCTCAATCATTATCTGAATTACGTTTACACTTCGGTAAAAAACATAACTTAATCGATTCATCTAAATATAACTTCTTATGGGTTGTTGATTGGCCTTTATTAGAACATGACGCTGAAGAAGACCGTTATGTAGCAATGCACCATCCATTCACTCGTCCAGTGAACGAAGACTTCCAAGCATTAATCGATGATCCGGCCTCTGCAAAAGCACAAGCCTACGATATCGTATTAAACGGTTATGAATTAGGTGGAGGTTCATTACGTATTTACCGTCGTGACATGCAAGAAGCGATGTTCAAAGTTTTAGGATTTACAAAAGAATCTGCTGAAAGTCAATTTGGATTCTTATTAGACGCATTAGACTACGGATTCCCACCACATGGAGGAATTGCTCTTGGGTTAGACCGTTTAGTAATGTTACTTGCAGGCGAAGACAACATCCGTGAAGTCATTGCGTTTCCTAAGAACAGCTCAGCAGTGGATCCAATGACACAAGCTCCAAGTGAAGTGTCAGCGAAACAATTAGATGAGCTTTCATTAAAAATTAAATAAGACCTGAATGGATTTCTAAAAGGAGGAAGAAACTTTGAAGAGTAGTAAAGGGGTTGTGTTTAAACGACAACAACGTATCCTTCAGCTTTTACAAGAAAACCATGAGATGTCTGTTGAAGACTTATCGAAAGAGTTAGAAGTTTCTGAAATCACCATTCGAAGAGATTTGCAACAATTTGAAGACCAAGGAGTTATCGAGCGCTTCTACGGAGGCGCAAGGTATCTTGCTGGAAAAATTAAAAAAGAAAACGTGGATCAAATTCAATATAATTCCATGAAGAAAAACATCGCAAGAAGAGCCGCGGGATTAGTAAGAGATCATAATATGGTCTTTATTAACTCAGGCTCTACTGCCTTTTTGTTATTAAATTTTCTAGCGGATGCCAACGTTACAATCTTAACGAATAATGGTCGCTCCATTTTCAAAAAGCCAACCACGAAAGCGTCAATCGTTATTAGTGGTGGAGAAATTTTCGAACAGAAAAAATCTCTTGTTGGGGATTTTGCGATTAACTCATTCTCAAAAGCTAGAGCAGATATTTGCTTCTTAGGAGTTGGTGGAATTAGTAAAAACGGGATTTCAACGTATGCACTGCCAGAGACTGCTGTGAACCGTGTGATTTTAGAACGTACGACAGGGCACCGCATCATTGTAACGGAAGGGTTTAAAGTTGGTCGTGATTCAAACTTTCATACAGCGGATTGTAATATGATTACTCATTTAATTACAGATCATACCGCTGACCCTGAAACAGTGGCTTATTTAAAGAGTATTGGTGTGAAAGTGTTATTTATTTCGTAATGAAAAAGAATGTAGAGGTATAAAATGATTGAATTAGGAGAACGATTAACTCGTGTTGCTAGTTTTGTTCCAAACGGTTCAAAGGTATGCGATGTTGGGAGTGACCATGCGTATTTACCAGTGTATTTAATTCAAAATAACCAGATTACTTCAGCTGTTGCGGGTGAAGTAGTTGAAGGACCATTTTTATCGGCTAAACAAACCGTTCGTGATTATCGAATGGAAGACCGAGTCGAAGTTCGCTTTGGAGACGGATTGCAAATTCTTTCAAAAGAAGATGAGATTACTGCTGTTACTATTTGTGGGATGGGCGGAGAGCTGATTTCTCGCATCTTAGAAGCTGGATATAGTGGCGGTCATTTAAACGGCCAAGAACGACTCATTCTTCAACCAAACGTCGCTGAGCATTTTGTGCGTGAATGGTTAATGAAGCATTCGTACCGCATTACTCATGAGACGGTTGTTGAAGATAATCATCGTCTGTATGAAATTATTGTCGCTGAACCAGTAAACGAACGTGTAGAATACACAGAAATAGAATTAAAATACGGTCCTATTTTATTGAAAGAACCCACAGAATTATGTGTTGCAAAATGGAATCGAATGAACCGTAAAAATAAAGAAATCCTGGAACAATTACAAAAGAGTAAGACGCCTCAACATGAAAAAATTGAGCAGTTTGAAAAAGCGTTTAATGAATTGCAAGGAGTGATTGATCGTGCCAACAGTTAGAGATGTGGTAAGTCGTTTTGAAAAACGAGTGCCAAAGAGTCTTTCGGTTCCAAAAGATCCTATTGGACTCCATTTTGGAGATTGGAATCAAGAAGTTAAAGTGATTATGACGACGCTCGATATTCGTCCAAGTGTCATCGAAGAAGCCATTGCTAAAAACGTTGATTTAATTATTGCGCATCATCCGCCAATTTTTAGACCAGTTGCGTTATTTGATCTAACCGCCCCGCAAAATAAAATGTTCCAACAAATTTTGAAGCATGATATTGCGGTGTACGCAGCACATACCAACCTTGATGTCGTTGAAGGTGGTGTGAATGATTGGTTGGCAGATGAATTGCTATTATCTGATGTAACAGTGATGTCTCCAACAACTACAATTCCATCTTTGAAGGTGATTACTTTTGTCCCTAAAAATGATGCAGATAAAGTTTTAGAAGCGATGTTTGAAGCGGGCGCTGGAACAATCGGGGACAACTATAAAGACTGCGCGTTCCAAAGCTCTGGGGTAGGACAATTTACACCCGTTGAAGGAGCAAATCCTGCAATTGGATCGTTAAATAAACCAGAATTTGTAGAAGAAGTGAAATTAGAAGTTGTCTGCTCTGAAGAAGTGTTAAGTGATGTTTTACGTGCCTTAAGAGGAGCACATCCATATGAAGAACCAGCAATCGATGTCTTCTCATTGAAGAATTCTGGAAAGACTTTAGGTTTTGGCCGCGTAGGAAATCTTCCAAAAGAAATGACTGGGGAAGAATTTATCCATTTTGTTACTGAGCGTTTCAATTTGAAGGGACTCCGCTATGTTCCTTCTCGCGTGAACCCAGAAGGACGCATCTCGAGAATTGCAGTAATGGGTGGATCAGGTGGAAATTATTACATGGATGCACTTAGAAATGGTGCAGACGCCTTTGTAACAGGAGATATTTTCTACCATACAGCGCATGATATACAAGAGACTCCATTATTCTTAGTAGATGCTGGTCATCATATCGAAGTGGTTTGTCGTAAACAATTAGCCAAATGGGCTCGTGAATGGAAAGAAGAAAACAATTGGGATGTAACAGTGATCGAAAGTGAAACTTTTACAGATCCATTTGAATTTTATAAAGCAGGTGAAGAAAATGCATAAAGAATTAACAGAACGTTTTATCCGTTACGTAAAGAAAGAAACAAGATCTGACGAAACAAGTCAAACAGTCCCAACAACGCCTTCTCAAACAGCGTTTTTAAAGGACTTAGAACAAGAATTAAATGAATTAGGATTCCAAGAAGTTTACTTGAATCCTAAAAACAGCTTCCTGACAGCAACAATCCCATCAAACGTTGACCATGAAGTTCCAACAATTGGGTTCATTGCTCACGTGGACACAGCGGACTTTGAAGCTAGAAATATTCAACCTCAAATCCATGAAAACTATAACGGTGAAGCAATTGTCCTAGACGAAGAAGGAAAATTCGTATTAGACCCTAAAGACTTCCCGAACTTAAAGAACTATGTTGGACAAACATTAATCACAACAAATGGTAAAACATTATTAGGTGCTGACGACAAATCTGGTGTGACAGAAATCGTTACAGCAGGTGCTTATTTATTACAACATCCAGAAATCAAACACGGAAAAATTCGTGTAGCGTTTGGTCCAGACGAAGAAATCGGACGCGGTGCTGATTTATTCGACGTAGAACAATTTGCTTGTGATTTTGCTTATACAATGGATGGTGGACCAGTTGGTGAATTAGAATATGAAAGCTTCAACGCTTGCCGTGCTACAGTTCGTATTCAAGGAAAGAACGTTCACCCAGGAACAGCTAAAGATACGATGGTGAGCGCACTTGAATTAGCTCGTAAGTTCCAAAACGCACTTCCAGAGTTCGAAGTTCCTGAACACACAACAGGACGTGAAGGATTCTACCACTTAGTAGCAGCGGAAGGTGTTGTCGAAGAAGCTAAATTAGTGTATATCTTACGAGACCATAGCCGTGAATTATTCAATGCGAAGAAAGACATGATGCTACGTATCGCTTCTCGTATGAATAAAGAATTAGATACAGATCGTATTACTGTTGATTTACACGACGAGTACTACAACATGGCTGAAATCATCGAAAAAGATTTCCGTTGTGTGGATGTGGCAAAACAAGCGTTAGAAAACCTAGATATCGTTCCAATTATTAAACCAATTCGTGGTGGTACAGATGGTTCTAAGATTTCATTCATGGGATTACCAACTCCAAACATCTTTGCAGGTGGCGAAAACATGCATGGACGCTATGAATATGTTGCTGTGGAATCAATGGAAAAAGCAACACAAGTGATTATCGAAATCGCTCGATTAGCAGCGCTATAATTTTTAACAAGAAAAGGAAAGGAGTGAGTTCATGACATTTGATGGTATTTTCACCAAATGGATGATGGACGAAGTGGCGCCTCAATTAATTGGAGGACGTATTACAAAGATTCATCAGCCATTACCATACGATGTACAATTCACCATTCGTGCCAACCGTAAGAACTATTTACTGGTTTGTTCGGCACACCCAATGATGGCTCGTGTACAATTTATTTCTGAGAAACCAGAGAATCCAGAAGTTGCTCCTAACTTTTGTATGATTCTTCGTAAGTATTTAGAAGGATCTATTATCCAATCATTCACTCAAGTAGAAAATGACCGTATTTTACAGTTGGACGTTTCCACACGTGATGAACTTGGGGATAAGGCTGGATATCGTTTCACAATCGAGATGATGGGACGTCATAGTAATCTATTTCTAGTGAATCAAGAAGACAATACGATTATCGATTGTGTGAAACGTGTCTCTCTTGGTCAAAACAGTTATCGTACCTTACAACCAGGTGCAAGCTATGTGATGCCACCTCAAACGTACAAGAAGAATCCTTTTGACTATTCGCTCTTTGAACTAGATAGTTTACTGCATCCATTTATCGGAGAACCAGGTGAGAGAACATTAATGAATGTCTTTCAAGGGATTAGTAAGCAATCCGCTCATGAAATCGTGGAACGAAGTGAAAGAGAGGGGCAAAGCTTAGCAGAAGCCTTACATCACTATCTCGAAGAAGGAAATTCGGCAATTCAGCCAACTCTTACGAAATCAACGGATGGGAAGACGTACTTTTTACCGTTTCCGTATTTTAGTAAGACGGGTGAATACCAAAGCTTTGAAACACTTTCTGAATTATTGAGTGCCTACTATGTACAGAAGATTCAAGAAGAGAAGATTCAGCAATTAGCAGGGCACTTATTGCAAATGTTGAAATCTGATCTTCGAAAGAACCGTGAGAAGATGGTAAAACTCGATGAAGATTTAGCCAGAACTGAAAATGCAGATCATTATCGTGTTTACGGTGATTTAATTAATACGTATCAACACCAAATTGAAAAAGGTGAAAGTAGTGTAACGGTTCAAAACTTCTATCAAGACTATGAAGAAGTGACGATTCCGTTAAATCCATTATTAACAGCTTCTCAAAATGCGCAAGCGTATTTTAAAAAGTATCAAAAACTAAGAAATGCAGTCGCTCATATTCACGAGCAACAAGAAGCAACGAAAAATGAAATGGACTACCTCGAAAGTGTTATTTACCAAATTGAAGAAGCAGATGTTTTCAACTTAGAAGCCATTCGTGAAGAACTTGTTGAGAGTGGCTATTTAAAGCGTTCTGCGTTGAAAAAAGGTATTAAGAAACAAGGTGGCGCGAAACCACATGTGTTTTATGCAACAGACGGTACACGAATCTTGGTTGGACGAAATAACTTACAAAACGACCAATTAACACTTCGACAAGCGAAGAAGGAATACTTATGGCTTCATGCGCAAAATATTCCAGGATCCCACGTGATTATTGAATCTAGTAATCCAGCTGAAGAAACGATTGGTGAAGGCGCGATGCTTGCTGCATACTACTCGAAATATCGTCTTTCTGGAACGGTTCCAGTGGATTATGTTCAAGTTTCAAAAATTCGTAAACCAAATGGGGCTAAACCTGGTTTTGTAGTCTACGAAGGTCAGCAAAATACGTATATCACGCCAGATCCATTAAAGGTTGAAGCGTTAAGAAATAATAAACCGAAATAGAGGGATATTATGAAAATTATTGTGACAGGATTTGACCCTTTCGGAGGGGAAAAGATTAATCCATCGATTGAATGTGTGAAGGCTCTCCCAGAAATTGAAGGAGTAGAACTCATTCGTTTAGAATTACCGACTGTATTTAAGGAATCAGCAAAGCGTTTGAATGAAGTCATTAATGATGTGAAACCAGACGCAGTATTGAGCGTTGGTCAAGCAGGGGGACGAGCTGGTATTACAATGGAACGTATTGCGATTAATGTCGATGATGCGAGAATTCCAGACAATATTTGTCAACAACCGATTGATGAAGCTATTCAACTTGATGGTGAAGCTGCGTACTTTACAACTTTACCGATTAAACGAATTGTAAAAGCGATTCGTGAAGCGGGAATTCCGGCGGAAGTTTCCAATTCCGCTGGGACATTTTTATGTAATCACATCATGTATCAATCATTATTTGCTGCAACAAAGGCCAGAAAGCTGTTTAATGCAGGATTTATGCATATTCCGTTTATTCCAGAGCAAACGACGGATAAACCGTCTCTACCGCTTGAAGAGAGCACAAAAGCTTTACAAATCGCGATTGAGACAATCCGTGATTATATAAATGATGAAGATATTAAGGTTCAAGAAGGAGCCATTTTTTAGAAAGGAGGGAGATGAATAATGTCTACAAAAGCAGCATATATTCATATCCCTTTTTGTTCGCATATTTGTTATTACTGCGATTTTAATAAAGTCTTTATTGAAGGACAACCAGTCGATGAGTATATTGAATTGCTTATCAAGGAAATGGAATTAACGGGGCAGAAATATAAAATTGCACCACTGGAAACATTATATGTTGGCGGCGGGACACCGTCCTCATTAAGTCCGCAACAAATGGAGCGATTATTGGATGGAATCCATCAACATTTACCGCTTCAAAAAGGGGCAGAGTTTACAATGGAACTCAATCCAGATGATGGCACACCTGAATTACTCTCTGTGATGAAGGAAGGCGGCGTGAATCGTCTCAGCATGGGAGTCCAAACCTTCAATAACGATTTACTGAAAGCCATTGGTCGTAAGCATACAAAAGAAACGGCAATTCGTACTATCGAAAACGCAAGACAAGTCGGATTTGAGAATATGAGTATCGACTTGATTTTTAGACTTCCAAAACAGACCATTTCTGATTTCGAAGAGAGTTTAAAAATGGCGATGGCACTAGATTTACCTCATTATTCCATTTACTCGCTTATTTTGGAACAGAAGACGGTTTTCTATAATTTGATGAGACAAGGGAAACTTCCATTGCCGAGTCAAGATGAAGAGGCTGATATGTTTGAACTAGCGATGAAGACGATGGAGGATTTCGGTCGTCATCATTATGAGATTAGTAATTATGCACTTCCTGGATATGAATCAAGACATAATCTCCATTACTGGAAGGCGGATGAGTACTTTGCTTTTGGTGCGGGTGCTCATGGATATGTGAATGGAGTTCGTTACCAAAATAATGGACCTATTCAACATTATCTGACTCCGTTAAGAGATGAAAAATTGCCTATTTTTTCAGAGACTTTGTTAACAAAAAAACAACTCATTGAGGAATTTATGTTTTTAGGTTTAAGAAAGTTTTCAGGTGTTTCAAAGAAGGAATTTATGGAAAGATTTGGAAATTCTATGGATGAAATCTACGGAGAAGTTATTCAAGAACTAATTGAAGAGGAATTGCTCACAACTACTTCTGATGGGTACGTTCTAACTCACCAAGGGAAGTTTCTTGGAAATAACGTTTTCCAATCATTTTTGATTGATGAAAATCAAAATGAAATTTTTTGAAAATAGGGGATATTGTTAAACAATTCTTAAAGAATGTGGTATCATATCTTATGGCATTTTAAATGCACAAAATAAATTTAAAGAAAAGGGGATATCAATCCAATGGAAAATATCGTTAAGATCTTAACAGCACCAACATTTGTGTCTGCTATCTTCTCAACAATTTCAATTATCTTAGTGGGTTACTTCATCCGTAAGAAAAATATTGTTGATGCAAACAGTGGTAAAGTCTTATCTAACGTTTTACTTTCAGTTGCGATTCCTGCGTTAGCGTTCAAAGCCTTCATGGTTGACATTAACGACAAAACATTCACAACTGGTTTAAACGTATTTATTTTTGGTTTTATCGCTTATGTCATTTTAATTCTTTTAGGAGAATTATTCTTTATTAAGGAGAAAGGTGACCGTAAAACTACTTTATCAGTATTAACAACTTTCGGTTCTACAACTTTCTTCGGCATTCCAATCATTAACGGATTGTTAGGAGCGACTGGTACTTTATATGCGAACATCTTTAATCTAGCTTACCGTGTATTCTTATACTCTTACGGTTTAATTCGTATGAGCGGATTAAAATTCGAGAAGAAAAACTTAAAAATGATTTTCGGTAACATCATCGTTATTGCAACATTTGCTGGATTATTAATCTGGATCTTCCAAGCTTCATTACCACAAGTTGCTGTACAAGTAAAAGTTGGTGAAGAAACTAAAGAAGTTATGTACGCTTTCTTACGTATCGATAAGACAGCTCCATGGTTATTCAAAGCTATTACTTACTTAGCTGACTTAAGCTCACCACTTGCATGGTTAGCAATCGGTATCACTTTAGGAAACATTTCTTTAGGTGAAGCTGTTAAAGATAAGATGGTTTGGTACTACTGCGTTGTTAAATTAATCTTAGTTCCTGCAGTATTCGTTGCAGTGATCTTTGCAGTAAGCCCATTCTTACCAATGGCTCCTGAAGCTTCAAAAGGTATTCTTATTATGTTAGCTACACCACCAGCAACAGTTGCAGTGGCTTACGCTATCAAATACGATAAAGAAGCAGCACTTGCAAGTAATGCTTCATTACTAGGAACTGTATTAGCAGTATTCGCAATTGTCTTCTGGATTGTTGTTGGATCTGTCATTTTCCCTGGAGTAGGTTAAACCAAAAAAAGTAGATCGAATTTCGGTCTACTTTTCAATTTATATAAAATGGAGGATTTAAAATGAAAGTTTTAGCATATGGTGTTCGTGAAGTTGAATTACCAATTTTCGAACAAGTAAACAAAAAATTTGGATACGAATTAACATGTATTCCAGAATACTTAAATTCTGAAGAAACTGCTCGCAAAGCAGAAGGTTTCAAAGCTGTTATCTTACGTGGTAACTGCTGGGCAAACAAAGAAACTTTAGATATCTACAAAGAATTAGGAGTAGAGTACGTATTAACTCGTACTGTTGGTGTAAACCACATCGATGCTGAATACGCAAAATCATTAGGAATGAAATTAGGTTACGTTCCTTTCTATTCTCCAAACGCAATTAGTGAATTAGCTGTAACATTAGCAATGACATTATTACGTAACGTTGCTTACACTGCAGCAAAAACAAGCCAACAAGATTTCACTGTAGACACTCAAATGTTTGCTAAAGAAATCCGTAATTGTACTGTTGGGGTTGTTGGTATCGGACGTATCGGTTTAACAACTGCAACATTATTCAAAGGTTTAGGCGCTAACGTATTAGCTTACGATGCTTTCCCTAAAGAAGGCGTTGACCACATCTGTACTCAAGTACCTTTAGATGAGTTATTAGCTAAATCAGACGTGATTTCAATTCACGCTCCATACATTCCAGCAAACGGAAAAGTAATCACTAAAGAATTCATCAGCAAAATGAAACCAGGTGCTATCTTAGTAAACACTGCTCGTGGTGAATTACAAGATATCGATGCAATTATCGAAGCTTTAGAATCTGGTCACTTACGTGGTGTTGGTTTAGATGTATTAGAAGGAGAAAGCGAAGTATTCTTCAAAGATTTACGTGGTCAAGAAATCGCAAATCCAGCTATCCGTAAATTAGTTGAATTATACCCACGTGTATTATTAACACCTCATATGGGTAGTTACACTGATGAAGCAGTATTAAACATGGTTGAAACAAGTTTTGAAAACTTAAAAGAATATGTTGAAACTGGTTCATGCAAAAATGACATTCAATGCTAATTGAAAGCAAACGAAAAAAATCTCTTAGAGCAATCTAAGAGATTTTTTTGCGTTTAATTATAAATATTTGAATACAGCTAGAAACATAAAAATCGCTCCAGCTAGTACAAAGAGATGCCAAACGACATGATAGAAATTATGATATTTACGCTTGTAGAAAATTGTTCCTAGAGAGTAGCTTAATCCACCAAGGAAGAGGTATAAAATACCGCCCCAGCCCATGCTTTCATATAAAGGTTTCAAGGTGAAAATGGATACCCAACCCATTGCTAAATAAAGAAAGACAGATATTTTTGAGAACTTCTCTAAGAAGAAGGCTTCAATGATGACGCCCCCAATTGCGAAGACCCAGATAGCAATACAGAAGATGAAGCCTTGTTGGCCTCCAATTCCAATCAAGCAAAATGGGGTATAAGTTCCAGCGATTAATAAGTAAATCGAAGAGTGATCGATTCGTTGGAAAACTTTTGCTGCCTTTGTGAACTTGAAGCTATGATAAAGTGTAGAAGCTAAAAATAAAAGAATTAGCGACGCGCCGTAAACACTAAACGCTATAATTTGTGTGGTATTATTTACCGCTACGGCTTTCATTAAAAGTAATACGAGAGCGGTAATTGCTAGAGCAACACCGATACCATGCGTCACGGCATTTAACACTTCACCTATAATCTCAGATTTTATGGATTGAGCTTTTCGTTCTTTTCTTAAAGTAGATGCTTTCATCGCAACACGCTCCTTTCGATAACTCTCATTATAGAAGGCAAAACATCTTTTGTCCAACAGACTTTCTAGGACTTTTTTGTGAAATTGACGTACGTTCGTTGTTAAGAAAGGCTTAAATAGGCGGTTTTAAGTTTCCATTACTTGTGTTTTATAGTAGAATAGTACATATATCAATAACGGGGTTTCCCACAAAAGGAGAATAAAAAATGAGTGTTCATATTAATGCTAAAAAAGGCCAAGTTGCTGAATCAGTTTTAATGCCAGGAGATCCATTACGTGCAAAATTTATTGCTGAACATTATTTAACAGAAGTAGAACAATACAATGCAGTCCGTAACATGTTTGGTTACACTGGTTTGTATAAAGGTCAACGTGTATCTGTTCAAGGTAGTGGGATGGGGATTCCATCTATTATGATTTATGCCAATGAATTATTCACTGAGTTTGGCGCAGAACGCATCATCCGTATCGGTTCTGCCGGCGGTATGCAAGAAGATGTTAAAGTTCGTGATATCGTTTTAGCACAAGGAGCTACAACAGATTCATCAATTTTCAACAACATTTTCCAAAACCAAGTAACTTTTGCTCCAATCGCAAGCTTTAACTTATTAGATAAAGCGTATCACTTAGCAAAAGACCGTGGAGTTGGCGTTCACGTAGGAAATGTATTGTCATCTGACCGTTTCTATAACGCTGAATTAGACAAGAAGAAATTAATGGATTACGGAATGCTTTGTGTGGAAATGGAAGCTGCAGGATTATATGCTTTAGCGGCTCAACACAAAAAAGAAGCATTAGCAATTCTTACAATTAGTGACCACCTATTAACAGGTGAAGAAACAACTGCACAAGAACGTGAACAAACATTTAACGATATGATGGAAATCGCGTTAGAAACTGTACGTGCATAAATTTTGAAGTAGAAAGAAGGAACCCGAATGGGAAATAATCCAAAACCTCAAGGTGCGGTTCAAAACGGTCTTGAGTCGAAAAAAGTTTCCGTTTGGATATTATTTTTAGCTGTATTATTAACGGGAGTATTTACTTATTTTGGAACTAGATATGCTGCTCGAATTTCACAAAATCAAGTTGCTCAATCAGAGACAATTAAAGATTCAAATAGTGATTCTGTTACATCAAGTGGTGATCTTACAAATGAAGATTTAAAAAAACTAGAACTTGTATATGACACACTTGTGAACGGTTATGTTGATAAAAATATTAGCAAAGATGATCTTATCAACGGAGCCTTAAAAGGAATGGCAGAGGCGACAGGTGATCCATATACGAACTATTTAGTGAACGATGAAACTGCTGCTATAGATGAAACAATGACAGGTTCATTTGGAGGAATCGGTGCGGAATTACGTTCTGAAAATAACCGAGTGATTATTAGTAATACTCGTGAAGGAACACCTGCTCAAAAGATTGGCCTTCAAGAAAATGACGCTATTCTTAAAGTGAATGGTGAAGACATGGAAGGTAAGAGCATCTCTTATGTTGTTTCTAAGGTCCGTGGGGAAGTCGGAACAGATGTAACCCTAACAATCCAACGTGGCACACAAGAGCTAGAAGTAAAGATTACTCGCGCTAAAATTGCTATTGAAACGGTTAAAGGAACTGTGGATTCAACCGATGCGACAATCGGTCACGTTCAAATCAACTCTTTTGCTAAAAACACTGCAAAAGAAGTTGAAAAAGCTGTAACAGATTTACGTGAAAAAGGCGTTAAGAAATTTATCTTCGACGTTCGTTATAATCCTGGTGGTTTATTGGATCAAGCGATCATGATTGCGAATATGTTCGTTGATGAAGGAAAGACTATTCTTAATGTTGAAAATCGTGATGGACAAATCAAGTCATACAACGCTTCTAAAGACTATGGTACGTTCAAGATTACTGAACCATACGTATTACTTGTAAATGAAGGTAGTGCTTCTGCTTCTGAAATTTTAGCCGCAGCCTTGAAAGAGTCTGCAGATGCAAAATTAATCGGTAAGAAAACTTATGGTAAAGGTACCGTTCAATCTGTAATTGAAGTTGGCGATAACGCTGAATTGAAATACACGATAGCAAAATGGTTAACACCAAACAAAACGTGGATTCATAAAACAGGTATCGAACCAACAGAAGAAGTATCAATGCCAGATTATTACAACATCACGATCATCGACACACGTGAAGTTGTAAAAGAAGGCGCTGTGTCTGATAATGTGAAAACAATTGAAATAATCCTTAAAGGGTTAGGATACGACGTTACTACGGATGGATATTTTGATAGTAAAACAACTGAAGCTGTAAAAGAATTCCAAAAATCAAAAGGTTTATCTGAAACTGGCGAAGTAGATGAGAAGACTGGTACAGCATTAATGAGTGCAATTCGTGATGCATTGAAAGCGAACGATACTCAATACAAAGCCGCTGTGAAGGCTTTACAATAATAAAGGAGGATGGGAATGTACGAAGAAAACCAAGTAGAAAATTCGGCCCTGTCTTCTATTGAAGAGAGATTAAACTCTCGTAAGAATAAAGGGAATGAACCTAAGAAAAAACATCCGATTCTAGAAGAAATTCTAGAAGAAATTCTTAGTTGGATTTGGTCTATTGCTGTTGCAAGTATCATTATGGCGATTCTCTACTTCTTTGTAGGTCGTCCATTTACAGTTAGTGGACAATCGATGTATCCAACCCTTCATAATGGAGATCATATGATTATGTCAAAAATTGGCGGTATTAACCGTTTTGATGTGGTTGTATTGCAAGCTCCAGACGAAGATAAAGAATATATCAAACGCGTCATCGGAATGCCTGGTGATACGGTTGAAGCGAAAAATGGAGTTCTGTATATTAACGGAAAAGAAGTGGAGCAACCATTTATTAACACAAATAACGACAAGAAGACAGTCTTCATCGATGATTTTACATTGAAAGAGTTGACTGGAGAGGACAAGGTTCCTGAAGGTAAATACTTTGTCATGGGAGACAATCGAGGCGTTTCGAAAGATAGTCGAATGATTGGATTTATTGATAAGTCCGCCATTGAAGGAAAAGCCGTATTTACAGTATGGCCATTGAATCGTATCGGCGGATTGAAAGACTATTCATATTTATATCAATAGAGAGTAAAGAGGCAGATTTCTGTCTCTTTTTCTTTTGGTTGTAGAATAACTATGGTTAGAAAACGATTTCATTATTGTTGACTTTCTATCGAAATATGCGTAAAATAGAAAGGTACATTTTTAAAGGAGGAAGAGTATGGATCAAATTTTTGTGCGTTCATTTGACGCGATGTTAGAGTTAAGACATTTTACGTCAATTATCCTCGCATGTATTTGCGGATTGTTAATTGGATACGAACGAAAAGCCAGAAATAAACAAGCCGGTGTTAAAACCCACGTTATTGTTTGTTTAACTTCCGCCTTGATGATGATTATTTCCAAAGAAGCGTTTCTTGATACTCATGACTTTGATTCAACACGTGTTGCAGCACAAATCGTTAGTGGTATTTCCTTCATCGGTGGGGGAATTATCTTCATGCGTGACAAGAAAATTAGTGGACTAACAACTGCAGCTGGTATTTGGGCAACTTCCGGTATCGGTATGGCGATTGGTGGAGGATTATGGTTCTTTGGCCTCGTATGTAGCGTGTTCGTTATGTTGATTCAATGGCTAACACATGATTTTACAAAACAACATCAAATCTACCAAGCAAGCATCAATGGGACGGTAGGTGATATCTCGCTCGTTCATGATATTTATCAATATTGTGATTTAAAACAATATCAAATTGCGAATGTTGATGTAAAAGATATCGGCGGTAAATACGAAATTAACATTCAGATTGAAAATGACAAACAAATTTCGATTGATGATATTGAAGCAACCATCAGGGAGCGACATATCGACTTCAAGATTAAGAAAGTGAAGTTCAAGTCGTCAGAAAACAATCCTCAATAGTAAAGATGAGACTGAAGCAATTCAGTCTCTTTTAATTTACCTAGGTGGATTGCTATTCTATTTCTAAACTGTTAAACTAATGATATATATTGTGTGTAAATTTTACACTTAAGGAGACTTGTATGATGAATAGAGAAGAAGTCGTTGCATTACAACACCAACGTTATGCTACTAAAAAATTTGATCCAGCTCGTCGCATTTCTGATGAAGATTGGGCAGCACTTGTGGAAGTAGGTAGATTAGCTCCGTCTTCACTTGGATTTGAACCTTGGAAGATGCTTTTATTAAATAACGAAAAAATGAAGCAAGATTTAAAATCAATGGCTTGGGGTGCTGTTTCAATGCTTGATGGTGCTAGTCATTTTGTGATTTATCTAGCTCGTAAAGGTGTAAACTATGAAACTCCTTATATCGAAAAATTAATGCAAGAAGTAAGACATAGAAGTTATGATCCCGATTCTGCTTATGCGCATCGTATTAAGAGTTTCCAAGAAAGTGATGCCAAGCTGAACGATGAACGTTCACTCTTTGACTGGGCAAGTAAACAAACGTATATCCAAATGACAAATATGATGAATGCGGCAGTTCTAATGGGGATGGATTCATGTCCAATCGAAGGATTCGATAAAGATAAAGTAGAAGCTTATTTAGAAGAAAAAGGCGTTCTGGATACATCAGAATTTGGAGTATCTGTTATGTGTGCCTTTGGTTATAGAGACGAAGAGATTAAACCAAAAGTTCGTTGGAATACAGAAAGTATTTACGAAGTAATCGACTAAAATTTTTGCATATAAATGAAATCTCAGTGCAATGACAAGGAATCGTTGTTGTACTGAGATTTTTCGTTATGGGGATGAGGAAGAGAACGGAAAAAAGAATGAAAACATGGTATAATATTTGATGGTTCTATATGAATGATTTATTAAAGATTAAATAGAAAGGATTCGAAATTTATGGCAACAATCCAATGGTTCCCAGGTCATATGGCTAAAGCGCGTAGGGAAGCAACAGAAAAATTAAAACTCGTCGATGTTGTGATTGAAATGGTAGATGCTCGTATTCCAGAATCAAGTCGCAATCCTATTATCGAAGAAATTAAAGGACAAAAGAAACAGTTAATTTTATTAAACAAAGTAGATTTGGCAGATCCATCTCAAACAAAACGTTGGAATGATTATTTTACTAGCCAAGGAATTAAAGTTCTTACAACTGAAGCTAAAGACGGAAAAGGGATTAAGCAAGTAAAGGCTGCGATTAAAGAATTAATGGCACCAGTCTTTGAAAAGAATCTAGAAAAAGGAATCCGTCCTAGACCGATTCGCTTAATGGTTCTTGGAATTCCAAACGTTGGAAAATCAACTTTTATCAACCGTATGATTAATAAAAACCAAGCAGAAACTGCCAACCGTCCTGGGGTTACAAAGGGACAACGTTGGTTAAAAATCGGAAATGATTTTGAGTTGTTAGATACACCAGGAATTCTATGGCCAAAGTTTGAAAGTGAAGAAGTTGGAAATAAGCTAGCGTTAACTGGAGCTATTAAAGATGCACTCCTTCATATGGACGATATTGCATTATTTGCTCTTACTCAGTTTAAATTGGATTATCCAGATTATTTAAAGAAAGCTTATCGTTTAACGGATGATGATTTAGAACTCTCAAATGTAGATTTATTAATGTTAATTACAAAGAACTTAGGCTTTAAAGAAGATTATGAAAAGGCAAGTGAACGAATCGTGTTTGATATTCGTTCAGGGAAACTTGGTCGTTATACATTGGACCAAGCGCCTGTGTCGTTAACGGGGGAAGCATAATGGAAAAACGTTCCATCAAAGAAATTAAATTGATTCTTGAAGAAATTCAAACGTTGTCGGATGAGCGTTTAACAGAACTTCGAAGTGACGAGCGTAAAGGAGTTCAAGATTTAATTGCCAAATTCGAACGTCAGTACGCTAAAAAAGCAGTACGTGCTGCTCACTTTGAGGAAATGCAAAGCTTTGAACGTGCAGCTAAACAAAAAGGCTACAAAATGATTGCTGGAATCGATGAAGTGGGTCGCGGTCCACTTGCTGGTGCAGTCGTAGCAGCTGCCGTGATTCTACCTGAAGGAATGGAAGATATCGGTCTGGATGATTCGAAGAAATTAAGTGCTAAGAAGCGTGCTGAGATTTTTGAAATCATTAAAGAACAAGCCATCGCAATTGGTATCGGTATTGTTGATGCGTTTACCATTGATAAGATTAATATTTATGAGGCTAGTAAGGTAGCGATGAAGAGAGCGATTGAATTATTGCCAGAACAGCCAGACTACTTATTGATTGATGCTATGAAACTGGATACTGGTATTCCTGAAGAAGGTATCATTAAAGGGGACGCTAAGAGTATCTCCATTGCAGCAGCAAGTATTGTTGCAAAAGAGGTTCGTGACCAAATGATGAAGGATTACGATCAACTGTATCCAGGTTACGGCTTTGCACAAAATGCTGGTTATGGTACGAAGGTGCATCTTGAAGGCCTTGCAAAATTAGGACCAACACCAATTCACCGCATGACATTTGCTCCGGTAAAAGATTATCAATAAAATCCAAATTAGAACTCTTTCTCGTAAATAGTATTGAAAGACTATTTCGAGAGGGAGTTTTTTTATGATTTGGACAAAACGTAGATTACTGATCGCTGTTGCGATGAGCGATACATTAACTAGTAAGCAATTTTATGAATTATTTGCTCGATTGGATGAAGATATGTCTTTAAACGATACCTTCGTTCTTGGGGATTTGAAGTATTCGCTGCCTGAAGAGATCAATAAATGGATAGAGTCGATGGACTGGGATTCAGAAATAAAAAGATTACAGGAGAAAAAGGTCAAAATATTAACGATTTTGGACGGCGCGTATCCACAAAGGTTGAAAGAGATATACTTACCTCCTATTGTATTATTTTATAGAGGAAACTTGTCGCTCATCAATCAGAGAGCAGTTGCTATTGTAGGTTCAAGAGATCATTCTAAATATGCTAAAGAATGTATTCATGAATTAATCCCACCCATCGTTAACGATGGTATTGTAGTTGTCAGTGGATTAGCTCGAGGTGTGGATACTTTAGCTCATGAAGAGACACTAAAGACTAACGGGAATACTATTGCAGTTATTGGAAGTGGATTAGATGTTGTGTATCCACCTGAAAACGCAAATCTTTATGACATGATTGCGAAAAGAGGATTACTCCTTTCTGAATATCCACTAATGAGTCGACCTTTAAAATTTCACTTTCCATATCGTAATCGCATCATCGCTGGACTTAGTCATGGTGTGTGTGTGATCGAAGCGAAAGAGAAAAGTGGAAGTCTCATTACTGCAAACTTAGCTTTAAGTGAAAATAGAGAAGTTTTTGCCGTTCCAGGAAGCATCTTTTCAACTCATTCTAAAGGGACAAATAGCCTGATTGAAGCAGGCGCGTGTCTAGTTTCGAACGGTGAAACAATCTCTAAGAATCTGAAATATTTTCCTTAAAAACGAAATCTAATAGTTTAAGAGATTGTTTTGTTGTCTTGACAAAAAGAATGTGTTTAGATATGATGACAAAAGATAATTTAAGCAATCTCACTATTCTCGGGCTTTCTTAGCTTGAGAGAACTGTTAGATAGAGTGGATTAGGGAAGGAGCCATTTAATGGTGAAGCATAATCTAGTAATTGTAGAGTCTCCTACAAAAGCTAAAACCATTGAACGCTATTTAGGGAAAAACTTTAAAGTAGTTGCTAGTAAAGGGCACTTACGTGATTTGCCTAAAAGCAAAATGGGCGTAGATATTGAACATAATTATGAACCTCATTACATTTCAATTCGTGGGAAAGGTGATTTAATCAAATCACTTAAAAAAGAAGCAGCAAAAGCAGATGCTGTCTATCTCGCGAGTGACCCGGATAGAGAAGGGGAAGCTATTTCTTGGCATTTAGCTCATTTATTAGGACTTGATTTAAACGCACCTATTCGTGTGGAATTTAATGAGATTACAAAAGATGCAATTAAAGAAGCATTCAAGAATCCTAGAAAGATTGATATGGACTTAGTGGACGCGCAACAAGCACGTCGTATTTTAGACCGTCTTGTGGGTTATACTTTATCACCTATTTTATGGAAGAAAGTGAAAAAAGGACTCAGTGCAGGGCGTGTTCAAAGTATCGCTGTGAAATTAATTATTGATCGCGAAAACGAAATTAAAGCATTCGTTCCAGAAGAATACTGGACACTTGAAGGTCAATTCAAGAAAGAAAAGAAAGCTTTCACGGCAAATTACTATGGTACAACATCTGAGAAAGCAGCTTTAGAAAAAGAAGCGACTGTGAAATCAGTAATGGCTGAACTTTCTGATAAGAAACCATTCAAGATTACTAAAGTGACGAAAAAAGAACGTCGCCGCAATCCTGCAGCACCATTTACAACAAGTAGCTTGCAACAAGATGCGTCAAATCGCTTAAACTTCAGAACTCGTAAAACGATGATGGTTGCCCAACAACTTTATGAAGGGGTATCACTTGGACGTAGTGGTTCTGTCGGTTTAATTACGTATATGCGTACAGACTCTACTCGTATCTCAGCATCTGCTCAAAATGAGGCATCTGAGTTCATTGAGAAAGAGTTTGGTAAAGAATACTGTCTTGCTACTAAACGCGCTGTAAAGAACGCTGAGGGAGCACAGGACGCGCACGAAGCAATCCGTCCGTCATCTGTTTTACGTACACCAGATTCAATCGCAAGTTATTTAACTAAAGATCAATTGAAATTATACACATTAATTTGGTCACGATTCGTTGCTAGTCAAATGACGGCTGCGGTTTATGACACTGTACAAGTGGACTTAGAACAAAATAACCATGTGTTTAAGGCAAATGGTTCTACAATTAAATTTGCTGGATATCAAAAGGTATATCAAGATAATGCAGATGCGAAAAAAGGAAATGTACTTCCTGAAATGCAAGTTGGGGATGAAGTTCAATTAGCTAAACTAAATCCTGAACAACATTTCACGCAACCACCTGCACGTTATTCTGAAGCGACTTTAATTAAAACCTTAGAAGAAATCGGTGTTGGTCGTCCATCAACATACGCACCAACAATTGAAACAATCCAAAAACGTTATTACGTTAAACTAGTTTCTAAGCGTTTTGAACCAACAGAACTTGGTTATGTAGTACATCAAATCATTGAACAATATTTCCCAAATATTGTCGATACTCATTTCACAGCTTCAATGGAAGATAATCTCGACCTTGTTGAAGAAGGGAAAGAAGAGTGGGTACAAGTCATTGATAAGTTCTACCAACCATTCAAGGTTGAAGTGGATAAAGCAGAAGTTGAAATCGAGAAAGTTCAAATTAAAGATGAACCAGCTGGATTTAACTGTGAAAAATGTGGACATCCAATGGTTATTAAATTAGGTCGTTTTGGTAAATTCTACGCTTGTAGTAATTTCCCAGAATGTCATCATACGCAAGCAATCGTGAAAGATATCGGTATTACTTGCCCAACATGTGGTAAAGGGAAAGTTATCGAACGTAAGTCGAAGAAAAACCGTATCTTCTATGGCTGTGATCGTTACCCTGAATGCGAATTTGTATCATGGGATAAACCAATCGGACGTAATTGTCCTAAATGTGACCACTACTTAGTAGAGAAAAAAGGACGCGGCGGAAAACAAATTGCATGTAGCAATTGCGATTATAAAGAAGCTGTTCAAAAATAAAGATAAAGAGCACTTAGAGAAATCGGCTCTTTGTCAAATAGTGTTGATGAAGAATTTTAGGAAGGGATTAAGCAACTAA
>CABSQV010000021.1:0-25766 GCA_902479935.1 uncultured Streptococcus sp. | reverse complement strand
CAAATCCAACTTGGAGGTGTTTTTATTTAATTCTCATTTACGGGGGTCAGTGCCCCCCTTGACTATAAATTTGATTATACGTGTTCTGGTTTGCTATCTTCACGGATTGTTAAGTCACCAGCAACTACTTCTTCCAACGCACGACCTACATTTTTATGTGATTCGTAGTGTTCTAACATTGGTGGTTCATGGTGGTGCAATTCATGCGCACGTTTGCTTGATAAAATAACTAATGAATATTTTGAATCGATTTTTTTCAATAATTTATCGATTGATGGATATAACATCATAATGGTCTTCCCTCTTTCTACTCTTCTTCTAAAATTTCTTCTAATTCATCTTCGAACTCTTCAATGCTCTCCAAGTTTCTTTGGATGCGTAAATGTTCTGTTTGAATAATTGCTTCGATTTGTTGAACCGCATTTTCTACTTTGTCATTGACAACAGAGTAATCATAATACTTCATCAAACCAAGTTCTTCTCTTGCAACCTTCATACGGTTTTTAATCACTTCGTCTGAATCTGTTCCACGGTTTACGATGCGAGATTCTAGTTCATGCAAATCAGGTGGTGTTAAGAAAATAAACACCCCATCTGGCATTGCTTCACGTACTTGAAGCGCTCCTTGAACTTCAATTTCTAAGAATACATCTTTTCCTTTATTTAATGTTTCTTGTACATAATCTAAAGGCGTTCCGTAGTAGTTTCCTACATACTCCGCGTATTCTAATAATTTTTTATTTGCAATCATCTCTTCAAATTCTTCTCTTGATTTGAAGAAATAATCTTTTCCATCCACTTCACCTGGTCTTGGCTTACGAGTCGTTGCAGATACAGAGTACACGAATTCTTGATTGTCTTTTGCAAAAATTGCTGCACGAACTGTTCCCTTGCCGACACCTGAAGGTCCAGATAAAACGATTAATAAACCTTTTCTTGCCATAATCGTTTGAAAACTCCAATCTCTTTACATCTTTTTACTATAGTATCACAAACACTATTCTCTCAACAACCAAAAGTATTGTAAATTCAATAAAAAATCATTATCCGTCTGTTTTCTTTTGATTTTCCATAATTTCAGTAAACTACTCCACACGATTTATACTCAAAACAAAAAGGCTGGAAAATTCCAGCCTTTCCTTTATGCAATTCGAATATTTTTCCATCGTCCACTTCTAAATCGAAGGAGAATAATCATATCCCTGATAAATTGGTCGATAAAGACTGCATACCATGCACCAGCAAGTCCCCATCCAAAGAAGTTTACAAACACATATCCTACACTCAATCGAATGACGCATGATCCAATAAAAATTGCAATGAGTGGCCATACTGTATCTCCTGCCCCACGCAGTGCTCCAGAAGTAATCAATTGATGACTTTGGAACGGTTGAACGAACGCAACGATGGATAAAGCAATAACGGTATTTTGAATAATTTCCACGTTATCCGTATACATCCCTGCTAAAAATGTTGCACCAAAATAGATTGAAGCAGACATCATAATCGCTAACATTAACCCGATGCGCTGGCACATTTTGGTATAGCGCTCTGCTAATTTCTCATCTTTTGCCCCAAGCGATTGCCCCATCAGTGACGAAGCAGTAATCCCGAAAGCTTGAGCTGGAGAATACGATAGCGAAAGTACATTCAAAGCAATTTGGTGAGCCGCATAAACATTATTTCCTAGTCCTGAAACGA
Source organism: uncultured Streptococcus sp. (assembly GCA_902479935.1). Taxonomy (GTDB): domain Bacteria; phylum Bacillota; class Bacilli; order Lactobacillales; family Aerococcaceae; genus Granulicatella. Next base: position 24,065 of record CABSQV010000021.1, on the reverse strand, counting down.
TTTTCAAGAACATGATAACGCCAAAACGAAGTGCCATTTGTTCTAATGCTGTTGGTATTCCGATACGTACTAAATCGCGCATCACTTCCGCCCTAAATTCAAATTTTTCCTTAAAATCGAGTTTTAGAATACTTTTTCCTGACAAAATATAACGTACATTTAACACCATCGCGATTAAATTCGATGCAGCTGTAGCAATTGCTGCCCCTGTAACGCCTAATGCCGGAAAGCCAAACATCCCGTAGATTAAAATGGCATTTCCTAAAACATTACAGCTATTGGCTATAATATTATTCTTCATCGGTATTTTCGTTTCACCAATTCCTCGAAGAGCTGCTGTTACAGTAAACGATAGTGATTGGAAGATAAATCCAATTGTGACAATTCTAAAGTAGTCCACACCGACATTAATAACTGTCGCATCTCCCCCAAGTAAAGATAAGATTTCCGGTGCGAAAATCAGCATCAATATTGCTGTTGGCGTCACACAGAAAACCATCGCAAGAATCATTACATGCTTAAGGATGCTTCCCATACGATTGTATTTTTTTGCTCCAAAATATCGGGCAATAATCGCAGTTCCGCCGACATTTAATGCCTGAATCAAACTTAGTCCTAGAAACATTGGTTGGTTTGTCATCCCAACTGCAGAAACAGCTGCAGCAGTATCCCCTGGGATTTTACCCACCATCATCATATCAACCATTCCAAAGAGTGCACCAAGAAGTACTTCCACAAATACCGGCCATACAATCACAAATATATTTTTTCGAAGTTCTTTATTCGTAAGTTGTTGCTCAACTTCCACGCAACCAATCCTCTCACTTTAAAATGTAGTTACTATTTTACACCTGTTTCTCTTACAAAACAAATAAGCGACAAAAAATTTTGTCGCTTATTGTCTATCGTTTCCCATCCCATTCGGCATAAAATTGCTCTAAGTACAGTTCTAAAAATTCATGTCGCCCTTTTGCCAATTCATTACCATATTTGGTATTCATCAAATCTTTTAACTTCAGTAATTTTTCATAGAAATGCATAATAGCTGTCGATTCACCGTTTCTATATTCTTCAGGCGTTAAGTTTTCACGTGGCTTCATTTCTGGTTTGTGGATTGGTCTTCCAGTACTTCCAGAGTAACACATCACTCTAGCAATCCCGATAGCACCAATGGCATCTAATCGATCCGCATCTTGCACTACTTTTCCTTCAAGAGAAAGTTCTTGTTGTTCCTTATGATTCTTAAACGACATTCTCGTAATAATCGACTCAATAGCTTCAACTTGTTCAGGAGTCACTTCAATAGAAATTAGAAATCCTTTCAATTCCTTCAACGCGGTTGCGGGATCGTTGACAATTTTATCATCGATAACATCATGGAGTAGCGCTGCAGCTTCACAAATAAATAAGTCTGCTCCTTCCGCCTTCGCAATCGTCTTTGTCGTATTGACGACGCGTTCAATATGCGACCAATCGTGCCCTGTTGTATCTGCACTAAGCACTCTTTTGGCATACTGTTCCATTCGTTTTAATTGTTCTTGTTGCTTCATGCTTCCTCTTCCTCTGGATACTTGATTCCCCATTCACGACGTAATTCTGTCATAATTTTCATCACATCGACCGTATATTCAAGATGCATTTTGTCTACTCCTGAATTAATCGTTGACTCCATATCTAGCACTTCATAAGCTAAGGCATCTAATCCCAATTCATCTTCAAAAGTTTCAACGTGTCCATCTTCTGTATAAGTAATCGTTGCTTTATGTGCTCGAGGATAATCTACAATCTCAATATACCCTTTGTCGTAAGCAATGACTCCGCGTTTTGGTTGTTTAGCATGTAGCGTCATCGTGACAGTTGCCATTTCTCCAGCATCATTCGTCAAAACGATTCCAGCTTGTTCATCCACACCCGTTGGCGCTAATTTCACTTGAGAAACCATCGAACTTGGCGCCTCACTCATGAAATAACGAATGCAAGACAAGGCATATACACCGATATCAAGCAATGCCCCTCCTGCTAGATTGCGATTGAAGAAACGATTCGTCATATCATAATCTTTATAGCTACCAAAGTTCATTTGAATCATGCGAAGCTCACCTAAGTTTTCAGCAGCTTTTCTTAATTGTTTATAGACTGGCATATGGTAAAGTGTCATCGCTTCAGCCAAAATTACATTATTTTCTTTAGCAAGTTGCAACGCTTCTTCCAACTCTTCACTGTTTAGCGTAATCGCCTTTTCACATAATACGTGTTTTCCAGCGGCTAATGCTTTTCTAAGATAGTGAATATGAGTGTTGTGTGGTGTTGAAATATAAATAATATCCACTGCAGGATCTATAAATACATCATCAATTGCATCGTATACTTTTTCAATACCATATTTTTGGGCAAATTTCACGGCATTTGCATAGGTGCGATTGGCCACACCATAGAGTTTTCCATTTAAAGATTCCATTGCTACGGCTAATTCATTCGCAATAACGCCAGTTCCGATAGTGACCCAGTTCTTTGTTACTTTTTGTTGCATACACTCTACCTCCAAAATTCGTTACTTTCATGATACCTGCCGAGGTGTGAAAACTCAACTCTAGCGTATAAAAAAGCTAGACCGAAGCCTAGCTTAATGTGTTACGATGAATTGTTTAATCAATTGAATGAGTTGTTTTTGTTGCTCTTCGGCACTCATTGTCGCCTCACCATCTCCATTTTGCTGACCATAAAGTCCAAATCCACTATGATTCCCACCTTCAATGACTTTATAGAGTGTAGACTCTGGTAACCGAGATTTGGCATCTTCATATTTCTCTTGTTTCAAAATTTTATCGTTCGAAGCCGTAATGGATAAAACAGGAATTTGTGTTTCACTGATATCCGTACTCTGATCTGGATAACTTGCTAGTAAAATTAACCCTGCTACTTGACCCGTCTCGTTCAATTTTTTCGCTTCAACCGTCGAAACAACTCCACCTAGAGAATGCCCTCCGACAAACACTTTATCCAAGTGCTCTTCTTTTACGATAGTGGCCATCGTTCCATTATCCAATACCGGTAAATTTAACTGAGAGGAAATAATGTACACTTCGATTCCTTCTTTAGCGAGTCCATCAGCTAATTTTGCATAAGCTTGCGGTTCAACTAATGCACCCGTATAAAATAAAAGCGTTCCTTTCTTTTCGCCAGTCACCTCAAAATGAGTCCAGTTGTTTTTCTGTTCAAACGCAGCAATATTCCAAGTTTTTTGTGCCTCAGGAGTCGCTCGATACGTAAACATTTGAATCAATCCCAGGGCCAATAAAATAAATGCGAAAAGTACCCCAAAAACTCCGTACATGATTTTTCTTTGTTTTGTCATCTGTCATCTCTTCTCTCTATAAACCTTACCACTATAGGATACTACAACTGTACATAAAAACACAATACACCTAATACAAGTGATACCGTATACGGTATCACTTAACTTTTAAAACCGGAACTTTCATGAGCAAGTTGTTCGAGTTAAATTAAATCAATAAAAACAACAAAAAAAGTGGATGCAATGCATCCACCTTTTGCTATTCAGATTAATTTTCTGCTTCGGCTTGTTTTTTACGTTTATTTGCTTTTTCACGTTCGCCTTTATTTAGAATTTGTTTTCTTAGACGAATTGTCTCTGGAGTAATTTCGCAGTATTCATCGTCTGATAAGAATTCTAATGACTCTTCAAGAGATAATTTCTTAGGAGTCTTAATCACTGAAGTTTGGTCTTTCGTTGCTGAACGGATATTTGTTTGTTGTTTTGCTTTCGTAATATTAACCGCTAAGTCATTTTCACGAGAGTGTTCTCCAACAATCATTCCTTCGTAAATTTCAGTACCTGGCTCAGTGAAAATCACACCACGTTCTTCAACACCCATAATTCCGTATGTTGTTGCTTTACCTGTGTCTGTTGAAACAAGTGCTCCATTACGACGTCCGCCGATGCTTGTTGGAATGTATGGTAAGTATTGATCGAATGTGTGGTTCATGATTCCGTAACCACGTGTCATTGATAAAAATTCAGTTGTATATCCTAATAATCCACGAGCTGGAACTAAGAAGACAATACGAACTTGTCCATTATCATTGTGTTGCATATCTTGCATTTCACCTTTACGGTTACTTAATGATTCGATAATTGACCCCATGTATTCTTCAGGAGTATCGATTTGCACGCGTTCAAATGGTTCACATTTCACGCCATCGATTTCTTTGATAATTACTTCTGGACGAGATACTTGTAATTCGTATCCTTCACGACGCATGTTTTCGATAAGAATTGATAAGTGTAATTCCCCACGTCCTGAAACGATCCATGCATCTGGTGAATCAGTTGGTTCAACTTTAAGAGATACGTCTGTGTGTAATTCACGCATTAGACGTTCTTCAATCTTACGTGCAGTTACAAACTTCCCTTCGCGGCCCGCAAATGGTGAGTTGTTTGTCAAGAATGTCATTTGTAATGTTGGTTCGTCAATGTGTAATACTGGTAAGCTTTCATGTGTATCTACTGGAGTTACTGTTTCTCCAACGAAGATATCTTCCATACCAGATACAGCGATTAAATCCCCTGCTTTTGCTTCGTTGATTTCTAAACGGTTTAATCCGAAGAAACCAAATAATTTAGTAACACGGAAGTTTTTCTTTGTTCCGTCTAATTTTAATAATGTTACTTGGTCCCCAACTTTGATTGTTCCACGGAAGACACGTCCGATACCGATACGTCCAACGTAGTCATTATAGTCTAATAATGATACTTGGAATTGTAATGGTTCATCTGAGTTATCTACTGGTGCTGGGATATGTTCGATAATTGTATCGAATAAGTAATCCATTGTTTTTTCTTGGTCCGCTGGGTTATCTGATAAACTTGAAGTTCCGTTTAATGCTGAAGCATAAACTACTGGGAATTCTAATTGATCATCATCGGCACCTAATTCGATGAATAATTCTAACACTTCATCGACTACTTCTTCTGGACGAGCAGCATCACGGTCGATTTTGTTTACAACAACGATTGGTGTTAAATGTTGTTCTAATGCTTTTTTCAATACGAAACGAGTTTGAGGCATTGTACCTTCATACGCATCCACTACAAGAACTACACCGTCTACCATTTTCATGATACGTTCTACTTCTCCACCGAAGTCCGCGTGTCCTGGTGTATCCATGATATTGATACGAGTTCCTTTATATTGAACGGCTGTATTTTTCGCTAAAATTGTAATTCCGCGTTCACGTTCGATATCGTTTGAGTCCATGGCACGTTCTGATAATTCTGTACGTGCATCTAATGTATCTGATTGTTTTAATAATTCATCCACAAGTGTTGTTTTACCGTGGTCAACGTGGGCGATAATAGCAATATTGCGAATATCATTTCTTAATTTCATGTATTTCCTCCATTGATTGACAAAATGAAAGTGATGGAATCTGAACGCTAAAAGAGCCCTTCCATCACCTAAACTTCTTCTCTTAACTCAAAAAGTATACTACAAAAACGCTATAAACTCAAAAGATAAAACATAATGGACATCCCTAACTTACATCGATAAGAAGAGATGCCCATTCTATTTTTAGTTATTTTGCTTCAAACCAGTTGTCACCGACATTGCTATCGGCTCGTAGTGGAACTTTCAAGCTCACGGCATTTTCCATGACTTCTTCTACTAAGCTTTGAAGGCTTTCTAGTTCCTCTTGTGGCACTTCGAAAATCAACTCATCGTGCACTTGCAATAATACGTTTGCTTTGAATTTACGTTCTCTCATTTCACGGTCCAATTCAATCATCGCCATCTTCAAAATATCAGCGGCACTTCCTTGGATTGGTGAGTTCATCGCTGTACGTTCGGCAAATGAGCGTAAATTAAAGTTACTTGAATGAATATCCGGCAAGTAGCGACGACGGTGGAATAACGTTTCCACATAATCTTTCTCACGCGCTTCTTTCACAACAGATTCCATAAAGTCTTTTACCCCTTGGAACTCTTCCAAATAACGGTCGATAAATTCTTTGGCTCTTTTACGGGAGATATTCAAGTTTTGCGATAATCCGTAATCACTAATTCCATAAACAATACCAAAGTTTACGGCTTTAGCTTGGCGACGCATTTCACTCGTTACATCGTCTGGGTTTGTAATACCAAACACGCGCATTGCCGTATTGGTATGAATGTCGACGTTATTTTTGAACGCTTCAATCATATGTTTATCGCCAGCAATATGCGCTAACACACGCAATTCAATTTGCGAATAGTCGCTTGAGAGAATCTTCCAATCGTCATGCTCTGGTAAGAACGCGTAACGAATACGACGTCCCTCTTGTGTACGAATTGGAATATTTTGTAAGTTTGGATCCACCGAGCTTAGACGACCTGTTTGCGTTAAGTTTTGGACAAAACGCGTATGAATCTTGCCGTCTTCTTGAATATAAGCTTGCAGACCTTCTACATACGTTGAATTTAATTTGGCTAATTGACGGTATTCTAAAATCAATTCCACGATTGGAGCTTGGTGCGCCAATTTCTCCAAAACATCTACCGCTGTTGAATAGCCAGTCTTCGTTTTCTTGATGACTGGTAAGCCCATTTTTTCAAATAAGATGACACCGAGTTGTTTAGTCGAATTGATATTAAACTCTTCCCCAGCAAGTACATAAATTTCTTGTTCGATTTCTTTTAGACGCGCTTCAAATTCCACACCCATCTCAACTAAACGTTCTTTATCGACACGAATCCCTTGAATTTCCATACGCGCTAAAATGTCGCTCACTGGCAATTCCATTTCCCAATAAAGATGTGTTTGTTCATTTTCTTCGAGGCGCTTCAATAGTTTTTCAGGCGCCACCGCAATCGTGTAGACTTTCGCTGCTAAGTGCTGATTCCAAACTTCTTGATTTTCAGGAATTTGGATTTTTACGCCTTTTCCATAGACAGCTTCGTCACTAGCAAGAATCGTCACATCGACACGGCGAGCCACGTCACTAATTTCTTTCACGATATCATTTGTGTCCACTAAATACGCAAGAAGGGACACATCATATTTTGCACCTGCTAACACAAGACCGAAATGATGTGCGAGTACTTTTGCTGCTTTTGTATCAAATAAATGTTTCTCGATTGATGCATCCGCCAGCCATTTCTTGAATGCTTCTGAAGCAACAGCCGTCTCTAAATCAGTCACGAAGACTTCTTTTTCATTCCCGAAGGCAACGGCAATCACCTGCGCAACATGATAGTTCGCTTCAAGCGTTTCAAAATGTACACTTGTTGCGCCTTTAAGCATGTCTTCAGTAATCTCTAACACACGTGTTACGTTTGGGCGCTCCGCTTTTGGTGCTTCTTCTACAGAAGTGGCACCTGAATTTAATAGGTCTGATTGGAAGGAATTGAAGTTCATTTCTTTATAGAATGCCATCAATGCTTCGACATCTTGTTCCTTACGAAGTGTATCTTCTAGAGTGATTTCAAGCGGAGAATCCACATTGATACGTGCGAGTTTCTTACTTAAAAAGGCTAGCTCTTTGTCGTTAATCAAGTTTTCTTTTAGCTTACTCTTCTTCATTTCATCGACATGCTCGTAAATTCCTTCTACACTGCCAAACTCTTGAAGAAGTTTCACGGCTGTTTTTTCACCGACTTTTGTAACACCAGGATAGTTATCGGAAGAATCTCCCATTAACCCCTTCATGTCGATAATTTGTTCAGGCGTCAATCCGTATTTTTCAAAAATCACTTCAGGAGTGTACTCAACCAGTTCTGTCACACCTTTTGTTGTAATTTTTACAGTAATATTTTTGTCCGCAAGCTGAATCAAGTCCTTATCTCCTGAAAGAACTACGACTTCATATCCTGCTGCTTCCCCTTGTTTGGCAAGAGTACCGATTATATCATCGGCTTCGTATTGGTTCAGACGGTAATGAGGAATTCCCCATGCATCTAAGAGCACATTAAAGTAAGGCATTTGTTCGATGAATTCACCAGGAGTTTTCGAACGACCTCCTTTATAATCTGCATACATTTCAGTACGGAAAGTCGTCTTCCCAGCATCCCATGCAACGAGTACATGCGTCGGTTTTTCAGAGTCTAAAATGGACTTAAACATACGGTGAAATGAATAGAGTGCATTCGTATGTAAGCCATTCGAATTTTTAAAACGATTTAAATCTAAAATTGAGAAAAATGCGCGGAATGCTAAACTGCTTCCGTCTACTAATAATAATTTTGGTTTCGCCATAATATGCCTCCTAATTTGTCATTACCAGTGTAACAAATAAACAATCCTATGAACACTAAAAAGAGCGGTATCCCTTCGCCTTCAATACTAAGATGCATACAAAAAGGCCTGGCAACTGCCAGGCCTGAATCCATCAACATTTAGTTTTGTGTTGGAGAAGTATTTGATAGGAGTTTTTCATACGCAAACTCATATTTTTGAACGTCCCCTGCTCCCATAAACACGATTACTGCGTCTTTATAGTTTAATAATGGAGATACATTATCAAGAGGTAATACTTTCGCGCCACCTTTAACAAGTTTTGCTAAGTCTTCGATAGAAACATCCCCTGCTTCTTCACGAACAGATGCGAAAATATCACATAAGTATACGTGGTCCGCAAGTGATAACACTGCCGCAAACTCTTCTAAAAGCGCGATTGTACGAGTGAATGTATGTGGTTGGAAGACCGCCACCACTTCTTTATCTGGATATTTTTGACGTGCCGCATCTAATGTTGCACGAATTTCAGATGGGTGGTGAGCGTAGTCATCGATGATAGTAACGCCGTTAATTACTTTTTCAGAGAAGCGACGTTTCACTCCACCGAAAGTGCTGAATTGTTCAGCTAATTCATTACGATCTAAATCGTTTAAGTAGTAGAATGCGATAATCGCTAATGCATTAAGGATGTTGTGGTCTCCATATGTTGGAATATAGAAATGACCATATAATTCGCCTTTAATATACGCATCAAAGTAGCTTCCGCCTTTTTCTTTACGGATATTTTTAGCAATCACATCATTGTTTTCACCAACACCGTAATAAGTAACAGGTACAATCGCATCTAAGGTACGTAATCTCTCATCATCCCCGCAAGCGATGATTCCTTTTTTCACTTGTTTACCAAATGCTTCAAAGGCACTTTGAACATCTTCGATATCTGTATAGTAATCAGGATGGTCAAAGTCGATATTGGTCATGATGGCATAGTCTGGACGGTACGCCATAAAGTGACGTTTATATTCACAAGCTTCTAAAACGAAGTACTCTGAATTTTCAATCCCTTTACCAGTTCCATCACCGATAAGATAGCTTGTTGGTTCCATTCCACTTAATACGTGAGATAGCAACCCTGTTGTACTTGTTTTACCGTGCGAACCAGTAATGGCAACACTCTTATAGCCTTTTAATAATTCGCCTAAGAATTTGTGATAACGAACCACTTCAACGCCTTTTTCGCGCGCAGAAACCAATTCTTCATGGCTATCTGGAAATGCGTTCCCTGCAATAACAACTTGTCCTTCTTTAATATTATCAGCGCTGAATGGTAATAATGTAATTCCAGCTTCTTCCAAACCTTTTTGAGTGAAGAAGTATTGTTCTAAGTCTGACCCTTGCACTTTATAGCCTTCCCCATGTAATACTAAGGCTAATGCGCTCATTCCTGATCCTTTTATTCCCGTAAAGTGATAAATCTTACTTTTATCCATTTTTTCTCCTCGCTTTTCTACTACTGTTTTTTTGGATGAACATATGGCAACTGACGTTCATGTTGCTCCTGTTCCATAATCATCGATAACGATTTTTTCATTGCGCGTCTTTGTTTTCCTGTTAGTGGTTTTTCCGGTTCTTTTCGTCTTTCAACTTTTGTCTCCGGCAAGCCTTCTAACAAGGATTCTTGCACGACTTCAACATCTGATTCTTGTTTGCGTTTAAAGGCTGGAACATAGCCTTTTGTTGCGAAAACTTGGCTTTGTACTGGTTTCTCATAAGAGGTACCATTGTACTCCTTCAAGCGTTTTTCGATCGTATCTTCTTGTTCCTCAACCGATACCAATAAAGCTTCTTCTTTTTCGAATAAAATCAAGTCCGTACTATTTGGCAATAACTCATTTTCTAATTCGCGATAAGAAACTTTTGGTGTCTCTTCTTGTTCTAAACCTCTAGTACTCGAAGGTACCGTACTTGGTTTAAAAGGTTTGCGTTGATTCGTATTCAAATAAGAAGTCCAATCTACACGCGGTTTATATTTTTGATGACCTTCCGTTGCTTTTTCCTTAAATGAACGGAATTGCGCGGGTAATTGATGCTCCTCTTTTTCAATCGGTTGTAAAAGTGCCGCATCAGATCGCTCATCAAAAGGTAGGGATTCTTGTGGAGTCTCATCTTTTCTTGTTGCATCAACTCGCGTCATTTCTTCGACAACTTGATCTTCAAAAGTTTGACCTTGCTTCAAGTAATTTGGAAAAGCAGACTTTTCACGTCTTGATTGCAAAGAAGCGAATGAATCGTTTTTCTCGTTAAATGGTTCATTCATGACTCCCTATCCTCCTTTATTGTAAGTTTAATGATATAAATGGCGTTCCAACAGGAGTCGCATCATCTAAAACTAAGATTCCTTTTTTCGCTGGTGCGTTTTCTAATCCTAATTCACGTGCTGAACAAAGCATTCCGTGACTAGCCACTCCGCGTAATTCTCCAGCCCAAATGATAGCACCACTTGGCATTACTGTACCAGGTTTAGCAACAACCACTTTTTGTCCTGCTTTCACGTTTGGCGCTCCGCAGACGATTTGTAACACTTCAGAGTCACTTACTCGTGTCATTGTTACGTGTAAGTGGTCTGAATCTTCATGATCCACGCAACTTTCAACGTATCCAACTACAAGTGCATCTTCTGGTGTTAAATCTAAAGTTGAAACATCAAATCCAGCTTTTTCAATCAATCCTTTCACAACTTCTTGTTGCTCGGGAGTTAAGACTTGTTGTCCATCTTCTTCAAATGAAATCACTTCAGAAATCTTTTCAATATTATAGCCTAGAACTTCTTTTGACTCACGAACAAAGACTTGAGTCACGTTTCCTTTTTTCTCATAATCGACGTCATAACGGCTTGCAGTTCCGCTTGTTAATAATAACGTATCGCCGATTCCCTTTTTGTTATAAAAACTTAACCACATATATTGTACCTCTTTAATCTTAATTTGTTCTTCCGTCTAAAATAGTGTTCACTGTGCTACGGTCTAACGCACGGATTGTTTGGATAACCATTTCACGTGCTGCTTCGTAGTCTTTAATTGAGAACATTGTTTGGTGTGTATGAATATAACGAGCACATACCCCAATCACTGCACTAGGAACTCCTTGATTCATTAAGTGTGCTTTTCCAGCATCTGTTCCACCCTGAGAAACAAAGTATTGGAACGGAATGTTATGTGTTAATGCAGTATCTTCTAAGAATTCTTTCATACGAGGAAGAGTCACCATACCTGGGTCTAAAATACGTAATAAGAATCCTTGGTCTAAGTGTCCAAACGTTTCTTTCGAACCATTAATATCATCTGCTGCTGAGCAGTCTACTGCAAAGAATAAATCAGGATTGAATTTTGTCACACTTGGACCAGTTCCACGTAATCCAACTTCTTCTTGCACGTTCGCTCCCGCGATTAATGTATTTGGTAAAGTTTCATCTTTAACAGCTTTCAATGCTTCAAGAACGACTGTACATCCATAACGATTATCCCATGATTTAGAAATCATACGTTTCTTATTGGCAGTCCAAATGGTTTCTACATCTGGAACGATTGTATCGCCAGGACGGCAGCCATATTCAAGCGCTTCTTCACGTGAAGTAAATCCAGCATCAAATAAAATGTCGGTTACTTTCACAGCTGGTTGTTGACCACCAGCCGCGCGTAATAAATGTGGTGGAATTGAAGATGAAATAATTGGATAGTCTCCATTACGAGTTAATAATGTAAAACGTTGTGCTGAAACCACATATGGGTTCCATCCACCTAAAGGACTTACTTTGAACATTCCGTTTGGAGTGATATTTGTTACCATGAAACCAACTTCGTCCATGTGAGCCGCAATCATAATGCGTGGTGCATCTTCTTCTTTGCTATCACGAACCCCAAAAATACCGCCAAGACCATCTTGTTCCACGCGGTCTACTAAAGGTGTTAATTCATTTCTCATGAATTCACGAATACGGCCTTCGTGTCCACTAGTTCCTTTCATTTCTGTTAACGTTTTGATTAATTGTTCTGTATGAGCTTCCATTGTATCCTCTTCTTTCCTACTTCTATAAAACATCTTATAAACGCGCCAAAAGCTGGAGGTCCTCCAGCTTTCTTTGATTATCCAATTTTGTATAAATCAATAACGGCTCCTGTTTTTGCATCTGCATAAAATTCGTATTGGACTAGTTCATTATCTTCTTTACGAGTAACCCCGCCATAATAAACTTCCCCATAAAATTCTGGGCTATCCACGAATACAGGTTCCATCTCAATCCAAGAGCCTTCGATAGTACCTACTACTTGAAATAATTTACGTACATTTTGAACAATAACATCTCCATTAACATTTCTGCGTTCAAACCATTTTGAAGTGACCCATGCTCCAATAACAGCACCCGCTGCTAGCAGAAAACTTGCACCTTTGAAACTATTTTTTGATTCCATATGAATCAGGCTCCTTTATTTGTTATTCAGGTTGTTTAAAAGCTTTTCTATCTTGTGGGAAAATCACTTCCACACGATAAATCGGATGACCTTTTGCTGAAAATTTCTCTTCATATTCTGTCATCACATTTCCTGGGAATTCCACTTGATGTAAGTCTAACCAAACTTGTTTTAACACAAGTCCAAATTGCGAGAATGAAGCAAGGCTGTATTCAAACAATCCTCGGTTATCTGTCTTGAAGTGTAATTCTCCAAATGGTGGTAAAACTTTTTCATATCCGACTAAGAAACTCTCATGAGTCAAGCGACGTTTTGCATGACGTTTCTTTGGCCATGGATCTGAGAAGTTTAAGTAAATTTGGTCTACTTCACCATCTTCGAAGTAATCCGTTACTTGTCCACCGTTCACATGTAATAATTGTAAGTTTGGAACATCTGCTGCAAGAGCTTTTTCAAGCGCGACCACTAGGACACTTTCTTGAATTTCAATTCCAATATAGTTAATGTTTGGGTTTTGTCGAGCCATACCGCTCACGAATTGGCCTTTCCCAGAACCAATCTCGATATGGATTGGATTGTTATTGCCAAAACGCTCATGCCATCTTCCCTTCCACTCTGCTGGATCTTGGATGACCATTTCTGGGTGAGCCGCTAAAGCATCTTTTGCCCAAGGTTTATTTCTTAATCTCAAAGTCTAACTCCTGTCTATTCTTCTGTTGGCTTTCCGATACGATTATTGTAAATCGACTTCACCAAAAGAATTTTCTCATTCATTTCAAGGTAACGTCCCTCGAAGTGCGTTTTCTTAATGTAGTTCAAGCAATTCATGAGAGCATACCATTCAATTCGTTGATAAATATTTGTAGACAGTTGTAAGCCATACATATCTAACCATTCACCCCATTGATGAACAGGAATGTATTGCGTCAAGATCATCGTCAAATCAGAAACTGGATCGGCAAGGCGAACCATTTCCCAGTCGACAAGGTAGAGCTTCTCGTCTTCTGATAACATAAAGTTACGACGGTCTAAGTCTCCGTGACATACCGTTTTCCCAACTTCGCTCACAAGCGGAATCGTTTCAATTAAGTAATTCAATACTTCATTTAAGAAACGGTGGGTTTGTAATCCTGACTGTAAATTATTTAAATATTCATCGATGAATTTTTGAGTGCTATACTCTTCACCTTGAATTTGTTGCAACATTTGTAAAAGATTTGGGGATTGATGAATTTGTTTTAACAGCTCAATGACTTCGACGGACCCCATTTCTTCCTTAGTGAGGGATCTTCCAGACAACCATTCTTGAGCTGTAATGACATCACCATTACCCGCACGTTTGGTCCATATTAACTTAGGAGTGATACCTTCACCCGATAGCACCGCTAAAAACGGTGAAGCATTTCTCTTTAGAAATACACGTTCATGGTCTTTTACACCCATGTACGCTTGACCGGTGTCCCCACCAATTGGATGGAGATCCCATCCTGTGTCCATGTTATATTCCATCTATTCCATCCCTAACGACAAATTCTGTTTCCTTTAATAAATCTATTCTTTTATTTTATGGTTTTATACCATTTGAGTCAAGTTTGTGCGCTACTTAGTAGCCTACAAACTTAAATTTTTCTTCTCTTCTTAAGGAATCGATAACGCAAATAAAATTGTGTAAAGAATACACCGAAAACCGGATAGAAAACAATTCCTACTAAACCAATTAATTCACGCATGCCAATTGCAGAAGAAATACCAATCACAATCCCAGATACCACCATTGTTAACATAAGAACAGATAAATCATCTTGAAGACGTGTGTTGCTATCTACAAGAGAGGCAAAATGACTATTTTGCGTATTCGCGCTTTGAATCACTCCTACAAGTTGGAATCCTAAAAGCATCATAAGTAACGCGTTTACGATAAAGTTCCAATAATACGGCTGTGAGAATAACGCCACTACAAAGCTCACGACTGCCAGTTGCAATAATAAACTCATATATTGACTTGTTCGAATGACCGTACGACTTACTAAATAGCGATGCCCACTAGGTTGATTTCCAACAAGCATCTTCAATACGCCATCGAGATAAGTCCGACGATGTGCGTGAGGCTTATGCAACATTGGTACATCGACAAATAAGGCAAACAAACGATAAATACGTTGTTGTCTTTCTAATTCCATTTCAATCATTTTATCAAATTGGTACACAAATGCTTCTTTTCCATAATATTGTTCGACAAAGATACTTAGAAGTACTGGAATAACTAATAATACGATTGACCAACCTTCTGAAATCCATAAAAACATTCCAAAGAAGTTCGCTACTGCAATCATGTAGATACCGAGTTTTTCCACCCATGTAAAATGAAGGACTCCACGAAAATCGTATTTCATACAACGGAATAACAAGTCTTTAAAGAACACTTGTAATAGGAATAATTTAACGAACATACTTAAATTCGTTCCAAAGGCTTGTGCCACAATTGGAAAAATGATTCCTGTCGAAGCCAACATCACAAGTATCGGAAGCAGCCAACTTCGACGAATGGCTTTTTGTAAATACGCCTTAAAGTCTTGTCCTACTACCGATAAAAAGATTCCATCAGCTGGTTCGAGTAACGTTGCTACCCCACCGAAAAATGGAACACTCGCTAGTATAGCTCCAAGCAATCCTAACAATGGTAATTCCAACACACGAATCGATTGAATCCAACTCGAATATTGCACCATGATAAAGCCAAATAAGAAAAATAAAACAATCAAGAAATGGTCATTCAGCACATAACGCATATACTTCATGCTTTTCTTTTGATATTTTCTTACTCGAGTTTCAAAAAGCTCTGCACTATTCATCGGCATCGTCCCCTGTCGTTAATGCAAAGTAGATTTCCTCTAAAGAAGATTCTTCAATATTCGAAGTGGCACGTAAACCTTCGATATCGCCTTGAGCAATCACTTTTCCTTCGTGTAATACGATGAAACGATCGCAATACTTCTCAGCAGTATCTAATACGTGCGTCGACATTAAAATCGCTGCACCCTTTTCTTTTTTCTCTTTTAAAACCTGAAGTAAAGTACGAATCCCTAGTGGATCGAGCCCTAAGAATGGTTCATCGACCACATAGACGGGTACATCTAGCATTAACGCACAGACGATTAATACTTTTTGCTTCATCCCTTTTGAGAAATACGCTGGGAACCAATCCAATTGCTTCGTTAAACGGAACGCTTCTACAAGTTCCATCGCATGAGCCATTGTTTCTTCGTTCATTTGATGATACGAACGAGCCACAAATTCAATGTGCTCTCTAAACGTCAATTCTTCGTAAAGAACTGGACTTTCTGGAATAACCGCAATGGATTGTCGGTAGCCACGTTGGTTTTCGAGAATACTTATTTTTTCTACTTCCACTCTTCCGCTAAAAGGGGTGAGTTGCCCAATAATCGTTTTAATCGTTGTACTCTTTCCGGCCCCATTCAGCCCGATAAGTCCACAAATTTCTCCTGGATTCACATCAAAAGTGATATCCGTAATGACAGGAACTTTCGTATATCCTGCAGTCACTTTGTTTAATTGTAGTGTCATATAGATTCTCCTATCTAACTATTCTCCTTATTATACCATAAAGCCAAAAAAGTGTGAAAGAACGCAGGATTAGGCGCCCTTTCACACTCCTATTCATTCATATTATTTTGCAAGATTTCTCTTTATTCGTTCTTCATCAATTCTTCCTAATACTTTATCTGAAAATTCAACTAAATTTTCATCCACAAATACTGACCGGCCTCTTCCCGCCCCTAAACGCGAAAAGAACTTAGTCATTGGAATCGCTAAGTATAAGTACATGACGATTTGTGGAATGAAAAATGTCAAAGTCAAAATAATCACTGATGTTAAATAAGATCGTATATGAAATTTTGTGAATATAGTAAGCATCTCATTTTTTCTTGCATACTCGGCTTCAGTTAATGATTGTTTCAATACAAAATAGTTTTCGATATCGAACAATACAGAAATGATCGCAATCAAAATCCCGTATGCTAGCACAGAAATCACTCGATTCTCAAAACTAAATAAGAATTTTGTAAATAACGGGATAAGACAGATTCCCAAATGTGCTAATAAATCAATCGACAATATCGAGAAAGAAATTCGTTTTGAACGACCGAAGAACTGCGAACGTTCAAACCAAAAATTTGCAATCACGACAAAACTTTGCGCAAATAAAAAGATTTCCTTTGCGAACTGCCACATACCCTCCATCGATGTTGGTGTATTGATTTCTAATACTAAAACGGTTATCGCAATGGCAATAATCGTATCGCTTAATGCATCTAATTTCCCCTTCATAAAGACTCCTCGCTTTCATTCTGATATTTTACGATATGTTTGTCTAAAAAGCAACGACAACAACTGCTACGAGTCTTTCATTTTACAGCATTTTTTGATACCATAGAGGTACGAACTCAAGGAGGAAACACCATGACAGATTGCATTTTTGATAAAATTATTAATAAAGAAATTCCAGCACATATCGTGTATGAAGATGACGTAGTACTTGCGTTCCTTGACATTTCGCAAGTAACACCAGGGCACACACTGGTCGTTCCTAAAAAACACGTTGCCAATATCTTCGAATATGACGAAGACTTAGCAAGCGCAGTGTTTGCACGTATTCCTAAAATCGCACGTGCCGTTCAAGCTTCAAACCCAGATATTAAAGGATTAAATATTTTAAGTAATAACGGAGAGTTGGCCTACCAAAGTGTCTTCCACTCTCATATCCACTTAATCCCACGCTATACAAAAGAAGATGGCTTTGGATTAAAATGGGAACCAACAAATCCAAGTTCAGAAGTATTAGCAGAAATCGCGCAATCAATTCGCGAACAAATGGAGGCATAATCAATGAGTAAATTTCTAAAAGGTTTTATTTTCGGTAGTGTTATCGGAGGCACCGTTGCCCTACTTAACAACCCAAGAAGCGGTAAAGAAAATCGTGAAATCTTAGCAAAACAAATTCAAGAAGTGACACAGGATGTTACCGTGATTAATACTGGTAAAACCACTCTTGAAAGAGGCATTAAAGAAATCCAAGAAGTGATTGTTCCACAAACAATGGAAGTTGTGAATTCTATTCAAGAAGAAGTCGCAAAATTCCAATTGGAAAATAAACCCCGCTTCAGACGTATTCAAGATAAAATTCAAACATTGCAAACACATCTTAAAGAAATGAAATAGAGGTTTTGCTCTATGATTAAATTATTTGCATCGGATATGGATGGTACTCTACTCACAAACCATGTAGAGGTACATAAAAACAACATTCAAGCGATTCGAAAACTCCAAAAACAGGGGAAACACTTTATCGTTTGTACTGGACGCGATTATCTTCAAGCCAATTTCGCACTCGAACAAGCAGAATTACACCTTCCTGTCATTGCGATGAACGGAGCTCAGATTTTTGATAAAAATCATGACATTATCTGGGAAGTCACCATTCCTCACGAAACAGTCTACACCTTACTGGACTACTTCGATTCGATTGATTTGGACTGGCAGCTCGTGACTTCTGAAGGGAACTTTAGAAAGAACTATGCTCTCTTTATCAACAAAGTCATCGAACGCAAAAAGGCCGAAAAAAATAGTCTTTCTCCTGAACAATTGAAAGAAGAAATTAGACAGCTAAAAATCCTTCTAGAAGCAACCGATGTGACGACTGCTGAAGAAGTGCTATCGATTCCAGATATTAAGGTCTTCAAGATTATCGTCTCTCATGACGACGGGCCTACTTATTTCAAACCCGTTCGTGAGCATATCGATCAAGCGCATCCGAACCTTGTGGTCACTTCCGCATTTTATACGGATTTGGAAATCAACCACAAAGACGCTCAAAAAGGCATTGCGGTTGCTCACTATGCAAAGACTCTTGGCTTGTCGATGAAGGAAGTATTTGGAATTGGTGATAACTTCAACGATGTTTCGATGATTCGTGACGCTGGAATTGGCGTTGCGATGGGAAATGCTCCAGACGAAGTTAAAGCCGTTGCTGATTTTGTGACAGATACAAATGTTAACGGCGGTGTGGCAAAAGCGATTTGGCGTGTCCTCGAACAAGAAAAATAAGCATCACTCTCTTCTCTTTCATTAGAGAAGGGAGTTTTTTATTCTCAGAAAATCATGTCAGAAAATGTAACATGAGATGAGACTAGAATTTTGCATTTTCAGAAAATCTTCCATATAATGGAAAAACCTTATACGTAAGGTAGATTTGGAGGAATATGTATGAACATAAAAAAATTGAGCTTGGGAGCTGTTCTAGTCACTCTATTGATGACTCTTCTATCCCTCGTTTCTCCGACAAGTTCTGTTAAAGCAGAAACTAAAAAATATGTAATCGCAACAGATATTACATTTGCTCCATTTGAATACCAAGATACAAATGGTGAATACGTCGGAATTGATATTGAATTAATGAAGAGTATCGCAGAGGCTGAAGGCTTCGAAGTAGAATTCAAACCACTCGGCTTCAATGCTGCCGTTCAAGCACTAGAAGCTGGACAAGTAGATGCCGTGATGGCCGGAATGGGAATTACGGATGAACGTAAACAAAAATTCGACTTCACAAATAGTTACTATGACAGTGGAATTGGGATGGGAGTTCCTAAAAACTCTGAAATCACATCTCTTTCTGATTTAAAAGGTAAAAAAGTTGCCGTTAAATTAGGAACACAAGGTGCCACTTACGCTGAATCTATCAAGAGTAAATATGGTTTTACAATCACTACTTTTGAAGATTCATCAAGTATGTACCAAGATGTAATGGTAGGAAACAGTGATGCGTTATTCGAAGACTATCCAGTACTTGCCTACTCAATCACATCGAACAACTTGCCTTTAAAAATGACAGACCATAACGAAAATAAAACAGAATATGGTGTTGCTGTAAATAAAGGTGAAAACGCAGAATTAATTACTGCTTTCAACAATGGTTTGAAAAAACTAAAAGAAAGTGGTAAATATGATGAAATCATCAATAAATACACAACAAATGCTAGCGAAAACACAGAAGCAACAAGCATTCTAGGTTTAATTAAGACAAACTGGCAAACTCTTGCAACTGGTTTATGGAACACAATCGTATTAACAGTTGTTGCTTTAATCTTCGCAAGTTTAATCGGTATTATCTTTGGTTTAATGAAAACTAGCCAAAACAATATCGTACAAGCAATCGCAGGATTTTACATTGACATTATCCGTGGTGTTCCACTAATCGTATTAACGTTCTTCATTTACTTTGGAATTCCACAAGCATTCAACATTACAATGCAACCGTTCGTAGCGGGTGTGATCACTCTTAGCTTGAATGCATCGGCTTATATCGCTGAAATTATCCGTGGGGGTATTCAAGCGGTTGATAAAGGACAATACGAAGCCTGCATGAGTTTAGGTCTTCCATATTCTAAGAGCATGCAAAAAGTTATCTTACCGCAAGCGATTCGAATTATGGTTCCTTCATTCATCAACCAATTCGTGATCACATTGAAAGATACATCTATCCTTTCAATTATCGGTATTGCCGAGTTAACGCAAACCGGTAAAGTCATCATCGCTCGTAACTTACAATCAAGTCAAATGTGGTTAATCGTCGGTGTGATGTACTTAATCGTGATCGTTCTATTAACGAAACTTTCAGCTCACTTAGAAAGGAATTTAAAATAATGGCTATTATCGAAGTTCAAAAAATTCAAAAGAAATATGGCGACTTAGAAGTATTAAAATCCATCGACCTTTCTATTGAGGAAGGCGAAGTAGTTTGTATTATCGGGCCTTCAGGTTCTGGTAAATCTACTTTCTTACGTTGCTTAAACCGTCTTGAAAAAATCAATAGCGGTCATATCATCATTGATGGCTATGATTTAACAGACAAAAAAACAAACTTAAATAAAGTTCGTGAGGAAATCGGAATGGTGTTCCAACACTTCAACCTCTTCCCTCACCTAAGCGTTCTAGAAAATATCATTTTAGCTCCTGTAGAATTAGGTCGTGAAACAAAAGAAGCTGCAACTGAACATGCAATGGAACTTCTAGGCATGGTTGGTCTTGCAGACAAGGCTGATGTCTCTCCTAAATCTCTTTCAGGGGGGCAAAAACAACGTGTGGCCATTGCCCGCGCGCTTGCAATGAAACCGAAGATGTTATTATTCGATGAACCAACTTCGGCACTCGACCCAGAGATGGTTGGGGATGTATTAGAAGTAATGCAAAACCTAGCTAAAGAAGGGATGACGATGGTTGTGGTAACACACGAGATGGGATTTGCGCGTGAGGTTAGCGATCGCGTTATCTTCATGGATGGTGGTTATATCATCGAAGAAGGAACTCCTGAAGAAGTGTTTGGTAACCCACAAAACGAACGTACTCAAAACTTCTTAAACAAAGTCTTGCATTAAAATCAACACTGCTCCTGGTACCAATTGGTGCCGGGAGCTTTTTTGTGACATATGATAAATAACGTTAAAAGAAATAATACTAAATTGGTGCTCTTTAAAAGGAAAAAGATAGACTTGCGTCTTTTTGTTTTTTATTGAAAGAGTTATAGTGGGGCAACGGTGCAAGCCTGGGTCTTGCACCTTTGAAGCTTCAAAGCTGGAGTAAGGAATCAATTCCTAACTCCAGCTAATTCACATTCAATGCTATTCCCCACTATTCTTTCAATAAACAAAAAGACTCGTCTATCTTCTTAGCTTTTTGATAGAGCATTGTTTCTTCTACCTTGTATTTATGTTTCCAAAAATCCTGCACATTTGGAATGTACAACTATTTTAATCAGCTTTGTAAAGTTTTTGGTGTGTGGCTGCTCAAACACTTCAAGGTTCTTCGACAAGAAAACCACCTTCACTCCGAGGAAAACAAAAACTTAAAATTATCATATATGATAATTTTGAGTATCTACATTCTACTTCACTTCAGATTTCGATAATGGCACGATGGCTAGTGTTTTTCCTAAGCATCCTAGAATCTTTAATAAGGTATCTAGTTGCGGAGTACTCTTCCCCGTTTCGATTCGAGCAATCACTGGTTGCTTCACCCCACTTAACTCTTCTAATTGTTTTTGACTAATTCCTAGTTCTTTTCTGGCACGAATTAATTCACTAATAATAGCGACTCTTAAATCAGTAGCTGCGATTTCTTCTTGGGTAAATAAATCATTTCTAATATCTTTCCAATTACTTCCGATTGCTGTTTTACTCATCTTCTCACTCCCAATCTTTAAATTTTCTCTCACCGATATTATAACTCAAAAGTTATCAATTTAAATACTTTTAAGTTATTATGTTTTAAAAATAAAAAAATCATTATAATGTATACATTATAATGAGCACATAAAAAGACCGAGCAGTTGCTCGGTCTTTACTAATGACATTCAGTTTGAACACCATCAATCATGTCTTGGATGGTGCGTTTGTTATAGAAATTAATTTGTTGTTGGATTTGTTCTTCTTGCAATTTGCCCATAACGCTTCCCATGCGTGTGCTCACAAGGCAGGTTGGGTCGGCAGCTTCTTTGAAGGCTTTTTCCAAGCGTTCATCCTCGGATACTAATAAGAAGATTTCTCCGAGTTTCACCTTTTTTGGATCACCTTCCCACTGGTAGCCACCTTGTTTCCCCGCAGTGGTTGACACCCAGCCTTTCTTCACCGCTTGGCTCATCAACTTTCGAACAATCGCCGGGTTGCTACAAGCGTTAAATGCGAGGTCTTTGCTTGAATAACGATTTTCGTGATGAATTGCCAGGTACGTTAGGCAGTGAATCATTACGATAAAGTCATTTCCCATAGTAATCCCTACTTAATTAAGCCGAAAACGTCGTTTAAAGCTTCTGCCATTGTTGGGTGAGTGAAGATTTGATCGCGAAGAACTGTGTATGGTAAGTTCGCGTTCATTGCAGTTGCGATAATGTTAATCACTTCATGTGCTTCTTCAGCGAATAATGTCGCACCAACGATTTGGTTTGTTGAAGCGTCTACTAATACTTTGTAGAATCCTACTTGGTTTCCTAAGATTTTTGCTTTTGGAATCGCCATTGCTGGAAGTTTCGCCACTTTAACTTCGATACCTGCTTCTTTGGCTTGTTTTTCATTTAAACCAACGCTTGCTAAAGGTGGGTTAATGAAGGTTGCTGTTGGAAATTTCGCACGTTGTTTTGTTGAATATGTTGTATCCCCTGCTAAGAAACGTTTCACGATACGGAAATCATCTAATGATACGAATGTGAATTGTGGTCCGCCGTTTACATCGCCCATTGCGAAGATATGAGGCACGTTTGTTTGTAAGAATTCATTGACTTTGATCGCGCCACGTTCTGTTAATTCAACGCCAGCTTTGTCTAAATCAAGTCCTTGTACGTTTGCACGACGACCTGTCGCAACTAAGACTGCATCTGTTGTAAACGCAACTGGTGCACCTTCTCCTGTCGTTGCTTCCACTACTGCTTTGCCGCCTTCTTGATGAACTGCTTTTAATTGAACGCCTAGATTGAAAGTAACGCCTAAAGCTTCTAATTGTTCTTTCACAGCTTGTGCTACATCTTCGTCTTCACGAGGAAGGAATTCTTCAGTCACATCAATCACTGTTACTTTTGTACCGAATTGTGCGTAAGTGGCAGCGAACTCTAATCCGATAAATCCACTTCCGATAATAACAAGGCTTTCTGGATATTCTTCTAAGTTCATGATTGTTTCGCTTGTGTGAATCGCTCCACCGATTGTTAAGCCTTCTACTGGTGGTACGAAAGGAGTTGCTCCTGTATTAATGAAAATACGGTCTGCTTTGAAGAGTTTTTCTCCTTCTGCAGTATCTACAGCTACTGTATGGTCATCTACAAAACGTGCAGTTCCGTCGATAATTTGTGTTTTTTCAACTGAATCTACTTTGTTGTAGTTTGCTGTGTTTAAAGCCGCAATTAAAGCTTTCTTTTCTTGAACGCTCTTTGTATAGTAGCTGCTAGCATCTTCGTTTGAATATTGTTTACGAAGTGCTTTTGTCGCTAATTTTTTAGAAGGAATACAGCCGACATTAATACATGTTCCGCCGTACATTTCTTTTGATTTTTCGATTAAAATCGTATCTTCTCCAATACTTCCCAAGTATCCTGCTAGTGTTTTTCCGGCTTTACCGAAACCAATAATGATATTTTTTACTGTTGTTGTCATAAAATCACCTTTCTAATTGTAATATTTTTAATTACAGTTAGAGTATATCTCACAAATTCATAATCACAAAATTATCTGCTCACAAAAAAGGGTTCTATAATTTTTAGGGTTGATGGAAATTTTCCACCAACCCTATTTTAGTGTA
>CABSQV010000020.1:0-29513 GCA_902479935.1 uncultured Streptococcus sp. | reverse complement strand
AGTGGTTTATTGACTTTCTTTTCATCACTCGTGATTCAAGAAAGTCTAATAAACTTTGCGGGCGAAAGACTACGAAACAGAATGACTTCACACTGTGAAATCATTCTTAGTTTCTGTCTTTCTGCCATCCTGTGGAGTTGAGTTCGAAAAGGCATAGGCTCAAGCCTTTCGAGTTTAGTCCGCACGGTCTTACAGACCGCTTACGGCTAAACTGCGAACCGTCATCGCCTATGAACGCCTTTTCTCACATCCTGTTTTTTAGTGAGCAACCATCTCTTGTGCAATTTCCAACCCTGTCAAGTTTGATGGGTAGTATGTTGGCCAATTGTCCATTTCTTCGAATAGTTTTTCTTGGCTTTCATTGCCCATAAAGATGTGGAAGTGTTCTGCTTTCACTGGGGCGATGTTGTGGTCGCTGAATTGAACGTATTTAGGAGCGCCTTCTACTGGGTTCACCGCTTCGAATAAGAAGCGGACGCCGCGGTTTCCTTTTTTGTATGTTAGAATTTTGTATCCTACATATTTGTATTCCGCTTTAGCAGTTGTTCCATCCTCTTTTTGGAACTCCATTGTAGTATCCGTGATATTAATATTTTTGATATCTGTTTTATATCCCTTTGTGTAGTACTCTTTGTACTCGTCTTTTGTCATCTTTTTGCCAATTTTTGCTTTGTAGTCAAAGACTGGATCAAGAGTGCCATCTACTAAGTAAGGATATACGGATTGCCATTCGCCAGCGTAATCAGAAAGTGTGCGGTCTTTTACAGCGCTGTCTTCGAAGTAGCCTTTTGAAACTGTCTTCTCGTCTTCTGCGTGTTCTGGTTGAATGTCTTTTCCTGGTTGGTCTGTCGTTTTCTTCAACGCTTCAAGGTTTTCGCGCATTACAGAGATGTAGTCTTCGCCTTTATCCATTTCCTCTTTTGTTAAAGATTCAATTGGATTTAATACGGCTAACTCAACACCTGCTTCTTCCGCTAATGTTTTCGCGATTTTCTCAGAAGCATTTTCTTCAAAATAAATAATCTTAATGTCGTTTTCTTTTACGTATTTTGTTAATTCTGCTAAACGTGCAGCACTTGGCTCAGCTTCTGGTGAAATTCCAGTAATTCCCACTTGGTTTAAGCCGTAATCTAATGCTAAATAGTGGAATGCTGTATGTTGCGTTACAAAGTTCTTTTGTTTGGCATCTTTAAGTGCATTTGTGTAGTCATTATGCAACGCTGTTAATTTTTCGATGTATGCTTTAGCGTTTTTCTCGAAAGCTTCTTTACGCTCAGGGAAAGCTTCCGCTAGCTGCTTCGTAATGTTTTGAACCATTTGAATCGCGCGCTCTGGTGATAACCATACGTGTGGATCGTATTCATGGCTGTGGCCTTCGCCAGCGTGGTCATGTTCCTCTTCTTCCTCTTCACCACCAGGAAGAAGTACCATATCTTTAGTTGCACTGATTGCTTTGACTTTGCTATCAGATTCGATAGTCTTAAGAACTGCAGGAATCCATGTTTCCATATACTCGCTATCATAAACAAGTGCATCTGCTTCGCTCATTTTTGCGATTTCTTTTGCAGAAGGCTCGTAGTCGTGTGGCTCTGTTCCAGCACCGATGACAAGCGATACGTCTCCTTCATCCCCTACAATATTTCTTGTAAAATCATAAATCGGAAAGAAGGTCGTTGAAATTTTTAGCTTTCCTGATTGTGTTTTGCTATTTGAATTACTTGGTGCACATCCAACGGCAACCAGTACAAACATCAATAATAATTCAATAAATGTCGTTTTTTTCATGATATATTCTGTCTCCATTTCTTAAATCGTAATTCTTACGTTTTACATTGTAGCACCTCACATGATTCATTGCAAGGATTATTTTCTGAAAATGTTTTGACAGCAAGTTACTTATCATGTTCTATTCATGAAAAAGTTGAGAAAGAATCGTTTCTATGGTTTCGATTGTTTCTTCAAACGATAATCCTTGAGCATATCGAAACGCTTTCTGGTATCTTTTCCACAACTCCCTTTGATACTCAGATTCTTTCAGTTTCTTTATTGAATTTCTCCAATTTAACAAAGCTTCTGTACTATTTCTACTTTTAAAGGTGTTTCGTATTGCCTTGTCTAGAATTTCCATATTCAATTCATTTTTCCTCGATTGATACAAATTAAAAATATCGTACCGATCACGCGGTCTAGTCGAGGCTTCAGCTCTAGAAATGACTGTTTCTATTTTTTCAGCCAGTACGGTTTCTATATTATAAGCTTGTATCGATAACTCCTCATCGTTAAACAGTGAGGGGAAACGATAGCTAATCTCTCTTGGTGTAAGACTATCTCCCGTTGTTATATCAATATAAACAACCTCATTTAAAGTTTCATATGTTGCTACTAATTTTAATGTAAATCCGCCATATTGATCCTCAGCTCGAATCGCATCGATAGAATCTACTTTATAAGTGAAAGTCACTAGGTTTTGTTGTCCCTCTAATATTTCCGAAAATATTTTTAACAAAGACTGTTCACTTAACTCTTTTCCTTTAAGGGTAGTATCTAAATCCATTGTTGTCCTTTTATCTAATCCCAACAAATGGCCAATCAAATATCCTCCCTTTATGATAAAAGCGTTCTTATAGCGACTCTTAGATAACAGTTTTAATACTTCTTCTATTAAAAAGTTTTGCTGAACTTGTTGAGCTGGGACTTTCTTCTCCTGCGCAATCTTTTTTATTCTGTTCTTAAAACTCGTAGCATTTTTGAACTTCACGATAGCACCTCAATATATGAATAAATTTTATCGGTAACTCTGAAGAGCTTTGCGTAATACATCAATTTTTGATAGTTTACCGAATACTTTTGGAAATATAGTTTGAAAGCTTGTGCAATCAATTGGACATCCATCTTATATACCGGACGTAAACACTCTACTAGAGTCCTCTCTATTTCATATATACGGATTCTTTGTCCTTTTTGGCGTTCAATTTCTACAATCCCCACATCAAAATTAGTACGTGTCACAACAGGTTTCACTTCTTGTGCTTGTTTAATAGTTGAAGTATTCACTCCGTATGGGAACATCATCGTTTTCTCAAATGGCACAGTTAACGATAATCCATGTAACCACAATGCCGTATCGAGTGCGTATACTCCTTTTGGATTTCGTAATTGAATTAAATACCACTCATCCATATAGTTATTTGCCAACCCATACAAACCATTGCCGAGCGGTTCAAGCAACTCTTGCTCAATCATTTTTCGATACGTTCGATAGCTCAATCCTGCTTCTTTCACATCACGATAAGATAGGATACCATTATTTCTTTTTAAATACTCCAGAATTTCTGTTTGTTTTGGATTCATGATTTCACCTCCTAAAACGTAAACAAATTACTAACAAGTTGTAATAATGTTAGCAAAATGTTTGCGTTATTTCAACCCACAAAAAAAGTCTTATCTGCATCATCGCAAATAAGACTTCTCTTCTATTAGATTAATACTTTGGATAAGAACGATTGTGTACGCTCCATTTGCGGATTCTCAAGCACTTCTTTTGGATGGCCTTCTTCCACAATCACGCCACCGTCCATGAAGATTAGACGCGTTCCTACTTCACGGGCAAATCCCATTTCGTGCGTTACGACAACCATGGTCATGCCTCCTGCTGCGAGTTCCTTCATTACGTTAAGCACTTCGCCGACCATTTCTGGGTCCAAGGCTGAGGTTGGTTCATCGAACAAGAGCACATCGGGTTCCATCGCAAGTGAACGTGCAATCGCGATTCTTTGTTTTTGTCCCCCAGATAGTGAGTTTGGATAGACATCCGCTTTATCAGCTAAGCCCATTTTCTCTAGAAGCTCGTGTGCTTTTTGTTCTGCGACCGCCTTGTCGATTTTCTTCAATTGAATGGGTCCAATCGTGATATTTTCTAAGACTGTTAAATGCGGGAATAAATTGAAGTGTTGGAATACCATGCCTAAGTGTTGACGCACGCTATCGAGGTCCACCCCTTTTTCATTGATGCATTGGTCTTTGAAGAACACCTTTCCGCTAGTGGGTTCTTCTAATAAGTTTAAGCAACGTAAGAAAGTCGATTTCCCAGATCCAGAAGGACCGATAATCACGAGCACTTCCCCTTGTTCAATATGAGTGGAAATTCCGTTTAAGACTTGCTTGTCACCGTATTGTTTTTTAATCTCTTCTGTTCTAATCACTGGCTTGTAACTTCCTTTCTAATTTGTCCATAAAGAATGCAATCGTCGTTGTCATGACAAAGTATAAGAACGCCGTCATTAACAGTGGGATAAATACCGTAAAGGTTGCCCCACGAACGGTATCTGAGCTGTACATTAGATCGTGAATTCCGATTAAAGAGACGATGGATGTTTCTTTGATTAATGTCGCAAATTCATTACCGATGGCTGGTAAAATATTTTTCATCGCTTGTGGTAAGATAATTTGGCGCATGGCCATTCGTTTCGGCATTCCCATTGAACGAGCAGCTTCCATTTGCCCTTTATCCACCGATTGAATCCCACTACGGATAATTTCAGCGATATAGGCTGTCGTGTTCACGGACACGGCAATGACTCCTGAAACAAAGTCGTTTAAATCAAGAACGGTCGCGAGTCCAAAATACACTAAGTACAATTGCACAAGAAGTGGCGTTCCACGAATAATGTCGATATAGACCTTCGCAGCTTTTGACAAGAATTTGTTCGTGCTGAGTCTTGCGAGTGCCATTAACGTTCCACATCCAACCCCGACAATTACAGAGAAGAATGATAGTAACACGGTTGTCGTTGCCCCTTCGAGAAACAGAGGCCAATATTTAATGATTAATTCCATTCTTTTTCCTTCTTTCTATTCTGACATTAAATTCGTATTGCGAATAATCGATTCTTTTAGTTTCCCAGAAGACTCTAACTGATCGAGCACCTCTTGTACTTTTTGTACAAACACTTCATTGCCTTTTTGCGCTACCGCTGCAGTCCCAGCATCTTCACTTGGAATTTCTACCGAAGCAACCGTTAAATCCGAATTCGCCTTCACAAACTCATCTGCTGCAATATTATCCATAATCACCGCTTCGAGTTTTCCTTGTTGCAAGGCTAAAATCAAGGTTGGATTTTTCGGTTGTGACGTGAGTGTTGCACCTGTCAATGTGTCTTTTACAATGCCTTCTTGAGAGGTTCCTTTTTGCGCTCCGACATTTGCCCCATTGAAGCTATCTAGCGACGTGAACTTACCGGCATCCGTCTTCTTCACGACCGCTACCATATGTGAATCGTAGTAAATATTCGTGAACGCCACTTCCTTACTACGCTCTTCGGTTGGGGTAATCCCTGCAAGAACGAGGTCAACTTTCCCAGACTTCATCGCCGCAATCAAGAAGTTAAATTCCATCTCTCGAATCTCTACCTCCACTCCGAGCGCTTCACCAATGGCATTGGCGATATCAATATCAATTCCGACAACTGAGTCTTTACCGTCGTTAATATAATGCCATTCAAACGGCGGGTAGTCCGCTGTTGTTCCGATAACGATTTTCTTTTTGGCATAAATTCGGTCTAACACAGCCGAACCTGTACTGTTTTCTGTTGTTATTTGATTCGTACATGCTGCTAAGAAGCCGACAAGCACGATGAGCATCGCTATGATTTTCTTCATTTGAAACCTCCTTATAAAATAAAAACGCCCCTTATGCAAAAAGCATAAGAGACGATGTCTGTCGTGGTACCACTCTATTTTGACGGGGAATTGCTTCCCGATCCTTTTCCTTGTTAACGCAGATTCCTGCGAAGATGACTACTCGATTTCCCCATCTTTTCTACAAAGTGCGCTTCCAGAATTTCTTATCCAATGAGCTTCCACTCTACCTCATCTCGCTTGCGACTCCAAAATTCTGTACTCTCTTTGTCAATGAATTTATGTTCTTAAGTTGTTTTGTATTTTAGACCCATTCTTTTCGATTGTCAACTGGAACATTTGTTTTTTGTACCGAAAAAACGATGGACTAAGAAATAAATTGGCAAGCAAAGTGATTGAATCAAACTCCAAGCCATCATCATCAATACTAGATGTGAACTCCAAACAAAACTTTCTTTCCAGAATACTGAACCCTGAATACTCGATAGCGAATCCGCCATCATAATATGACTGGCATTCATTTGATAGAAAACCACTAGAAGCACTAAAGAAGCAACAACAATTGTGAATAGAGAATGCTTGCTGTTCACATTCAACAAGCCCATCAATGTCACACCAGCACCCGTCAATTCCAAAAACAACAGTTGAATTCCCTCTTCTGCAAACACATCTCCAAATCTTAGTGCATAAAATGCGACTATAGCACTCAATACAAAGACCACCATCGACAAGCTATAATAAATCTTATTCAACATAAAATCCACCTATGATAATTCCGACATTGATAGTTCATCCTTTCTTTTTTCTGACTATCAATGCTGGAATCATTCGTCTCCTCTCTAATATAGTTTTTCATCAATTGATATTCTTTCTAACCTGTTTTCTTTAAAAGACAATACTTCCTTTTGAATATTGTAGAATAAAAAAAAATAAAAGCAAAGGTTTACTTCTCAACCTTTGCTTGCAATTTCCACCCAATCACCCAACCAATGACAAGCGCATAGTTTTCAATTGCCCCAACGAGATTGACGAAGGTAGCTCCCTCTAAATAAGCAAGAAGATGATTCGTACCAATCCCTAATCCGCCGACTATTAGTGCTCCTAAAACGACTCTTAAATAAAACCAATCATACCTAACATTAACGGCCACTAAAATCATCAAAACCGCTAAATTCCAAAATCCAATTTCTCGTTGCCAACCTACTGCAACGCCGTATCCCGAGTGTGCACCCATCACCTCTGGAAAGAAAATTTGGAAAATCATTGCTCCTGTCATCGCAGTGATTAATACGATAAACATCACTTTTAAAAATTTATTCATTCTTCTTCACCTCGCTGTTTGTTATTCTCATTCAAACAAAAAAACAAAAGAGCTCCCGGTTCCCCAGGAGCCCCTAATTCTTATTTGCTTAAACCTTCGATAATTTTATCTAGGTTCCATTTCATCATGCTGTAGTAGCTGTCTCCATCTTTTCCTGCTTCTGCAATAGAGTCAGTAAAGATTGTTGAGAAAATTGGTAGACCAGTTTCTTGAGAAACAGTCTTCATTGGACGTTCATCCACACTACTTTCTACGAATAATGATGGAACTTTTGACGCACGTAATTGACGAACTAATTTCGTGATTTGTTCTGGAGTTCCTTCTTCTTCTGTATTAATTTCCCAGATGTACGCTGATGGAATATCGTATGCTTTAGAGAAGTACTTGAAGCAGCCTTCACTTGTTACGATTAAACGTTTTTCTTCAGGAATTTTCGCGATACGTTGTTTAGCATCTTTATCTAACGCTTCAAGTTTTTCAACATATGCTGCTAAATTCTTTTCATATGTTTCTTTGTTCTTTGGATCTTTTGCGATTAATTGCTTCGCGATGTTCTTCGCATAAATAACACCGTTTTCGATGTTTAACCATGCGTGAGGGTCTTCTTTTCCAGCTTCGTTTTGGCCTTCTAAGTAAATCACTTCTACGCCATCACTCACTGCAAAGTAATCTTTATTCGCTTCTTTCTTCGCATTATTCACCATCTTTGTGAACCAAGCATCCCCACCGTTTTCTAAGTTGATTCCATTATAGAAAATCAAGTCTGCTTTTTGTACCTTTTGAACATCTTCTGGTAATGGTTCATACTCGTGTGGGTCTTGTCCTACTGGAACAATACTATGTAAGTTCACTAAATCACCGGCGATATTTTTTGTCATATCATAAATAATAGAGTTGGTTGTCACCACATTGATTTTTTCAGTATTTGCCTTTGAACTATTATCTTTACTTGTATCTTTACTTGTAGCGCATCCTGCAATTCCTAATACAACAAGTGCTGCTACAAAGAGTTTCTTCATTCTATTCATGAGATTTCCTTCTTTCTCTTTGTTTTGGTGAAACGATAAAACTTACGACAAAAAGTGCTGCTGCTGTTAATACGATGGTTGATCCAATAGCGATGTTAAACGTATATCCAATAACCAATCCTAATACGGATGACAGTGAGCCAAATGTTGCGGCTAAAATGAGCATTGTTTTCAGACGATTTGAATATAAATACGCTGTTGCTGCAGGGGTGATTAATAGTGCCACAATCATAACTGTCCCGACACTTTGCATCGCGGTAATTGATACAAGCGCCAAGAGGAACATCAATAAGTAGTGGTAAAATTGTACGTTCATCCCTGTAGATTGAGCAAAGACTGGATCAAAGCTCGTTACTTGTAATTCTTTAAAATACGCTAAAATAACGACGACTACAATCACGCTCACCACCAATGTAATGAGTAAATCAATATCTTGTACGGCTAAAATATTCCCGAATAAAATATGGAATAAGTCTGTTGAACTCTTCGCCACACTAATCAAAATAATTCCCAATGCCAAAAACGAACTAAAGGTAATCCCGATAGCAGTATCGCCTTTGATAGTACTATTTTGATTCACAAATGCAATAAGGAACGATGCTAATAACCCGAACACCAGGGCTCCAATAAAGAAGTTAATGCCTAAAATAAACGACAACGCTACACCCGGTAATACCGCGTGAGAGATAGCGTCCCCCATTAATGACATCCCTCTTAGAATGATGAAGCATCCTAAAATTCCGGCAACCGCACCAATCACGACTGCTGAAACAAGCGCATTTTGTAGGAAATGGAATTCCATTAACCCTTCAATGAAATTATGCATGTTGCTCACCTCCTTGTGGAATATAGACACTTCCGCCGTATACATCATCTAAGTACTTCTTAATGAATACGTCTTCTGTTTTTCCAGAGGCTACAATCGCGTGTTTGACAAGAATCACATGGTCAAAGTATTCTTTCACCTTCGATAAGTCATGGTTGACCATTAAAATAGTCTTCCCTTCCTCTTTCCATTTACGGAGAATTGTCATAATGACTTTCTCACTAAGCATATCAATCCCTACAAATGGTTCATCAAGGAAAATATATTGTGCTTCTTGAACCATGCAACGCGCTAATAGTACACGTTGGAATTGACCGCCAGAAAGAGCCCCGATTTGGCGAGATGCTAAATCCGTTAATCCAACTTCTTCAATGGCTGTATCAACTTTTTCCCAATCTTCTTTCGTCAATCGTTGCAATGGTTTCTTTTTAACGGTTCTTCCTAAAGCAACGCACTCACGAATGGTGATTGGAAATGTAAAGTCAATCTGGCTTTTTTGTTCGACATAGGCGATTTTCTGTAATACTTTTTTTGCGGGTTCTCCATCAATCAGAATTTCTCCTGACGATTGAATAAGTCCTAATATTGCTTTTAATAATGTTGATTTACCTGCACCATTGGGCCCAATAATCCCAGTAATGGTTGGTCCTTCAACGGTTGCATTACAATCTTTTAAAACATGTGGTTGCATCGCATACGATACCCCAACATTTTTAATCGTAATCAATGAATTCATCCCCTCACTTTATGTAGATTCTACATTTATTAGGTTACCCTAAAAAAATAATTTCGTCAAGTGTTTTTTTAGGTTTACCAAAAAATTTTCAGAAAATTTTTGAAAGCTAGATATTAACATATTTGTTAATTAACATATATGTTAATTTTCACTCCTTTTGAAGACAAAAAAAGACGCCTTCCGTTACCCGCAAGACGCCTTGTCTATTTCTTTATTTTGTTAATAACGCTGCAGCTGCTTCATCACAAATAACAGTTACTTTGGGATGTTTTTGTAGGATACTTGCTGGAACTTCCTCTGTGATTGGTCCTTCCACTAATCCTTTAATCGCATGGATTTTCTTAGGTCCGAATGCAATTAACACGATTTCTTTAGCATCCATAATCGATTGTAATCCCATTGAATAAGCGTAGCGTGGCACATCTTCTTCTTTTTCGAAGAAACGTTTGTTCGCTTCAATGGTTGATTCTGTTAAATGAACCTTATGTGTGCGTTGTGTGAACGGTGTACCTGGTTCGTTGAATCCGATATGCGCGTTACTTCCAATTCCTAATAATTGTAGGTCAACCGGATTTTCTTGAAGAATGCGTTCATAGCGAACAACTTCTGCATCGACATCTTCGGCCAATCCGTCTGGTAAATAGCTATGTTTAAATGGTTTTGCATCGAATAATTGCTCTTTCATGAAATAATGATAGCTATGTTCATCCGTTGGTGCCAATCCAACATATTCGTCTAAGTTCACTGAGATACGATCTGAGAAATCTAAATCGCTATTTCTAAGTAATTCATATAACCCAATTGGACTTGAGCCTGTCGCTAGTCCAAACACTTTCGCTCCTTCGCTGTGTGCGCGTTTAAAAATCTCAAAAGCGGCTAATGCCCCTTCTTCTTGAGTTTTTACAACAATAACTTCCATTAATAATACCTCCCTGTATCCCCTTTCAAAAAAGGGTTCTAAAGACATGAATAAATGCTCCAACTTTATTGTAACAAAAATTCAGAGGTCTTTAAATAGCTAAATTCATTTTAGTTCATAAAATCTTCGTCGTACATCACCCATTGTTCGTAATGCTTCGCCTCGAATGCCTGTGTTGGTCGTGCAGCCTCGATTACAAGTGGAGACGCATTTTCAACGCTCACTTCTTCTAGTGGAACCCACACAATTCCCTTCGAATCGTTCTTCTCTTTGCTCGTCACGAAGTCCTCTACCGTTTGAGCGTTCTTTTCTTCAATATCGATGGTAAACAACACGAACTCATGATGAACGCGCGCAATTTCTGGAATAGTCACAAATACATCGCGAATCGTATTTTGGTGAATGGCAGACACTTGAAATCCAGTCTCCTCTAACATTTCTCGTCGCAATGTTTCTACCAGACTCTCGCCTTCTTCCGGCGTTCCTCCCGGCAAATCAAATCTCCCGCGGTATGGTCCACGCGTCTTGCGTATGCAAAGGATGCGTCCCTCGCGAACACAAACACCGTACACGCCAAAATGGTTCATTTCTTTCATTGTCTTCCTCCACGAAAATAGAGGTGGCACGCCACCTCTATATCTTTTTTCTGAAGCCGTTAATGTGACTTCCTTTGTTGGGATTCTACTCCATGTTTTACGGCTAATCGGATGATCCAGTAGAACAAATATAGAGCAACTCCCATCAGTGCAAACGTCCCCAGAAACATTGGTAATACTGAGTCCATAAAGACCACCTCCAATGAAATTGAAAACTATTAACCGACTATTGTTACCTTCATTATAGCACTCCTAATTTGAAATTCAATAGATGGTTTGCTTGGAATAACAAAAAAGCCATCCCCACCAGTTGCCTGATAGGAACAGCCTTCGAATCTTTATTTCCAGAAATCATCGTAGATTGTAATTGGTAAGTGACGTTTATGTTCTGTCTTTTGATACCAATTTTCAATCGTCTCTGCAGCTTTTTCGTTGATGTCTTTTCCTTCGAGATAATCATCAATCTCTTCGTAAGTAACCCCAAGCGCTACTTCGTCTGGAAGCGATGGACGATCTTCTTCTAAGTCTGCCGTTGGAGCTTTCAAGTATAAATGGTCAGGAGCACCTAGTACTTGTAACATCGCACGGCCTTGACGTTTATTGAGACGCCATAACGGAATGATATCCGCAGCACCATCCCCAAATTTCGTATAGAAACCAGTCACCGATTCTGCCGCATGGTCTGTTCCGATAACGGCACAGCCCGTTTGGCCAGCAATGGCATATTGAGCCACCATACGTTCACGCGCCTTGATATTTCCTTTATTGAAGTCTGAAATTTCCATTCCTAAGGCTTCAATACTGCGTTCAGACGCATCTACTGCATCCTTCACGTTCACGCGAAGTACATCCGTTGCTTTCATAAAGGCAATTGCATCCATGGCATCTTGTTCATCTGCTTGCACCCCATAAGGAAGGCGCACGGCATAAAAACGATACACTTTTTGGTCTTGTTCTTCGTTTAATTCATCAATTGCCATTTGCGCCAATTTCCCAGCAAGCGTTGAATCTTGTCCGCCGCTAATCCCAAGGACATACCCATTCAAGAAGGGATGTTTCACAAGATACGCTTTTAGGAAATCGACGGTTTTACGAATCTCTTCTTCCGGATTGATCGTTGGTTTGACACGAAGCGTTTCGATAATTTTTTGTTGTAATGGTCTCATAACGTTCCTCTTACTTTGCGTTTTCTTTGGCCAACTGTTCTGATTTAAGACGCACTTCTTCTCTGATTTCCGCAATACTTGCCAATTTTTGGTCGTATGTCTTTTGAGAGAGATCGACTGGATATTGCTCTGGGTTCAAGATACGTTTGTATTCGTCCCATAGCGCTTCGATTTGCTCGTTTTTGTACGCTTTAATCTCTTGAAGTTTTGGCAATTCATACACTAATTTTCCGTTATTGAAAATCGGTTGTAAAATTGGACGCGCAGTAAAGTCTGTCACTGTTTTATTGATATAAGTGTAGACTGGATGGAACATAAAGAGTTCGTCTAATTGATCTGGACGTTCATCCCATAGCGCAATGTAGTCCCCTTCAGACTTGCCATCTGAGTTACGCGTAATACGCCATACTTGTTTTTTACCAGGTGTCGATACTTTTTCCGCATTGTTTGAAATCTTCATTGTATCCACCATTACGCCGTTTTCGTCTTCGATACTTACAAGCTTGTATACACAGCCAAGCGCTGGTTGGTCATACGCTGTAATTAAACGAGTACCGATTCCCCAAACGTCAATTTTAGCACCTTGCATCTTCAAGTTAAGGATTGTTTTTTCATCTAGGTCACTTGACGCGTAAATTTTCGCTTTTGTAAATCCAGCTTCGTCTAATTGTTGACGAACTTTTTTCGACATATACGCCATGTCACCACTGTCGATACGAACGCCTAAGAAATTAATCTTGTCGCCGAATTCTTTAGCTACACGGATGGCATTTGGAACACCAGATTTCAAGATATCATACGTATCCACTAAGAACACGCAGTCACGGTGACTCTTGGCATACGCTTTAAACGCTTCGTAGTCATCACGGTACGCTTGTACTAATGAGTGAGCATGTGTTCCAGAAACTGGAATGCCAAACATCTTGCCGGCACGAACGTTACTTGTCGCATCACATCCACCGATGTACGCTGCACGTGTTCCCCAAATTGCCGCATCTAATTCTTGCGCACGACGAGTCCCGAATTCAAGCACTGGATCATCTCCAGAAACCATGCGCACACGGCTCGCTTTTGTTGCGATAAGTGTTTGGAAGTTAACGATATTTAATAACGCTGTTTCGATTAATTGGCACTCAGCAAGCGTTCCTTCTACTTGCACGAGTGGTTCGTTTGCGAAAACGAGTTCCCCTTCTACTGCAGAGCGGATGTTTCCTTTAAATTCGAAGTTTTCTAAGTATGTTAAGAATTCTTCTGGATAATGTCCAAGTCCGCGTAAGTATTCAATATCTGTTTTTGAGAAACGTAATTGTTCAATGTAACGAACGATGCGTTCTAGTCCTGCAAAAATCGCATATCCATTTTCAAAAGGTAACTTTCTGAAATACGCTTCGAAAATTGCTTTTTTCTCAGATACGCCTGTTTCCCAGTAGGTTTTCATCATATTAATTTGGTATAGGTCTGTATGTAGCGTTAAACTATCATCATTGTAAATTGAGCTCATCTGTCGATACCCCTTTTTTATTGTAGTTACCTCTTTATTTTACAACAGTTCTTGGGTAATGTACATGGTTGGCGACTTGAGGGCTGTCAAAACGCAAAAAAGGACAAGCCTTTTCAGCTTGCCCTATAAATGATTCGTCTATTAAACGTCTAAGAATCCTTCATGCGGAGTCATGTTAAAGTATTCCGCAATTTCTTGTAATTGTACATCTGTAATTTCTTGTAGGATTTTTCCGCCTTGAGCCCCTACTTGAGAGTAAATCATCGCAGCTTTCTCAATTACTTCGATTAAACCATATGTTTCATCCAAAGTATCGCCTGCCGCAAATAATCCATGATGTGGCCAAATCACAGCTCTAAACTCAGCCATTTTCGCAGCCGTAGCTTCCCCAATGGCGTTTGTTCCAGGTGTCATATAAGGAATCACACCAATCCCTTCTGAGAATACCACAATCGATTCAGCTTGCATTTTCCAAAGAAGTCTTGATAAATGACGTTCATCTAATGGTTGTGTGAAGCTTAAGGCGATAAGGTTTGTTGGGTGGCAATGGAAGACCACTTTATGATTTGGATTCACTTTGAGTCGTTCGATGTGGCTCATTAAGTGGCTCGCGAATTCTGAGGTTGGTTTCCCACCATCTTCGAATCCCCATAATAATTCTGCTTTTTGTCCGTCTTCTGAAATACGAACCAAGCCTAAATCAAGAAGCGGTTGGTTGGTCACGTTTCTGAAGTAACGGCCTGTACCGGTTACTAAGTAATAGTAGCCCGCAAGTGTGGAAGCATCGAACCCTAAGTCAAGGACGCGTTTCACTTCCTTCACATCTTCATACACTTCTACTTCACTAGCTTCTAAACGTACGGATACGTTCCCGCCATTACGTTCATCCCAGTAACGCAAGTACGATTCTTTTGTTAGTTCACATAATTTTTTTACCGCTGGTGATTCAATAAATCTTGTCATTTCTCAGTTCTCCCTTAATTTCTTTTTGATAACACTTGTTCTTCGTATGCTTTGACTTCATTATACCATGCAAGTCCGACTGGAACACCATTAATTTCGCAGAAATAATTCCAAACATCGGCATATGGGAAGTCTTTTAACTCTTCTGTTACAACTAAACGTTTTGTTAAATCTTGTTCGAGTTCAATTGCTCTTAAGTCTTCTGTAGGTTCTAATAAAGCTTTCAATAACGCTTTTTGCGTATTTCGCATCCCAACAACCCATGCAGCGATACGGTTAATCGTCGCATCGAAGAAATCTAATCCGATAACTGCTTTATCGAGTAAATCATTACGAACGATTTCTTTTGCAATTTCTTGAAGCTCGTCATCCATAATGACTACATGATCACTATCCCAACGAACGGGTCTTGAAACATGAAGCATCACACCTTTACTAAATAATGCAAGTGAAGATAATTTATTAGAGATCGTTTCTGTTGGATGGAAATGTCCAGCATCTAATAAAATCATCTTTCCACGTGTGAGACCGTATCCCATATAGAATTCGTGAGAGCCGACTGTGTAGGCTTCGGCACCAATACCGAATAATTTACTTTCTACGGCATCTTTGTTATAACGTTCGTCAATATCTTCACTGAAAATTTCATCCAGTGATTCCATCAACCGTTTGCGTGGTGCTAAACGATCCACTGGGTTATCTTTGAATCCATCTGGAACCCAAAAGTTTGTGTAGCAAGTTTCTCCAAGTTCTTTACCGAAATATTCTGCGACACGACGTGAACGTTTACCGTGTTCAATCCAAAAAGCACGCACTTCTGGATCTGAGCTAGCTAGCGTAAATCCATCTTTCATCATCGGATGTGAGAAGAAGGTTGGGTTGAAGTCTAAGCCTACTTGATGTTCTTTGGCCCAATCCACCCATTTTTGGAAATGACGTGGCTCGATTTCGTCTAAGTCTACTTTTTCATCTGTATCAAGGTAAATCGCATGCAAGTTTAATTTATGCTTCCCTGGAATTAATGAGTAAGCTTTCTCGATATCTTGACGTAATTCCTCTGGAGTTCTTGCAGCACCAGGATAGTTCCCAGTTGATAAGATTCCTCCTGTTAATTCTCCGTCCGCATTCCAAAATCCGTGAACGTCATCTCCTTGCCAGCAATGCATCGAGATTTTAACTTCTTGTAATTTTTTGAGTACGGCATCTGTGTCAACGCCAATTGCGGCGTATCTCTTTTTCGCAACTTCATAGGCTTGTTTTACTGCTGATTCAACCATTATATTTCCCTCTTTCTGTTTGTTGTTTCCATTGTTGTAATAATTGTTTGTTGTCAATTTTCTCTGGTTCGAATGTGTTTAATTCGATTTGTTCTCTTAAAAATTGGCGCGCATGTTGTAAGGATTCGAGTTTCCCATCTGCAATCATTTGCACGAGTAGATTTCCAAGAGCCGTTGCTTCCCCTGGACCTGCCACCACTGTTTTTCCTGTAACAGTTGCTGTCAATTGATTGAGAAGAGATGCATTGGATCCTCCACCCACAATATGAATTGCGTCAAAGGAATGTCCCACGAGTCGTTCCAAATGTTCTAATTCGTAGGCATACAGTAGCGCAAGATTTGAGTACACACACATAGTGAGCTCACCAACAGTCTCTGGCACTTTCTGATGGGTTTCCATGCAATACGCTTGAATTTCTTCAATCATGTTTTTTGGATTCGTAAATCGCTCGTCATTCAGATCGACAAATTGTTCAAATGGGGCGACTTCTTTTGCCGCTTCTGCCATTTCCTGATACGAGTATTGATAGTCCAACATGCGGGCAATTTCTTGAATGCTCCACATACCCGTGATGTTTTTTAAGAAGCGAATCGTTTCGTACGCTCCCCATTCATTCGTATAATTCTGTTTCTGCGTTTCTGCAGTAATAAGCACTTCTTTAAGCTCCGTTCCAATTAATGACCACGTCCCACTTGAGATGTAGGCAAAATGTTCATCGGTAGCTGGAACCCCAACAACCGCTGATGCCGTATCATGCGTAGCAACTGCATACACATGAGTCACTGGCAAATTGTAGGCGGTTCTTAATTCTTCGGTCACTTCTCCGATATACGTTCCAGCAGCTACCAACTCTGGCAATTGATGAGGTGCTACTCCAGCAATCTCAAGTAGCTCTACATCATAAGTTTTGTGATGTGGATTTAATAATTGAGTTGTTGAAGCGTTCGTCTCTTCGGCAACCATCACACCTGTTAACTGATATGCTAGGTAATCGGGAATGAGTAAGCTTTTCTCGGCGTTTCGTAGTACCTCATTTTCTTCTGAAGCGTATTGGAATACCGTATTGAACGGAAGAAATTGAATTCCTGTTTTGGAATAAATGTCTTCTTTTGAAATTTTTGCAAAGACATTTTCCACACCCTTTTGTGTGCGAGAATCTCTATATGCAATCGGATGTCCTAATTTTTCTCCATCCTTTACTAGAACATAATCGACAGCCCAAGTATCGATTCCAAGAGTGCATTCTTCAACGCCACGCTCTTTTACTTTTGCTAAACCGATCAAAATGTTTTCAAACAACTCATCGATATTCCATCGGTCGTGTCCATCTACTTGATGGAAGCCGTTTTTAAAACGATGAACTTCATTCACTTCGAAACGATTGTCTTCGAATTCTGCAACAATAACACGTCCACTCGAAGCGCCAATATCTACTGCTACATGCACACTCATAACTTCACTCCTTTACGGTTCTCTCAAATTCATTTAACTATGTTTTGACTTATGCTACAATAACAACAAGTTATACAATTCGTATCAAATATACAGGAGAAGAAAATGCTTTCAATTACAGATTATTTAACCAAAGAAACAGACATTGAAACACAGCAAAAAGAGACTGGAAAACATATTCCCGATTATGACAGTCAAAACGCTGGGCTTCCTCGTCTGACAAACGATTTGTTTCTAGCCAATCGCTCGATTTATATTAGCAAACACAACCGTTACGCTCCGTATCCAAAACACACTCACCAATTTTTGGAACTAAACTATGTACTACAGGGTCAATGCCAACAAATTATTAACGATACACCCTATACGTTTTACGAGGGAGACATCCTGTTGATGGATGCTGGGAGCGCGCATGCAATTGAAGCACTTGGCGAAGACGATTTGTTAATTAATATCGTGTTTAAAGATACTCAAATCTCCTTAAAGAACTTGGAAGAATTGCAGGGACAAAATAGTATTCTGTATCAATTTCTCTTAAAGAGTCATACGCATATTCAATCTGCAGAAAATTTTATCGTTCTTCGATCAGACAAGACGAATCAATCGAAGAACTTAATCGAATTAATGCTAAATGAATACTTTGAACCAAAACCATTTTCTAACCAAATCTTGGAGCATTACTTAAGTATTCTCCTATTCGAGCTTGCCCGTTCACTGCCAACGCTTGGAGAGACGGTTCGTGATGCGAATGACCCATATGTGCAAATCCTTGAATTAATCGACCAAGAATACTCAACGCTGACTCTTGCACAGGCCGCTAAGCATTTGAACTTTAACAAAAACTACCTCAGCAATCTGATTAAAGAAAAAGGAAATGCTACCTTTACCGAACTGCTCAATCAGAAGAAATTGATGATGGCTCAATTGCTCTTAAAATCAACCAACTTCTCGATTGAAAAAATCTGCCAAACGGTAGGATATTCCAACAAAACTTACTTCTATAAACAATTCCAAGAGAAGTTTGGAAAACTCCCCTCACAAGTACGAAACACAAAAGAGCTGTCCTAACAGAACAGCTCTTTCACTTTATATTTTTTCTTTTACAAAATTATTCCATGCTTCTTGAAGTAGCGTAACAGTTAACTCTTTTGTACTTTCAACTCTTTTAAAAGCTTGAGAGAGAGTTTCATCTCCTACTCCTACTGAACAACTTCCTGCACTATTAATAGCTTCTATACCCGCAATCGAATCTTCAACACCCACACAGTCTTTAGGCGTTAAACCTAATTGTGCGGATGCAACTTCAAAAATTTCAGGATTTGGCTTGCCTTTAGTTACTTTTCCTGGGTCTACAATAGTATCAAAAGAATTAAACAGTCCGATTTTTTTAAGTATAAAAGGCCCATTATGGCTTGCTGACGCCAGTGCTATTTTGACGCCTTTTTGCTTCAAGTCATTTATTAATTCTTTAATTCCTGGCAAAATATCCTTATCGGTAAGTTTTTCTAGTGACTCAATGTAGCATTTGTTTTTCTTATTCGCTAAATCTTGAAATTGTTCTTCATCTACCGATAGATTTAATTCCTCCAGAATAATTTTTAATGAATCCTCTCTACTGACACCTTTCGTTCGTTCTTCGATACTTTTAGGTAATTTAAGAC
Organism: uncultured Streptococcus sp.; assembly: GCA_902479935.1. GTDB lineage: Bacteria > Bacillota > Bacilli > Lactobacillales > Aerococcaceae > Granulicatella. Next base: position 10,429 of record CABSQV010000020.1, on the reverse strand, counting down.
CAAATTCATCCTTAACTAGTTGACTCCATGCTGTAAAATGATATGTTGCAGTATCTGTTACAATACCATCTAAATCAAATAGTACACCTTTCATTATGCCATCACATCTTTCATTTTATTATGACCCGGTTTAAGATAAATCTTTTCACCATTTGAAAATACATATTCAGCCGATGTGCGTCCTGGTAAAATTACATCCACAGTCACATCATTTCCGCTAATTGTCCATGAAACTGATAAATTACCATTAGCGGTTTGAAGAGCACCTTCCACCCATTCTAAGTGATTCGTAAAGTTCGGTTGAATCACATAAGTCTCCGATTCATCTAACACGTTAGGCAATTGAATTCCAAGAAGTTTTTCAACTATAAAATCTTCAACCGCGCCATATGCGTAATGGTTTAAACTATTCATATCAGTACCACTAATTTCCCCATTAGGAAGAATAGAATCCCAGCGTTCCCAAGTGGTTGTAGCACCCATTTCAACTTCAAATAACCAACTTGGTGTTTCTTTCTTGAACAAGAGATTCATCGCTTCTTCGTGCAATCCAGAATCTAATAATGCATGTGGTAAATCCCCTGTTCCTGCAAACCCTGTTGTTAAATAACCTTTATTTTCAGCCATTTTTTCTTGGAGTCGATTTTTTAGTTTTTCTCGTGCAATCTCACTTGGATATAATCCATGACGAAGTAAAACTGCTAATCCTGTTTGGGTATCAATTGCGGTCGGAATTGTAACTCCACCATATTTTTGCGCCATAGATTGACGAATGTTTTCAACCTCTGATTGCAATGTCACAGGATTCACATTTAACTCATCTCCAATGAAGTAAGTATTAATTATTTTTTGGCGAACTTCTTTAGCTAAATTTTGATAAAACTCAAATCGATTATCGCTTAAAACAGATAACATTTTCGCAGTATAATCAGCTGAAATATAATAATACGTTGAGGCAATTAACGCGGAATCTGTTGCACCAAATACAGACCCTTTGATCCCTGTGTCTAATGCCAACCAATCTCCTAGTTGCCATCCGAAATCCCACAGTCTATTTCCTCCACGAGCTTCATCTTGTTTATAAATCCAATCCACCCAGTCTGTCATTAACTCAATATACTGTTTGAGTAATCCTTTATCTCTAAAATGACGATAGAGTGTATAAGGGATAAATGTCGCTGCATCTCCCCAAACAGCAGCACCAGCATTCGTTAAAAATGGATTTTGAGCATCATTCACCTTTGGAACTGGGGCAAAGAATGGTGTAGCCCCATCTAATAACCCTTGTTCTAATTTCAAGTTTTCCATAAAGTGCGCTAAGAACGCTCTAGTTTCCATATTGTAACAAGCCGTATTAGCAAAGATTGCAATATCTCCTGTCCATCCCATTCTTTCATCGCGTTGTGGACAGTCAGTTGGAATACTTAGAAAATTATCTTTTTGACTCCAGCGAATATTGCTTACCAATTGATTTAACGAGCTGCTAGATGATTTAAAGGTAAAAGTTTCATCCATCTTACTTTGCAACGACTGTGCTACCACTAAAGCCGCTTCTTCTTGAGTTAACCCCTCTACTTTCACATATCGGAACCCGAAAAAGGTGAAATGAGGACGAACTTTTATTCCTTTAGATACATTATTAATTACAAATTCCTGTTTCGCTGTTCTAAGGTTTTCAGTATAAAAAGCCCCATTTTGTAATAATTCGCCGAATTCGAATCGCACACTCGACTTATCTTCAAGAAACTCTGCAACAATCCAACCTGTAATCTCTTGACCAAAATCTAAAACCATTTGATTTTTAGTATCAAAAAATACACGAGGAGCAAATTCTTCCATAACTTCAACTGGCAAATCTAAACGTGCAGTCAATAAGTTTTTATCTTCATCAATTACTTGCGTTGTCAATAATGTTTCTTCTAAAGAGAAGTCAATGATTTCTCCATCATAAATAGAGTTGTCTTGAATATGATTTGTTTTTACAATCCATGTTTCATCAGTAACAAATTGATCAATCGTTCCATCCGTATATTCAACATGTAACTCCGCAATCAATTGTTGTTTATCTCCATAAATATTTTCGAAACCACCTTCGAATACGAAACGGCCACGATACCAACCGTTCCCTACAATAAACGAAAGCTCAGAATCTGCCTTTAATGAAGTAGTCACATCATAAGTTTGATATTGTTGTAGTAAATCATAACTATGATAACCTGGTGTTAAATATTCATTTCCTACTTTTTCTCCATTAAGAAAAACTTCATATAAACCGTGCCCTACGGCATATAGACGAGCTTGTTTAATTTCCTTAGTAAAAGATATATTTTTTGAAAAGGTTACACAGTCTCTTGTTTCTTCTCTATATGAAATCCAGTCTGCTTTCCATGGTTCATCCATTTTAGCTGTCTCAAAAGTACTGATTGCAACACAATTACCGTAAGTAACTCTCCAATAATACTTCGTTTTCGGCTTCAAAAATTCAGGCTGCAGAGAAATTGTATTGAAACTACTCTTCGTTGAACCCCTCCATAGTAACTCTTTAAAGTCCTCTTCTTTAGAGATTTCCACTCTACATTCTTCAGTTTTGTCAAGTTGCCCCTCTAATTTCCAGGAGAATGTCAGATAATCGAAACGATAGCCTAATGGCGTATCAACACCATTTACTTTTAAATGACTAATTTTCATTTTTTAACTCCTCCAATAAGATGTTTTCACAAAATGGATTTACTGGACTAATACCTTTAAACGAACTTTCTCCAGTTAATTTTTTTACGGTCATTTCAATAAAATGATCGTAGTTACAATATGCATTAATCACTGTTTCCACCATTGGTAAATCATATAGATGATATGGATTTCCGAAACTAATCAAAGCTGTTGGGACTTCTTTGACAAACCATGGCATATTATTGCCTAGTCCGAATAAGGTATGCCAATGAATTCGAGCTACTGTTTGATTACTAGCATTTTGCACATTAGCTACATATAATACCGCATCATACTCTTTTGAAAATGATTCGACAGTTCCTAAATCAAAGAAATTGGTCTCAGGTTCATAAATCGTGACTTCAAAATCTCTTGCTTCTAATTCGGCTTTTACCTTTTCAACTACTCTTGTGTTTGAATCAAATGTCCCTAACACCTGCAACAGAATTCTTTTATTTTTATTTGATGTCAGAGGAAGCATCTTTTGAGTATCTTTTACTAAAGTAATCGATTTATCCGCTAAATCATACTGTTCCTTTTTATAATCCTCAAATGTTGCTGTTCCATGATTAATTGATTTATGTAAGCCCAATGATGCCTTTGTAGCCAAAATACGAGTGACCGCTTCATTCAATCTTTCCTTCGTTAAGATCCCTTTTGCTAGCCCTTCTTTCATATATTGGACATCTTCTTCTAAAACACGATTAAACAATAACATGTCACAACCTGCTTGGATGGTGAATGGAACAGCTTCACTTCTCTTCATGGCTGCACAAAAACCAACCATCGGAGTCGCATCTGTAATAGTAAGTCCATTAAATTCAAGTTCTTTTCTCAATAAATCTTGAAGTAATTTTGGACTTAAAGTCGCTGGCATTGTGTCTCCTGCATATGCGGGGAAGGCAATATGACCTATCATAACTGCCTTTGATCCACAATCAATTAACTCTTTATAAACTCTACCAAAAGTTTTACGCCAATTTGTTACAGATAAAGAATTAACGGAAGTCAATAAATGCTGATCCCTCTCATCAACCCCATCACCTGGGAAATGTTTAATAGATGTCATCATCCCATTATCATGAAAAGCTTGTATATACTGCTTAGCGTTTCTTATTACTCTTTCCACATCACTTCCATAGGTACGAACATTTGTAATTGGATTTCTAAAATTTAAATCCAAATCAACTACTGGTGAAAAGCCCCAGTTAACTCCGACTGTTTTTCCTTCTTTTGCAGCGATTTCTCCAAGAGTATAAGCGTCACTTGAACAATTAGTCGCTGCAACAGCCATCTGATTTCCATAAGCGGTACCTTGTGTTGCTGCACCATTCCCACCATCTTCTAGATTTGCGGCTGTTAACAGTGGGATCTTACTATTTTTTTGCATATACTCATAGGCTTGCTGAACCTCTTGTGCATCTCCAGGTCTATAAAATAAGCCACCTATTCCTAATTCAATAAGTTTATCTAAATAGCCTTTTTCGCTTGAATATCCAATCGGTAGAAACAACTGCCCGATTTTTTCATCATCTGTTAAGCTCTCTACTGTTTTATTAACCCATTCCACATCAGTATCATTTAAATAAAATGGTTTTTCTTTTAAATTCATTTTCTTATCTCCTTATAACAGAATTAGGGAGAATGCAGATGGCATCTCCCCATAAATTTTATTGTTCTGATAATCCTTGAGAACGTTCTTGAAGATTTTTTACAATCTCTGGTAATTTTTTGTCTAAATCATAGAAGAACATCAACACGATTGAAATCACACCTAATAAAATCGGAATATAAGCAAATAGTGCTTTGATTGCAAAAATCGTACCTGGTGTTTGAGCAGCAGCTCCAGCAACATACCCTCCAATTGACATTACAATACCAATCAATAATCCGCCTAGCCCTGAACCAACTTTTTCACCGAAAGTCCCAGCAGAGAAAATTAAACCATCTGAACGGATTCCTGTTTTCCATTCTCCGTAGTCTGCCACATCTCCAAGCATCGCATAACTTGCCACTGCTGTAGGAGCTATACCTAGACCACGTACAATTAAACCAACTTTGATAAGATCGTAGTTTTCTGGGAATAACGCTAAGATAACTGTTCCTAAAACAACAATTGCATTTCCTAAAATCATTGCATTTCGTTTTGACATTTTTGCCATAATGATTGGTGTGAAGAATGAACCTACAATAATTGGTGCAAATGATAGCATACCTATAACCGCAACTTTTTCAACATCTCCTAAGATGTACTGTGCATAGTAAATATTAATTCCACCAAGACCAGAACTAATAAAACCGATTAACATTGTAGAAATCATAATTACCCAATATTTGTTCTTGAATAACGCTTTTACATTATCCATAACTGGTACTTTTTCAACTTGCTCTGCTACATATGCTTCATCCGTTTCTAAAACACGTTCTTTTGAATTCTTGTACAAGATTGTTAATAACACTACAGATACAAGTGCAAAAACAGCAGCCATTTTAGTCCAAGAAGATGCTTCTGTCACTTCACCAAACATGCCAACTACTTTTAATACAATTCCATTTACTAAGAAAGCCCCTAAGAATCCAAAAATTGTTCTTGATGTTGACAAGAAACCACGTTCTTTTGAATCAGAAGTTGTTGTTCCTAACATTGTGTTATAAGGGACCATTGTCATTGTATAAACCCCAGCTAAAGAAATAACGTAAGTAGCAAATGCATAGAATGCTTTCATTTCTTGAGGTAAAAATGATGGCGATGTAAATAATAGAATTAATGCTAATGCATATGGAATAATCATTCGTTTAATCCAAGGACGAGCTTTCCCTTTCACCGTAGATGTTCGGTCAACAATAACCCCCATTAAGATATCTGTAATCCCGTCAAATACACGTGCGAATAATAGAATAGAACCAACTACAGAAATTGTTAAACCTACAACATCTGTATAAAAATATGTAATAAATCCATTCGCAGTTGTAATCATCAGATTAGCTGCTAAATTCCCAAATCCATATGTTATTTTTTCTCCAATAGGTACGCTTGATACATTATTATTGTCTGTCATAATTTATCTTTCCCTTCTTAAATATATTAAAGCGTTTTACAAAAATTATATTACTGTGGTATTTATCTTTTCACAATGCATTAAAAACAGGTTATAATGAACTATCCACAGATATCAAAGGAGTTAATTATGAATCTTGAAGAATTAGATATTTATTTACGTCATATAAACACATTTGAAATAAAGCAAAGAGAAACAGGCATTTCAGTCAACGATATTTCTAGCGCAAATAAAAATATAAATACGTACATTGATTCAAAATTTAATATATTTCGTTTTCCAAAATCTTTATTTTTTAGCAAGGGAGAAAATATTTACATAAACAAGCACAATCGATTTGCTCCTATGATTGAGCATCTTCATGATTTTATTGAAATGACCTACATTTATTCTGGTACTTGTACTCAAACAATTAACGGAAAAACAGTACAACTTACTAAAGGAAGTTTATGTGTATTAGATAGAGATGTCCCTCATTCTATTGATGCTTTAGGAGAAGATGACATAATGATTAACATTTTGATTAATGAAGAAACATTTTCTTCTCTATTTCTTTTTAGAAACCAAAACCTCACTAGTCTGGAAGCAAACATTCTTGCAGATGTTTTTAACAAGCAAACTGATCATGACAGATATGTCATTTTTGATACAACTCAGAGTATTGCTATCCATTCATTAATTCAATTATTATTGACAGAGTACTGGTCTTATCAACGTCAGGGATCCGAATTCCTTTCTCACTATATTCATTTAATCATGTTGGAGCTTGTTAGAATTTACAGCATAAACGCTACAAAGAATTATCATTCCTCTAAAATTAAGATTCATGAAATCCTTGCTTTTATCGATAATAACTTTAGAAACTTAAAATTAGAGACTCTAGCTAGACATTTTGGGTATAATCCGACCTATTTAAGTAATACTCTCAAAAAAAGTACTGGAAAAAATTTCCAGGAAATTCTATTGGAAAGACGACTAATGCAAGCAGCTGATTTATTAAAATCTACAGACTTCACTATGGATACCATTGCTTTCGAATCCGGCTTTCCTTCAACAAGTTATTTCTTCCGACAATTTAAGAAACACTATAATTGCACTCCTAAAGTTTATAGAAAAGAGAACTAATTTATAATAAGAAAAGCAATGCTCTAATGAGCATTGCTTTCCTTATTTCTTCAACTCTTCAATTAATTCCTGAATATCGATTCTGGCTTCTTTAATCGGAAGACCTACATAAACATGATTCATTTTTTCGCGTTCAATATATCGATGTTCGATTTCTTCTTTAAGAAGTTTTTCATGTAACAATCGATTGTCCGGATAAAGGATATCATGCGTCCCAATATAAACACTAATTCTTCCTAGTCCAGACAAGTCTCCAAACAGCGGACTCACTAGTGGTTGTTTCAAATCTTCTCCCGCCCAGAACTTTGCCACTTCATGAATTCCACTCTGTTTAAGGATTGGGTCAAATGGTTCATACAAGGCGATTTCAGGATTATCCGTTGCAATATCCACCCAAGGAGAAAACAGAACGAGTTCCTTTGGCTGTGGTAACGCAAGTTCTTTTAAGTAAATCGCAAATCCTAATGAGAGTCCTCCTCCTGCAGAATCCCCCATTACAATAATAGAATTCGGATCTGTATTTTCTTCTAAAAGTCCGCAATATACCTTTTCTAACTTTTCATATGTCTCACGGTATTGATGCTTTGGAGCCTTTGGATAAATCGGGAATACCACTTTTGCATCTATCGCCTGCGCTATTTTATGCACCATGTTAAAATGCATCATCGACGGTTGCAGAACATATGCTCCACCATGTAAAAATAGAATTACTTTTTGGTTAGCGTCTTTCTTGTCATTCCACACAAACACTTGCATGCCATCTACATCTTTTTCTTGGACATCTACTTTAATATATTTCTTTGGGTTTGCAATAGGTTCGTCATTCTCCTCAGCCCATTTATTAAATTCTTGTTCGAATTTGGCCGGTTCATCTTTTGAGTAAGTCAACGGTTTTACAAACAGAAAGAGTAATCGTTCCATCAGATAGCTTGAAAAAGAACGCTCTTCCACTTTTCTTACATAAACCATTCCGCAGCAAACAACTAGTGCTACTATGATTATTGAGATAAAAAATCCACTCATCTTCGTTCCTTCTTTCATACAAAAAAGGAGCTAAAATGCTCCTTTTTCATTATAACTTTACTGATTAATATAAGCTAGCAGACCCTCAAAAAAAATCTTTTTCAGGTAATTATCTACTTTATTCAAATTTTGCTTTATTCGCTTCGTTTGCTGGCTTCATATCGATTTGTAGAAGGTTCACTAAATTCTTATCATCGATGGTTGCATTGCCTTTGTCATCCACCTTAATCGCTAAATAGTGATTGTTTCTATCGTAATAATCCATTCCTTCTAAGTTGACATAGCCATCTCCTCTAAACCAAACGGCAGCTAAGCGGTAAATAAATTTATACAAGAGCGCTTTTGTAAAGTCTGTTTGTCCTACTTTTTGTACTTCTTCAACCAGTCCATCGAAGAAGGCTTTGTTATTTGTTTGATAACTTGCTTGCACTTCATATTGGTATAAGTCAACACGTGGCGCTTTTAATTTCAAGTACACAGTATCGCCTTCAACTTTGTAATCTTCAAGCGTATAAGCTGCCGCTCTTCCTAAGGCATTCGTATTTACCTTTAAGTACATTGGAGCATAGACTTTAACGGGATACTTCACTCCTTGATACTCCACTTCCCCGTCATTAGTAAATGTTGGGCGTGCTTCCTTCAAGAAGTTCACCATGTAATCATTCCAAATACGTGTAAAGAATTCTTCTTGGCTTGAAGTCCCTGTTGCTTTTAGAAGCACGTCAAAGTTTTCTTGGTTGACAAATACCGCATCAACAAGTTTTAACGCTTCTTGAACTTTTGTATCAGTGATACTCTTTTTCTTCTCATTCAAGGCCTCGACTGCTTTTTTCACACCCTCCAAGTTCATCGTAACTGTTTTTCCGCTATTTGATTCAACATATGTTTGTTCGTATTTCGTCATTGGTGCGACCTTTGCATTCCAGTCAAATGAAGCTGCTGGATTTTTGCTATCTTTCGATTTTTCGACTACTGCTTGCGTGGTCGTTGTTGCTTCTGTTGTTTCCTTTGTTGATTCTGATGTCGATTTAGACTGAGAACATCCTGCCACTACTAGTGATAGAACGGCTACACTCCCTGCTAAAAATCGTTTCGTTCCTTTTTTCATAAATGACTCCTCTCATCTCATATAGAGAATGTTTTCACGATTACTTTCATTTATTGTATCATAATTCTTTGAGTTCCAAAACATTTTTTGTACCCCCTTCGCCGATAACAATAAAACCAGCCACCAATTAGGTAGCTGGCTAACATGACATTGTTAACGTGTTGACTTGAATCGGGATTTATTTGCCTCGAATGCTTTATCTGCATGAATTTGTAATAAAGCCACTAAATTATCCATATCTATACTCTTGTTCCCATTATCATCTACTTTAATCGCTACAATATATCTGCTTGAGTCTGAATACTCTTTATCACCCTTTGTACCAAAGGAACCATCTCCTTTAAATTCCAAAGATCCTAAACTATATAAAAATCTCAATAATAAATTTTTACTATAATCTGTTTTCACAATTTTTGCAGACAATTCCTTGAGGGCATCAAAGAAGGCTTGATTATTCGTTTGATGCTTGATTAATAGATTCTCTACTCCTTCATCCTTAATTGGCGCTCTATACTTGATGTACACCGTATCTCCCTCTACACCATAACTTTCTAAGGTATAAGCACCAGCCTGTCCCAGCGAATTCACATCAACTTTTAGCTTCATTGGGCCATAGTCCTTAATTGCATAGGTGATACCCGCATATTCATACGTAGCATCATTAGTAAATTCTGGTCTAGCTGATGTGAGGAACGATACCATAAAATCATTCCAAATCTTCGTATAAAGTTCCTTTTGACTAGATACTCCTGCAGCCTTTAAGACCTCTCCAATATTTCCCTGGTCTATAAATATAGCATCTAGTAATTTCAATGCTTCAAGAACTTTTGGTTCAGTGATTTTACTCTTCGTATCTTGCAGTTCCAAAACTGCATTTGCTAGAGTGTACGATTTTTCTTTTACTCTATTTCCATTAGTATCAATGTATTCTTTTTCAGAATTCTTTAATGGAGCTACTGTTGCTTCCCAGTTAAAGGTTTCAGAAGGCTGCGTACCGTCTGTTTTATAATTGCTGACATCTTGAGCTGCCGCTTGTGTCGTCACTTGAGTGGTCTCTTCTGTTGAAGCTTCAGCAGTTGTCACTTGCGTCGTTTCAGTATCAGTTTTCGTATTAGAGCAACCTGCTGCTACTAGAGATAACAGTGCAACACTGCCTAATAAAAAACGTTTTGTTTCTTTCTTCATCATATTCCCCTCTTTATCTTTCAAGCTTGTGTACTTTATTACTTTTTATAATACAAACGTATTATAACATATTATTTTTTCTTTCACAACATTACTTTAAATAATCAAAAAAGCACTCCCACCATCGTGTACTGACCCCAAAAAGTTAGACAATTAATTTAAGCGAAGGATTTAGTTCTGTATTGTACAGGACTAAGTCCTTTTAATTTTACTTTGATTC
>CABSQV010000019.1:0-36790 GCA_902479935.1 uncultured Streptococcus sp. | reverse complement strand
ACACTAAAATAGGGTTGGTGGAAAATTTCCATCAACCCTAGAAATTATAGAACCGCTTTTTGTAATCCTTTACAAAGTTTTTATACAAAAAGAGAAGCTAGCGTACAGCTAGCTTCTCTTTTTAAAATAATTCACTTAAATTGATATCCTCAAGTGTAATCTCTTTATTCGTTTGTGCTTCTAAAGATTCAAAATCGAAATATTCATTAATACTTAATTGATTAATTTGAAAAATCTGCTCAAATAGATTTTCAGGAATTTTTTTCTTCCAACGATAATCAGCAAAATAATGCGCGAGATCTTCCGTTTGAATTGTTGTATATCCTAAATCGTTAAACTCACTGACTTTATAATATAACCAAGTTTTAAATTTATTTTTTAAACTTTCTTTATCCATCGATTACTCTTCTTCAGTTGCTACTTCATCAGTATACACTTCGTTATTTGTTGGAGCAGATTCTGAAACAACATGGTGAATAGCAGCACGTTCGAAAGTTAGGATGACTCCTTCGCAATCTAGGTCGACTGTTTTATTTACAGTATCAATGTTATCAATTACACCGTGCAATCCACCGATTGTAACTACTTTATCTCCAATTTTCATCGCTTCTCTTTGCGCTTGAATTTCTTTAGCACGTTGACGTTGTTTACGTCCGAAGAACCAGAACGCTCCTCCTGCTACAACGATATATGCAATTAATAATGTCATTTGATCCATAATCTTACCTCATTTCCAATTTTATGTTTTTACTTTATCAAAAAAGTCGCTTTATTTCTATACTCTTTAGAAATTTCTAGCATTTTCTTTGTTGAAGCCATATTCTTCAAAGAACGCTTCTCTAAACTCTAATAAGTTATCATCCATAATCGCTTGGCGTACTTGCTTCATTAAGTTTAATAAGAAGTACAAGTTATGATAACTTGTTAAGCGCAATCCGAATGTTTCGTCTGCTTTAAATAAGTGACGAATGTAGGCACGTGTATAGTTACGACATGTGTAGCAATTACATTTCTCATCTAAAGGTCGGAAATCACGTTCGTATTTCGCATTCTTCACTACAAGACGTCCGCTACTTGTCATACATGTACCATTACGAGCAATACGTGTTGGTAATACGCAGTCAAACATATCTACTCCGCGAATAACGCCGTCAATTAATGAGTCAGGTGAACCCACACCCATTAAGTAACGAGGTTTATCAGAAGGAATGAGTGGTGTTAAATAATCCAACACTTCATTCATCTCTTGCTTTGTTTCCCCAACCGATAAACCACCGATAGAATAACCAGGGAAATCAAGAGAAATCATATCTTTTGCATGTGCGATACGTAAGTCTTTATAACCAGCACCTTGTAAGATACCAAATAACGCTTGTGTATCTGGTGATTTATGGGCCTTTAATCCACGCTCTGCCCAACGAGTCGTACGAGCAATTGAATCTTTCACATAATCATGCGTATGGTGGAAATCTGGACACTCATCAAAACTCATGATGATATCCGCACCTAATTTATTTTGTACATCGATTGAGATTTCAGGAGATAAGAACAATTTAGATCCGTTTAAATGGTTTCTAAAATGAACTCCTTCCTCTTCAATACGACGCATATCACTTAGTGAGAATACTTGGAATCCACCTGAATCGGTTAAAATCCCTTTCTTCCAGTTCATGAAGTTATGTAGTTTACCAGCTTCATCAACAATATCCGCACCAGGACGTAACCATAAATGATAGGTGTTACTTAAAATGATATTGGCACCCATTTCATCTAATTCTTCCGGAGACATTGATTTTACCGTAGCAAGTGTCCCAACCGGCATAAACATTGGTGTTGGAAATGTACCATGTGGTGTAATAATTTCTCCAAGACGAGCGCCTGTATGTTTTTCAGTTTTAATCAGTCTATACTTTACTGCAGGTTCTGTCATTTCATAAATCCTTTCTTCGTTTCATAACTACCTAACTGTACTCTACAAAGGCAAAAATGTCCAATAAAAACGGGAGTAAGTAAATGCCTCACTCCCTGTTTCTTCTATATAATATTAGTCTACAATTTTAGTATAACTGTAACTTGGTTCTTTTAATTTTTCATCAAAGCCTACTTCTAAATTATGACCATGGAAGAACCATTCATCACCAGTTTCCACAAAATAAGTAATACCATTTTCAACAACGCTCACATAAGGATTGCTTGGAGCATCTACTTCAACTGCTAGTGAGAATCCTTCATGAATCGGACTGCATCCGTATACCTTTCCTAGGAAACGAACACCACGTTCTTTAGATACACCCATTTCTTCTTCAAACCATGCTTGCGCTCTTTTATCGATTGTTAATTGCATTGTATCCACTCTTTCCTTTAATTTACTCTCTCATTCTATCATAGAATCATAGAAAGTGAGTAAAGTTTGCTCACCGCTTTCCTGTATATATGAATGAAACGCAATTTAGAGAAGTTAAACTTGTGAATCCATTAGACTCATAAAAAGAAACTGTTTTCGTTGAATCATCTGTTGCTAGTTGAATTTGATACACATTCTTGTACTTATCTAAGGTCATTTGTAACAATTTTGTGCCAATTCCCTGATGTTGGTATTCGGGGTACACTAAAATATCTTGAATAAACAGAATGGACGCTCCATCTCCAACGGCTCGCAGTATCCCAACGAGTTTTCCTTCATCATTAAACGCTCCTATTATATGAAGAGAATTTTTATAAGCTACTTCAAGGATTTCTGGTTTTTGTGTGTAATTGGTCCATCCTACTGCTTCATATAAAGGCATTACTTCTTCTAAAGTAACATTTGGATTTTCAACAGTACGGATCATATTCTTCCACCTCTTTATCCCCTAATCATTTAATGTGCTTTCACAAAAATTATAAATAAAAAAACTGGAATCCACAATAGTGAATTCCAGTTCTGAAATTGTCTAATAAGATTAGCCAAGCTTATTGTAGTACTCGACAACTAGTGATTCGTCAACTTCAGAAGTTAACTCGTCACGTAATGGTAGACGGTTTAATGAACCTTCTAATTTTTCTTCGTCGAAAGTAACGAACTCTGGACGACCATATAAAGCTTCTAAAGCTTCTTTAATAATTGTTAAGTTACGTGATTTTTCACGAACACCCACAACATCGCCAACTTGTACTTGGAATGAAGGGATATCTACGCGTTTACCGTTCACAGTGATGTGACCGTGGTTAACTAATTGACGTGCTTGACGACGAGTAGTTGCTAAACCTAAACGGTATACTACGTTATCTAAACGTTGTTCAAGAAGAACCATGAAGTTTTCACCATGTTTACCTTCTTTAATTTTGCCAGCTTTTTTGAATAAAGTAGCAAATTGACGTTCGTTCATACCGTACATATGACGTAGTTTTTGTTTTTCTTGTAATTGTTGACCATACTCAGATAATTTTTTACGGCTGTTTGGTCCGTGTTGACCTGGTGCGTATGGACGACGAGCGATTTCTTTTCCTGTTCCTGAAAGTGAAATGCCTAAACGACGAGATAACTTCCAGCTTGGTCCAGTGTAACGTGACATTGAACATTCCTCCAATAATTGTTTATTTTTTTGGAGTAAAATAATCGCGAAATCTTCGATTCGTGCAGTCACTACAAGGGTTCACCTTTGCAGCCGCGGTTACTACCTTACCCTAAAGGCTAGGACTGTTGACGAGCTTCTATATTTCTGCTGCATATTTTACACAGAAAGTATTGTACCCTATTTCCTCTGAAAATACAAGGATTTTACTTTGTTTCCCACTCAAGAGATAAGTGGCAACATTTTTGTTCATCTGATTCCAATTGATGTAATGTTTGAACCCCGTTTTCAGTTTCACGAATTTCATAATAACTCTTAACGGTAGCTTCTGGAAGGATTTCCTTATCATATTTTACAAGAACTGATTTTAATGAATGAGTCTTAATAAATTCCATTCCAAGGCTATCCATTACCCAATCAAAATACTTCGCGTTGTTCACATGGTGATTATAATCGATATCATTGAGACGAACACGGTAAGTTTGAACACTTGCTTTGTCCAAATCAATTTTTGGAACTCTTGGATTACGACGAGTATCTTTTTTATTCTCAATTGGATATTCACTTAATACTTCTTCATCTAGTGAAATGAGTTTTCTCTCTTCAATATTAATCATTGAAAATGTCGTTAATGCGTCTACTAGTACTTCTTCGTCTAGAGACAAAATCGTATAACGACGGAACGTAAAGAACTTGTTATATCCAACTGGTTCTGTCTCGATAATAATTTCTTCTTCTAATTTTGGAAGGCGGTTCACCGTTAATTGGTTTTGAATCACAATCCATGATAATCCTTTTTGATAGATCAAATCAGGATGTGCTAGACTACGTTCTTGTTTACGCGAAGCAAGCATCATAATCCCAACGACATGGCTAAGAGATAACTCTCCTTTCCAGTTACACTCATACGCCTTCACAACATGATTCATACGACAAATTGATTCTACCATAGTACATCCTTTCGTAATTGACTAGTTCCACACATCGACACTATCTGTATTCAATACTGAAACTATTTCATGCCCTTTGAATAAGATAATATAGTCGGTTGGTAAATGCATCACTTCATATAATTCTGGGTAATCTGGAAAGATTTCATACGCTTGATTTCCTTCTAGCGGTTGCGGATCAATCGTTTGATCGATTGGAGCAATATACCAAGTTTCATCATCAAAACGATGCGCATACCACTCGTCCACTTCAAAAGTATGGTTAGCAATCACTAACGGTCCGTCAAAGCGGAATGGAATTAAACGTCCTAATGTTTTCGTACCTTTTCCAGTTTGAATCGTTTTACGAATAATATCTAAGAAATAAGAGAAATCTTCAACCCATTCATCTAGTAGTTTATGTTCGTAATTTTGAACAACCACTTGGAAATCTTCTCCTTTAGGAATGACTTTTACTTGTCCATAGTGGATTGGAATTAAAGTATCTACCTCATCCCAATTCTCCTCAAAATATTCTTCTACAAAAGAGAGCATATCTTCTGCTTCTTTTTGATACTCTTCATCTGCCGTTAAAATCAAACGGCAACCATTCAATTCACGAATAAATTCCATAAAATCTCTCCTTTCACGTTTACTAGTGTACCTCATTTTTGAAAAATTTACCTGTATCATACCCGCAAACTGTAAAAATTTGTTATACTGAATGAAAGCAAGAAAGGAGCACATCGATGCAAAATAACCCTTTTTACAAGTTTTATCAAAAGTCTCTTGAAGAAAGAAAAGAAACTTTATTAAATCATCCAAACTTATCGAATGAAGCCAAAGCACTACTCGAAAAAGGTCTTGAACTTCCAGAGACCATTGCTAACCAAATGGTCGAAAATCAAATTGAAATTTACGGTCTTCCTTATGGAATCGTTCCAGAATTAATCGTGAACGAGAAAAGCTATATTGTTCCAATGGTAACGGAAGAACCTTCTGTAATTGCCGCAGCAAGCTATGCCTCAAAACTAATCAACTTAGCTGGCGGAACTGCAACGATTCAAGAAAAGCGTGAAATGATTGGAGAAATTGCCATTGTAAAATCTCCTCTAACACTTGAAGAAGTAAAAACTAAACTAGAACAACAAAGAGAATCGCTCTTTACGATTGCGAATAATGCTCATCCTTCTATCGTGAAACGTGGCGGAGGAATCCGAGAAATATGGGTCGAAGAAAAATCTACTGACAAAGAATGCTTTTATATTTTCTACGTTTCTGTGGATACAAAGGAAGCCATGGGAGCAAATATGCTGAACACCATCCTAGAAGCGCTCGTTTCACCAATTGAAGCATTGACTGGTGGCGAAAGTATTATGGCTATTCTCTCAAATCTTGCAACAAACTCAGTCGTGACTGGTAAATGCGTACTTTCTCCAAGAATCTTAGATACTAGAACGACTAAAGGTGAAGATGTCATAGATCGAATCGTTTTAGCAAGTGAATTTTCAAAAGCGGACCCTTACCGTGCAACAACGCATAATAAAGGTATTATGAATGGTATTGATTCTGTCGTTATCGCTATCGGAAATGACTGGCGCGCGATCGAAGCTGGTGCTCACGCTTATGCAAGTTTAAACGGCCAATATCAACCACTGACAAGCTGGACAAAGGATGAAGTTGGAAACTTAGTGGGTACTATCACTCTTCCACTTCCTGTTGGAACGGTTGGAGGTTCTATTTCCATTCATCCAGGCGCACAATTTGCACACGAGTTACTCGGTCATCCAAGCGCTGTTGAATTAGCAGGAATTATTGCCTCGATTGGTTTAGCGCAAAACCTTGCTGCTGTAAGAGCTCTTGTGACGGACGGCATTCAAAAAGGACATATGCGACTCCAAGCCAAATCATTGGGACTTGCTGTTGGCGCAACAGAAGAAGAACTTCCACTTCTGATGAATTTACTCGCTAAAGCCCCACATTTAAATCAAGAAACTGCAAAAGCTCTATTAGAAGAATTAAGAAAATTAAAAAATAGACTTCCCTAGCCACATGCTAAGGAAGTCTTCTTTAATTTCATTATCTTTCGTCTTCAGTGTATTCCATTAATGTGAAGATGTCGTATTCGCTAATTTTTTCACGACCTTTTAAGTCTGTTAACTCTACTAAGAAAGCTAAACCAACTACTTCACCGCCAAGTTTTTCAACTAATTTTGCAGCGGCAGCCATTGTTCCACCTGTTGCTAATAAGTCATCACAGATAAGAACTTTTTGACCAGGTTTTACAGCATCTTTGTGTAAGTGTAACTCTGCTGAACCATATTCTAAATCATATTCAACAGCCACTGTTTCACGAGGTAATTTTCCTTTTTTACGAGCTGGTGCAAAGCCGATTCCTAATTCGTACGCTACTGGACATCCAACGATAAATCCACGTGCTTCAGGCCCAACAATCATTTCAGCACCAATTTTACGTGCATAGTCTACGATTTGTTGTGTTGCATATTGGTATGCTTTACCGTTAGCCATTAATGGTGAAATATCACGGAAAATAATACCCTCTTTAGGATAGTTTGGAACACTAGCAATATATTCTTTCAAGTTCATTTAGAACTCCTCCTTTTATTTACCTTGTTGTGAATCCATCCAACTCTTAAGTTCTTGGAACTGGCTATAGTTGAATTTCTTTTCAAGCAACATTTGTTCATTTAACTTTTTCAATAAGTTTGACTCTTCTAAGTCATTTGTTTTTGGACTTTCGTTAATCATTAAATGTCCACCTACTATTTTAACAAATTCCAACTCAAAAAACACTTTTAATATCACTCGGAATTGTTCAACTGGAATTTTGAGGAATCCAGCAACCGAAACTAGTTTTTCATTGTACGGTATTTTTACATGAGATTGGATATATTTGTACACCAGACCAAACTTTGGCTTATCGGGTATGCCTGTTGTCACAACCGAATTCTTTGTGTAAGTAATGACATAAAGAGGCTGTGTCCATTCCATTTTAAAGAAAGCTTCCACTTCTTCAATCTTTTCTGGTAGGTCGAATAACACAATTGCTTTAGCAGTTGGGGTTTCGTTTGCAGCTACAAATGATGCAAAATCCATCACACTTGAAGTACTTGGAATTCTTGTTTCTAGTTCCTTCAAGTACACATCGTTTGTAGCTAGATAAAGTGCATTTTCAACAGCAAGATGATCTTTTGTAATCTTAGAAGTGCGCCAATCAATCACGACTCTACCTTTAACAGCAATATCTTTCACCATTAATTGAGGAAGTCGGTTATTTTGCCATTCATTAATCTCTAAAGTCCCAGCAATACTAATCTTCGTATCTGGCTGAAGAGAAGCTGCCCATTCCCCTTTACTAAAGGCCATCGCTTGAAGTGTATTTGCAGAATTGGATTCTTTTAAATTCAACTTCAAGTGTTGTTTATCGACTCCTAACAATTGAGTAGATGCCACTTGAATTCCTTCCAGAGAAACAACCGGTTCTGGATTATCCGTACCAAATGGTTTCAAACTAGCTAATGAATCAATCCATTCAACCGTAATATCTTTTAATGGAAGAACCTCATCAATTGTCAAAGTAGCTTTCGTATCTAACAAGTCTTGATGGTCTTTTGCATATTGCTCAAGGCCTTCGATAATCGTTGGAAGCATAATCGTTTCAACTGTCAAACCAGCAGCCATATGATGACCACCAAATTTTAAAAGATGATCTTTAACACTTGTTAACGCATCATAGAGATTAAATTCTCCAAACGAACGACCACTACCCTTGGCTGTTAAGCCGTCTTCACTAATCCCTAACACAAGCGTTGGTTTACCAGTCTGTTCGACAATTCGACTCGCTACAATTCCAAGAACGCCTTCATGCCAGCCTGGTTGAGCTAATACAAGGATAGGTTGATTCATCTGTTCTTGAATAAGCGGAGTGGTTTCTTCAACAATTTGATTCACAATTGCTTGACGTCTTTCGTTTTCAGACTGCATAAAGTCAACAATAGTCGCTGCTTCTTCATCATCAAACGTTGTCATCAATTGAACCCCTGGAGTGGCATCTCCTAAGCGACCCAATGCATTTAGGCGTGGTCCAATCTGAAAGCCTATCGTCTTTTCATCTAATTTATCAACTTTTACGGATAACTTCTCAATCAAAGTAACAAGGCCAATACGCTGCGTTTGTTTCATTTGACTGATTCCTAGTTTAGCGATTGTTCTATTTTCATCTGTAAGACTGACTAAATCCGCAATGGTTCCAATCGCGGCTAATTCTACCATTTCTTCTGGAAACTCTCCTAGAAGCGCGTGAGCAAGCTTGAATGCAACACCAGCACCTGATAAATCTCCGCACGGATAGTTTGCCTCTGGATGACGAGGATGGACAACCGCATAAGCTTCTGGAATTACACTAGGAATTTCATGGTGGTCCGTTAAAATAACATCACAGCCGTTTTCCATCGCATAGCGAATTGGTTCATGCGCTGCAATTCCACAGTCTACCGTAATAATGAGTGTATGCCCATCTTCAATCGCGCGTTGGAACGCTGGAATATTGGGACCATAGCCATCTGTAAAGCGATTCGGTAAATAGTACGATACTTGAGCTCCTAGCATTTCAAGAGTTTCATAGAGAATCGTTGTACTCGTAATCCCGTCTGCATCATAGTCCCCATAAATATGAATGAATTCACCATTTTCAATGGCTTCTTGAATACGTGCTACCGCTTTATCCATATCATGTAACAAGAAAGGATCATGGATAAGATGTGGGATTGGCGAAAGAAACTCTTGTAGTTCTTCTACAGTTTGAACGCCACGTTCCACACATAAGCGAACAAGATTTTCAGATACACCACTTTCATCTGAAAGAGATGTTACGAGTTCTTCATCCACATTCTCTTTTAACTTCCATGCATAATTTGCAAAACTCATCGTACACCTCCTCTACTTTTTATTGAAAATACTCCCTAATAGTTTGTCTCCTATTTTCGGGAATAAAATATTTAATTTACTCGCAAAGTTCATTGATTTTGGTAAATTCACTTCACGTTTTTCTCTTTCAATCCCTTTAACAACTTCCTTGGCTACCTTCACTGGATCTAGTACTACAGAGCCTAATTGCTCTAAGTATTTTCCGGTCGGCTCCGCTTTATCAAAGAAATCTGTCGCAATCGGTCCAGGATTTACGGTCATCACATGGATGCCATAAGGTTTTAATTCTAAACGCAATGCATTCGAATATCCTAACACTCCAAATTTAGTTGCTGAGTACACGGACGATTTAGCCGTCGCTGATTTTGCAGCTTGGGACGCAACATTCACAAGCACTCCGCTTTTTGCTTCGATAAACTTAGGTACAAAATGCTGTGTGATTTTAATTAATGCATTCAAATTCAACTGAAGCATTTGACTAATCTCAGATTCACTTAGGTCTTTAGCTAATTTAAAGTAACCTAGACCTGCATTGTTGATCACCATCGTAATTTTGTATGATTCATCTAGTGTCGCTAGCAACTCATTAACAGACGCATCCTGTGTTAAATCACACGAATAGATATCAACCGGTTTAGAAGTGAACGATTTGCACTCTGCTGCTACCTGCTCTAGCTTTGATTTATTACGAGCCACTAGAATTAACTGTACATCTCTTCTGGCCAATTCAAGCGCAATTTGTGCACCTAGTCCACCACTAGCTCCTGTGACAAGAGCCACTTGATTTGAAAACCATTTAGCATCCTTCATGATGTTTAATCCTTTCAACACTCACAATATCGAAGTCTTTTACAACTTGAACATTTTTAAAAATTGTTTTTGCTTCGTTTTCTAACTCTTGAGATTGTTTTCCAATATAGCGCGCACTAATATGTGTTAACAAGAGTCGCTTAACTTCGGCATTTTTGGCAACTTCAGCTGCTTGAAGACTCGTCGAGTGGAAATGACGATAGGCTTGTTGCCCTTTATCTCCTTCGTACGTTGCCTCGTGGACAAGTACATCCGAGCGATACGCTAAGATTTCACTGGCCTCACATTTACGAGTATCTCCACAAATGGTCACAACGCGTCCTTTAATATCTGGAGAAATATAATCTTGTCCATTTACCACAGTTCCGTCTTCTAGAGTAATCGTCTCCCCTTTTTTTAACTTGCCATAGAGTGGCCCAAAAGGAATCCCTAACTCTCTTAAACGGTCAGCTTGCAATTCGCCAGGTTGATCTTTTTCTGTAACTCGGAATCCATATGAAGGAATCCCATGTTCGAGTCGTTTTAGTTCCACTTTAAAATGTTTATCATCGAAAAGCAGGCCTTCTTTTTCAAATTCAACCACTTTTAAAGGATATCCCAATTTAGAACAAGAAGCTTGAATCGTCGTGTCGATAAAGTTCTTAATCCCTTTTGGCCCATATACGATTAAATCATCTTCTCCTCCTTGGAAAGAACGACTCGTCAGTAGTCCAGGTAACCCAAAGATATGATCTCCGTGCATATGCGTAATAAAAATCTTCTTGATTTTTCCTGGACGAATATTTGTATTTAAAATTTGTTGCTGTGTAGCTTCTCCGCAATCGAATAACCACACTTCATTAATCTCATCGAGAAGCTTTAATGCAATTGAAGTGACGTTTCTCATTTTAGAAGGTACGCCAGCACCTGTTCCTAGAAATTGCAATTCCATTTTAATTTCCTCTCAATGTTTCATAAATTTTCTTTGCAAAGAAGAGCGCTTCTTCATGAGCTCCTACTTCTGTTACATATGATTTATGTGAATAGAACCAATCATGGTCTTTGGAATATTCATTCCAGTCAAGAACATGGACATTCGAATACTTTTCGCTAACAGCAGCGTAAACAGAATTCACATCATCTCTCCATGTTTTGGACGTTGTCGTTGTAACAAGGAAGATTTGTTTTTCCATCCCAATACGTTTTAATTCACGTTCCAATTGTCCTTTTGTAAATGCACTATTAGCCCCAAACATTAAAACAACAGTGTCATGTAATAGATTCTTTGCTTTCAGTTCATTAATGGTTGAAGCTAAATCTGTTACTTGGGCAATCGTTGTCGCATGCATCACGGCATTTGGATAAATGGTTGTTAGTTCATTCGCGATAGCTAATAACGATTGGTCCCCAATAAAGGTAATCGAACTATTACTGCTAAAAACGGTCTCCTCACGAGTAAGCCCGACCACATTATTAATGGTCTTTAATAGTTTCTTATCTGTTTGCTGGGTATTATCCACAATTGTTTGGTTCGTATGGATTAATTCAGTAAGTATGGTCTCTTGTTCAGATAATTTACTTGTAGACTGTACGAGCCCTACCGCTAAAATAATGAGCGGTACTGCACAGAGTCCAAACAAAATTTGTTTTCCATAAGCCGTTTTTTCATTCAACAGTTCCATCAATTTACGGATTACTTGAAGATAACGTCTTTTCTCAAAAACTTGATACCAAACTTCTCCAAAGAAGAGAATGAGTACCAATTGGATGATACCGTGAATTAAATTACTTGAACCAGCAATCCCCATTTTTGCTTGGTATAACACAATAATTGGTAAAAACCATAAGTAATATGATAAACTTCTACGACCAATCACCGTTAATGGTTTGAAACGGAATAAAATCCCTGTTCCTACCTTAGGATGTACACTCATCAAAATAACAGCAGCTACTGTTATATCAAAGAGCAACATTCCTCCACGATAAGTAATATCTTCGTTACGTCCAAGTGTAAATAACAAGATGAACATTAACACAATCGGAATTAATCTTAAATATTGCTCATATGGCACTCTAGATTTATGTTCCTTTTGGAAACGATCTAAAGGATATAGCAATGCCGTACATGAACCAATCAGCATTGAGAATAATCGAGTTCCTGTGCTCATTGTGACATACGTTAATGAATCTGCACCTTTATAACTAAAGAGCATTAATCCAAATGAAGCAGTAGCTAACACTATGATTGCTACAAATAAAGAATTATGCTTTTTAAGGAATAAACTTAAAAATGCGAACACAATTGGCCACAATAGGTAAAATTGAAAAGCTAATGAAATATACCATAAGTGCTCAAATGGATTTTCAGTTAATAAGTTTGGAATAAACGTTTGTGCCTGGAAAATCTGCCACCAGTTATTTAAGAAGACTAAACTGGAAGTAAATGATCCTCTTAAGTTCACCAACATTTCATTTTGAAACAGCGTAATATAAATGAACACTAGAACGAGCATTGCGATTAAAGGTAGTGCAATACGCGCTAATCGTTTTAATAAAAACTGCTTCAAAGGAATCTTGCCATCATTCATTAAACTTGTCATTAAGCGGTTTGTCATAAAATAACCAGCTAAAATCAAGAAAATGTCCAATCCAAGAAATCCACCCGGCAAGCGATAAGAATACAAGTGATAAATAATAATACTAAGAATTCCTATCGCTCTTAGGCCGTCAAATGAAGATACGTAAAAACGTTTTTCCATCTCACTTCTATCAATCATATTCAAAACTCCTTAATCAACAAACTCGAATGAGAAGTTTAGAATACGTACTAAGTCACCATTTTCGGCGCCTTTTTCGCGTAAAGTGCTATCCACACCCATTCCACGTAATTGACGTGAGAATCGCATTACAGACTCATCATGTTCCATATTTGTCATCTTGAATAGTTTTTCAATCTTATCACCATACAGTACCCAAGTACCATCTGGATCTCTTGTCACTTTGAACGGTGCTTCTTCTTCCTCTAAACCATAAACGATATGTGTTTCCACAACTTCTTCGTTTAATGGGAAGAATTCTGTTTCTTCTAACACTTCAGCAGTTCTAGCAAGCAATGCTTGAAGTCCTTCACGACGATAGGCAGAAATCGGGAAAATCTCTGGCATTTCTTCGCCTTCAGCTAAGCTATCTGCTAAGTCCTTTTTGAACTTCTCTAAGTTTTCTTCCGCTTGAGGTTGATCCATTTTATTCGCCACAATCAGCATTGGACGTTCCAATAAACGTAGGTGATAACTTCCTAATTCCTCTTGAATAATCTTGTAGTCTTCAAAAGGATCGCGGCCTTCCATTGCGGCCATATCAATCACATGAAGTAATACTTTTGTACGTTCGATGTGTTTTAAGAAATGAATTCCAAGTCCTACACCTGTATGAGCTCCTTCAATTAATCCCGGTAAGTCGGCAACGACGAATTGCTCGCCATTTGGAGACTGCGCCATTCCTAATTGAGGGTTTAATGTTGTAAAGTGATAGTCCGCAATTTTTGGTTTTGCACTTGAAATCACAGATAGTAAAGTCGATTTTCCTACTGACGGGAATCCAACTAAACCAACGTCAGCTAAAACTTTTAATTCTAAATCGAGTTCAAACTCTTCCCCTGGTTCACCATTCTCAGCAATGTCTGGTGCAGGGTTTTTATGAGTTGCAAAACGGATATTTCCTCGACCACCACGGCCTCCTTTAGCAACTACTACTTCTTGCCCATCTTCTACTAAGTCAGCAATTAAGGCTTTCGTTTCAGCATTTCTTACGATTGTTCCTGGTGGAACTTTAACGATTAAGTCTTCTGCTCCACGGCCATACATACTCTTACTCATGCCGTTTTCACCAGGTTTTGCTTTGAAATGACGTTTGTGACGGAAATCTAATAAGGTTCTAAGTCCTGAATCGACTTTAAAAATGACACTTCCGCCTTTACCGCCGTCTCCACCAGCCGGGCCTCCGTCTGGTACATATTTTTCACGACGAAACGCAACCATTCCGTCTCCACCTTTTCCGGCTTTGACTTGAATCGTGGCACGATCATAAAATACTGCCATTTCATTCACTCTCCTTTCTCTTTGAGGGGTCTTATTTAACGATTAATGATGTGAAATCTGCGAAATCTAAAATGATTTGAGATAGTAATCCTAAGAATCTTAGACGGTTACGACGAACTGCCTCATCATCTACCATTACCATGTTTTCATTGAAGAAATCATTGATTTTTGGTGCTAATGCTTCTAAATGACTATAAAGTTCTTCAGGAGTTAATGTTTGTACTTTTGAATGAAGTTCTTTAATCGCTTTTACTAAAGTACGTTCACTTGCTGTTTCAAGACGATCTTCTAAAATTTCGCCACTCGCATCATCTTGAGCTTTCGCACTAATATTGATAACACGGTTTAATGCCTCTGTAATTCCTTTAAATTCTTCTGATTCAGAAACAGCTGAAAGAACTTTTGCAGCTTTCAATTGTTCAGGAATTGATGAAGTATGACTGTTTACAACCGCATCGATAATATCATGACGTTTTGTAATCGTAGCAATACGTTGTGCCACACGTTCACGAATAAAGCTTAAGATAAACTCTTCAATTTCATCTTCTTTACCTGTTAGGAACTCAGCGTAATCAAGACCTAACAATAGTTTTGTAAAGTCTTCAATTTCGATGTTCCAATCAAAGGCCGCAAGAATTTGTACAAGTCCCATAACTTGACGACGAAGCGCATATGGGTCGTTTGATCCTGTTGGAAGCATTCCAGCAGCTGTAAAGCTTAAGAAAGTATCTAACTTATCTGCAACTGCAAGTAAAGCACCTGGTACAGAAGAAGGCAATTCACCATCTGCACTTGTTGGCATATAGTGTTCACGGATTGCTTGAGCTACTTCAGGAGTTTCACCTTGTTTCAAGGCATAGATTTCACCCATGATCCCTTGTAATTCAGGGAATTCACCAACCATATTTGTTACTAAGTCAAATTTGTAGATTGAAGCTGCACGTTGCGCTGTGACAACGACATCACTTGGTAAGTTCAATTCTTTTGCAATACGTCCCACAAGTAATTGCACGCGGTCCATCTTCTCTGTCATTGAACCAATTTTTGCATGGAAGTTTAATGTTTCTAGTTTCTTCAAGAAAGTTGTCATTGGAATCTTTAAGTCTTCTTCATAGAAGAATAAAGCATCTTCTAGACGAGCAGTTAATACTTTTTGATTTCCTTTAGCAACATTTTCAATCATGTAGTCATTACCGTTACGAACTGAAACGAAGAATGGTAATAATTGTTTTTCTTGGTTATACACAACAAAATAACGTTGGTGTTCTTTCATTGATGTGACTAATACTGGTTCTGGAACAACTAAGTATTTTTCATCAAAAGTACCCGCAAATGCTGTTGGGTATTCAAGGATTGAGCTTACTTCTTCTAATAAGTCTTCATCGATTGGAATAATCCAATTGTTCTTAGCAGCTAATTCTTCAATTTGTTTGCGAACTAATGCTTTACGTTCATCTTGGTTCACGATGACGAATTGTTCAGCTAATGCTTTTTCATAGCTTTCTGGATTTTCAATCGTTGCTTCTTTTCCTAAGAAACGATGTCCTCTTGAAATGCGTCCAGCTTTGACATCTAATACGCCAATTTCTTCGATGACTTCATTGCCGTATAAAGCAACAATCCAGTGAATTGGACGTAAGTATTCAAATGTATGAGCTGCCCAACGCATTGTCACTGGGAATTTCATATCTGTAATCACAGAAGATAAGTTTTTAACCACTTCTTTTGTTGATTTACCAGCAATATGTTGTTTCACATGAATGTATTCAACACCATTCACTTCTTCAACGTAAATATCATCTGTTGTTAAACCTTTACCACGAACAAATCCTTCAGCCGCTTTTGTCCATGCTCCATCTTTTTGAGCGATTGCAAGCGATGGTCCTTTGAAGATTTCTTCACGGTCAGCTTGTTCTTCGACTAAGCCATTTACACGAACCGCCAATCTTCTTGGAGTTGCAAATGCTTCTACGGATTCAAATTCTAAGTTTTCATCTTTGAAGAAGTCTTCTACACGTTTTGCTAATTGCTCTGAACTTGAACGAACATATTGAGCAGGTAATTCTTCTAAACCGATTTCTAATAATAATGATTGTGTCATTCTTTCTCCTCCAAACTCTCTTATTTCTCTTTCAATAATGGGAATCCTAATGCTTCACGTTCAGCCACGAAAGTTTTCGCGATGGTACGAGCCATCTTACGAATACGACCAAGGAATCCAGCACGGTCAGTTGCAGAAATAATTCCGCGAGCATCCATTAAGTTAAATGCATGAGAGCATTTCAATACATAGTCATAAGCTGGGTGCACTAAGCCTTTTTCCATTAATACAGTGGCTTCTTTTTCGAAGTCTGTAAATAATTGCATTAATAATTCAGCATTGCTTTCTTCAAAAGCGTATTTAGAATGTTCATATTCAGGTTGAGTGAAGATATCTCCGTATTTAACATCTCCCGTCCAAACTAAATCATAAACACTCTCCACTTCTTGAATGTATGAAGCAAGACGTTCTAAACCATAAGTGATTTCACTTGTTACAGGGTGACATTCTAGTCCACCTACTTGTTGGAAATACGTAAATTGAGTTACTTCCATTCCGTCAAGCCATACTTCCCATCCTAAACCAGCACAGCCAAGAGATGGGTTTTCCCAGTTATCTTCCACGAAACGAATATCGTGTTCTAATGGGTTGATTCCAAGAGCTTCTAGGCTTCCTAAATATAATTCTTGAATATTTTCAGGAGATGGTTTCATCACCACTTGGAATTGGTGGTGTTGGAATAAACGGTTTGGGTTTTCCCCGTAACGTCCATCTGCAGGACGACGTGAAGGTTCCACGTATGCTGCATTCCATGGTTCAGGCCCAATGGCACGAAGGAATGTATAAGGGCTCATTGTCCCTGCCCCTTTTTCAGTATCGTATGCTTGAAGAAGCAAGCATCCTTGGTTAGACCAATAATTTTGTAATGTTAAAATAATTTCTTGAACACTTAATTTTTTTGCCATAATTGTTCCCCTTTCTATTGTGCATTCACAACTGGATAGAATTCATAAATCACACCAGGAATCACTTCACATTTAACTTCTTTAATCGCTTCATTTTTCGTTTTAAAACCGTACATTGAATGGTTTACACTTGTTTGGAATTGCTCCAACACTTCGTCATCATGACCAATCACACTGACTTTAATCGGCGCTAATGACACCACCTTCAATTGAAAATCTTTGAATTCTGAAGCTGGGATGACCATTGTAAAATCCATACTATTTCCTCCTTTATCTAAATAAAAAAGTCCCTATGTACACAAAAAGCATACATAGGGACGACTAATCGCGGTTCCACCCTAATTTCTTGGTTTAAAACCAAGCTTCATTGTTGATAGACTCAAGTGCGCCACTTTTAATGACCATGATATGGATTCCACCAGCCCATACTCTCTTTGACATTTTATCATTAAAAATCTCACCGTCAACGTCCTATTAATCTTTCACTATAGTACCGATAATTGCTTAAAAAGTCAAGTAAAGACAGCGTTTTGCGCTACTCTTAATCTTGTCCTCTTTTCTGCATTAACGTTTCCCATTCGACCATCTGATCTAAGAATTTTTTACTCTTCAAACGAATGCCCACATACTCTTCTATAATAGTATCGAACAGGCGTCTTAATTCACTTGTAGTCTCACTCGATAACTGAATAGAGCCAATTTGTTTTGGAGTATTCACAAGCGCTAATTGTCTTGCTACATACAATGCCTTTCTAGACAATTGCATGCGGTACTCATCTTCGTCTAAGTGATTACTGCACAGACAGCCGTGTTTCTGTATTGAAAAATCAACTAAGTCTTTATCTCGATTACAAATGACGCAATGTTGCCATTCCACTTCGATTCCATAATAACGTAAAATTTTGATTTCAAAGAAACGCAAAATCACTTCTGCATCGACTCCATTATTTATGGCTTCAATAGCGTCCCAAAGCAATTGGAAGACCGTCTTATTCACAATATGGTCATCCATCACCGCATCTGTTAATTGCGTTAAATACGCTAGAACTGCTTGTGCCTTTACATCTTGTAAAACAATCGTCGCAGGTTTTATATCGTGACTATCCTTTAGAAAACTAAAGCCATTTTGATGAATATGCCCCAGGAAAGTCGCTCTTGTAAACACCTGTGTCGCAGCTGTTAATGGATGATTGCTTTGCTGTGCATTTCGTAAAAAGAACATTAACTTTCCGTGGTCTCTCGTCAAAATTTTAACAAGCATATCTTTCTCGCGATACGCTTGCCGCATTAAGACAATTCCATCAAAATAGTGATAATAATCCATTTGATTCCATCCTAATCTCTATAGTCTGTATCTCGATATCCGTATTCTTGTAAGTTACTCTTACGTTTACGCCAATCTTTCTCAACTTTTACCCACAGTTCAAGGTAAACCTTATTTCCAAGTAATTGTTGAATATCGCGTCTCGCTCTCGTCCCGATTTCTTTTAAGAGACGTCCACCTTTACCAATAATAATGCCCTTTTGAGATTTTCGCTCAACAATGATATTCGCATACACATGAACTTTATCGAATTCATCTTTTTGCATTTTATCCACTGTTACAGCCACTGAGTGAGGAATTTCTTCCTGTGTTAACTGTAAAATTTTCTCACGAATCAATTCTGAAACGACAAAGTATTCAGGGTGATCTGTGATTTGGTCTGCTGGATAATATTGTGGTCCTTCAGGAAGTGCGTTAATCAGACCTTCCATTAGTTCGTTCACATTATTACCTTGTAGTACTGAAATTGGGAATACACCAGCAAAATCAAGTGCATCTTTATAACTTTCTACACGTTCTAATAGCACTTCTGGTGTGACAAGGTCAATCTTATTTAATACTAAGAAAATCGGTGTCTTAATCCCTTTTAGTTTTTCAATAATGAAGTCGTCTCCTGGTCCACGTTTTTCACTAACGTTCACCATAAATAAGACTGCATCTACTTCTTTTAGCGCAGAATAAGCACTCTTCACCATGAATTCTCCGAGTTCATGTTTTGGTTTATGAATCCCTGGAGTATCTAAGAATACGATTTGCGCATCGTCTTTCGTATAAACTCCTTGAATTTTATTTCTTGTAGTTTGTGCTTTGTCAGACATAATGGCAATCTTTTGACCTAGCACATAGTTCATAAATGTTGATTTGCCGACATTAGGACGACCTACAATCGCCACAAATCCTGATTTAAATGGTTTTGTCATACTCTCTCCTTAAAAATGAATCCATTTTGGCAAAATAATGATTATTGCAATGACTACAGTAAAACTAGCGCTGAGTAACACTCCACCAGCTGCAATATCTTTTGCCTTCTTTGCTTCAATATGATATTCCTTCTTCACTAGTAAATCGACTAAATTTTCGACAACGGTGTTTAAGATTTCCATGAGAAACACAATGAAAATACACAGTAAAATAAAACACCATTCGACTGCTGATAAACCAGAGAAAATACTAATTAAGATGGCTAACCCTGCAATGCAGAGATGAGCTCTCATGTTTCTTTCTTCTTGAATCACTGTTTTGATGCCGTTTAGTGCATGACCCAGTGATGTCAAAAAATTGGTATTCTTTTCTGTTTGTTTATGCGTCATCACGTTTCAACCCATAGGCTTCCAGGATTTCTTTTTGCAATCCTGTCATTTCAGCTTCCTCTTCTTCTGTTTGGTGATCATAACCGTTTAAGTGTAAGAAGCCATGCAGTGCTAAGAATCCAAGTTCACGTTCAAGAGAATGACCATAGTCTTCTGCTTGTTCTTTTGCACGGTCTAAAGAAATCACAATATCACCGATAGACGTTACAAAACTATCGTCTTCTTCCATAATGGATTTCATACTTTCAAAGTCATCATCTGAATCATCGAGTGCAAAACTAATC
This sequence comes from uncultured Streptococcus sp., assembly GCA_902479935.1. Lineage (GTDB taxonomy): Bacteria > Bacillota > Bacilli > Lactobacillales > Aerococcaceae > Granulicatella. Next base: position 16,550 of record CABSQV010000019.1, on the reverse strand, counting down.
ACATCTGTGACTTTATCAATATTTCTAAACTCACGGTTGATTTCACGAATACGTTCGCTAGAAATAAATGAGATACTACATTCTTTGTTTTCTGGGATTTTTAAGTAATCCGCAGCAAAACTAACCACATCATGAACTAATTCTTGGTGACTTTCAGGTACCACTTCTGTTTCATCGATAATTTCAATAATCATATTAAAAACTCCTTTTTTAGCGTCACTAATATTGTAACAAACTACCTACATTATTGGAACTTTGACGGTCTTTAAAGTTCCCCTTTACAAAAAAATCCCCTCAACTAAACCTAGTTGAAGGGAGATAACTCTTAAGATTGTTTTTTCGGTAATTTTGGATATTCAATTCTTGAGTGGAATGTTCCGTTTAATGAAGCCACGATATTCTTTTCGATAATCGCTAACTCTTTCAACGTAATATCACATTCAATAAATTGCTCATCCTCCAAGCGATTCATAATAATCGAATGCACTAAGTTTTGAACTTTCTCCAGTGTTGGTTCTTTCATCGCACGGGTAGCCGCCTCAGTACTATCCACGATATTGATGACTGCAGATTCTTTTGTTTGTGGTTTTGGACCTGGATATCTGAAATCCGCCTCATCTGCATCAGGATTGTCTTTTAAGGCTTCTGCATAGAAATATTTCATCAACGTTGTACCGTGGTGTTCCGCACAAATGTCAATAACTGATTGTGGTAATTGATGTTGTTTAAGAATTTCTACCCCTTTACGAACGTGATCAAAAATAATTTCTTTCGACTCATATGGTCCAATCATCTTATGAGGACTCTCCATATGAGCTGGTAAATTCTCAATAAAGAAGAATGGATGCTCAGTTTTACCAATATCGTGATAATAACAAGCTACTCTTGCCAATTGTGAATCTCCACCAATGGCTTCAACACAGTTTGCAGAAATATTGGCCACCATTAAACTATGATGATACGTTCCTGGAGCTTTTGTAATCAAATCTTTTAACAACGGTTGATTTGGATTTGACAATTCTGCCCATAATAATACTGAACTATCTTCAAATAAGTAATTAAAGTACGGCATTAAAATAACCGGTATCAAATACGATAAAAATCCACTGATTGCAGCAAAAGCAATTAACCAACCTGATTGTGTAGAAATCAATTCATAGTTACTAAAGAATATAAACGGAGGCATCAATGCAACCGGAATAAAAATGTGTAATAGTAACTGTTTAATCCAAGATAAGTCCTTCCAGTAAACTTCTTGAATCACTCCTAGCCATGCAGCTAGCGAGAAGAAAACGGTCGTTAAGGCAATTTCGGTATTAATGCTATCACTGCCAAACATAAACCAGACTATAATTGGGTATACTACCATCGCAATAATCGTGAAGTAAAACTTCGTCGTTAACTTATAAATGATATAGATAAATCCAGCAATCGGGAAAGCTACACCAATATAATCAATTCCACGATTTTGAAGAAACGAAAGAATCTTCAGCAAGATTGTACCAATCGTAAATACAACTGAGAAAACAGTCAACTCATTAACGCGTGTATCCCACTCTTTCTTAGATGCACTCAGCTTAAAGCGGAAAGTGAATGCTAATAGCGAAATCATTAAAATTCCTAGGAATAACAAATAACTATAAAGTTGATGGTAATTACTTGAATTGCCATCGATTCCTAATAGTTCAAGAATACGTAAGTCTTCTTGGGTAATAATGTGCCCCTCTTGAATTAATACTTGTCCTTGTAAAATTCGAACTGTAGATACGCTTTGTTTTGCATTTTCCTTTGCACTATTCGTTGCATCTTTATCAACAACATTATTGACAACAATACTGTTCGTTAATAATTGTCCTAGCATTTCTCGTTCATTATCTGTAAATCCGCCGTTAAAGAGCGATTTTTTGGCTGCTTCTTGAGCTTGTAGCAAATTAGATTCCGTAATAGATTTATCCATTTGCTCTTTAATTGCATTCTCAATAGCTGATTCGTAGTCATCCAATTTATCTGAACTAGCAGAAAGCAATTGAATGATGACACTATCTGGAATATACAAAGCAAAATCACGAATGGCTTTATTTTCTGATTCTAAACTCTTCTTGAAATAAGTGAGTCGATCTTGAATCGTCGCTACTCTTGTTGACACTTCCCCAGAAGTCGTCGTTGTAGAATCAGTCGCAAAGATTTCACTGGAAGCTTTCGCAGCTACTGTTTTGATTGCTTGGAAGAACTGCTTTACTTTATCAATTTGTTGTTGCTGGCGACTTTGGTCAAAGACATAAATATCTCCAACGCCATCCATGGCCATCTGTTGATTTTTCTCAGTTTGCTCTTTATCCTCAATTGTTTTAGGTGCACGAATCGTTTCTTTTGCAACTTGATTTAATTCAAAAGAATAAGAAGTTGGTTGAACATTACTCCATCCTAATACTAATAAGAAAAGGAATGTCACACCTAACAGCGCAGGTACATATAAAATTCCTAATGTTTCTTGAAACTTACGGAGCTTTTGTCTCACTTTCTTCACCTCGTTCCTTTTCAGTAGTTGTAGAAGCCGAGTAAGCATTAATAATTTCTGATACGATTGGATGACGAACGACGTCTCCTGCATCAAATTCAACAAAGGCAATTCCATTGATTCCTTTTAATTTGCGTTCTGCATCTAAAAGTCCACTCGCCTGGTGCCCTTTTGGTAAGTCAATTTGAGACTTATCCCCATTGACAATCATTTTCGACCCAAATCCAAGACGTGTTAAGAACATCTTCATTTGGGCTCTTGTTGTATTTTGAGCCTCATCTAAAATGATAAATGAATCTTCTAATGTACGTCCACGCATATACGCTAATGGCGCAACTTCAATAACTCCTCGTTCAAGGAGACGATTCGTATGCTCCATACCGTATACGGTATATAACGCGTCATATAACGGACGTAAATAAGGATCTACCTTTTCCTTTAAGTCCCCTGGTAAGAATCCTAAATTTTCACCGGCTTCAACGGCTGGACGAGTCAAAATAATTTTCTTCACTTCGCCTTTTTTCAACGCTTGAACAGCCATCACTACGGCTACGAATGTTTTACCAGTTCCAGCTGGGCCAATACCAAATACAACATCCGTCTTCTTGATTGCATGAATATATTGTTGTTGACCATACGTTTTGGCACGAATCGCTTTTCCAGCAAATGTACGTCCGATTTCCTCATTATATAAATTCATGAAGAAATCCAGAGTCCCGCGTTTGGCCATCTTCACAGCTGTAATGATATCGGTTTTAGAAATCGAGATTCCCCGTGCAATCAAGTCCTGAAGCTGATTAAGCAGTTCTTTTACTTGCGAAACAGCTTCTTCTTCACCCGTAATAAAGAGTTGTTCTCCACGATGGGTAATTTGTACTTGAAATGACTCTTCAATAAAACGAATATTCTGATCTTGAGAACCAAATAATTGAATTAATTGAGGGTTATCGCTTAATTCAACACTTGCTTTTACGGTTTCATTTTCCAATCAGTTATCCTCCAATCCACACTTATTTATTTAAGTGTGCTTTTACTTGTTCTTTAATAACATTACCGTCTGCTTGCCCTTTAAGAGCTTGCATTACAGCACCCATTAATTTACCAAATTCTTTCTGTGTCGTTGCTCCTACTTGTTCAGCAATTTCAGCAATTTTAGCTTGCACTTCTTCTAATGAAAGTTGCGCTGGTAAGTACTTCTCAACAATCGCTAATTCGCCTTGAGTTTTTTCAACTAATTCTTGGCGTTCTGCTTTTTCGAATTCAACAATAGAATCACGACGTTGTTTTGCTTCACGCGATAAAATTGTCAATTCTTCTTCAGGTGTTAAATCTGATTTTTTGTCAATTTCAGCAGCTTGAATCGCTGTTTTAATCATACGTAATACAGCTAATGTATCTTTGTCTTTAGCTTTCATCGCTGTTTTGATATCGTTATTAATTGTTTCTTTTAATGACATTATAATCGCTCCATTCTTTTGATTTCGTTTGATTGATAAAAAAAGACTGGGACTAATAGCCCCAGCCTGACATAGTCTATGATACACAGAGTTGACTAGAACTTGCGTTTACGAGCTGCCTCTGATTTTTTCTTACGTCTTACACTTGGTTTTTCATAAAACTCACGTTTGCGAGCCTCTTGTAAAGTTCCGGTTTTAGAAACAGTACGTTTGAAGCGACGAAGAGCATCATCAAGTGATTCGTTTTTACGAACAACTGTTTTTGACATATCCTATTCCCTCCCTCCGAGCAATAAAAAGTAACTGTTTTCTTTTGAATAGAATAACCAAACAAACGAAATGTCCTTTTTTTATTATAGGAAAGGTTCTATAAAATGTCAATCAACTTTACTAAGGTTCTTTGAACTTTTTTAGGAAACCCTTAAGTTACACTTTACTAGCGCACTTTTCGCAAAGTCCAAAAATTTCAAAACGATGCGAATGAATTTCACACCCTTCTAATTGTTCCTTAAAGAAATCCATTGGACACATATCAATTTCTCTTGTGCTACCACATTTTTCGCAAATAAAATGATGATGATGTCCATGAGCTTGGCAACGGAATCTAAATAATTTCTCACCGTTCAATTCTGTTTCTTCTAAAATATTTAATTGTACAAAAGTATATAAATTACGATAAATCGTATCATAACTTAATTGTGGGAATTCAGGCGCAATCAATTCTTGCACTTGCTTTGCTGACAAGTAACGGTTGGCATCATTTAAAATCTCAACAAGTCGTTGGCGTTTATTCGTATGTTTATAACCCGCTTCTTTTAAGATTTCTAACGCTTCTTCTACATGATTATGTGAATGGTCATGATGATGTTCTTTATGACCTGAGTGGTCGTGACCACAGCAATGATCGTGTGAATGCATATTACTTCCCTCTTTCTTGTTTTAATAACTCTTCAATCCAGTTTGAATCAAATTTTCCAGAACGAATCATTTCAATTTCTTTTTTGTATGGCGCAATTTGAACTTTATCTTCCAATTTAATCCAAGGTGTTTCGAGAATCTTTGGAAGCTGTTTAAATTCAGGAACATTAATAACGTTCATGAGCGCTTCAAATCCGATTTCTCCAAAACCAAAGTTCTCATGTCTATCTTTATGAGCCCCAACAGGATTTTTCGAATCATTTACATGAAGGACTTTAATACGGTCAAGGCCAACTGTTTTATCAAAATGAGTTAATACTCCTGATAAATCATTTTTAATATCATACCCTGCATCGTGAACGTGGCATGTATCAAACGTTACGGATAAATGTTCATTGTGCGTCACTCCGTCGATAATACGTGCTAATTCTTCGAATGTACGAGCTAGCTCTGTTCCTTTACCCGCCATTGTTTCTAATGCGATTTGAACTTTTTGATCTTTCGTTAGAACTTGGTTTAATCCGTAGATGATTTGGTTTATTCCTACATCCACACCAGCCCCTACGTGAGAACCAGGATGTAGAACAACTTGTGTAGCACCAACCGCCTCTGCACGTTTCAATTCTTCTCTTAAAAAATCGATTGCAAAATCAATATAACCTTCTTTTGTAGTGTTGGCTAAGTTAATAATATAAGGCGCATGGACAACAACTCCTTCAATGCCATGTTCTTTCATGTACTGTTTCCCAGCTTCAACATTTAACTCTTCAATTGGTTTTCTTCTTGTGTTTTGCGGAGCACCTGTATAAACCATCATGGCATTCGCGTTATAACTTGCTGCTTCCTTTGCTGAATTCAAGAGCATTTCTTTTCCGCTCATCGAAACGTGAGACCCAATTAACATAATCATCCTCCAAATATTTCATTATTCTCTATTATTTTACTAAAATAATTCTTCTGCAATCAAGCTGTAAGCTATTTTTTATACACAAATAGCGCTTTTATTGGTATAATAAGGAGGAAATATACAAATAAAAAGGAGCCCTTATGGATTCATTACTGAAATTCTTTAAGAAGAAAAATATACAGCAACTGCTGGGCTTTCTTGTTTCTCTTCTACTTCTGTGGATTATCGCCTATCCATTAGTAAGTGAAAGTTCAACAATAAAACCGCAATCAAATACGCACCAGGCAAATACGGATACGAATAGTGGCAATACGGCTACTCAAACATCTACAGTGGTTAAAAATAAAATTGTAGAATTCGCAGTCAATACAAGCGATAAGGCGTTAAAGGTATACCATACGATGGATGCTAAAGGCATTCCAGTTGGAGAAATTACGAAAAATCAATACTTGCTGGCCTTGCATAAACTCGACAACGGTTGGATTCAAGTTCAATATGACGATCAAGTAGCCTATATCGAAGACAAAGATATTCTTCTAACAACGATGATGAAAGGATATGCTTCTGGCGGATTGAAATTACGCGAAACACAGGATGAAAATTCGAAAGTTCTCTTAACAATTCCAAACGGTGAACTTTTCTACCTCATTGAAGAATTGAACGATAAAGTCTTAAAAGTTCGTTACTTTGATAAAGAAGGTTATGTGGATAGCGACTCTACAAACTACGCGATTGAATTGATTCAAGAAATTCTCAACAAACAAGCTGGTCTTCCAACAACCATTGACTCTAACAAGATGTTTGTTACAAAACTAAAAGAAACACCTATTTACTCAGCTTCCAACGTTACTTCCGAATTAATCGGTACGGTAGATAAAGGAACACAATTTGTGTATGAAGACCGCGAAGGCGATTTCTATAAAGTATCTGTTGGTAATGGAAAATACGGATATATTCCTTACTGGCTAGTGACTACAAACTTTGCTGGAATCGAAACGGATGAAACGATTCCTCAAGGGATTAAAAACGCAACGATTGTCATCGATCCAGGCCACGGCGGTGAAGATCCAGGTGCTGTTGTAAACTTCAGTGAAAAACACGAAGCAGATCATACATTAACAACTGCTCTACTTGTGAAGAAAGAACTCGAAGCAATGGGAGCAAAAGTTATCTTAACTAGAACAAGCGACACTTCTGTTTCACTTGCTGAACGTGCTGAAATTAGTAATAAAAATAATGCAAATGCATTTATTAGTATTCACTTCGACTCGTCTGAAGATGATAACGCAAGCGGAACAACAGCCTACTACTACAGTGATAAGAGCGAAAGTCTCAGTCAGACAGTTAATAAATATTTATCTCGAAACCTACCATTGAAAAACCAAGGAAGCAGATTCCAAAACTTCATGGTTCTTCGTGATAATGCTCGTCCATCGATTCTTTTAGAACTTGGATATTTAAATAACCAAGGCGATAACAAAGTGATTTCTTCTGAAGAATATCAACAAAACATCGCAAAAAGTATTGCAAACGCGCTTAAAGAATACTTCCAATAAAGCAACAAAAAGCGATGCTACTCCACATGGAATAGCATCGCTTCTTTTTATTTTAAAATAAATCGTCAATCTCTTGACTTGCTGTTTCTACTGGAGTTGTATAGTTTGCAGTAATTTCTTCAATCACTGTCCCCTCTACAGACTCTTTAATTAACCCTTCCACATCAAGACGTGCTTCATATTGGCGAGCCTTCTCCAGTTTCGGTTTTGTCTTAGGACTTGGCGGTGCAAACACCGTACAACAATCCTCGAACGGTTGAATCGATAACTCGAATGTATCAATTTCTTCAGCAACTTTAATAATATCGAGTTTATCCATTGTAGCTACCGGACGAATAATTGGTGTATTTGTGACATCATTAATCGCCACCATGCTATCTAATGTTTGAGAAGCCACTTGCCCCACTGATTCCCCATTGGCAATCGCAAGAGCACGTGCATTTTCTCTAAGTTGATCCGTAATACGAAGCATGAAACGACGCATAATTGTCATTAAATACGCTTCGGGTACACTCTTCTTAATTTCCTCTTGAATTCTAGTAAAAGGTACCGTTAAGAATTGAATACTTCCTCCAAAACGAGCAATTTTAGCTGCTAAGAGTTTTGTTTTCTCTAGTGCTTGTGGACTCGTATACGGTGGGCTTGCAAAGTGCACGCATTGAATTTCCATTCCACGTTTCATCGCGAGATATCCGGCTACTGGTGAATCAATCCCACCAGATAACATGAGCATCGCTCGACCACTTGTACCAACAGGAAGCCCCCCTGCCCCTTGGATAGTCTTCAGACTCACCATTAGATGTTCACGACGCACATCGATACGAACCGTAATATCCGGTTGCTTTAATTGAACTTTGATATCTGGAAAAGCTTCTAAAACAGCATCTCCTAAAAACAAGTTGATTTGGTTTGTATCCATCTCAAATGTATGATCCGAGCGTTTTGTCATAATTTTAAAGGTTTTGCCTTCAAGGTCTTCTTGACTCAATAAGTCGAGAACTACTTTTTTGGCCACTTCTATATCTTTTTCCACAATATAGACTGGCGAAATTGATTGAATCCCAAAAATTGGTTTTACCTTTTCGATAACAGCTTCTTCAGGCGCTTCATGTAAATCTAAATACATAAAGTCATAATCAGGAATCACCTTTACCTGAGGAAAATCTACTAAGGCTTTTTTAATATTTGACGCTAATTTCTGAGTGAACATCTTCTTGTTTCTACCCTTTGTAGAAAGTTCACCATAGCGAATCAAAATTCTAGTTTTCAAAGGTTTCCTCCTTTTATTTTAAAAACGAAAATTGTTTCATTAACTGATGCAGAACCTTTATAAACTGTTCTACTTCTTCTTTTGTATTGTCGTTTGAGAAGCTTACACGAACAGCACCTGTCGCCCATTCAGTTGGCACATCCATCGCATACAATGTACTTGATGAATCTCCTTTCTTACTTGAACAAGCAGAAGTCGTAGAAATATAGATTCCATGATTTTCAAAAGCATGGACAACCACTTCTCCACGAACGCCTTTAATAGCAAAGCATAATACATGACTCGCTCCATCTTCAGGCGAGAAGATGCGAATTTCAGGTTTTGTAGCAAGCTCTTTCCATAATTGGCTACGAAGTTCCCCTGTAACTGACTTTTCTTCTAAGGCCATTCGCAGAGCTTTTGTTGTAGCTACAATTCCTGGAAGGTTTTCCGTTGTACTACGTTCTCCTTTTTCTTGTCCGCCACCAGTTAAGAGCGCTTGAATCTTACGTCCAAATTTCTTATACATAATCCCAACGCCTCTTGGTCCATGGAATTTATGCGCAGAAAGGCTCAATAAGTCAATACGCCCAATGGCAAGGAGCTGACTTGCGCGTTCCACTGCCTGTACAGCGTCCACATGAAAATGAATCGATGGATATTCCTCTAGTACTTTGGCAATCTCAGCAATCGGTTGAACTGCTCCAACTTCATTATTAACAGCCATCACACTTACTAAAATCGTATCTTTACGAAGGCTCTCTTTTAATTGGTCTACACTTACAATCCCTTTAGAATCGACATCTAAGTACGTCACTTCAAACCCGAAGCGTTCTAATTGCTTACACGTTTGAAGGACAGACGGATGTTCAATCTTTGTTGTGATGATATGTTTCCCAAATACAGATTTTTCTAGAGCTGTTCCTTTAATCGCCCAGTTATTCGATTCAGTTCCGCCTGAGGTGAAGAAAATCTCCTCAGGTTGAACCGATAATAAACTAGCCACTTGTGCTCTAGCTTTAGTCAACACTTGGTAAGCATCGACTCCTAATTGATGTAAGCTCGATGGATTTCCGAAGAACTTTTGGCTAACTTGAACATAGCTCGTTAATGCATCATCATAAATTTTCGTTGTTGCTGCATTATCAAAATAAATCATTCTACTATCCTTTCAAATTCCATTAGTTCGCAACGATGTTTACTAAACGTCCTGGAACAGCGATCACTTTGCGGATTGTTTTTCCTTCGATGGCAGATTTCACTGAATCATGCTCTTTTGCAAGTGCTTCAAGAGCTGCAGCGTCAGCATTTGTAGGAACCATTACGCGTGCTTTAATTTTTCCATTGACTTGGAAAATCACTTCTACTTCGTCTTCTACTAATTTAGATTCATCGTAAGTTGGCCATGGTTCGTAGCTAATTGATTCTGTGAATCCGAATTTACTCCAGATTTCTTCAGCCATATGTGGGGCTAATGGCGCAATCAACTGTACAAGACCTTTCATATATTCGAATGGTAAAGCATCTGCTTTATAAGCTTCGTTAACGAAAATCATCATTTGAGAAATTGCAGTATTGAAATGCAACTCTTCGTAGTCTTCGGTCACTTTCTTCACTGTTTGATGGTACACTTTATCCAATTTACCATCGTTTAGTTTTGTGATACGGTCACGCATTTTACCATTATCATCAATCATCAATCTCCAGAAGCGGTCTAGGAACTTACGGCTACCCTCAAGTCCTTTTTCACTCCAAGCAATCGATGCGTCAAGTGGCCCCATGAACATTTCATAAACACGTAATGTATCCGCACCATATTCACGAACCACATCATCAGGGTTTACTACATTTCCTTTTGATTTAGACATTTTCTCGTTACCTTCACCAAGAATCATTCCTTGGTTAAATAGTTTTTGGAACGGTTCTTTGTTAGGAACCACGCCTAAATCGTATAATACTTTATACCAGAAACGAGCATATAGTAAGTGAAGAACGGCATGCTCTGCACCACCAATATATAAATCAACTGGTAACCATTGTTTTACTTTTTCAGGATCTGCAAGTCTTTCTTTGTTATGTGGATCAACATAACGTACAAAGTACCATGAGCTTCCTGCCCATTGTGGCATTGTATTTGTTTCACGACGACCTTTCTTACCTGTTACAGGGTCTGTGACATAAAGCCAGTCTTCAATTGCAGCCAGTGGTGATTCACCTGTACCACTAGGACGAATTTTATCTGTTTTTGGTAATACTAATGGCAATTCTGATTCAGGAACAGTTGTCATAGTACCGTCTTCCCAATGGATCACTGGAATTGGTTCTCCCCAGTAACGTTGGCGTGAGAACAACCAATCGCGTAGACGATAGCTTACTTTTGCTGCTCCTACGCCATGTTCTTCTAGCCATTCATTCATTTTTGCAATCGCATCAGCTTTATTCAATCCATCAAGGAAATCTGAATGAATATGCACACCGTCACCAGTGTATGCTTCTTCTTCGACGTTTCCGCCTTCGATGACTGGAATGATATCTAATCCAAAGACTTTAGCAAATTCGTAGTCGCGTTCATCGTGAGCTGGAACAGCCATAATTGCACCTGTACCATATGTGCTTAATACATAGTCTGCAATCCAGATTGGAATTTCTTTACCGTTCACTGGGTTAATCGCATATGCTCCAGTGAATACCCCAGTTTTTTCTTTAGAAAGTTCTGTACGTTCTAAGTCAGATTTTGTAGAAACAGCAGCAATATAAGCATCTACTGCTTCTTTTTGTTCAGGGGTCACAATCTTTTGAACCAATTCGTGTTCTGGCGCTAATACATTGTAAGTTGCTCCAAATAATGTATCCGGACGTGTTGTGAAGACTTCAAAACTTTCATCTGTTCCTTTTACGTTGAAACGAACTTGAGCTCCTTCTGAACGACCAATCCAGTTACGTTGCATATCTTTAATGCTTTCTGGCCAATCCAACTCATCCAAATCTTCTAATAGACGATCCGCATAAGCAGTAATTTTAAGCATCCATTGTTTCATTGGTTTACGGTAAACAGGATGTCCTCCACGTTCACTCTTACCATCGATTACTTCTTCGTTAGCAAGTACTGTTCCAAGAGCTGGACACCAGTTCACTGGAATTTCAGCTTCATATGCAAGTCCCATTTCCACTAGTTTAGTGAAAATCCATTGTGTCCATTTATAGTAATCTGGGTCTGTTGTATTAATTTCACGGTCCCAGTCATAGCTGAATCCTAATTCATTAATTTGACGTTTAAAGTTCGCAACGTTTACTTTTGTGAATTCTGCAGGGTCATTTCCTGTATCAAGAGCGTATTGTTCTGCAGGAAGTCCAAATGCATCCCATCCCATTGGGTGAAGTACATTGTATCCTTGTGCACGTTTCATACGAGAAATGGCATCTGTTGCTGTATAACCTTCTGGATGTCCTACGTGAAGTCCTTGTCCTGAAGGATAAGGGAACATATCTAACGCGTAGAAGTTTTTCTTAGAAGGATCTTCTGTTGTTTTGAACGTATGATGTTCTTTCCAATATTTTTGCCATTTTGGCTCGATTTCTAGATGATTAAATGTCATCTGATTCACTCCTTTCATAATAAAAAACGCCCCACCTGTCATTGACAGATAGGACGCAATACGTGTTACCACCTAATAATTTTACTCATCTTACCTGTAACGCGGGCGAGGCGGATACTCTTACTATCAGTTCAGAGTTCGGCTAAAAGGCGAGTTCAGTTTATTGAAGTGATGCATTTTCACCAACCATGCACTCTCTACGTCTATCAAAGAAACTTACTATTCCTCTATCTGCTTTTGTGAGTATTATTCTAGCAGATTATTTTGAAACTTTCAACACTTGACCAACGCGGATGTTGTTTGAAGTTAAGCCATTTAAAGCTTTTAATTCAGATAATGTTAATCCGTTATTCTTAGCGATACGGAATAAAGTATCGCCAGCTTTAACAGTGTGAGTTGATGCACCTGTTGAATAGCTTACTGTTTTAACTGAAGTTGTTGTTGCCGTTGTTGTTTTTGCTGATCCAGATACCACTAATTGTTGACCAGGAATGATTGTACTAGTTTCTGACAAACCATTGATTGATAACAATGTAGTTAATGAAATACCATGGTTATAAGCAATACGGTATAAAGTATCTCCTGCTTTAACAGTGTATGTTCCTGAAGTTGATGTACTTGACGCTGTAGACTTATAACTTACTGGAGAAGCAACTGTTGCGTTTGAAGCTCCAGATAGTTTTAATGTTTGTCCAGGGCGAATCACTGATGATTGTGATAATCCATTTAAGCTTAATAATGTGTTTAAGCTCATGCCTGAACGGCGTGCGATACCGTATAAGGTATCACCTGCTTGAACTGTATAAGTACCTGAAGTTGATACACCTGAAGCAAGAGGTTTAGCAGTATAACTAGATTTTGTAGCTACACGGCTATCTGATTGACTAATAGTTAAGCTTTGTCCAGGATAAATCACTGAAGATTGAGATAAACCATTAAGCGTTAATAATGAGTTTAAACTCATGCCTGAACGACGTGCAATACTATATAAAGTATCCCCTGGTTGAACAAGGTAGTTTCCTCCACTTGTGCGAGAAGATGTCGCATTTGTTTTCACTACTGTTGAAGTAGTTGCTCCACCAGCAACACGTAAAGTTTGTCCTGGTACAATTAGACTTGAAGCTGAGATTCCATTTACTGAAACTAATTGCGATAAACTCATACCGAATTTACGGCTAATTCCATATAAAGTATCTCCTGCTTTAACAGTATAGTAACCATTTGCAGTTGCTTTAGCAGTATTTGAAACTGATTTTGTGCTTACTGTTGTAGCTACTGTAGAGTTTGTTTGTTTTGCTGGTGTGCCTAAAGATAATGATTGACCAGGACGAATCACTGATGAAGTTGATAAACCATTCACAGTTAATAATTGGTCCACACTTACACCAGCTTTACGGCTGATACCGTATAAGGTATCACCTGCTTGAACTGTATATTGTCCGCCAGCAGAAGAAGTTCTTTCTTCAATACTAGCAGCAATCGCAGTTGCAGTACCATTATCATATTTTGTTAAACCGTATTGTTCAATAATACGGTTTAATTTTGCGTAATAAGCAGTATCTGTAGCATAACGTCCTGTTAAGTAACGTGTAGCATCTTGATAGCTGTTTGTGCGGCTCTTCCATGCACCTGAATAGAACAATGGAGCACCTTTAATACCGTTGATGATTTTATCTACATAGTCATCCATAGACTCTTTGTAAGAAGGATATTTTCTGAAGTTATCGTAAATACCATAGTATTTTTGCGCTCCAGCATCTTCTAATGTATACATGTTTACAGATTGACCGTTGTAGTTCCCTTTCACACCAAATAAGTTGTGGTTTGGTTCAGCAGATAGCGCACTAGTTCCCCATGCAGATTCTAACGCTGCCTGTGCGATCATTACTGAAGTATATACATCTTTACCTTCTGTAGCTTGTTGAGCTGCAGGAATAATTTTATTTAAGAATTGTTGAGCTGGTGATTGTACTTGATTTGAAGTTACTGTATATGCATGTGATTTTGGCGCAAGTACTAATCCTGCTACTGTCGTCGCTCCAACAACTGCAACTGTCTTCTGTAAGTTTTTATTTGCAGCCTTTAAAGCTTTCATTTGTTTTTCCTTTTTCAAACGTAAATATCTTTCGTGTTTTGTTTCTGTCATCCTTTTTTCCTCCATGTAAAATCTAATTCGTTATTCATTATAGTAGGATAAATTCGTTTGTGTAGGGGAACGTTGCACGAACACGCAAATCGTCGTATACTCTTAATATCCGTAAAAATTATGTAACAAAATGTAAAATTTTAGTTAAGAGGTGCTTATTTTGAAGAATGCACAGCAATTTAGTCATGAAATGATTCTCTCTGTAAATTTAGAAGATGGAATTTTTATCGACGCAACCGCAGGAAATGGACATGACACACTTTTCATGGCACAACATATAGGAAAAGGATCAAAAATTTTGGCTTTTGATATTCAAGAGCAAGCTATTTTACAAACAAGACAATTATTACAAAACCATGACTTAGAGCATAAAGTGACCTGTATTTTGGACTCTCACGCTCAAATTTCGAACTTATTAGGCAATCAAGATTTGGTTCGATTAGCGATTTTTAATCTTGGATATTTGCCAGGAAGTGATAAAAAAATCATCACGACTCCCTCTTCCACTATAGAAGCTATCCAAATTTTACTAGATCGATTAGAGAAAAAAGGAAAAATTATCATCGTTTCCTATTATGGCCATGATGGTGGTTTAGAAGAAAAAGATTCAGTAGAGGAACTCATCAAGAATCTTCCACAAAAAGAATGGTCCGTATTAAAATATCAATTCATCAATCAAATCAACTGTCCACCAATTAGTTATATCATAGAAAAAAAGTAGAAAATTACCATATATGGTAATTTTCTACTAAAAACAAAATCCAACCTCAATTTAGAGGTTGGATTTCTTCATTATATTAAGCAAAATAAGCTTTTAACTCTTCTACTTTATTCAATTGTTCCCATGGAAGTTCAATATCTGTTCTACCGAAATGACCGTAAGCGGCTGTTTGTTGGTAGATTGGTCTACGTAAGTTTAATGTTTCGATAATACCTTTTGGAGTTAAGCGGAACTCTTTACGGATGACTTCGATAATTTTATCTTCTGGAACATGGTTCGTACCGAATGTATCCACAGCGATAGAAACTGGTTGTGCTACCCCAATCGCATAAGCTAATTGGATTTCGCATTTATCAGCAAGACCTGCTGCTACAACGTTTTTAGCAATGTAACGAGCTGCATAACTTGCAGAACGGTCAACTTTTGTAGAGTCTTTACCAGAGAAAGCTCCACCACCATGACGCGCATAACCACCGTAAGTATCAACGATGATTTTACGTCCTGTTAAACCAGAGTCTCCTACAGGTCCACCGATAACGAATTTACCAGTTGGGTTAATGAAGTAACGAGTTTCGTCGTCTAATAATTCAGCTGGTACGACTGGTTTTACAACATACTCTAAAACATCTTTTCTGATTTGCTCTTGAGAAATTTCTTCATCATGTTGTGTACTTACAACGATTGTATCGATACGTTTTACTTGGTGTTCAGGTGTGTATTCAATTGTCACTTGAACTTTACCATCTGGTCCTAAGTAATCTAATTGTTTTTCCTTACGAACTTTTGCAAGTTGATAAGCTAACTTATGACTTAAGTCGATTGGTAGTGGCATATATGATTCAGTTTCGTTTGTTGCATAACCAAACATTAATCCTTGGTCTCCTGCCCCAAACTCTTCTGATTGTCCACGAGTTTCTAATGCATCGTCAACCCCCATTGCGATATCTGGTGATTGTTTATCGAGTGAAACTAATACAGCAACTGAGTCTGCATCATATCCATATTTACGGTCTGTATAACCGATCTTACGAATTGTATCACGAGCTACTTGTTGATAATCGACAACAGCACTTGTTGTGATTTCTCCTACTAATACGACTAAACCAGTGTTTACTACTGTCTCACAGGCTACACGCGCTGTTGGATCTTGAGCAAGAATGGCATCTAAAATACCATCACTAATTTGGTCTGCGATTTTATCGGGATGTCCTTCTGTTACGGATTCCGATGTAAATAAAATTTTTTCCATTTCTTTTTCCCCCATTCAATTCCGGTTACAAGGCATCTACACAGTGTGTATCCTTTCGGGAATATCATTTTTAACTTTCTCATTATAGCATTTATTGTAAAAAAAGATAGCAAAAACTACTATTATATGAATATTTTTTTAAACAAAAGAAAAAAGCCTAAGTTCAAAGACTTAGACTTTGGGACTGACCCCAAAAAGTGAGAATTTAATAAAAACACCCTAGGGCTACCGTC
>CABSQV010000018.1:0-38330 GCA_902479935.1 uncultured Streptococcus sp. | reverse complement strand
CCTATCGAGCCTCAAAGTGACTCTAGGAAATAAATTTCCAGAGTCACTAATTCGCATCGATTACACTCGCTATGATGATTGCTATAGAATCCGAAGGGCTCTTTCGTACTTTTATGGGGTATCTTTGTTTTATTCCAGCGAGTTTGTAGTGATTCGCAAGATATTTTTATGCTTTCCTTTTTTGATAAACTGCTGCGATGTTATCGGCAATGCTTAGGAAGGGAGCGGCAGGAGTGTGGTGCTGAGCATTATGTAAGTGGAAAAGGGGTGGAGTAATAAAACATGCCCTACTACTGTAAGGCATGTTATTTGATGATTGTGATTTTGTTGTAAGAAAATTGTACTTTATTTTTTTGAGAGGATTCTTAATGAAATTAGTGTTCCGATAACAAAAGCCAAGGAAAAGATACTTGTTTCGAGGTGTGATAGAAATAAAATTTTTATTGGTTTTGCGTAACCAAAGTAGAGAAGTATCAAAAGAATAATGGGGATGCAATATGTTGTAGCAGTCAAAATACCACTTCTAAGGATTTTAGCGCTGGTTACAATAGTGATTACTAAAGTTGTCCATATGATATTTGAGAAGAATAAAAATACGATTCCCCATAAGGCGTTAGGAGAGAGTCTTTGTATGTCATGAGTGAGCATATGAACTCCATAAACATTGAAGAAAGGAAGCAAGAAAAAGCTGAATAGAATTACTACTGCAAAAAATTTTTTCATTGTTAGATCCTCCTTTAAATATATTGATAATCACTTGTTTCCAAGATAATATCTTCAACTTTATTTTACTATTTTCAAGAGAGATAAACAATAAAATGTGTATAAATTCACATATAATGATTAAAAAAATAAGGGGTTCGTATTGGCGGTGTGTGCTGAGTGAGGAGGAGGAGCGGCCCTCCATGAAGAAAAGGGAGTATAGTGGTGGTATTTTTGTTAAAAATAGAAATTGAGTCTTTTATTTTTTAAAAAGAGTAGTATAATAAAGGTAAATGAAAGCGGTTAATTTATTGTTTTGCATTTGATACGAAGGATGTGAATATGATGCCTAAGAAAAGACTTTTATATGCTTTGATGATATATGCTTATATTGCTAATAGCTTAATATTGGGGAATTTTAGTTTCACAGATTTGACCAAAATTTTCATAGAGTGGTCAATTGTATTTGGTATGTGGTGGGGTGCAGAATATTTTTATAATAAGAAAAAAAGTAGTGAAGAGTGTAGTTAGTTGGATATTTTAATAAAGGAAAGGTGAGAGTAATGAGATACCTATTTTATCTAATTTGGATTCCTTTGCTTTGTTTTGGAATCTATTTACGGAAAAAGAAAATTGTCGTTGTGCCTAAATGGCTTGATATTTCGATGGCTGTTGCATATTTAGTGTTCTTTTGGATATATGTGATGTTTTTGATGTAAGTTAACGATTGGGTCTCCTTTTTAGTGAAGGAGGCTCTTTTTATTGCATTTAACCGATTTATTATATTGCATATAAGGGGAAAGAGGAGTACCATTAGAGTATCAACCTTAAAGGAGATGAAGTGATGTTTACGTTAACAAAAGAATTGACGAAACAATATAAAGAAAGTTTTCAAAGTAAGCCAGAGCGTATCGTGGCGCAAAATGCTGCGGTGAAGAATGGCTTGAAAGGATCTAGTGAGACGGTCGCTTCTGTTGTGGAAAATCAGCCGGTGTATTCGATTGATTTGGAACACGGAAAAGTAGCCAACCAAAAGGCTTCTGGTCGTTGCTGGATGTTTGCGGCGCTGAATACATTCCGCCACAGACTCTTTAATAACTTCAAACTCGAAGAATTTGAACTCTCACAAAGCTATACATTTTTCTGGGATAAATACGAAAAGGCTAATTATTTCCATGAAAATATTTTAAAAACAGCGGGCGAACCTGTGACAAGCCGCAATGTAGCCTTTCTCTTACAAACGCCTCAACAAGACGGTGGGCAATGGGATATGATTGTGTCACTCTTCAAGAAATATGGGGTTGTGCCAAAGAGTGTGATGCCGGAAAGTTTTTCAAGCTCGGCTTCAAGCGATTTGAACAAATACTTAAATAAAAAACTTCGCCAAGACGCAAAAGTGCTTCGTGACTTAGTGGCACGTGGAGCTAGCGAAGAAGAAATCAATGAAACGCGTAAACAATTAATGCAAGAAGTGTACGATTTGCTTAGCGTGACTCTTGGAACTCCGCCAGAAACATTCGACTTCGAATATCGTGATAAAGACAAGGAATTCCACCGTCACTTGAATTTGACGCCACAAAGCTTCTTCGAACAATTCGTGGGCTTGAACTTGGATGATTACGTGTCTATCATCAACTCACCAACAACGGACAAACCATTCAACCGTTCATACACTGTTGACATGCTTGGAAATGTCGTTGGAAATCAAGTGCGCTACTTGAACTTAGACATGGCAACGTTCAAAGAATTAGCGATTCGCCAATTAGAACAAGGCGAGTCAGTCTGGTTCGGTTGCGATGTTGGTCAATCTTCAAACCGTGGCAATGGTCGTCTTGCGCTCAATAACTTCGACCTTAAAGGATTAACTGGAATCGATTATTCATTAACGAAGGGCGAACGTCTTGAATACGGCGATAGCTTAATGACACACGCGATGGTGTTAACAGGGGTGAACCTTGTCGATGGTAAACCAAATCGCTGGAAAGTGGAAAATAGTTGGGGCGAAGAATCTGGGGTTGAAGGGTTCTGGATGATGAGCGATGCGTGGATGGATGAGTATACGTATCAAATCGTTGTCAGAAAAGAGTTTCTTACAAAAGAGCAACTCGACGCTTTCAACAGCGAACCAATTGTGTTAGCTCCATGGGATCCAATGGGTTCTTTAGCGTAAGGACAGAATTTATATAAAAACAATTTAATCAGTTCCACTATCAACATCTTCAGATGTATTAATAGTGGTAAATGTAAGGATACCACCTGGAGCCTGTAGTCTCCAGGTTCCCAAGCTTCAAACAGCTGCTAGGAAATAAATTTCTTAGCAGCTGTAATTCACATTGGGTATTTGTCCTTACAAATACCACTATATAATCTGAAGATGTTTTTTCGTTCCACTGAACAATTTTGTTATTCAATTCTGTCCTTACGCTAGACTTGGTGCTAATACAATTGGTCGTGTGAAGCGGAGTTGTCTTTTGCTTTTTAGGCTAGAAGGGTGCAGGGACGAAATTAACATATAGGTTAATTAACAAATATGTTAATTGAGGCAATGAAAAAGGTGGGTAAAGGACGAGGCCTTTATCCACCTTTTGAAGTTTAGTTGTTATTCGCTGCGGAGCGATTCGACTGGGTCTTTCTTCGCGGCGATGCGTGAAGGGATGAGTCCAGCTAACATGGTGAGGACGATGGAGATACCAATAAGGATAAGCGCTGCTTCCCATGGTAATTGCGCCACGTTTTCCACGTTTGTCATTTTCGCAACGATGGCATTGATTGGAAGTGTCGCAAGGAGCGTAATGGCGATACCGAGCACCCCTGAGATAAATCCTTCGATGGCGGTTTCGGCGGTGAAGATGCGACGGATGTCTTTCTTCGAAGCCCCCATTGCACGTAGGATTCCGATTTCTTTTGTACGTTCGAGAACCGAGATGTACGTGATAATCGCAATCATAATCGATGATACGATGAGCGAGATGGCTACGAAACCGACGAGTACGGTTGTAATCACGCCCACCATTGTCGTAATCGAAGACATGATGGTTTGAATATCGTCGGAGTAGGCGAGCACTTTATCGTCTTCGCCGGCGTCTTTTTTCGCCGTGTTATAGGCGTTGATGAAGTCCTTCAACTCTTGTTTTTGTTGGAATGAAGAGGTGTAGAACTCGATGGCAGCCGGTTTGGATTTGTCGATGACACCTAGTTTTGCGAGGTTTTCCTCGTAAGTGGCAGCCGAATTTTCGTTGTATTGTTGGATGTATTGCGCTTGTTGTTCAGGCGTCAATTTGACCAACTGGATTTTTTCTTCTTCGGTTAAATCAGCCGAATTGAATGGTTTTGGATCTTTGGCAAATGCTTTTCCAGTAAATACATTGATGGTTGGGTTGGCTTCTTGTTCTTTTACGATGTCACTGTTTTGAATTTGCTCAGAAGTGTAATCGATAAGGGCGCTTGTATAAGCCACACCGCCAGAAGGAGAGTTCACACCAGAACTTGTGCCTTCTTTTTGACGAAGAACGCCGACGATTGTAAGCTCGAGGCCATTCTCGATTTGCGTCTTCATGTAAGCTTCGTCGTCAATTTTATTCATCCATTGGTTATTTTCTTTCACGAAACGGTTCGTGTTCACAACGGCTTTGAATGTTTTCCCGATGAAATCACTATATTGATACGTTTGTGATTTGAGTTCGTCGAGTTTCTTTACATCGTTTAATTCGCTAGGGTCTTTAATGCGTAAGCTATAAAGGAGCAAGTCGCTAATTTGGTTATCTTCATCCACGATCAGGACGATTTCAGATTTATCCTTTGGAAGGCGACCTTCGAGCACATCATATTGCGCATTCAGCATTTCCTCGTCACTTGAAAGTTGGCTCCAATAGTCGATATTTTGCAAGTAGCCTTTAATCGTTTGGTTCGCCGTGTCGACTTCTTCCGCTAAGTTTGACGGAAGAATACTCTTTGGACCGTTTGAAGTATCACTAGCGTAAATGTACGGTTGTAGGTTGTATTGGTAACGAATGTCTTTTGTCAGTTTTGCGACTTCGGATGCGTGTTCATCCAAGTAAGTCTTGAAGGATGCGAGGTCGTTTTTCCCAATTTGTTTTTTCAATAAATTCGTCAACACGGTATTGACACCGAGCTCATTATTGTCTTTATAAGGCTTATCGCTCAAATCCGGAGAGGTCGCTAGCAGGTTACTGTGGTTCTGCTCGCTAATCGTCAGCGGCAGGGAGACGAGGGTGTCTTCTTGCACCTTCTTCACGTAGTCGCTCACACCGTTTGAGAGAGCCAGGATAAGGGCAATCCCGATAATCCCGATGGAACCGGCGAAGGCAGTCAGGAAGGTACGGCCTTTCTTCGTCAATAAGTTATTAAACGAAAGGGCTAGAGCCGTCATAAAGCTCATCTTCGTCTTTGTGAACTGAATGTCGCCTTGTTTGGTTTCTTCGGTTGGGTCGTATGGATTCGAGTCGCTCAAGATGTTTCCATCTAATACTTGTACGATACGAGTGGAGTACGCCTTTGCGAGTTCTGGGTTATGTGTCACCATGATGACCAGACGTTCCTTGGCGATGTCTTTTAATAAATCCATGATTTGAACAGAAGTCTCCGAATCGAGCGCTCCTGTAGGTTCGTCGGCTAAAACGACTTTTGGATCATTGACAAGGGCACGCGCAATCGCGATTCGTTGCATTTGTCCCCCAGACATCTGACTTGGTTTCTTATATAAATGATCTTTCAATCCAACGCGTTCGAGCGCTTCGATAGCACGTTTCTTGCGTTCTGCTTTAGAAACACCAGAGAGTGTCATCGCAATCTCGACGTTTGAGAGTGCCGTTTGGTGGCCGATAAGGTTGTACGATTGGAAGACGAACCCAATGGTGTGGTTTCTGTAGCTGTCCCAATCGCGGTCTTTAAATTGCTTTGTTGATTTTCCTTGGATGAGTAAATCACCCGATGTGTACTGGTCGAGTCCACCGATGATATTTAAGAGGGTCGTTTTCCCTGAACCCGATTGTCCGAGAATCGAGACGAACTCATTTTCACGGAAGCGAATCGAGATATCTTTCAACGCGTGAAACTCTTGATTTCCTGTATGATACACTTTTGAAATATGTTGTAGCTGTAACATCGTTTAGCTCCTTTCACTAATGAACCTAGTGTACCACAGTTGCAAGGCGCTGGCATAGGACTGAAGACGGAATTTTAGTAAAAAATTGGCAGGGAGAAATGTTGAAACTCCCTATAAAATCTGTATAATAGGAATACAACACAAAAAAAGGAGTACAACCCATGACAACAATTGATAAAGTAGCTCTAATGGAGCAAGCGAAAGAAGTTTTAAAGAATGCTTACTGTCCGTATTCAAAATTCCCTGTAGGCGCTGCGGTGTTATATAAAGATGGCCGAGTGATTACGGGAGCGAATATTGAGAATGTATCGTTTGGAGTGACAAACTGTGCAGAACGTAGCGCAATTTTCTACGGAGCTTCACAAGGCTATCGTAAAGGCGATATTTTAGCGATTGCCGTTGCGGGGGAAACAGAAGGATTCTTACCACCTTGTAACATTTGTCGTCAAGTGATGGTTGAGTTCTGTGGACCAGATACTCCTGTATTCTTATTGAATGGAAAAGGCGAAATTCTAGAATTACGTCTAGAGGAATTAGTTCCTTATTCATTCGTTAGCTTAGAAATGTAATGAATTTTAGAAGAAATGAAGCAGCCAGTCGTTGCTTTGTTTCTTCTTTTTTTATCCAAAAAAATTGAAAAATAAATTCGACGGTGTTTGTTGGATCTATTCCGAAAACTGAATTTTTAGAATATAATCGCCTGAATTTCTAGTGAGTGAATGATATAAAAGTTATTCAGCTGATTTATCCAACGGCAGTCAGCAATCAAGTGGTCGATTGGCTAGAGATCCATTTGTAAAGGGATCTTCTACACAGTAAGGAGTGCATTTATACAAAATTTGTTGGTTTTCTGCAGTGTTGAAATGAGTTCTTTGTATAAAATTTTCTCGCGCGATTTTTGCACGAAAAAAAGTAAAATGTAGCATATATGTTACACTTCAAAAAAATAAGACCGAAGAATCCAGCGGATGCCATAATGGCAGTAATGGGGGATAGCAACCAATGTGAATTACTGACTCTAGGGAATTCCCGTAGAGTCAGTTTGAAGCTTGGTAGAGCTTGAGACTTTGGCTCAAGCCGGTGCCCTATTACAGCTTTTATGGCCAAATCCGCTAGGATTCGAAGGGATTAAGCGCCAACCGAAATTAACTTATAAGTTAATTTTGATTTTGAGTATTCATTCTACTTGCAAGTGGCGAGGGACTGTTTTATACTGAAGTCAACCAAATAGGTTTACACATTTTGCAGGAGGTGTACGATGTATCAACCAGAGAAATTAAAAGAGAGAAGAGTGGCGCAGGGCTTGACGCAACAAGAGCTCGCCAATGCACTCGGTGTCTCTAAGCAGGCTTATTCTGCATGGGAGCGTGGAGTGAAGGTGCCAGCTTCGGATAAGGTGGAACAGCTGGAGAAGCTTCTATCTGTGCCGAAGGGATATTTTACAGAAATAGAAATTGTACGACTATACCATACGCTCACGCCGCCAAACCAAGAGAAGGCGGTACGCTATGTCCGCGCGCTTGCAACCGAGGAACAAACGCCAAAAGTGGTGCCGATGAAGAAGCTAGTCGCGTATCATGTGTATGAGAAGATGTCGGCCGGGATTGGGGCGACGATTTACAACGACCGAGACTACGATACGGTTTACTATGATGAAGAGTTGGCGCATGATTTTGCGTCATGGGTATCGGGGGACTCGATGGAACCACGCTACCACAATGGATCGGTGGCGCTCATTCGTGAGACGGGATTCGATTATGATGGGGCGGTCTATGCGGTGGTATGGAACGGACAGACGTTTATTAAGCGTGTGTACCGTGAACAAGACGGGTTGCGGTTAGTATCGTTTAACCCAGACTATGCGGACTTATTTGCTCCGTATGAGGAAGAACCACGAGTGGTAGGAATGATTGTTGGAAACTTTATGCCGTTGGAGGGATAAAGATGGGCTGCTTTGACTATTCGAAGGAACCGAGAAGCGACATTGCCTTTGTGGACATGAAGTCCTTTTACGCGAGTGTGGAATGTGTGGCTAGAGGCCTGCATCCATTGAAGACGTCTCTATGCGTGATGAGTCGTGCGGATAATTCGGCGGGCTTGATTTTAGCATCCTCTCCAACGTTCAAGAAGGTCTTCGGGAAATCCAATGTCGGTCGTGCTTACGAGTTGCCCTTCGATGTCAAAACACGTCGTTTTAGTTACGCCAATGCGCGCCGGCAAGGAATCGAAGTGACGCCGCAGTATGTACGGTTTATCGAAGACTGGGCGAAGGTGACCTATATCGTGCCGCCTCGGATGGACGAGTATATTAAGGTGAACATGCAGATTCAACGCGTGTTTCAAAACTTCGGCGGGCCAGAGGATATTTTTCCGTATTCGATTGATGAAGGGTTTGTTGATTTAACGTCGTCGCTGAATTATTTTGTGCCGGATGATGCCTTGTCTAGACGGGAAAAGCTCGACCGGGTGTCTGCGGATATTCAACGGGCGATTTGGAAGGAGACGGGGATTTACTCGACGGTGGGTATGTCGAATGCGAATCCGCTTTTGGCCAAATTAGCGCTCGATAATGAGGCGAAGAAGATTCCACATATGCGAGCGAACTGGTCGTATGAAGATGTCGAAGAGAAGGTCTGGGGAATTCCAGAGATGACAGACTTTTGGGGAATCGGTTCGCGGATGGAGAAGCGACTGAATGCGCTAGGGATTTATTCGATTCGTGAATTAGCAAATGCGAACCCCGACCGATTGAAAGCATCTCTTGGCGTCGTAGGCTTAGATTTATGGTTTCACGCGAATGGCATCGATGAAAGTAATGTGCATGTGCCGTACCGTCCGAAATCAAGAGGGCTCGGGAACTCGCAGGTGCTTCCGCGCAACTATGTTCGTCAGCGAGATATTGAAATCGTGCTACGCGAGATGGCGGAGCAGGTGGCGATTCGTATGCGACGGATTAAGAAAAAGGCGACGGTTGTTTCGATTCATGTGGGCTACTCAAAGGACGAAGGCTTGTCGTCAATACAGGCGCAACGCAAAATTGACCCGACGAATCGCACTTCGGTGTTATCGGAAGTGGTGTTGGAACTCTTTCGTAAGAAATACAAAGGAGGTGCGGTGCGTAATGTGGCGGTGCGGTATTCCGGATTTGTCGAAGAAAGCTTTGGACTCATTTCACTATTCGAAGATATTGAAGCAGTTGAGAAAGAAGAAAGGCTCCAGACGGCGATTGATACGGTCCGCGACCAATACGGATTCACCTCGCTTTTAAAAGGGAACGCGCTGGAAGGCGGTTCACGCGTGATGGCTAGAAGTAAATTAGTCGGAGGACATTCCGCTGGAGGATTAGACGGTTTGAAATAATGGAAAGAGCGTATTTGCCGTATCGCTCGGCAAGAGAGCACAAGGATCGCGGCATGGCGAAGTGGATGGGATTTTTCCTGTCTGAACATACGACATCCCTAAAAGACGAAAAGAAACGCGCTGACCAGACGAGCATGCTGACGATGGAAGAAAAATGGATGTTGCTATCGCAATTGTATGTAGGGAAGCTGCAAGCCAGTATTACGGTGCCGTATCGGATGATGCGACAAACGCTCATTGGCGAAGTGAGTGAATTATACGAGAGTGAAATCTCGCTGAAGACAGAAGAAGGCTACCGCCGTATCGCAGTGGAAGAAATTCTGCAAATTCAGTTGGTGGAAGGCACAGAGTAATAGAAAACAGTACGGAATTTCTTTCAACATATAAAGTTTTAAAGGGGTCGAATTCGACTCCTTTAAATCAGGATAAATAAGAACGCCTCCCGTTATTCACTAGAGTTGACGGGGGCGTTCTTTTTTGCTAAAATAGTCGTGTTGTAATTGTGAAGCACCACAGCTACAACCGCTCGGATTAGAGTACAAAAGACCGGAATCGGCACTTTAAACTGGCGAGTCTTAGTCTAAAATATAGGAGGTGCAATATGTACGCAATCGTAAAAACTGGTGGAAAACAAGTTAAAGTTGAAGTTGGTCAAGCAATCTACGTTGAAAAATTAAACGCAGAAGCTGGCGACAAAGTAACTTTCGAAGAAGTAGTATTTGTAGGTGGAGATGACGTTAAAGTTGGTGCTCCATTCGTAGCAGGTGCAACTGTTGAAGGAACTGTTGAAAAACAAGGCCGTCAAAAGAAAGTTGTAACTTTCAAATACAAACGTCGTAAAGACTCACACCGTAAACAAGGTCACCGTCAACCTTATACAAAAGTTGTTATTGACGCAATCAACGCTTAATCACGATGATTCAAGTGACTGTACACAAGAAGAACCAACGTATCGTTTCCTTTGAAATGACTGGTCATGCAAACTTTAGTGAACATGGTTCGGATATCGTTTGCGCAGGGGTATCGGCTTTAGCCATTACAACTGTGAACAGCATTGAGAAGTTAGCAGGATACCAACCGATTGTCGAAGTCGACGAGGTTGAGGGTGGTTACTTATATATGGAAGTTGTAGAAGACTTGACGAAAGAGCAAGAACATACAACTCAAATTTTATTAAATAGTCTATTACTAGGGTTAGAAGATATTCAATCGGAATATCAAGACTTTCTAGCTGTAACTGTTGCATAATCAATCAAGGAGGTGCACAACTATGTTAAAAGTGAATTTACAATTATTCGCCCATAAAAAAGGGGGCGGTTCTACATCAAACGGACGTGACTCACAAGCGAAACGTCTAGGTGCTAAACGTGCTGACGGACAATTCGTTTCAGGTGGTTCAATTTTATACCGTCAACGTGGAACAAAAATCCATCCAGGTGAAAACGTAGGTAGAGGTGGAGACGATACTTTATTTGCTAAAGTAGACGGAATTGTACGTTTCGAACGTAAAGGCCGTGACAAAAAACAAGTATCTGTATATCCAGTAATCGCTGCTGAATAATATTGAGTAGGATGTGACATTCAGTCACATCCTTTTTTTTAAGAAAAATGAGATTTTAACAAAACTACTTCAAACGTTTCAGATTACTGTATAATAGCTATACTAGCTGTACCGGAGGAAGCTTTACGTCTTCCTTCCTCTCAAGCTTCAAACTGACTCTAGGAAATGAATTTCCAGAGTCAGTAATTCACATTGAGTACAATCGCTAGTATTGCTATTATAGAATCTGAAAGTTCTGCGTAGTTTTGTTAGCAAAAAATGTGAATGAAGCTATTTCATATGATTCAAAGCTCAAAGACTCTTAAAAATAGAAGGAGGGATTCTTATCGAAGCAGGTAAAGAAATTAAAGCGTTCGAAGAATTGGCAAAAGCTGTAGAGGTGCTTCAACAAGAAATCGGTTATTCGAATGTAGAGGCGCTTGGTGAGACGTTACAAAATATTGTAAACAATAACACTGCGCAACAAGTCGAAGGATTGCCAAGTAACGAAGTCGCTGAAAAATTAAACAAAGCGTATCAACAATTAGATTTAACAAGCTATTCGAGTGAAGAGATTCGCCGTATGATTCAATTCACGTTCTTAAAAGCCGCTAAAGAAGATGGCTTACAAATGAACCATCAAATGACGCCGGATGCTATCGGTTTACTCGTGGCGTATATGATCGACCAAATGACAAAGAAAGACGAATCATTGCAAATTGCAGACTTTGCTGCAGGAAGTGGGAACTTGCTCAGCACGATTCTATTATTCTTACAATCTGCTGGTAAAACTGCGAGTGCAACAGCCATCGATAATGATGAAGTGCTTGTGCATTTAGCCCTACAAGCATTCGCCTTAGAGCAATTGGATGTGAAGACTTCCTTACAAGATGGCTTGCAAGATTCACTCGTGGATCCGCAAGACTTCGTGGTCAGTGATTTACCAGTTGGTTACTATCCAGTAGATGCAAATGCCGCTCGTTTTGAAACGAAAAACGACGAAGGGCATTCATTCGCGCATCACTTACTCATCGAGCAACAAGTGCATTACTTGAAAGAGGCAGGAGTTGGATTCTTTATCGTTCCAACGAACCTTTTTGATACATCTGAAGGAGAGAAGTTGCTTTCTTATTTACAAAAAGAAACATACGTGCAAGCCATGTTGGCATTTCCACGAAATCTCTTCAAAGATGTGCAATTTAGTAAGTCGCTTTTAATTGTTCAAAAACGTGGAAAAGGCGCAAAACAAGTGAGTCAAGTGCTCCTTGGAGATATCCCAGAATTTAAGAACAGAGAAAAATTCAGAAAATTCACTCTAACATTCGAAAAATGGGTACAAGAAATGTTATAATAAATCTGTTAGACCCACTAATGGGCTTAATTTGAAATTAAAGGAGAATGTGCATGTCAAAATCAATCGCGATTAATGCAGGAAGTTCAAGCTTGAAGTTCCAATTATTTAATATGCCACAAGAAGAAGTAGTGGCTAAAGGTTTAGTAGAACGTATTGGATTAGGTGATTCAATCTTCTCAATCAGCTATGGAGACGACCAAAAATTTGAAGTGGTAGAAGATATTCCAAACCACGAAGTTGCGGTAGAAAAATTATTAGAACAATTAGTAGCTCTAAACATTATTTCTTCATTCGACGAAATCACTGGTGTTGGTCACCGTGTCGTTGCTGGTGGAGAATTATTCAAAGATTCAGCTTTAGTTGATGACACTGTTATCCAACAAGTTGAAGACTTAGCAGAATTTGCACCATTACACAACAAAGCTGAAGCGGTAGGAATGCGCGCATTCAAACACATCTTACCAGACATTACAAGTGTTGCTGTATTCGATACTTCATTCCATACAACAATGCCTAAAAAAGCTTACTTATACAGCATTCCAATGGAATACTATACAAAATTCAAAGCTCGTAAATACGGAGCTCACGGAACAAGCCACCGCTACGTTTCACGCCGTGCTGCTGAATTATTAGGTAAACCAGTTGAAGAATTAAAAATCATCACTTGCCACTTAGGTAACGGTGCTTCAATCACTGCGGTTGATGGCGGTAAATCTGTAGATACTTCTATGGGATTCACTCCATTAGCAGGGGTTACAATGGGTACTCGTTCAGGTGATATCGATGCTTCATTAGTAGCATTCTTAATGAACAAATTAAACATTACAGACGTTAACGAAATGGTTGACATCTTAAACAAAAAATCAGGTCTATTAGGCCTTTCAGGTGTATCAAGCGACATGCGTGACGTTGAAGCTGCAAGTGCAACAAACGAAGATGCTAAAGTTGCAGTAGAAATTTTCGTTGACCGCGTTCAAAAATACATTGGACAATATGTTGCTGTTATGAACGGTGTGGACGCTATCGTCTTCACTGCTGGTATCGGTGAAAACTCTAAGACAATTCGTGCTCGTATCATCGACGGTTTAACTTGGTTCGGTTGCGATATCGATCCTGAGCGTAACGATACTCGTT
Organism: uncultured Streptococcus sp.; assembly: GCA_902479935.1. GTDB lineage: Bacteria > Bacillota > Bacilli > Lactobacillales > Aerococcaceae > Granulicatella. The sequence goes on along the minus strand of CABSQV010000018.1, from coordinate 25,115 downwards.
CAGAAGCAATCATTTCTTCTGAAGGTGCGAAAGTTACTGTATTAAACATCCCAACTAACGAAGAGGTTGAAATCGCGCGAGACATCGAACGTTTACGCAAATAATAATACAAGAACTGAAGGTTTGAAGAGAAACTTCTAAATCCTTGGATTTGTTTATAGTAGTGAATGTAGGAGACCGGTTCGAGCCGAAGTCTCTCACCTATCGAATTCAAAGAGCCCCATGGCGGAACATCCGCTGTGGGGCTCTATTTCATTTCGATTCTTATTCCCTACTATCACTACTGTAAAATCCAAGGTTTATCCGTTTCTCTTCAAAGGAGTAGATTATTGCGTAAAACCTTCTCAGTGAGTACGTGACAAGTACTTTGGGATGTGGGGTAAATTTTTGGAGGTAGAGTACGTGACACAAGTCATGATATACTATAAAAAACGCTGAGTTAGAAAGTGGGAGTCTGATGAACATAACAAGAAAAATAATAAAGGGAATAGTTGCTGTATTAATTCTTATAGGTTTGGTTATAGGTGGAATAAAAATCATGCAACAAGTTCAGTATTATGAAATGATCCACACGGTCAAAAGTGAAGAAGTACAAAATATAATTGAAAATAATTTAAAGCTGAGACATGCAAGTGCTTTAGAGAGTGGAGATGTGATTCAATCCTATCAGATTGATATGGATTCCATTAACCATAGTCCAATGGGTGGGATTATCTTTAAAGTTTATATTAATAATGATAAACAGTTATACGTTCATTTTTTAATCAATAAAGACTTAAATAGTGGTAAATTAGTTCACGAGGGCGGAGGAACTTCTGAAAAATTCAGTGAATTGATTAGAAATCAAAAGTAGTGAATATGAGTTCGAAAACAAGAGAGTATAAAACATCGATAGTGGTGAGTTGTACTCTTTTTTTATTTATACGAAAGAATGCGTTTTTAGGAATAACAATCGGAAAATTCGAAACTATATAGATTTCCTTCTAGATTGTGTGGAATTAGAATTTTCGTAGAAAGAAACGGGTTTATACATTTGAAAATTTTTTAAAGGCGGGGAAGGATTTCTAAAAAGGGGTTTGGAATTTTCCATAAAAAGCAATTCGAGCTTCAAAGTCCATTCTTAAAATAGAAGAGTGAAGAATGAATCGAATGGAGATGAAAATCATTATGGTTTCAAACGGAAAAAAGAAATTCTTACTGGCGGCTGCGCTCGTTGGGCTTAGTGCTGCGACGCTCGCACCGACAAATGTGGTAAACGCGGATGAGATTTACTACGAAAATCAATATGGAGCGAATCAAAACTATCTTCGCTATGAAGCGGTGGACGGTCAGTTGAAGGATGCGGAAATCGTCAATAACCGTACATTTGATACATTGGCGTATGAAGCTTCTGATAACTCATATGTTAAGGTGGATAATAAAGGAAGTGTGACATTCACGGCCAAGGAAGGCGCTGATGGATTAACGATGCGCTATTCCATTCCAGATGGAAAGGAAGGCGATGTCACGGTTTATGTGAATGGAGAACCTAAGCGCACTTTCCACTTGGATTCGAGCTCTGCCTACCAATATGTGGATGGAAGTAATGTCTACGATACAAAGGCGACCGATCATAGTCATGAGCGCTTTAGTTTTGACGAAGTGCATGGATTCTTCGGGGTCCACGTGAATCCTGGAGACACAGTGACGATTGAAAATAATGGCGTTGAATTGGCGCTTGATTTTGTGGAATTAGAAAATGTCCCTGCACCTATTCCTCAACCAGAAAATAGTATTTCAATCACAGATTCAGCGTATGGTGCAGAAGATGGACAAGATAGTACAGTTGCGTTTGAAAAAGCGCTAAAAGCAGCGATTGAACAAAAGAAAACTCTCTATATTCCAGTCGGAGAGTTCAAAATTAACAAAAAAATTGATTTTACTGCGGATGGCTTAACGGTTACAGGAGCAGGAATGTGGTATTCAAAATTGAATTTCACAACGAATGAAAAAGGTGGAGGCGGATTCGAGATTGGTCACAATTCTAACCGATTGACGTTTAGCAACTTTGCGATGACATCAGCCTTAACGTCACGTTATGACCATTTAAAAGAAAAAGCACAATACAAAGCCTTTGCGGGAAGCTTCGGTAAAGATTCAAGAATCGACCATATGTGGATTGAACACTTCGAATGTGGAGCTTGGATTGGCGACTATGATTCGAAAATGAGATACACGGATCATCTCGTGATTGAAAATAGCCGTATCCGCAATAACTTAGCAGACGGGGTGAACTTCACGCAAGGAACACGTAATTCTGTTGTGCGCAACTCGAATATCCGTAACAATGGGGATGATTCGCTAGCGACATTCTCAAGTAGCATCAACACTAAGGAATATGCGTCAAACAATTCATTCGAACACAACACGATTGAACTTGGCTGGAGAGCCGGTGGTGTTGGTATCTTCGGCGGGAAAAATCATAAAGTGACGAATAACTTGATTAAAGATAGCCGTGGTGGCGCTGGAATTCGTGTGTCAACAGTCTTTGCGAACAAAGGCGAAGGACTCGGTTTTGACGATAACAACGAGATTTTAATCAAGGATAACATGATTGTAAATTCAGGAACGACGAATGATTTCTATTTTCCTCATTCAAAACCTCGTAGCAACATCGACTTTGAAGAAACATTTGGTCCTATTACAGGTATTACTGTTCAAGATAATGTATTCGTGAATCCGGTATATACGGATGAGGCGATTACGCACGACGGTGTGAAATTAGATGGAAAAATCAAAATCATTAATTCAAACGTTCAAGGCAATACCTCTTTGGATCCTTATAAGGTAGATGCAAGCATGAGCCATTCTGTTGAAAACGGAAAAGAAGTGTACAACTTTACGTACGGTGATCAACCGACTTTCCTTCCAGAAAACAGCACAGCGTTTGAGCGTGACTACAACTATCGTGGCGAACGTGAAGTCGACGGCCATATCATCCGCCTATGGGAACATAAATAAATATTGAAGAAAAAATAAGCATTGCTGGCTTTCCGGGACTGACCCCAAAAAGTGAGAATTTAATAAAAAGACACCTCCATGTGGATTTGATTATATTGTGCCAAATCCAACTTGGAGGTGTTTTTATTTAGTTCTCATTTACGGGGGGCAGTGCCAAAAAACACTTGACTTAATTAATGAAAAGGGTCATACTATGTTCAAGCGAATATTTGAATGATATTGAGGTGAGAATATGATTAACAAAGATACTTGTGAAATTTATTGTTATGACGAAGAAAAGGTCAATCGAATACAAGGTAATTTACAGACAGTAGATATTTCTAGTGTTGCCCAAATGTTAAAAGCTATTGCAGATAAAAATAGAGCAAAAATTACCTATGCATTGTGTCAAGATGACGAACTGTGTGTGTGTGATATTGCAAATATTATAGGTGTTACGGTTGCAAATGCCTCTCATCACCTACGAACGCTCCATAAGCAAGGGATTGTTAAGTTTCGAAAAGAGGGAAAACTTGCATTTTATTCATTAGATGATGAGCATATCAGACAAATTATGATGAGTGCATTGGCACTTAAGAAAGAGGTGAAGATCAATGTCTAGTGGGAAAGCAAAACAGTTCGAAGAAGAAATGAAAGCCTATCGTGTTCAAGGATTTACTTGTACTAACTGTGCAGCCATTTTTGAAAATAATGTTAAAGAACTTCCCGGTGTTCAGGATGCGAAAGTAAATTTCGGAGCATCTAAAGTTTATGTTAAAGGGACGACAACCATTGAAGAATTAGAAAAAGCAGGAGCATTTGAAAATTTAAAAATTCGAGATGAAAAAGAACAAAGGGTAGAAGGAGAACCTTTTTGGAAGCAGAAAGAAAACATTAAGGTATATATATCAGCTCTTTTACTTGTAGTTAGCTGGTTCTTAGGAGAGCAGTATGGTGAAGAGCATGTTCTACCGACAATTGGTTATGCAGCGTCCATTTTAATCGGTGGATATTCGTTATTTATTAAAGGTCTCAAAAATTTAAGCAGATTAAATTTCGATATGAATACGCTTATGACTATTGCCATTATAGGAGCTGCAATTATTGGTGAATGGGGTGAAGGGGCAACCGTTGTTATCCTATTTGCGATTAGTGAAGCATTAGAGCGTTATTCAATGGATAAAGCACGTCAATCTATTGAATCTTTAATGGATATTGCCCCAAAAGAAGCGTTAATTCGACGAGGCAATGAAGAAATGATGATTCATGTTGATGAGATTCAAGTTGGAGACATCATGATAGTTAAGCCCGGTCAAAAGTTAGCAATGGATGGAATAGTGGTTAAAGGTACATCGACATTAAATCAGGCTGCGATTACAGGTGAAAGTGTTCCAGTAACTAAAATCACAAATGATGAAGTATTTGCAGGAACCTTGAATGAAGAAGGGTTACTTGAGGTTAAAGTAACAAAACGAGTTGAAGATACCACTCTTTCAAAAATCATTCACTTGGTAGAAGAAGCCCAAGCAGAACGGGCCCCCTCTCAAGCGTTTGTCGAGAAATTTGCAAAATACTATACACCAGCTATTGTCATACTAGCTCTTTTAATTGCAGTAGTTCCACCATTATTTGGCGGAGACTGGAGCCAATGGATTTATCAAGGATTAGCTGTATTAGTGGTTGGTTGTCCTTGTGCCTTAGTAGTCTCAACTCCAGTTGCTGTGGTTACAGCAATAGGAAATGCAGCGAAAAATGGTGTATTAATTAAAGGTGGTATCCATTTAGAAGCAGCAGGACACTTAAAAGCGATAGCCTTTGATAAAACAGGAACATTAACCAAAGGGATTCCAGCTGTAACAGACATTGTGACATATGGTAGAAATGAAAATGAATTAATAACCATAACATCAGCCATTGAAAAAGGATCGCAGCACCCTCTTGCTTCAGCGATTATGCGAAAAGCAGAAGAAAATGGATTAAAATTCAATGAAGTAACAGTAGAGGATTTTCAATCCATTACAGGTAAAGGCGTTAAAGCCAAAATTAATAATGAAGTGTATTATGTGGGAAGTCAAAATCTTTTTGAGGAATTACACGGAAGCATTTCAAGCGATAAAAAAGAAAAAATTGCCGATATGCAAACTCAAGGTAAAACGGTGATGGTGTTAGGAACAGAAAAAGAAATTCTTTCGTTTATTGCCGTAGCCGATGAAATGAGGGAATCGTCTAAAGAAGTTATCGGCAAGTTGAACAATATGGGAATCGAAACAGTGATGCTAACAGGCGATAACCAAAGAACGGCAACAGCCATCGGAAAACAAGTTGGTGTTTCGGATATTAAAGCTGACTTACTTCCAGAAGATAAGCTTAATTTTATTAAAGAACTCCGAGAAAAACATCAAAGTGTGGGGATGGTCGGAGATGGCGTGAATGATGCTCCAGCCCTTGCGGCATCTACCGTTGGTGTAGCAATGGGTGGTGCTGGAACTGATACAGCTTTAGAAACGGCTGACATCGCCTTAATGTCTGATGATTTGAGTAAATTGCCATATACAATAAAATTAAGTCGTAAGGCTTTAGCAATCATCAAGCAAAACATTACCTTCTCTTTGGCGATTAAATTAGTGGCATTACTTTTGGTCATGCCCGGTTGGTTAACACTTTGGATAGCGATATTTGCTGATATGGGAGCAACTTTACTTGTAACATTAAACAGTTTACGCTTATTGAAAATCAAAGAATAGGTTCTAAAATGGTTGTACTGACCCCAAAAAGTTAGACAGAAAATCTAACTTTTGGGGTGTTTTTATTTAATTCTCATTTACGGGGGTCAGTGCCTTTCAGTAATGCTTTTTTTCTTCAAGTCATTTGTCATGTGTTGGCGTACACTATATAATAAAGATATCTTTACTTTGAAGGAGTACTTATGACTCAAGGAATTATTATTAAAGCGTTGAGCGGGTTCTACTATATCGAATCGGATGGAGTGATCTATCAAACTCGTGCGCGCGGAGTTTTCCGCAAACGAGGCCAATCGCCACTTGTTGGGGATGTGGTGGAGTTCGAGAGTAGTAACTTGCAAGAAGGGACGCTAACGAAAATCTTGCCGCGAAAAAATGCCATCGTGAGACCGCCTGTCGCCAATGTGGATGTCGGGATTATCGTGATGTCGGCTGTCGAACCAGAATTTTCGACGCATCTTGTCGACCGTTTCCTTGTCTACTTGGAAGGCTTGGATGTACATCCGGTCATTATGATTACAAAAACCGACTTGCTCGATGAAGCAGGAATGGCACGTCTCGTGGACATTAAGGCGCGTTATGAAAAAATCGGCTATCCGGTTTATTTTGGACAGGAAGTCATGAAGGACAAGGCGCCGCTCTTAGAGAGCTTGCGTGGTGAGAAGGTCATCTTCTTAGGGCAGTCCGGGGTTGGTAAATCCACCTTGCTGAACGAGATGATTCCTGAATTAAACCAAGAAACGGGAGAGATTTCGAATGCGTTAGGGCGTGGACGTCATACGACCCGTCATGTATCGCTTCATGAAATCGAAGGCGTGTGGATTGCGGATACACCGGGATTCAGTACGGTTGATTTTATGGATATTGAAAAAGAGGACTTACCGCATTTATTCCCAGAGTTTGTCCAAGTAGAGCATGAATGTAAATTCAGAGAGTGTTCGCACCAACATGAACCAAACTGCGCCGTGATTGCAGGAGTGGAGTCAGGAGACATTTGGCAAGAGCGATACGACCACTATTTGAATTTCTATGAAGAACTGGACCAAAGAAAACCAGTATATAAACGAAAAAAGTAGATAGAGGAGACAGAACATGAAAGTAGCACCATCAATTTTAAGTGCAAATTTTGCAACATTAGGAGAAGACGTTAAGAAAGTCGAAAAATTAGGAGCAGACTGGATCCATATCGATGCCATGGACGGACAATTCGTTCCAAACTTAACATTAGGACCAAACATCGTTGAAGGATTACGTCCTGTGACTGATTTAGTATTAGACTGCCATTTAATGGTCCAAAACCCAGAACGTTTCATTCCACAATTCGCAAAAGCAGGAGCAGACTACATCTCTGTTCACGTGGAAGCAACGCCACATATCCACCGTGCGCTTCAAGCGATTAAAGCAGAAGGCGTAAAAGCTGGTGTCGTGATTAACCCAGGAACACCAGTCAGTGCCATTTCAGCAGTCTTAAGCGAAGTAGACTTAGTATTGGTGATGACAGTGAACCCAGGATTTGGCGGTCAATCATTCATTCCAGAAACATTGGATAAAGTACGCGAATTAGTCGCATTGCGCGAAGAAAAAGGCTACCACTACTTAATCGAAGTGGATGGCGGAGTGAACGGTGAAACAGCAAAACTTTGCGCTGCTGCAGGGGTAGACGTTGCCGTTGCCGGTTCATATGTATACTACGCAGAAGATATCAAAGCTGCGATTGATTCAATCAAAGAAGCATAAGAGGGACGAAGATGGAAGTTGTGATTGTCTTGGGAGGACCAAACACTAAAGAGGACATCAAGGTGCTCTTAGAAAACAGATACGGTAAGGCCTATGAAGACTTCCGTTTTGTCGGCGTCGACGGTGGCGCTCTTCGGTTATTAGATCAGCACCTTCCCATGGGAGTAGCGATTGGGGACTTTGATTCTGTCACAAAAGAACAGCGCGACTTGATTCATGAAGCAGCGGGTACTATTGTCCAGCTCCCTTCTGAAAAAGACGATACTGATTTTGAGGCAGCTTTGTTATGGGTGAAGGAGCATTACGAAGGGGTACCGATTCATGTCCTCGGTTCCTTTGGTGGCCGAGTGGACCACGCAATTAGCACCTTGTGGACGATGATGCGACCAGACTTAGCACCGCTTATTCCATACGTGGTGTTCGAGGATGCAACGAATGTCGTGAATTTCATCCAGCCAGGCACATACACGATTGAAAAGTTGGACTTTACGAAGTACTTATCTTTTATTAGTATGACTCCTGTGGAAAATGTAACCCTCGTTGACGTGAAATACACACTCGATTCAAAAAGCTACGCATACCCAGTGGCCCTTGTCAGCAATGAATTTACAAGTGACAAGATGACCATCTCCTTTACAAAAGGACTCATCCTAGTCGCCCAAACTCGAGATCATTGGAGATAAAACAAAACATCGCACAATTTGTGCGATGTTTTTTCTTTTTCACAAAGACAGTTGAAATCCCGAAATTCACTTATAAGTGAATTTTGGAAATTTTACGTCCGCTGTTGTTTTCATTCTGGTGTACTCTATATTTCTTAACTTTAAGCCATTATTAGCGGATGAAAATTCAACAATCTTACGAACTTACAAATGATGAAAATAGATTTCATTTCCTTGAGATTGCTTCAAACCTCTATCTTATAGCCTTTTCACAAACTCAATTTTTTTGAAATTTAACTCAAAAAAGCACTTTTATCTAATCTCTGAGTCGCGCCACGCTGAATGTGTAGTTTTGTTGGTAAAAGCATAAAAATCTTGTAACAAATGTATAATGAAAAACCTTGATTGTAAGGCTTTTTGCATTTTTGTGATAGAATATGGTTAGTTTTAAAGCGAGAGCAACTAAGAAGCAGAAAAAATATTAGATATAAATTAATCAAGATAAGGATGATAAAATGACAGAAATTGATAAAAAGAATTTAAAAAATTATCTTTGTTATACATTTGGAATTACTTATATAGCTTGGGGACTTCTTTCCGTATTAACACAATCTGATATTTTGGGGTTAGAAACGTTTATAGGGAGAATATTACATATAGTGGGTGCACTTGGACCAGCTATTGCAAGTGGATTATATTTGAAAAGTAAAAATGTAAAATTTAAACATTTTTTATTTAATAAGAGAGATAATAGTAGTATTTATTTCATTATTCATATGTTAGCAATTTTGATACTATTTTCTGTATCTTCCTTAGAATTAAATGGAGTATCAATTTATTTGATGCCACTATTCTTTATACAAATGATTTTTTTTGGTGGTGGGCATGAAGAATTAGGATGGAGAGGAATATTACAACCGTTACTTGATAAGAAATATACTTATTGGCAATCTAATTTGATTGTAGGTTCAATCTGGGGAATTTGGCATCTACCTTTATGGTTTATAGTTGGAGAAAGTCATCAAGGATTTCCTTTTATTTTATTCTTTATATATACATTGTTTTTAAGTTTTGTTTTAGGGCTTCTGTACCGTCAAACGAAATCTGTGTGGTACTGTATATTATTTCATGCATTCGCAAATTTGTTAAATCTCTATTTTGTTTTAAAAATTAATGTTACTTTTATTATCATTTTTATTGGTTATTTAATTTATACTATATTGGCTAGTAATAGAATTAGTAAGGGAAAGTAATTTTAATTTTAGATCAGCATACACATTATTGAAAGTAGCGATTTGTTAATTAGATGCTCAATTTTACAGAATTGTCAATTGTAATTTTAAGTGAAGTTATGGATGTCGTTTCTTTTGGAAGTGGTGATAATCTTTCCAATCCACAGTATCATTTCAAAATGATTTTTATTGCCTTTCGTTTATTAGTATTAAGAATAATATTACCACATACCCATGGTCCCTTGGTTTCCTGGCATTAATCTCAGGTAAAGGAGCACCTGTTTAAAGCAGATAAAAAACTTAGGCGATTCCCAAGCTCTTTTTATAAAGTAAGGCTTAAAACAATTGCGGTTCAATCATAAAGCATGAAAAGCTGCTTGAGGAGGATAGCGGTCATTGTAATGGAGAAGTAACCAATGTGAATTACCAAGGGTTAGCGACTGGTCGCTTAGCCTTGGTTTGAAGCTTGGTAGGCAAGGAGACCATAGGCTCCTGCCGGTACCATTACAATGATGTCCGCTATCCCAAACGTCAAGCAGCTTGGAATGCGAGTAGTATTCATTAGCTATTGTTTTAAGCCTTCGGCTTATTTATTTTTAGATAAACAAAAAGAGCTTAGGGATATCGCCTAAGCTCTTTTTAATAGTGCTCTGTATTAAACACGTTCTACTTTACCTGATTTTAATGCACGAGTTGAAACCCATACTTTTTTAGGCTTGCCATCGATTAAAACGCGAACTTTTTGTAAGTTTGGTTTCCAAGTACGACGGTTAGCGTTCATAGCGTGAGAACGAGTGTTACCTGTTTCAGCACGACGTCCAGTGAAATAACATACTTTAGCCATTGTTATTCTCCTCCTTTATTTAATTCATTATCAGCTGATATAATTTTGAACTAAATCATATACTTAAATAATTTAGCATAGTTGACCTTAGAATGCAAGCGTACTGGTTAATGAGTTTCTAAGAGGGTTAAAAATTGGTAAAAGGCTAGGTAAACCGCTTGGAATATGATATTATAGTATAGAAATAATGTGTCAATCTGTCTAAAAATTAGACAGACACCTTTATACATTTAAGGGAGGTATTTGTATGACAGTAAAAATTCAAACAGAAAATGGACAAATTGAACTTAGCAATGAAGTAATTGCAACAGTTGTTGGCGGTGCCGCTACAGATAACTATGGTGTTGTTGGTATGGCAAGCCGCAATCAAATCCGCGACAACTTTAATGAAATCTTGAAGAAAGAAAACTTCACTCGTGGAGTTGTGATTCGTCAAGAAGACGATGGTGTTGCAGTTGATGTCTACATTATTGTAGGTTATGGTACAAAGATTTCTGCGATTTGTAGAAACGTACAAGAACAAGTGAAATATAACTTAGAAACAATGTTAGGATTTGCTGCAAAAACAGTGAATGTCTATGTTCAAGGAGTTAAAATCATCGAAGCGTAATGCTTGTTGATTCTAGTCAGGAGGAAGTAAGAATAATATGGCAACTATGAAAACTATTACGGCTCAAGATTTCCGCGCAATGGTGGAAATCGGTGAAATGCGTTTATCTGAAAATGCAGAATTCGTAAACTCATTAAACGTATTCCCAGTACCAGATGGAGACACAGGGACAAACATGATGCTCTCATTCAAATCTGGGGCGGAACGTGTTGCAAACTCTACAGCAACAACTGTAGGCGATTTAGCACAAGATTTAGCAAAAGGATTATTAATGGGTGCTCGTGGGAACTCAGGGGTTATCTTATCTCAATTATTCCGTGGTTTCTCTAAAGCCGTTGTCGGTAAAGAAGAAATCACTGGTGAAGAATTAGCGCAAGCATTTACGAACGGTGTGGAAACTGCTTATAAAGCGGTTATGAAACCTGTAGAAGGTACAATCCTTACTGTTGCTCGTGAATCAGCTAAACGTGGTGTACGTAAGTTAGAAACTTCAAACGACATCATCGAAGTAATGGGATCTGTTTTACGTGGTGCTGAAAAAGCATTAGCGAAAACTCCAGATTTATTACCAGTATTAAAAGAAGTTGGCGTAGTGGATTCAGGTGGTCAAGGTCTAGTATTCATTTACAACGGATTCTTCGAAGCATTAACAGGAGAAGCAGTTCCTGTTCAATCATTACAAAGCAATAAAATCGATTTAACTTCAGTGGCTCACCACGAAGCAGGCGTTGACTACGAACACGTATCAACAGGTGACATCAAATTCGGTTACTGTACTGAAATCATGGTGAAAATCGGTGAAGGCGAAACAGTCGTAGATACATTCGACTACGATACTTTCCGTAACTATTTAAACGAACTTGGAGATTCTTTACTTGTTGTAGCTGACGATGAAATCATCAAAGTACACGTGCATACAGAACATCCAGGTGAAGTCATGAACTATGGCCAACGTTTCGGTTCATTGATGAAAGTGAAAGTGGACAACATGCGCTTGCAACACGAAGAAGTGTTAAAAACAGACTACACTGCAAAAGTTAAAGAAGCAGCGCAAAAACAAAAAGCGGAATACGGAATCGTAGCAGTTGCTGCAGGTGAAGGAATTCAAGAATTATTCAAGAGCATGGGTGTAACGACAATCATCAACGGTGGTCAAACAATGAACCCAAGTACAGAAGATATTCTTCAAGCGGTAAAAGAAGCGCATGCTGAAAAAGTTATCGTATTACCAAACAACAAAAACATTCAAATGGCTGCAAACCAAGCGGCTGAAGTATCAGAAGATGCTGCAGTTGCCGTTGTTGCAACTCGTACAATTTCAGAAGGATTAGCTTCATTATTAGCCTTCAATCCAGAAGCAAGCTTAGAAGAGAACCAAGCTGCAATGAGCGAACAAATGGCGCTTGTATCAAGTGGTCAAATTACAAACGCTGTTCGCGATACAAACATTGATGGCGTTGAAATCAAAACAAACGACTTCATGGGGATTGTTGATGGCAAGATTTTAGTAAGTATTGCGGACCGTAAGGAAGCAACTCTTGCGACAATCGATAAAATGATCAACGACGATTCGGAAATCCTAACAATCATCTATGGCGAAGACGCAGAAGCAAGCGAAGTGGAAGAAATCACTGAAGCTGTAGAAGCGAAATACCCTGATGTAGAGGTTGAAGTCCATGAAGGAAACCAACCAGTATACACTTACTTATTATCTGTTGAATAATAAATTTAAAATAATCGAAAGACTTCGAATCCTTACGGATTCCTCTATAATAACTGTAATGGGGTACCGGTTCGAGCCGAAGTCTCTCACCTTTAAAGCCTCAAAGCTGGAGTAAGGAATAAATTCCTAACTCCAGCTTTTTCGCATTTAATACCATTCCCCATTACTGTTATTATAGAATCCGTAAGTTTCTCCGTCTTTCGATTACTAGATTATTAATAAGTAAGTGTTACTGGTTGGTTTTCATGCTCACATCAGGGGATTTCACTTTGACAGAGAGTGCTTTCTTGTTTTCGCGTTCTTTTGAGTCTTCACTCGCCTCCAAATGGGAAAAAGCAGACTTTGTGGGTGCTCCTCAGTATTTATAGTGCGGAAAGGTTCAACGAGGGATAGAGCTGAACTTAGTGGAATGCACATCAAAACTCCCTGCACTGTAGGGTTCAAGGAGAGAGAAAGGAAAATGAGGGAGGGAAGTGCCTAGAAATATTCCTGGGAAGCCTTTCGGATTCTATATTCGCATGAATAGCGAGCGTACTCGGTGCGAATTACTGATACTTGGAAAGAATTTCCTAGTATCAGTTTGAGGCTCGAGAGGAAAGGAGACAGTAGGCTCCTTCCGGTACAGCTATTCACGCGAATATAGAATCCGAAAGGATGAAAGGAATATTTAGCAGATAAATACGCTTATCCCTCATTTTCCTTCCTCTTGACGATTTACGAGAAATTGAATTACACTTATTAAAGTAGAAAGGATGTGATTGGATGAATGAAGTCTTTCAAAGTGTGCAAGTCTTGCCGGGCGTTGGACCAAAACGATTAGAGCCATTAGCCGAGCTTGGCATCGAGACAGTCTATGACTTGTTAACGCATTTTCCGTTTCGTTATGAAGATATACAGATTCGTGATGTGCAAAGTATCATGGACCAAGAGAAGGTCACGCTTAAAGGGCTTGTGGCGACACAACCGGTTGTGAGCTATTACGGCTTCAAGAAGAACCGTTTGGCGTTTCGCATGTCGATTGACCGCCAAGTCATCCAAGTTGCGTTCTTTAATCAGCCGTATTTAAAAGATAAAGTGGTTCAGGGCGAAGAGATTGCTATCTACGGAAAATGGGATGCAAAGCGCTCTACCTTGATGGGGATGAAAATCTTATCGAACCGAAACGTGGAGGACGAAGAAGGCGACCAAGTCGAGGCGGTTTATCGCACCAATAAATCGTTGAAGCAAGCGACGATCCTGAAACTCGTTCGTACGGCGATGGATCGTTTTGAAGATAAAATTCCAGAAGTATTGCCAGAAGAATTGACGGCGTCGCACCACTTGATGGGGCATAGAGATGCTGTACGGGCAATGCATTTTCCAAAAGATGAACTGGAAAGACAGAGTGCGCAGTATCAGCTCGTCTACCAGGAGCTCTTCTTATATCAACTGCGCTTGCAATGGATGCGTCAGAAGCGCCACCAGCAAACAAAGGGGCAAGCGGTGCTGTATGATAATGCTCAGTTGAAGTCGTTTATTCAGACGTTACCGTTTGAACTGACGGATGGGCAAAAGAAAGTCGTGAATGAGATTTGCTTTGACCTGCGTGCGCCTTATGAGATGAATCGTCTCTTGCAAGGGGATGTAGGGAGCGGGAAGACGATTGTGGCGACGATTGCCATGGTCGCAACGGCTCTAACAGGCAAGCAAGCAGCATTAATGGTTCCTACAGAAATCTTGGCGGAACAACATATGCTGACGATTGAAAAATTGATTCAGGGAACACCGTTGAAAGCAGTGTTGTTAACGGGAAGTATGAATCGTTCGCAGAAGAAGCGAAAAGAGTTACTCGCGCAAATTGAAAGTGGAGAGGCAAACCTAATTATCGGGACACATGCCTTGTTCCAACAAGATGTGAACTTTAAAGACTTGGCCTTTGTCGTCATCGACGAGCAACATCGCTTCGGGGTGCAACAACGACAGGCGCTCGCTGGAAAAGGAGCAGGCGTGAACGTGCTTCAAATGACGGCGACGCCAATTCCTCGTACACTTGCGATTACGGCTTTTGGGGAAATGGATACTTCTATCCTAAGTGAAATTCCTCGTGGTCGTCAGCCAATCAAGACGTCTTGGGTTCGCGAGCAGGAAATGGAACAGATTTTCAACTTCGTAGAAAGACAAATTCAAGAAGGGCGACAAGCATATATGATTTCGCCACTAATTGAAGAGTCGGAACATCTCGATGTGCAAAATGCCGAAGAGATTTACCGCATGATTTCAGCGCATTTCTCAGACCGCGTGAAAGTGGGACTCCTGCACGGGAAAATGCCGGCTGAAGAAAAAGAAGCGGTGATGGCGGACTTTAAAGCCAACAAGCTACAAGCACTCGTCTCCACAACCGTTATCGAAGTTGGGGTGGACGTGCCGAATGCCACAGTGATGGTGATTTTAGATGCGGACCGCTTCGGGTTAGCGCAGCTGCACCAGTTACGTGGACGTGTCGGCCGTGGACAACATGCTTCAAGCTGTATTTTAGTGGCGAGTCCAAAGACCGAAAACGGGAAAGAACGCATGCGCATTATGTGCGAGTCAACGGACGGATTTTATCTCAGTCAAAAAGACTTGGAGCTCCGTGGTTCTGGGGATGTATTTGGGGTAAAACAGTCAGGTATTCCAGACTTTAAGATTGCCGATTTAATACGAGATTATGATATACTAGAACAAGCACGTAAAGATGCAATCCTTTATGCCTCGGAAGATCCAGCAGGAGAAAAAGCCGAGACAAAACGCATGAAGGCATTTATCGAACAAACAACGAAAGAAATCAATGGATAACTTCACGGCCACGTGGCTAGAAGAGGAGGAACAACAATGGTAAGAATTGCAATTGACGCGATGGGTGGAGATAATGCTCCAAAAGAAATCGTCCAAGGGGTCGTCCTTGCAGCAAAGGAAATGCCAACTGTCGAGTTTCAATTATACGGAGACGAAGCAAAAGTGAACGCATGCTTGGAGGAATCCCTTCCAAATATTCGCGTGATTCACTGTTCAGAAAAAATCAACTCTGATGACGAACCGGTTAAAGCGATTCGTTCGAAGAAAGACGCTTCAATGGTCGTTGCCGCTAAAGCTGTGAAAGAAGGGGAAGCAGATGCGCTCTTCTCTTGCGGAAATACAGGGGCTCTTCTAACGGCTGGATTATTAGTGGTTGGCCGTATTAAAGGAATAGACCGTCCAGGACTGATGCCAGTGTTGCCTGTTCTTGGAAAAGAAAACCGTCAATTTATTATGATGGACGTAGGTGCAAACGCGGAATGTAAACCGAAAAACGTTCACCAATTCGGTATTCTTGGTAGCTATTATTCAAAATACGTTCTTGGTTATGAGAACCCAACAGTCGGCTTATTAAATAATGGAGCTGAAGAAGGAAAAGGGAACGAACTCGCAAAAGAAGTATACGGACTCTTGAAAGAAGACGATAACTTAAACTTCATCGGGAACGTGGAAGCTCGTGACATTTTAACAGGTGCTGCGGATGTGGTCGTAACAGATGGATTTACAGGAAACGCAGTCCTCAAGACCATCGAAGGAACAGCGCTTGCGATGATGGGACTTCTAAAAGAAGGCATCAAGGGGCAAGGAATTCAAGGAAAACTTGGAGCGCTTTTATTGAAGAATACGTTCTACGGATTAAAGAATACATTGGACTACTCACAATTCGGGGGTGCGGTGCTCTTTGGACTTAAAGGAGCAGTCGTGAAATCACACGGTTCTTCAAAATCAGATAGCGTATACCATGCGATGAAACAAATCGACACAATCGTATCCAGTGGAGTAATCAACGACTTAGTTGCTCACTTTGAACAAACAGCAGAGTAATGAAATAAAGCTCTCTTCTATCGCAGAAGAGAGTTTTTTTGATAATATTTATAAATTTTATAAAGTCGCAATAAATTCTTAGGAATTCTAGCGAAAAAAGGGTACAATGGGAAAGTACAAAATGTTGCAAATGCAACTAAAGGAGGAAAGCCTATGTTCAAAGAAGTGAACGAGCAAATCTTAAAATTAATTGAGAAGAATAGTCGTTTAACACCAGAAGAAATTGCCTCTCTATTAGAAATCGATGTAGATGAAGTTACACGTCGTATTAAAGAGATGGAAGAACAACAAATTATTTGTGGATACCATACTTTAGTTAACTGGGAAAAAACAGATAACGTCAATGTATCAGCGATTATCGAATTAAAAGTAAATCCTCAAAAAGGAAAAGGGTTCGACCGTATTGCGGAAAAAATCTATCATTTCCCAGAAGTGGAAGCAGTGTATTTAATGTCAGGCGGATATGATTTCATGGTGCAATTGAAAAAAGCACCAATGCGTGAAATCGCGAACTTCGTATCATCACGTCTTTCAGTGATTGAAGAAGTACAATCTACTAAAACACATGTTGTATTAAAACAATACAAAAATCACGGCACAATGTTTGTCGGTAAAGCAGATGATAAACGTCAGGTGGTTACTCCATGAATTTAGAAAATATGTTAAATAATAAAATTAAGGACTTGAAACCTTCAGGGATTCGTCGTTTCTTTGATATGGCGAGTGAATACAAGGATATTGTTTCCCTAGGGGTTGGAGAGCCTGATTTTGATACGCCTTGGCATATTCGTCAAGAAGCGATTAAAGCGTTGCAAGAAGGCCGTACATTCTATACAGCTAATGCAGGGTTAAAAGAGCTTCGTGAAGAAGTATGTATCTTTACTGAAGGCCGTCACGGGGTAAAATACGACCCAATGCACGAATGTGTCATCACTGTTGGAGGAAGTGAAGCCGTTGATATTTCAATGCGTGTTCTTTTGAACCCAGGGGATGAAGTGATTATTTGTGACCCAGGTTATGTGTCATACGTTCCAGCAGTTACAATGGCAGACGGGACTCCTGTGATTCTTCCGTTAAAAGAAGAAAATCAATTCCGTATCACACCAGAAGACCTTGAAGCGGTGATTACACCGAAGACAAAAGCGATTCTAATGAATTTCCCAAATAACCCAACTGGTGCGGTGATGGGACGTGAAGACTTAGAAGCGGTTTGCGAAGTGTTAAAACGCCACGATATTATCGTTGTTTCTGATGAATTATATGGAGAATTAACATACACAGGAAAACCTCACGTATCTGTTGTCGAAATCGATGGCATGCGTGACCGTACAATTTTAATCGGAGGCTTCTCAAAAGCATTCGCGATGACTGGATGGAGACTTGGTTATGCCTTAGCTCCAGCAACCATCATGGAACAAATGTATAAAATTCACCAATTTGCGATTATGTCAGCTCCAACACTTAGCCAATATGCGGGTGTGGATGCGCTTCGTAATTCGGAGGAAGATATTGCAGAAATGCGCGATAGTTACAATCAACGTCGCCGTTACTTGGTAAAACGTTTCAAAGACTTAGGCATTCCTTGCTTTGAACCATTTGGAGCTTTCTACATCTTCCCGAACATCTCTCAATTCGGTTTGAGTTCTGAAGAATTCGCAATGCGCTTAGTAGAGGAAGAACGTTTAGCCGTTGTTCCAGGAACAGCCTTTGGGGACTCTGGGGAAGGCTTCCTACGTATTTCTTATGCGTATTCGATTGAAGATTTGAAGACAGCCTTAGATCGTATCGAGCACTTCATTACGAA
This sequence comes from uncultured Streptococcus sp., assembly GCA_902479935.1. Lineage (GTDB taxonomy): Bacteria > Bacillota > Bacilli > Lactobacillales > Aerococcaceae > Granulicatella. The sequence continues at coordinate 6,925 of CABSQV010000018.1, read as the reverse complement.
GTTGAGAAATGAAAAATAATTCAATAAATAACGACGCTTTTTTTGGAATTGCAAGATTTCAAAAGAGGCGTTTTTTATTGATTAAAAATCGATTAAAATAAATTTACTAGTTTATAGGGTTGTGCTACACTATGCTTACTAAAAGAGAGGAGACTGTGCTTGAAAGAACGTTTTACCAAGTTTATTGATACGATTATCGCGCTTGATAAGGGTGACCATACATTAACCGATAAGCAATGGATGAAGAAGCAAAGATGGCTCTTCGCCTTGAAGCTGTTTTGGGTGATTGTGCTTGTGGCGACCTTCCTTCTAGCCATTAATGTCTCCATCAGTTATTTTGTCTATTTCTTCTATTTTGTGAGTATACTCTTTATTCTTACAAAAGTATTAGAGTATTTTATTGAACGAAGAGTGGCACAATTAGCCGAGGAGGAATAGAAAAAAGAATGCGAGTAGTGTATTTTATTATCGCGTGGATTTCGCTAGCGCTGGGATTAATTGGAATTGTGCTCCCAGTACTACCGACGACACCGTTTCTACTGCTGACAGTGGTATGTTTTTCAAAGAGTTCTACTCGTTTTGAAGAGTGGTTTCAACAGACAAAACTGTATCAACTATATGTCGCAGATTACCGTGAAACGAAGTCGATTGCGAAAAGCCGTAAAAAGAAAATTATTGTTTATATCTATATTTTAATGGCCATTTCCATTTACTTAGCTCCGATTTTAGCGGTGAAAATTGGACTTGGCGCGCTGACAGTGTTTATTACTTACTATCTATTTTGGGTAATTCCGGATAAAAAATAAGGAGTGTTTCAGATGGTTGAGAAGTTTAAGGCGAAGTTTAGAGCGTTAATAGAAGATTATAAAGTGACAAAGAATCCTGGTGAAGATTTCGTTTTTTGGTATATTCACCGTGTAGCGCCCTTTAATTTTCGTTATGTAGTGGCTGTAGGGGTGATTCTTTGTATTGCTGCACTCTACTATAATATTCAATACGCGCTCACAACAGTGCTCATTTTATGGCTCATTGCCGTTATGATTACCATCGCTGAAATAGTGTATCGAAAACGAAAACAATAATAGGAGTAGCAAAAGAATCTAGTTTATTCTAGGTTCTTTTTTTTACCTATCCTTAGGAAGAAATTTCAGAAAAAATAGCGCCGAGACCTTTGAGAAATAGTGCGAATAGGACTATAATTTAAGTGTAGAAATAAAGTTAATGGAGGTAATTTTTATGAGATTTGACCAAGAACATGATTCATGTACAACTATTCTTATTGGGAAGAAGGCCAGCTACGATGGTTCAACGCTAGTAGCACGTACAGAAGATTCATGTAATGGAGAGTTTACACCAAAAAAATTCATTGTCGTACGTCCAGAAGACCAACCACTTCACTATAAAGCAGTGATTTCAGGATTTGAAACAGACTTACCAGACAATCCTGTTCGCTATACGGCCATGCCAAATGCCATCAATAACGAAGGAATTTGGGGTGCTGCGGGGATTAATGCCTATAATGTAGCATTAAGTGCGACTGAAACCATTTCAACAAACCCGCGTGTATTAGGAGCCGACCCACTGGTGGAAACAGGGATTGGGGAAGAAGATATCTTCACATTGGTATTGCCTTATATTAAAACAGCACGCGAAGGGGTGGAGCGTCTTGGACATCTCCTTGAAACGGCTGGAACGTATGAATCAAACGGGATTGCAATTTCCGATGTGAATGAAATCTGGTGGTTAGAATCAATTGGTGGACATCACTGGATGGCTCGCCGTGTGCCAGATGATGCATATGTCGTAAATCCAAATCAACTCGGAAGCGACTTCTTTGATTTTGAAGACAAAGAAAACTTTATGTGCGACCCTGATTTGAAAGACTTTATGATTCGTCATCACTTGAACTTAAACTTTGACGGCGAATCGTTCAATCCACGGTATGCATTCGGTTCCCAACGCGACAAAGACCGCTTGTATAACACGCCTCGTGCTTGGGATATTCAACGCATGTTTAACCCGGAAGTGGAACAATCTCCAACGAGCTTTGAAATTCCATGGGCACGCGTTCCGTATCGCAAGATTACAGTCGAAGATGTGAAAGAATCGATGAGTACGCATTATCAATTTACACCATATGATCCTTATGGAAACTTAGGTGATGGTAAGAGCAATCGTCGTTTCCGTACAGTAGGGATTAATCGTACGAGTCAAACGGCTATCCTACAAATTCGTCCAAATCGTCCTCATGATACAACAGGAATTCAATGGGTATCGTATGGGTCAATGCCATTTACAACGGCTGTACCATTCTTTACACAAGTGGACACAACGCCTGCGTATTTTGCCAATACAACAGCGAAGGTTTCAACGGATTCCTTCTACTGGTCAAGTCGCTTAATTGCAGGGCTTGCAGATGCGCACTATTTGGAACATCAAGCGGATATTGAAAGTTATCAAAAGAATACTTTGTCTCGTGGAGAAGCCATGATTGCTCAAGTCGATGCCAAACTTGAAAAAGGGGAAGCAATCGACTTCGAAGTGGAAAATCAACAAATGAGTGATTTCGTCGAAGAAAAGACAGCTGCATTGCTCGATAAGGTATTGCTTCGTGCAAGTAATTTGATGGTCAACCATTATTCAGTGAGTGATTAATCAGCGATTCGGTTTAGGAGGTAAAAAAATGGAAGAAAAAAATGAAAAGCAACTGAGTTGGCTGATGATATCCCTCATTGCATTTAACTTTGTGTGGGGACTTGGGAATGTTGTGAACAATTTCGCCCAACAAGGGATTGTCGTTATTACATCGTGGCTCATTATTTTAGTCATTTACTTTATCCCATATTCATTAATGATTGGACAACTCGGTTCGACGTTTGAAGATAGTGAAGGGGGAGTCAGTGATTGGATTAAACATACGTCTACCAAGAAACTAGCGTATTTTGCCGCATGGACATTCTGGGTGGTTCAGATTCCTTATTTAGCGCAAAAACCACAGACGATTCTTATTGCACTCGGATGGGTATTCCAAGGGCACTCAGGAATTATCGATGAACTGCCAATTCCACTACTGGTAACAGTCTGTTTAGCCTTTTTCTTAGCCGTTCTCTATATTTCAACAAAGGGAATTCGCGCGTTGAAATTCTTAGGAACGATTGCCGGGACTGCGATGTTTGTGATGTCGATTTTATTCATTCTATTAGCCGTTGGGGTTCCTCTTATTAAACCCGATTTACAACTGGCAACTGCGAATATGGATAAGATTGAAACGTATATTCCAAAGTTTGATTTTTCATACTTCACAACGATTGCGCTTCTTGTCTTCTCGGTCGGAGGAGCAGAGTGTATGTCACCTTATGTGCATAAACTCAAGAATCCAGCCAAAGAATTTCCAAAAGGGATGATTGCGATGGCTGTGATGGTTGGAATCTGTGCAGTCTTTGGGTCATTTGCGATGGGGATGATTTTTGATAGCAATAATATTCCACAAGATTTGATGCGAAATGGTGCCTATCAAGCATTTGCCGTACTTGGAAAACACTGGAATATTGGGAATGTGCTAGTTACGATTTACGCATTAACGCAATTTATCGGGCAAACAGCGACGTTGGCATTATCGATTGATGCACCACTTCAAATCTTCCTCGGTAGTGCCGATGAAGAATATGTCCCTCGCTGGCTTCGCGCACGTACAAAGAACGGTACGTTGAGAAATGGATACTTGCTTACAGGGATTTTGACAGGGGCTCTAATTGTCATGCCGGCTCTTGGACTTAAGGAAATTGATACAGTCGTTGTATGGATGACAAACTTGAATGCTATTGTGTCACCAATGTGCTTCTTGTGGGTATTTGTCGCCTTTATGTTCTTGTATCGCCATTGGGACAGATATAAGGATGCCGAATACAAATTCATTAGCAATAAGACACTTGGTTTCTTAATGGGACTCTGGGGATTTGCCTTCACCGCATTTGCATGTATTCTCGGAATGGTACCACAAGTGGACTATGCGCAAAATCCATCTGAATGGTGGTTCGTCTTAATTTCAAATATCATTATGCCATTCGCGCTTCTTGGACTTGGACTCGTCCTTCCATGGATTGCACGAAAAGAACAAAAGCAACAAGCATAAATAATAGTATTGTCGAAGCCTTCTTCCGATGGGAGAGGGCTTTTTCATAAGAGGATTAAGGGAGTCAAACTGACAAAATGACCGAAAAAATGGTATAGTAAATAAGATAAGTTTACTAGAAACGAGAGGTATCCCCCATGAAATTAATAACCATTGCAGTCCCATGCTACAACTCTCAAGAATATATGCATTATTGTCTTCAAACGCTCCTTGCTGGTGGCGAAGAGGTTGAAATTTTAATTATTAATGATGGGTCTAAAGACAACACTGCTCGCATTGCTGATCAATATGCCGCAGCTTATCCAACGATTATCCGTGCCATCCATCAAGAAAATAAAGGTCATGGTGGAGCCGTGAATACGGGGATGGCGAACGCAACAGGCAAGTACTTCAAAGTCGTCGATAGTGATGACTGGGTGGATGTGCGTGCATACTTAAAAATCCTAGAACAATTACAACGCTTCGAAGAAACCGGCGAAGAAGTTGACGTATTCATTACGAACTTCGTCTATGAAAAAGAAGGCGCGAAAACGAAAAAAATCATGCGCTATACTTCCGCATTTCCTGAAAATCAAGTGTTCACTTGGGATGATGCCAAGTCGCTTCGTCGTGGGAAATACATGATGATGCACTCGCTTATTTACAATATGAACTTGCTTCGTAAATCCGGATTGCAGTTGCCAGAGCATACTTTCTACGTGGATAATTTATTTGTCTTCGTACCGCTTCAATGTAGCAAGACATTATTTTATATGAACTTGGATTTTTACCGTTACTTTATCGGTCGTGAAGATCAGTCGGTCAATGAGAAAGTGATGATTAGCCGTATCGACCAACAAATCCGCGTGAATGAACTATTGATGGCAAGTTATCATAGCGACTGGCAGTTTTCAACCGCTTTGAAGAACTACTTATTAAACCACTTAGAGATTACAACGGTGATTTCTTGTGCGTTACTCAATAAGGGTGGATTACCAGAGCATCAAGAGAAGAAAAAAGCATTGCTTGCTGATTTAAAAGAAGCCAATCCAGAAGTATTCCATCTGATTAGCCAAAATGCATTATGCAGAATTACAATGGCGAAGAACAAGCCGGTACAAGTACTGTCAAATGGAATTTACACAGTGACACAACGTTTCTTCGGTTTTAACTAAATAGCGTTTTGAACTACCAGGCATGAAGTGCACCCTAAAAGTTAGATTTTCTGTCTACCTTACATAAGCCGGTGGATATTTATTGCAAATCAGACTGAAAGTTCCAAATTCTCTATTTATTTTATTGATATTTCTTATCAGAAGATGTATGATATTTTATATATTTAAACTATACTATATCGGAGGTATTGGTATGAAATTTTCTAATCGTTTATTGTTGTTCCTTGCAGGAGTTGTTTTTGTCTTTTTAGGACTTTTGCTATTTACAAACCCAGTAGCTAATCTTGTTGCTTACAGCTGGTGGATTTCATTTGGTTTACTGGTTTCTTCTATAGCAGCTATTTTAGGCTATTTCTCTGCACCAAAAGAGCTTCGCTCACCTGTTTATCTTTTCCAAGGGTTTGTTAGTCTTCTCTTAGCTCTTTACCTCGTGGCTTATGGCTTTGTGACCCTGCCGGTCGTCATTCCGACCATTGTAGGAATTTGGTTAATTGTAGAAGCCATTATTGCTTTCTTTAAAGGCAATCGTCTAGGATTGATTTTCCCTATTATTGGTAGCAATATCACGTGGGTAGCCTTGCTTGTATTTTTACTAGGTCTAGTGATTCTGTTCAATCCAGTGGCTACAGGTGTCTTTGTCGTTTATGTCATTGCCTTTTCATTTTTAGTTACTGGCTTCACCTACATTATTGAGGCCTTTCGTAAATAGTCTAGTTGCTATTTCTATCGCATTCAAAAAAGCTGGGAAATCATATTCTCAGCTTTTTCGTCTCTTTAATTATCACTTTTTCGCATTCCATTCTGCGTAGAATTGCTCCAAGTATTCTTCCAAAAAGTGATGGCATAGTGCTCTAGCATTCGATAAGTTGCAATAATAACCGGTCGAGAACGGGGCATCGACTCAATCATACCGAAAATAAAAGAGCGAATGTTATCTGCAAAAAGAAAGCTTAGATTCTTTGCGATTTCAACAAAAAAAGCACTGTTTGTTCTGACCACAAAAGTTAAACAAATAATTTAAGTGAAGGATTTAGTTCTGTATTGCACAGGACTAAGTCCTTTTAGTTTTACCTTAATTCGTTTGTTGTTGTAGTAATCAATGTAGTCAACAATAGCTTGTTCCAATTGGTTAAGTGCCTTAAATGTTTTCTCATCTATGTCAGTCATCATGATGACCAAATTCACGCGCGCTATCCTTTCTTGCTCTACATCATTGCTCTTGCGACATTCATCAATATCATTACAGCGATATCTAATATCATTCGTATCCGGAAATTTCATTCTCCAGAGCTCAAATCTAGTAAAAATATCAGTTTTGCTTCCTCTCTCTTTTCTATCTTTTTCTTGCAAACCATGATGATGAAAGAGTATGGAAGTGCCGATATTCCTCAAAAAATTGCTTTTATGAATATCACTTTGGGAAGTGTCGTTTTCTGCGTACTCGTCATTATTGGCGCCTATATGATTGTAAAATCAAGAAAAGCAAAGCGAAATTTATAAAGTGTGAAAAGGAGTGAAAACTTTCTTTTTTCTAATTAAAATAGCGGAACAATTAGAATTGGAAGATCCGTTTACAGGAAAATATAAATAGGTGCTCGTCGCAGGCCACACGAGCGCCTTGAGGCGTCGCTCTGAGATC
>CABSQV010000017.1:0-43402 GCA_902479935.1 uncultured Streptococcus sp. | reverse complement strand
GAGACGGTAGCCCTAGGGTGTTTTTATTAAATTCTCACTTTTTGGGGTCAGTCCCTTTTATACACCAAGTTTTTTATATAAGGACATCCTCCTAGTAAGAATTTTTCTTTGAAGTAGACGATGAGAAGAATCAAGCGGATTTTATAATAGCAGTAATGGGGAATAGCATTAAATGCGAATTAGCTGGAGTTAGAAATTTATTTCTTACTCCAGCTTTGAGGTTTTAAAGGTGAGAGACGATAGGCTCGAACCGGTGCCCCATTACAGCTATTATAAAAAAATCCGCAAGGATTTGAATCATCGTCTCCCCGCCAACACTCAAGAAGCACCAAAAGAAATCCTTCAAGCCGTTGTTGCACTTATTATTTTATAAAAAACTCACGAAAGAGCGCTGGAATATGGTATTATAGTGGAATAAGGAGGGATGCGCTGTGCGAATTATTTCAGGAGAATTTGGCGGAAGACGCTTAAAGGCAGTACCGGGCCAAAATACTCGTCCGACGACTGACAAGATAAAAGAATCGCTCTTCAATATTCTTGGCGGTTATTTTGACGGAGGAGTCATGCTCGACATGTACAGCGGAAGCGGAGCCGTTGCCATCGAGGCCGTCTCTCGTGGGATGGACCGTGCGTTTCTATTTGAGAACAATCGCCTTGCACAAAAGACGATTGAGCAAAATATCGAGATTACAAAATCACCCGAGCAATTTCATTTAAAACGACAAAACGTCAAACAAGGGCTCAAAATCATTGCGAGTGACCCAGCGTTTGAACCGTTTAAGTTGGTGTTTATGGATCCACCGTATCGCTTGCAAGAAATTGTAAAGGACATTGAGCAGTTGCAGGAGTTGAATCTAGTTTCTCCAGACTGCGTGATTGTTTGCGAGGTGGATAAGGAAGTTCAACTTCCAGAGCGAATTTTAGAATTTGAGCAATATAAGCGCGTGGAGTACGGGATTACAGCATTAGTGTTTTTTGACCGTGCGACTAGCGAAGAGGAGGCTTAAGATGAGAAAAGCGGTAGTAGCAGGAAGCTTCGACCCGATTACGAATGGTCATTTAGATATTATCGAGCGAAGCAGTGAGCTTTTCGATGAAGTAATTGTGGTTTTATCGCATAATGTTCAGAAAAATTATCTGTTTTCATTAGACGAGCGGAAATTACTGGTTGAAAAGGTAATCGCTCATGTACCTAACGCTAAAGTGGTGGCCGTTAGCGGAGGATTAACTGTAGAAGCTGCAGCACAATTAGGGGCAAGTGTTCTTGTCCGCGGTGTACGAAACGCAACCGACTTTGAATATGAAGCAACTCTTGCATCCCATAACCGTGTTCAGAATAGCAAAGTCGAAACGGTATTACTCCTCAGCAAGGAGGAGTACCGATTTGTCAGTTCGTCAATGATGAAGGAATTGGCTCGTTTTGGAGGAGCTGTAACATCGTTTGTTCCAAGTGTGGTAGCTGATGCCTTGCAAGAAAAATACAAAGATGCGCCAGAACGCACAATAAAAATGGAAGAGGAGATAACAGATGTCAAAGGTTAAGAAGATTATTATTGCAGCCTTAATTTTCGTTGTATTAGCGATTGTTGCGATGATTCCAATCCCGTATGTGATTGAATCGCCAGGGACTGCAGAAGATGTATCTCAGTTTTTAACGATTAGTGGAGCAAAAGATGAGGACCAAGGGACGCTCCGGGTGCTGACGGTATATGTCGAACAGGCGACCGTATTAACGTACTTCAAGAAATTCTTGAAGCACCACGAACTACTTCCTTCTGAAGAGGTATTTGGGGATTATACGCCAGAAGAATTCGATGCCCTGCAAGATTTCAGTATGCGAAATGCCCGTTCGACAGCGGTTCGTGTTGCCTTTGAAGCGGCTGGGAAAACGGTCGAGCGACATGTAAATGGTATTTTCGTCACACGCGTGGACCAAAGTTCGGATTTCCGTGACAAGTTAAAAGTCGGAGATATTATCGAAACGATTGATGGAAAGAGCCCAGGCAATACCGATGAGAGTTTTGAAGACTTAAAAGACTATTTAGCAGGACTTGAACCAGGACATACGCTAGTTCTTCAAGTGAAACGTGATGATGAAACAATGACGATCAGCGCGAAGTTGAAAATGAATAGCCGTACTGGTGGTATCCGTCTTGGATTTGGCGGGGAAGTGGATGAAGATGTGACTTCTGACCCATCCGTTGAATTCGACGCACATGGCGTAAGTGGCCCTTCAGGTGGTTTGATGTTCACGCTTGAAATCTACAACCAAATTACGAATAGTCATTTGAAAAACGGACATAACATTGCCGGAACAGGAACGATTGAATTAGACGGAACGGTTGGACGTATCGGTGGAATTGATAAGAAATTAGTGGCTGCGATTGAAGCGGGTGCGACAGTTTTCTTAGCCCCAGATGATGAAATCACGGACGAAATGCGTGCACGTTATCCAGATATTAAATCGAACTACGAAGAAGTCAAAGAAGCGGCTGCGAAGTTAGGCACAGATATTAAAATTTATCCTGTGAAGACTTTGGATGAAGCTATTGAAATTCTAAAAAATCTATAGCCAATGAGTCATTTTTCTCATATCTTTAATTGGAGAAATCTTTTTAAGGAGTGAGAGGAATGGCTTTTTTTGATGAGTGGAAAGAAAAATGGGAGTCGTGGAGCCAGGCAGTCAAAGGCGCGGTCATTGGTGGAGTGCTTCTTTTATTAGTGGGAGTCGGAGGGTTGTTGCCTAAAAAAGAAGAAGCTGTGGAAGAAAGTGAAGCGTTGGTAACGACGGTGTTGGCGGAGAAAACGGAAGAAAATACGACGCTAGAAGCGGTCATTTTCGTTGATATTAAAGGAGAAGTGAAAAAGCCGGGAGTCTATCAGATGAAGGTTGGTGACCGGGTGAAAGACGCGCTCGATGCCGCGGGAGGATTGACGGCGGAGGCAGATAGCCAGAAAGTGAACTTGGCGCAAAGAGTAGAAGACCAGATGGTGATTGTTGTACCCAAAGTTGGAGAAGAAGCTGAGGCAATTCCAGCAGGTGCCACGAGTAAAGAGGTATCCAAAGAAGGAAAAGTGAATATTAATACAGCAACGGTGGAAGAATTGAAGACATTGAAGGGTGTCGGCGAGAAAAAGGCCGAGGCAATTATCGAATACCGAAAGAAGAATGGTTCGTTTAAGACGAAGGAAGATTTGATGAAAGTCCGCGGTATTGGCAAGAAGCTCTTCGAGTCCTTTGAGGAAAGGATTGTGACGCAATGAGTTACTGGATACTAGCAGTGCTCGTGGCGTCTGGCATCGTTGTGTTTGAAGGGATAGTCGCGTGGTGGATTGTCCCTTTATTCATGGTTGCCGTGGCGTGGAAACGGGGGCACGAGGCATGGAAAAGAGTAGTCGGTGTCGTGCTATGTATAGCGGTAGGGCTGCGGTTGTTTTTGTATGTACAAGAAGTGACTCAACCTGCTTTTACGGTCGATGATGCGATAACTGGGCAACTCGTGTTAAATCCAAACCAGTTGAAGGTGAACGGGGATTTAGTTACGGGAACGGCCACGCTGGAAGCTGGAAGGAAGCACGAGAAAGTCTTTTTCTATTATGTACTCGAGTCGGAATCCGAGCAACGAGCCTTCTTGCAGTTGCATGAAGTAGTCCGCGTTTCGGTTGAAGGGACTATTGAAGAAATTGAGTATGCGCGCAATAAAGGGAATTTCGATGCGAAAAATTACTATTTGAGTCTTGGTGTGCTTCATGCCTTAAAAGTCGAGCGAATAAATTCTAGTATGAAGTCCGTCCCAGATTTCTGGAGCTATGTGGAGCATCTGCGGTCTCAGTTGTTGCGAGTTGTAAGAACTCAAAAAGACAGCCGCATCAAACAATATACAGGAACCTTACTCTTGGCGGACCGAACGGGTTTTAGCGAAGAAGAGTGGGAACAATATAAACAGCTTGGCCTCTTGCATCTCTTAGCGATTTCCGGATTACATATCTCCTTAATGGTCGCCTGCATTGAACGACTCTCGTGGCGAAGCGGTATTACTAGGGAGAAAACGAAGGGATTACTGGTGCTGTTTGTAGTGCTCTACGGGTTTGTGATTGGCTGGAATATTAGCGGCACCCGTGCGATTGGAATGGTGTTGTTAGCCGCCTTATCCAAACCGTTCATCAAAAGACGTGGAAGCATACAGATGGATTGCTTACTCTGGATGGCGATTGTTTCCATCCTCCTTTGGCCAGGCATTCTTTTAAATGTGGCCTTTCAACTCAGTTATGGATTAACAGCCATTATTATTTTTCTCTCGAAATGGCAACACGCGGTCTTGCCTCGCATTCGGGCTAATTTGTGGGTGCCGATTGGGATGAGTCTGATTGCATTGCCGCTTCTGTGTCAGTATTTCTTTTACTGGAATGCGCTGAGTATTCTTTTAACTGCGCTCTTTTCAATGTTGTTTGAGATGCTGCTATTTCCATTGTTAACAGCGTATTTATTCGCGGTACTGATAAGTTTTAATCCACTGATAGAACTTCTAACAACGATTGGAGAATTCATTCTTTCTGGAGTTTCTCGTGTTCTTACGTTCTGCCAGCAGTTGTCCTTTACGAAATTCACACTGGGGATTTGGGACAAATGGGAAGTAGTTCTCTTTCTTACAGTCCTTATTGTCGTTGGGATTTTATTCGAACGAAAAAAGATGACGATTCGAAAAGGGGTTGTTTGTCTTATTGCTCTTTTAGCTCTCTTATGTGAAGTGCCGTATCACTGGGGAACAGAACTCGTGATGGTGGACGTTGGGCAAGGGGACTCCATCCTTCTTTTAGCGCCAGGGTGGAATCAGGCGACACTTATCGATACGGGTGGACTCTCGGATTTTAAACAGAAAGAGGCATGGAGGCACAGAAAGAAAAAAGACCAAGGAATTACGACGGTTGTTCCCGCCTTGCAAGCAGAGGGGCTCTCAGAGCTCTCGCAAGTGATGCTCTCGCACGGGGACGAAGATCATGTCGGAAACTTAAAAACCATCGCAAAGCACATCAATATCCATCAACTCATTATCGGGAAAGGGATGGAGAAGATTCCACTGATGCAGGAAATGAAAAAGAAATATCCAAAGATTCAGTGGCGGTTGGTACTAGCAGGAGACGAGTGGAAATGGAATGAGACGACGTGGAAGGTACTGTGGCCAAAAGGTTTGTCTCATGCAGAAAACGAAGACTCGATACTGGCACTCGTGACAGTGATGAAGCAGACGATTCTTCTCACAGGAGACGCCTCAGAAAAGGTGGAAGAGGCTGTCGTAAAAAACAATCCACACTTGCAGTTCTCTATCCTTAAAGCGGGGCATCATGGGAGCAGGACGTCGAGTGGCGAGGCGCTTCTTACACTCGTTCAGCCAAGACTCGCGTTCATATCGTGTGGGAAGCACAATCACTATGGTCATCCGAGTCCAGAGACTTTGGCGCGCTTGAAAGCTAGTGGCGCTATCATTTTCCGGACGGACCAAGACGGGCAAATTCGGCTTCGATTCACCACAGAAAAACTAGAAGTCACGACCATGCTTACGAAACGGAAAAAAGAATTGAAACAATAGACAAAGACTCGTTTTCAAGATAAACTAAAACAACAGGAGGCGAAGAAATGGAATTTGAGAAACAGCTCAATCGAATTAAAAAAGGGCAAGTCAGTCTGGTTTATCTCGTTCAAGGGAAAGAACCGTACTTACAAGAGCTTGCGCATAAAGTATTTTTGGACACCATTGTCGCTCCTGAAGATCAAGATTTGAACGTGGGACGATTCAATATGGATGAAGTGTCCGTTCAAACCGCGGTTCAAGATGCGGAGTCTGTGCCATTTTTTGGAGACCGCAGATTAGTCATGATCGATAATCCAACGTTTTTAACAGGGGAGAAGGAAAAGAAATCCATCGATCATCAGTTAGACCGCCTACAAGCGTATTTAGAAAATCCAATGGACAGTTCGGTGATGGTTTTCTTTGCGCCGTACGAAAAGTTGGACCAACGTAAGAAAATCGTGAAACAGTTGAAGAAGGTTGCCGTTCTTCTGGATGCAAGCGAACTCTCAGAACGCGATGTGAGACAATACATCAAGGACTATTTACGTTCGCAACAATATGGCATTCAAGAGGAGGCGTTAAACACTTTACTTATCAAGACACAATACTCTCTTACCACTTGTATGAAAGAGCTTGATAAATTAATGGTTGCCGAAATTGGAACGTATTCCATTCGACTTGAAACGGTCGAGGCATTAGTGGCTAAAACCTTGGAACAAAGCATCTTTGATTTTGGAGAAGCCATCCTGAACAAAGACAGCAAACGTGCTCTTCAAATTTATCATGATATGTTATTGCAAAAAGAAGACCCAATCAAAATGAACGCAATTCTATTAGGCCAATTCCGCCTATTGCTTCAAGTGTCGTATTTGAAAAAAGCCGGCTACCAAGAACCCGAAATTCAAAAGACACTCGCAGTGCACCCATACCGGGTCAAACTCGCACTCAACCAATGCCGCCGATACGGAACGCCATTATTGGAAGCAGCCTTCCAGCAATTAGTCGAAACCGAGTACGCATTGAAGACCAGCGTCGGCATCAAAGAAATGCAATTGGAATGGTTCATCCTCCAATTTTGCGGTCAAAGAACGTTATAGTGTTCGTCATTAAAAGGAGAAGACATGAGTACAATCACATTACATTTAAATAATGAAGAAGAACGTATATTTAATGAATTTGCCAAGTATAAAGGCGAGGAATTATCGTATTTACTGAAAAGTGCATTACTCGAGAAGATTCATCAAGAGTCTTTTCAAAATAGCATTCAACATTATGAAAAAAGAAAAGATGAAGACTTAGTGCTAATGAGTCATGAGGACTTTTGGAAAGAAGTAGAAAGATAGGAGAAAACAATGGAATTACTAATCGTTATCATCGCTGTTGTTTTAGTAGCGGTAATCGCACTTGCGTTCCGCACAAAGCCAAATGCAGGCGGAGCGGTGGAGCAAACACCATCAACACAAGAGAGTACACCAGTAGAAGAAGCGTACATCCCAGAAGAATTAGAAGAGTACTTACGTGAATTGAAACGCAATGGCCAACCGATTAAAGCCATTCAAAAATTACGTAACGTAACAGGAATGAGCTTGTCAGAAGCCAAACAATTTGTTGACGACATTATCATTTAACAAAACAAAGTGCCTGAGCAGGAGACTAAACACCTCCCTCGGGCACTCTTTTTTTATTCCCCGGTGCCTTAACATTAATCGGGTACGTTTCTCGGCACAATTTTCTCACCCGGCCACCCTTTCTTTTTCCCCTCCGCCTTCGAATTGATCGGGCATTTTTAGCTCTGAAATCAAGCATAGGGTAAAATTCTTACGGATTCTACGGGTGAAATCTAAATAGAGGATAAACAAAAAAAGAATCAGTTTATTGAAAGAATAGCGGGGAAGTGCATTAAATGCGAATTAGCAGGAGTAGGAAGTCCTTCCGTACTCCTGCTTTGAGGCTTTAAAGGTGAGAGACCTAGGATCGAGCCGTTGCCCCGCTATAACTCTTTCAATAACAAAACTGATTCTTTTCAGTTTATCAGATATAACACTCTACCTTGAAGAAATCCGTAAGGATTATACCCAACCAACAAGAAGCACCGCTTCTATTTCAGAGCATAAAAAAAGAGCCCGAGATCAATTCTCAGGCTAATTATTATTTGCTTAATTTTGCAGCAAGACGTGATTTATCACGAGAAGCTTTGTTTTTGTGGATTAATCCTTTAGAAGCAGCTCCGTCGATTGCTTTGTGAGCAGCACGTAATAATTCTTCAGCATTTTCAGCACCTTCAGCTACAGCAGCGTCAAATTTTTTGATAGCTGTACGCATAGCAGAAGTTTGAGCGTTGTTAGCAAGTGTTGACTTTTTGTTAGTACGAACACGTTTGATTTGTGATGCGATATTTGGCAATGGGTTCACCCCTCTTTCATTTAACATGTATAATTACTGATCAGTTGTTTCCAACACGAACTATTATACAAAAGTCCTACTTGAATTGCAAGCAAGGTATTGTGAAAGAACAAGACAGACAAACGGTAAAACTCCCGTAATGATGGTATACTAGAAAAGAAAGAGGTGAAGTCATGGATCAATTTAAATTAGTGGCTCCTTATGCACCAAATGGAGACCAACCTCAAGCCATCCAAGAACTCGTCGATGGCATTAATAATGGGGTCAAAGAACAGACCTTACTTGGGGCAACCGGAACAGGGAAGACGTTCACGATTGCCAATGTCATTCAAGAAGTCAATAAACCAACGCTCGTATTAGCGCATAATAAAACATTAGCCGGCCAGTTGTACGGAGAGTTGAAAGAATTCTTCCCGGACAATGCGGTCGAATATTTTGTGTCGTACTATGACTACTATCAACCAGAGGCATACGTTCCTGCCAGCGATACGTATATCGAGAAGGAATCGAGCGTCAACGATGAGATTGATAAATTACGACACTCGGCCACAAGCGCCCTTCTAGAACGTCGTGATGTGATTGTAGTGGCGTCCGTGTCTTCGATGTACGGGTTAGTAAACCCGGAAGATTACCGCGACCATGTATTGTCGCTTCGTGAAGGCATGGAAATCGAACGTGATGACTTATTGCGTCGATTGGTCGAAATGCAATTTGAGCGTAACGACTATGATTTCCGCCGCGGAACTTTCCGTGTTCGTGGGGATGTCGTTGAAATCTTCCTGCCAGGGAATGATGCGACGGCCTTTCGTATTGAATTCTTCGGAGATGAAATCGAAGCGATTAAAGAAGTTGATGTGTTGACGGGTGAAATCAAAGCGACTGTGGAACACGTGCCGATTTTCCCAGCAACGCACTTTGTGGCGAACGAAGACCAAATTTCACGTGCGGTCGCAACGATTAAAGAAGAGCTTGCGGAACGACTAAAAGAATTACGGGACAACCATCAGTTACTTGAAGCACAACGCTTAGAACAACGGACCAACTACGATATCGAAATGCTACTAGAGATGGGCTACTGTAACGGGATTGAGAACTACTCCCGTCATATGGATGGCCGACGTCCAGGACAACCACCGTATACTTTATTAGACTTCTTCCCGAAAGATTCGCTCTTCGTGGTCGATGAGTCGCATATTACGATGTCACAAATTCGTGGAATGTATAACGGGGACCGTGCTCGTAAGGAGCAGTTGATTCAATACGGCTTCCGCTTACCAAGTGCTTTAGATAACCGTCCATTGCGCTTTGAAGAGTTTGAGGAACGCGTGCCACAAATCATTTACATTTCGGCTACTCCGGGGCCTTATGAATTATCACATACGCCAACAGTTACCGAGCAAATCATTCGTCCAACTGGCTTATTAGATCCACCTGTGGAAGTTCGTCCAATTAAAGGACAGATTGATGACCTTATTAGTGAAATTAATTTACGTGTAGAACGAAACGAGCGTGTTTTCATTACGACTTTAACGAAGAAGATGTCTGAGGACTTGACCGACTATTTAGAAGAAGTGGGCATTAAGGTGAAGTACTTGCATAGTGACATTAAGACATTGGAACGTACGGAAATCATCCGTAACTTACGACTCGGGGAATTCGACGTATTGGTCGGAATCAACTTGCTTCGTGAGGGGTTAGACGTGCCGGAAGTGTCCCTTGTGGCGATTCTCGATGCGGATAAGGAAGGCTTCCTTCGTAGTGAACGTTCTCTGGTTCAAACGATTGGACGTGCGGCGCGCAATGCGAATGGTCGCGTGATTATGTATGCCGATAAGATTACGGATTCGATGCAAAAAGCGATTGATGAAACGAATCGTCGTCGTGCCATCCAAGAGGCATACAATAAAGAACATGGTATCGTTCCGAAGACTATCGTGAAGAATATCCGTGATTTAATTGCGATTACGCACGAGGTCGAAAAAGAAGATGCGCCAACGACTGCAAAAGACTTCAAGAAGATGACGCAAGAACAACGCCGAGAAGCGCTTGAGTTACTCGAGTTGGATATGCGTGCGGCAGCCAAGGACCTCGATTTCGAGAAAGCAGCCGATTTACGCGACGTGATTCTCGAATTGCGTGCTGAGTATCGCTTATAAGAGGTCGCATTTATGAAATGGAAACTAACAAGGGACTTAACAGAACTGGAAGGAAAAGTCTTTCCGAGCCAAATGGAAGAATTTTGCTTTCAGGTAGTCACAGCTAGCAAAAAACAAGGCTTAGAAATCGTAGCGCTCGATGAGGTTAACGAGCGCTATACCTTATTCGATATACCGACAACGAGTAGTAGTATCGCTCAAGCCTTGCGCGAAGAGGCAGAGGAGCTAGTGTTTCAGTGGATGCATCCCGAACAATCAGATATCGAAGAAACGCGCCAAAAATGGACAAAGTGGATAATCGAAAATATTGTCCCATACTGTGGCAATCCGTTTGAGAAGACGGAGGCGCTGGGCTTTATGGTCGAAGAAAAAGGGAAATGGTATGGTCTCATGATGCAAGTGCCGCTTCAAAAACTAGGAGTGGCTTCAAAGGCCGATGCCTTGATTTTGAACGTGAAGATTCATCCGGAGGACAAGGAACAACTCATTGCACATGACGGAATTTATGAAGCCTATCATATGAATAAGAAGCATTGGATTTCAATCGCGCTGAATGTATGCTCAGATGACGCACTCGTGAAAGAGTGTATCTATACTAGCTACAAATGTGTTGCGAAGAAAGACAATTCTTTACTTTCAACGAGAGATTCGCTATAATTTTCAACATAGCGTTTTAGCAAAAAGGAGATTTTTTTATGGTAAATATTGCAATTGTAGGAGCGACAGGTGTCGTTGGAACAAAAATGATTGAACGTTTAGAAGAAAGCAACTTACAAGTAGAGCACTTATATCTACTTGCTTCAGCGCGTTCAGCAGGGAAAGTACTACAGTTTAGAGGAAAAGATTATGTAGTCGAAGAATTAACGGAAGACTCCTTCAAGCGTGATATTGACTACGCCATCTTCTCAGCAGGGGGCGGCACTTCATTGAAATTTGCGCCAATCGCAGAACGTGACGGCGTAATTGTTATCGACAATTCAAGCGCATGGAGAATGGATCCAGAGATTGATTTAGTCGTGCCAGAATGTAACGCACCAACATTAGAGCGTAAGATTATCGCAAATCCAAACTGCTCAACAATCCAATCGGTTGTGCCATTACGTCCATTGCATGATGCATTTGGGTTGAAACGTGTGGCGTATACAACTTATCAGGCTGTTTCAGGTTCTGGACAAGCAGGGATTAATGATTTAAGAAATGGGGAAAAAGGGGAAGCTCCAACAAACTACCCACACCCAATTTACAATAATGTATTGCCACATATCGATGTGTTCTTAGAAAATGGCTATACAAAAGAAGAAATGAAAATGATTCAAGAAACTCGCAAGATTCTAGGATTGTCAGATGATGTAGCCATCACTGCTACTTGTGTGCGTGTGCCTGTATTCAACTCACACTCTGTAGAAATCAATGTGACTTTCGAAAAAGATACAACTCCTGAGGAAATTCGTGCGATTTTAGAAAAAGCACCAGGCGTAATCGTATTAGATAAACCTGAGGAAAATGTATATCCAACACCATTACAAGCAACTGGACATGATGAAGTGTACGTGGGACGTATTCGTCGCGACATTTCTCAACCAAACAGCTTCCACATTTGGTGTGTGGGCGATAATATCCGTAAGGGTGCAGCAAGCAATGCCATCCAAATTGCGGAGTACATCGAAGAACACGGATTACGTAAATAGGGAGTAAGACAAAAGCTAAAAAAGGACTCACAGTGTGAGTCCTTTTTCTTATAGTTGTCTCAAATCCTTCGCGCAGTGAAGGATTTCCGCAAGGCTGATTAGAATTAAGCAAATCACGAGTGATGAAGCTTAATTCAATCAGCTACTGCGTCACATTTTATAAGTTCTTTAGTTACGGAATAAAATTCCTACGCTCCCTTTAGCACAGTGGTTGAATGGTATGAGCTGCACTGTAAACAGCTTGCTCATACCTATTCAACTTTGTGGGGGAAAGAAAACGAAACATCCTAGATACAATAATGTATCTAGGGTGTTTCTGTCTTTCTCCCTCGCATTTAATGCCATCCCCCATTACTGCTACGATGAATCCGTAAGATTTTTCGTAATCAGCTTTCTAATAAGAAAGAGTTGCCAGTCTTCTAATAATTATTTACTCCTCCATACACCAATGTGGGTATAAAAAATAGTTTTGTATCATTTATGATACGTATCATTAATGATACATCTTTAGGAAATTAAAAGTGAATGTAACATTTTTGTTACGTAACATAATTGTTACATCCTAAAAATCAAAAATAGGAAGCAAGTTTTTCCGCTTTTGAAGAGGATAAAATGTGATACAATAAAAGTACTATGGATGTAAAAGGAAGTACGCGTGTGAAGCAATTAAAACCTTATTTAAAGCCGTATCTGAAAGAAACGATATTGGCACCGTTATTCAAATTATTCGAAGCGATTCTGGAGTTATTTGTCCCGCTCATTATGGCGGTCATCATCGACAAAGGGATTGGAAATAAAGACACGACCTTGATTCTTCATCAAGGGGCCATCCTAATTTGTCTAGGAATTTTAGGCGTTGTCGTGTCGATTACTGCTCAGTATTTTGCGGCAAAGGCGGCGACTGGATTTACCGCTGATGTAAGACAGGCGCTCTTTTCAAAAATTCAATACTTTAGCTTTTCGCAACTCGATGCGCTGGGAAATGACACTTTACTCACGCGTTTGACGAGTGATATCAATCTCGTGCAAAGCGGGTTAAATATCGCGCTTCGTCTATTGCTCCGTTCACCGTTTATCGTCGGAGGAGCGATTGTGATGGCATTTGTCGTGAATGTAGAAATGGCATGGACGTTTGTCATTACGGTGCCGATTTTAGCTATCGTCGTATTCGGAATTATTTACTGGACGATTCCAATGTATCGACGTGTGCAAGGGAAATTAGATCGCATTATGCGTCTCGTGCATGAAAACTTGCTCGGTGTGCGTGTGATTCGTGCATTTAACCGTGAAGAAAAAGAAATTCAGTCGTTTAGAGAAGATACTGAAACGTTGAATCAAGCGCAACAAAAGGTGAGTGGTCTCTCAGGCGCTATGAACCCTATTACGTTTGTGATTGTGAATGTGGCCCTCATCGTCATTCTTTATGGTGGGGCGATTAAAGTGGATACTGGAACCTTGTCAAAAGGGGACGTTATCGCTTTAACAAACTACATGTCACAAATTCTAGTGGAGCTTGTGAAGTTCGCGAACCTTGTCGTAACGATGACAAAATCCGTAGCGAGTGCAGAACGTATCGACAATATTCTAGCGATTGAGCCTGATATGGTCGAAGGAACGAAAGAGGTTCATCCAGAAGGCGAAGTGGCAGTGGCGTTTAAAGACGTGACATTGACGTATCAAGGAGACCAAAACGCAGCGCTTAACCATATCTCATTTACCGCATTGAAAGGACAGACCGTCGGCGTTATCGGTGGGACTGGTAGCGGGAAATCGTCTCTTGTGAATATGATTCCTCGGTTCTATGATGCGACCCAAGGGGAAGTTGAAGTATTCGGCAATGACGTTCGTGACTACCGTTTTGCATCGATTCGTGGAGCGATCGCAATGGTCTTACAAAAGGCGCAACTCTTCCGTGGAACGATTGCCGACAATGTCCGTTTTGGAAATGCATCGGCTTCTACTGAAGTCGTAGAACATGCGCTCGATGTCGCTCAAGCTAGCGAGTTTGTACAAACTAAAGAAGGCGGACTGGATTATGGCATCGAACAAAATGGTCGCAACTTATCCGGTGGACAAAAACAACGGATGACGATTGCACGTGCGATTGCCAAACAAGCACCGATTTTAATCCTTGATGATAGTGCTTCTGCGTTAGACTTTGCGACCGATGCGAAATTGCGTGAGGCCATCAAGAACCAAACACCACGTCCAACGACCTTTATCGTGTCACAACGGGCAGCGTCCGTGCAGTACGCTGACTTAATCCTCGTGTTAGATGAAGGAAATCTTGTCGGCAAAGGCACGCATGAAGAGCTTTTAGCCAAGAACGAAATTTACCAAGAAATTTACTATTCACAATTTCCAAAGGAGGATGAAGCATGAGACAGACAACTCAATGGGAAACCATCCGTAAAGTCCTCCGCTACATCCGTCGCTATCGCATCTACTTTGTAGCATCGATTCTTTTGGCGAGTGTGAATGTATTCGGAACGTTAATGATTCCAAAATTAGTCGGGGAAGCCGTGGACCAAATGTTAGACACGGGCCAAGTGTTCTATGAAGGACTATTTGCCATCCTTTGGCAGATTGCACTCTTTACGGCAATGGCAGCCATCGCGCAGTGGTTTATGAACCTCAGCAATAACAAGATGACGTACTCGGTTGTACGTGACCTTCGTAGAGATACGCTTGAAAAAATCGAAACCTTACCGCTCAGTTATTTAGATATTCATCCAGCCGGAGAAATCGAGAGCCGTATCATTGCGGACGCGGATCAATTTGCGGATGGATTATTGATGGGATTCACGCAGTTATTTACGGGTGTGATGACGATTCTAGGAACGTTAATCTTTATGCTTAGCGTAAATGTGACATTGACGCTTGTAGTAGTGGTGGTGACGCCAGTATCCTTTGTCATGGCCAGCTTTGTTGCGAAGAAATCCTATCATTTCTTTAAACAACAATCGGAAATTCGTGGCGACCAAACTGCCTATATGAATGAGATGATTGAGGGGACACGAGTGGTGACGGCCTTCCAGCAACAGAAAAAAGTCATCGAGGACTTCTCGGTGATTAATAAGAACCTAACGGATGTGTCGCTTAAGGCTATTTTCTTCTCGAGCATCACGAATCCGGCAACGCGCTTTGTTAATAGTATTGTCTACACCAGTGTAGGCGTGTTCGGGGCGTTCTTCGTGATTAGTGGTGGCGTGACGGTTGGACAACTATCTGCCTTCTTAAGTTACGCCAACCAATATACGAAACCATTCAATGAAATCTCAGGTGTTATTACCGAATTGCAAAATGCGATTGCCTGTGCTAACCGCGTATTTGAACTGTTGGAACAACCTTCTGAGAGTCCAGAGCGCGCAGGGGCTGTGTCTCCTGAAAACTTTGACGGAGCGGTGGAATTTAGCCATGTGGACTTCTCTTATGTGAAAGACCAACCGCTTATTGAAGACTTCTCGCTTGAGGTCAAACCAGGGCAACGCGTGGCGATTGTCGGTCCAACCGGAAGTGGGAAGACGACATTGATTAACTTATTGATGCGTTTCTACGATATTAATAGTGGAAAATTAGCAATCGACGGGCTTTCGATTGAAGACATCACTCGTCATTCCCTACGAAATGGATTTGGAATGGTGCTTCAAGAAACATGGCTTCAAACGGGAACTGTCCGTGAAAATATAACGATGGGAAATCCAACGATTAGCGAAGAAGAGATGATTCGTATCGCCAAACTCTGTCATATTCATGGATTTGTGAGTCGTCTGCCGAAAGGGTATGATACGGTGATTTCAGATGATGGTGGGGACTTCTCGCAAGGGCAGAAACAATTGCTCTGCATCGCGCGTGTGATGATGGGACAACCAAATATGCTGATTCTCGATGAGGCAACGTCTTCCATCGATACGCGTACCGAATTGAAGATTCAAGAAGCCTTTCAACATCTGATGGAAGGACGCACGAGTTTTATCGTGGCGCACCGCTTATCGACCATTCGTACCGCAGATGTGATTCTAGTCTTGAAAGACGGACATGTCATTGAAAAAGGAAATCATGCCAGCTTGATGGAGCAACGTGGATTTTACTACAATCTCTATCAAAGTCAGTGGCAACATTAATCTAAAAACTAAAAAGAAGCGTAGACTCTATAAAAAGGGTCTACGCTTCTTTGTCTTGCTGAAAGTAGAAAATTATCATATATGATAATTTCAAATGATTATGGATTGAACTCTTCTAGATCTAGAGATGAATTGTAAGTACAAAATTATCATATATGATAATTTCAAACGATTATGGATTGAACTCTTCTAGAGCTAGAGATGAATTGCAAGTACAAAATTATCATATATGATAATTTCAAAAGATTATTGATTGAATTCTTCTAGCGCTAGAGACGCTTCTTCCCATTCTGCGAGAAGGGTTTCTTGGCGTTCAAGAAGGGCGCCTTCCTCGGTTGAGAGGGCAGCGGATGTATCTGGATCAGAATAGTTTTCTTCCAGCGTCATCGCCTCATGCACTTGTTCGAGTGCAGTTTCGATATCGTGCATCTCCGTTTCTAGTTGCTCGATGCGTCGTGTGAGCGTGCGGATTTGACGTTGCTCTTCTTTAGAGGCATGGTAGCTGGCTTTAGCTTCTGTCATCGGCTGGGCCGTCGCTAGTGGGGCATCCTTGGCCTCTTGCAAAGCCGCGAGTTCTTCTTTCTCTTGTTTTTTCTCGAGATAGTAGTCGTAGTCGCCTAAATACAGCGTGCTGCCAGTTTCTTCGATTTCAAGAATAGCCGTTGCGACCTTGTTGATGAAGAAACGGTCATGCGAAACGAAACAAATGGTGCCGTCGTAGTCGATGAGGGCATCCTCGAGGACTTCTTTACTGTCGATGTCCAAGTGGTTAGTTGGTTCGTCGAGCAGTAGAAAATTATCATGTTCAAGAGACAGTTTGCAAAGTGCCAAACGGGCCTTTTCACCCCCGCTGAGTTGAGCGGTTGTTTTCTCCACGTCGTTTCCTGAGAAAAGGAAACTGCCAAGAATCGAACGAACATCTTTTTCAGGCATCGTAGAGTGACGAGACCACAGTTCTTCTAAAACCGTTTGATTCGATGAGAGGCCGGCCAAGTTTTGGTCATAGTAACCGACTTGAACGCCAGCGCCTAAATCAATCGAACCTTCGATTAAAGGTAATTCACCCGTAATCGACTTCAAGAGGGTAGATTTTCCAATACCGTTAGGTCCCACAATCGCGATGGCTTCACGCTTGCGAAGCTGGAAGGAAATCGGACCACTCAAGGCTTCGTGGTCGTAGCCGATATAAGCATCAGTTACTTGCAACACTTGGTTTCCAGATTCGCGTTCCACGGTAAATTCAAAACGAGCAGAGCGCTGATCGCCTTTTGGTTTCTCTAAGCGTTCCATTTTCTCGAGTTTCTTACGGCGGGATTGCGCACGTTTCGTCGTTGAAGCGCGCACCAAGTTTTTCGCGATGAATTCTTCTAAGTCGTGAATCTCTTGTTGCTGCTTCTCGTAGGCTTTTTGTTTGAGTAAATAGCGTTGTTCGCGTTCTTCTAAGTAATGCGAGTAGTTGCCCTTGTAATACTCACAGGCCTTATGACTGATTTCATAGACTTCGTTACACACACGGTCCAAGAAGTATTGGTCGTGGGATACGATGACAAGTGCGCTATTTGAAGAGCGTAAGTAGTCTTCAAGCCACGTCAATGTCTCGATATCCAAGTGGTTGGTTGGTTCGTCTAAGATGAGTAAGTCGTGTTTCTCTAATAAAATACGAGCTAGTGCTAAACGAGTACGTTGGCCTCCAGAGAGTGCTTGAATCGGTTGGTCGTAG
This sequence comes from uncultured Streptococcus sp., assembly GCA_902479935.1. GTDB lineage: Bacteria > Bacillota > Bacilli > Lactobacillales > Aerococcaceae > Granulicatella. The sequence goes on along the minus strand of CABSQV010000017.1, from coordinate 25,741 downwards.
TCTTCTGGATAGAAACGGAATCCATGAAGAACGGTACGAATTTCAGACTCGTAACCATACGCATTCTTTTGGTTCAATTCTTCTTGAAGCTGGTCGTATCGTTTTAAGGCGAGTTCGTACGCCACGGGGTCACTTAGAAGGTCTGGGTCACCAAGTTGTTCAGCCGCTTTTTGCGCTTGTTTCTTCAAGGTTTCTACATCTTCGAAGAGATGCACCATTTCTTCCCAAACAGTGCGGGAAGACTGGATGGCAGCGTATTGATCTAAGTAGCCAATCGAGAGGTCTTTTTTCTTTGACACAGCGCCAAGAGAAGGTTCTTCGATCCCAGCCAACATTTTTAATAGCGTGGATTTTCCAGTACCATTTCGCCCAACGATGGCAATGCGTGAATTTTCTTGAATATGAATGGTAATATTTTCAAATAGGACTTCATCCGCAAACGTACGCGCGAGTCCTTGTCCTTGTAATAAAATCATGACGGGTCCTTTCAATGTGGTTTCAGTTTATTTTAGCATAAAAAGGAGGGGGACCAATATTGATACGCGTTCTCCTTTGCATTCACATTCACAATAGGGAGGTTGTGAAGAAAAAAGCACAAAGCTTGCTGCATATAAGCGAAATTCATTAATGTTCGTGAGGTGCAAGCAAACTGTTTGTGAAATGAAATGTCGTTGTGATAGAATACGCATGGAAATAAAAGAAAAAGGGAGTCTTATTCATGAAAGATTTAAACGAATTAAAAGAAATCGAAGTGCCACGCGCAACTGCGAAACGTTTGGCCATTTATCATCGTTACTTACGTTTCTTGCATGATGCAGGAAAACGTCGCATCTCATCAACTGAATTAAGTGAAGCCGTAAAAGTAGATAGCGCAACAATCCGTCGTGACTTCTCATACTTTGGAGCTTTAGGAAAACGTGGATATGGATATGATGTTGAATACTTATTAGAATTTTTCAGCCATACTTTAAACCAAGATCGCCTAACGAACGTCGCTTTAGTAGGGGTTGGTAAATTAGGACAAGCGCTCTTGAACTACAACTTCCACCAAAGCAACAACGTGCGTATTAGCGCAGCGTTCGACGTAAACGAAGACATCGTTGGAACAATCCAAACAGGTGTGCCAGTTTACAGCATGGATGAAATGGTAGAACAATTGAAAGTTCAACAAATCCAAGTGGCTATCTTAACAGTGCCACAAGATGTTGCTCAAGAAACAGCAGACCGCTTAGTAGAAGCAAATGTTCGCGGAATCTTGAACTTCACACCAATCCGCTTAGACGTACCAGAAAACGTTCGAGTTCAAAACGTGGACTTAACAAACGAACTTCAAACTCTAATCTATTTCCTCGACAACCAAAAATAATCTGTTGAAAGGCATCCGTAAAGGGTGCCTTTTTTGTGTGGAAAAATAGGTGATAAAACTTGAATACGTATTTATACGTGCTATAATTGAAGTGTCAGGAGGTAGAACTAATGCCGATGACACAAGAACAAATGGTCAAATTACTTGTAAAACATGGTTTTGAAGTTGTAAAAGGTGGGAAAGGTTCTCACTTAAAAATGACAAAACCAGGACAAGTACGACCAATTATTATTCCTCACGGAGAATTGAATAAATTTACTGAAAGAGGAATAATGAAGCAAGCTGGGTTGAAATAACCCAGTCTTGCTTTCGAGAACAGGAGGTGTAGCACATGTTATTAACGTATCCAGCATTAATTTATTTTACGGTAGAGGAAGAGGATAGCCCGTATTTTGTTCACTTCCCAGACTTTGAGAACTCAGCAACACAAGGACGTACGATTTCTGAAGCAATGAGTAATGCCAGTGAGTATTTAGGAATGATGGCAGCGAGCCTCATTGAAGAAGGAGAAAAATTACCAAAAGCCTCCGCAATCAATGATTTGACACTTGAAGAAGATTTTCCATTTAAAGACGATGAAGATGTAGCCTCAGAATATAATCTGGATCAGTCTTTTAAATCAATGGTGATGGTAGATGTTGAGGATTATTTAGATGCCACAAAACTCGTCAAGAAAACATTGACGATACCAAAATGGGCCAATGACTTGGCGGTTAAACGCAACATTAACTTCTCTCAATTGCTGACAACAGCCATTGTGAATGAAGTGCGGATGTAAAAATTTTTATCTTTAATGCGATTGATTGGAAAAGGATGGGAATTGAAATTGAAAAAGCTGATAAGAGTACTTTTAGTAGTTGTGGGCCTAGTTGTTGGTGGATACACAATAATGGGAATAGTTCGCAATCATGAGATAGTCCAAATCGTTAAGAGTGATGAAGTTAAAGCCATTATTGAAAATAATTTAAAGAAAAGACATGCGGGAGCTCTTGAAGAAGGAAATATCATTCAAAGTTATGAAATTGATAATGACTCGATATTTGTGAGCCCAATGGGAGGCATAAAGTTTCGCGTTTTTATTAATAATAACAAAGAAATGTATGTTAATTTTTCGATTAATAAAGATCCCCGTTATACTGATGGTAGGTTAGTCAATGAAGGTGGGGGACAGTCTCAAGAATTTAAAAAATTAATAGATGGAGCCGAAAAATAGGATACCGTTTCAAAAGGATGGGAATTGAAATTGAAAAAGATAATAAGAGTACTTATAGGACTCTTTGTAGTTGTGGGCTTAGTAGTTGGTGGATATACAATAATGGAAATAGTTCGCAATCATGAGATGGTTCAAATTGTTAAGAGAGATGAAGTTAAAGAAATAGTAGAAAACTATCTCCGATATTTGGATAATGATGCTTTAACAGATAAAGGTAAAATTGTTTCCTATCAGATTGATGAACAGTCAATCGAGCATAATCCTATGGGAGGAATTATGTTTACGGTGTTTCTGAATGATGATAGTGAACTGTATGTCCGAATGACTCTAGAAAAACACCATGAAACGGGGAAAATACAACAGTCTGGTGGAGGATATGCTAAAAAAGTCAAAGATTTAGTAGGTAAAAAGGATTAAAAAGTGTATCATTATCCTGTTGTATAGGGATTTAGATAAAATGTCAGTCGACAGAGAAAAAGGAGATAACAATAGATGGAATTGTTGAGGATATTAGCTACTGAGGGGAATCCATTTTGGGATCCAAAGGCAGTTCAAGAAGTAATCTGGGTTTTAATGATATTTGGTTTGGTTGTTTTTGCAGGTATTGTAGCTCTTGCTTATGTTTTTATGAAAGCTGCAATCACAGTTGTTAAGTATAAACCAACAAAAGACGAGGAAACGTTAGACCAAAATGAAATAATAGAAGAACCAACAGATAATGAAGAATAAAAATAAGCACTAATCCAATCCGATTTGCGGAGTGATTAGTGCTTTTTTACAGACTGAGAGAGTATTTATTACGAGTGTAGTTCATGATATACTATGAAAAATAGATTCGTATACAGTTTTAAAAGAGTGGGGTGTTCTTGGATTTGGTAAAGAAGAAACAATTACTATGGGGAGTTCTAGCAGTACTGATTTTAATAGTTGGTGGATACAAGACGGTTGATTTTATTCAACATAATGAGATGAGTCAAATCGTTAACAGTGAAGAGGTAAAGGAAATATATTTGAAACGATTAACATCGATTGACCCCGATGCTTTTACCGAAAAAGGGAAAATACAAAAATATACAATTGACTCTTTTGAGAAAATACCAACAGGTGGAATATTTGTTTATCTTTATGTTAATGACAATAAAGATTATACAGTCTCCGTACACCTTTATATGGATTATAATACTGGTAAGATAAAAAATGGTGGAGGTAGTTGGTCGCCAGAATTAAATAGCTTTGTAAAAAGTAAAAAAGCTGAGTAAAGTTTATATATGGAACTTTATACGGTATACTATGCAAAAAAGGAAAAATTAACAATAAAAAGGGAAATAACAATAGATGGAATTGTTGAAAATTTTAGCTACTGAAGGGAATCCGTTTTGGCCCGAAGGTGGTTTTTATCTAATGATGATGTATATACTATTCGTTATATTTTTATGCCTTATTGGGGTTGTAGCAATATTTTGGATGATTAGTAAAGGGGTAGATTGCGTGTTTAAGGGGTGTGAAACAAACGACGAGGACACGGTAGACCAAAATGAATCAATAGAAGCAACACCCAATAATGAAGAATAAAAATAAGCACTAATCCAATCCGATTTGCGGAGCGATTAGTGCTTTTTTACGAATCGAGAGAGTATTTATAACGAGTGTAGTTCATGATATACTATGAAAAATAAGATATCGTTTCAAAAGGATGGGGATTGAAATTGAAAAAGATGATAAGAGTACTTTTAGTAGTTGTGGGCCTAGTTGTTGGTGGATACACAATACTGGGAATAGTTCAAAATAATGAGATAAATCAAATCGTTAAGAGTGAAGAAGTTGAACAGATATATTTGAAAGTATTAACATGGATTGACCCTGATGCTTTAACTGAAAAAGGGTTCATCCAAAAATATACAATTTACTCATTTAATAAAATACCAACAGGCGGAATCTTTGTTTATCTTTATGTTAATGACAATAAAGATTATACAATCTCCTTTAACCTTTATAAGGATTATAATACTGGTAAGATTGAATATGGTGGTGGCAGTTTGTCGCCGGAGTTGAATGAATTTGTAAAAAATAAAAAAGCTGAGTAAAGTTTATATAGAGAACATTGTACGGTATACTATGCAAAAAAAGGAAAATTAACAATAAAAAGGGAGAGTTAATAGATGGAACTATTAAGAATTTTTGGGAATCAATTTATTAATGACTTTATTATTAATTTTGGCGTTGGAGTTTTATTTTGTTTGGCGTTCTTTTTAGCAGTTGCTTACACTGTCGTAAAGGTAATTATGACGATGGAATCCAATCGTACAACGAATGTGGATGAATCAAAAAAGGCAAACAAAAAATAATGTAAAATAAAAACAAGCACTAATTCAATCCGATTTGTGGAGCGATTAGTGCTTTTCTTTTGGTTCTTTATCGTCTAGTGAATCCTCATCATCGGGAAGATTCTCGATGAGATTAGCGAGTTTTTTTAACTCGTTGTAGGTGCGAAGCATGTTGATACTTGTTACGATGCTTGTCGTTGCGAATAGACAGCAGAATAATGTGATAAAGTCAAATCCATTTCCAGGATAATGCGTCGTTGCTAGAAAGATAAAGAAGACGGCTAATATGATTTCAAAATATAGTTTTCTAAAGAAACTTTTTCGTGTCATAGCAATCATCCTTTCCTGTCAAAATCTTACAAAATTCCAGACAAATAAGCAAGTATTTATTCTTGATTTTTCCTGACCAAATGAGTATCATAAAACTATGAGTTAGCACTCAGTGTTTTTGAGTGCTAAAAAAGATGAAGGAGGATTTCATATGTTAAAGCCTTTAAAAGATAGAGTTGTTATTCAAATGGTAGAGCAAGAAGAAAAAACTGCTGGAGGATTATTCCTACCAACAACTGCTCAAGAAAAATTACAATTTGCAAAAGTCATCGCAACAAGCGAATTCACTGCTGCAGAAGACCGTCAAGTAGCGGTTGGCGATAAAGTCGTATTCGAGAAATATTCAGGAACAGAAGTTAAATTAGATGGTCAAGAATATATCATCGTGAAAGAAAAAGACATTATCGCAATTGTTGAATAAAGGAGGATACAACTATGGTGAAAGATATTAAATTTGCAGAAGACGCAAGAAGCGCCATGCTACGTGGTGTGGACGTATTAGCGAACACAGTAAAAGTAACATTAGGACCAAAAGGACGTAATGTGGTATTAGAAAAAGCATTCGGTTCTCCACTGATTACAAATGATGGGGTAACGATTGCCAAAGAAATCGAATTAGAAGATCACTTCGAAAATATGGGTGCAAAACTCGTGGCTGAAGTGGCTTCAAAAACAAACGATATTGCCGGTGACGGTACAACTACAGCCACTGTTTTAACACAAGCCATCGTTCGTGAAGGATTGAAAAACGTAACAGCTGGCGCAAACCCAGTAGGCATCCGTCGCGGGATTGAACTTGCGACAAAAGCAGCGGTTGAAGAATTACACCGCATTTCTCGTCCAGTAGAATCCAAAGAAGCTATCGCACAAGTAGCGGCCATTTCTTCAGGTTCAGCTGAAGTCGGTGAATTAATCGCTGAAGCTATGGAAAAAGTGGGTAACGACGGCGTTATCACAATCGAAGAATCTAAAGGGATTGAAACAGAATTAGATGTTGTAGAAGGAATGCAATTTGACCGTGGTTACTTATCACAATACATGGTGACAGATAACGACAAGATGATTGCGACTTTAGACAATCCATTTATCTTAATCACAGATAAGAAAGTGTCAAACATCCAAGAAATCATTCCATTATTAGAACAAATCGTTCAACAAGGACGTGCGTTATTAATCATCGCGGATGACGTGGATGGCGAAGCTTTACCAACATTAGTATTAAACAAATTACGCGGAACATTTAACGTGGTAGCTGTCAAAGCTCCAGGATTTGGGGACCGTCGTAAAGCAATGTTAGAAGATATCGCAGTCTTAACAGGTGCTCAAGTCATTACAGAAGACCTTGGCTTAGAATTAAAAGACGCAACATTAGCTCAATTAGGGACAGCTGGTAAAGTGGTAGTTTCTAAAGACAGCACTACAATTGTTGAAGGTGCAGGTTCTAAAGAATTAATCGCGAACCGTGTTGCTTTAATTCGCGCACAAGCACAAGATACAACAAGTGATTTCGACCGTGAAAAATTACATGAACGTCTTGCTAAATTATCAGGTGGAGTTGCCGTGATTAAAGTCGGTGCCGCTACTGAAACAGAATTGAAAGAGAAAAAACTTCGCATTGAAGATGCCTTAAACGCAACTCGCGCAGCGGTTGAAGAAGGTATCGTTTCAGGTGGGGGAACAGCTCTTGTGAACGTTCAAAAAGTAGTAGACGCTCTTGAATTAGAAGGTGACTTAGCTACAGGTGCGAAAATCGTATCTCGTTCATTAGAAGAACCATTACGTCAAATCGCAGAAAATGCAGGTCTTGAAGGTTCAGTCATTGTTGCTCGTTTGAAATCTGAAGAAAAAGGAATTGGATACAATGCCGCTACAGATGAATGGGTAAACATGATTGAAGCAGGTATCGTGGACCCAACAAAAGTAACACGTTCTGCATTACAAAATGCTGCATCTGTTTCAGCATTATTATTAACAACAGAAGCTGTGGTAGCTGACAAACCAGCTCCAGTAGCACCACCAATGCCAGGGATGGATCCGGGCATGGGTATGATGTAATCAAAGAGGGGTGAAAGTTTTTCACCCCTCTTTTTCTTTTAGTTACAATAAAACACCGAAAGGTGCTTACTAAAAAAAAGAACTTCGTTCAAAACTTCGAACACTGAAGGATTTGTTTATAATAGCTGTAATGGGACAACGGTTCGAGCCTGTCGTCTCTCACCTCAAAAGCCTCAAAGGAGCCGTACGGAATGACTTCCTACGGCTCCTAATTCGCATTTTGTGTTATTCCCCATTACTGCTACTATAAAATCCTTCGTGTTCTTCGTTTTGAACTCTTTTTTAGGAGATACTTATAAAAAAGAGAGTGGAATAGAGAAAGAAAATAAGACCAACAGAAATGTTGGTCTTATTGTTGTGCTTATGATAATAAAGTACGGCAGTGCTCGTACTCTGGATATGAAGAGAATTCTGCGCTGAGGAAATCTTCGATAAAGGCGAAGCGGTCTTTATATAGCGAACGAACGGCGTCGAACTCTGTATGTTCTAAGGCATAGGCTGTTACCTGCAAGAGCAGTTGTGGGTGTGTGTCTTGCAAGATTTCAAGGAGTCCCTCCAAGGTGTCGGGGTTTTCCTGTCCGATTTGTTGCAGTAAGGTATGGATGGAAATCCAGTCTTTCATATCATACGTTATGTCTTCGGTAGTTACCTCCAGCCGAGAGAGGAAATCGTCAAAGGAGTTTGCCACTTCGAGCCACTGATCCATTTCAACGTCAATCAGACGGATGCTGGGTTCCTGTTCAATACCGTCTTGATAATCGAAGGCGTAGTAGATAGGTCCGTCTTGGAAAAAGACTACAAAGTACTCGGGCAACCCTGTCACTTCTGGAGACCATGCAGCATCCAGAATGCTTGGGAAATACGGGCCTTCTGAGTATCCGCTCAGTCCATTACAGAGGGCGTAGTCGAGGCCAAAGCGCGTTGGTTCAACCGTTGTAATCTTAGTGTTCGTGAAGAATCCGGCACCATTTTCCAAAAGAAAATCCACGTAACTCTGTGGCAATGGAAAACGGGGAAAATTCTCTATCGTCTGTGGAATCGGCGAGAATAACTGTTGCTGAATCATGGGGCTCCTTTCTACTGCAAAATCCGTCTTAGGATGGATGCAGAAAAATTTACGTTTTGCTACTCTATCTTTACCAACTATTTTACACACATTTAGGAAAATATGGTACAATGAGGGTATTAAATCTAAAGGAGAGTGTCACAAAATGACAGTAGTATGGATTGTATTAGGAGTCTTAGCAGTAATTGTTCTATGGGCAATGTTTGCTTACAACGGACTTGTACAACAAAAAAACTGGGTTCAAGAAGCTTGGGCGCAAATCGATGTTCAATTACAACGTCGTAATGACTTAGTTCCAAACCTTGTTGAAACAGTAAAAGGTTACGCAAAACACGAACAAGAAACATTAACTCAAGTAATTGCGATGAGAAACCAAATCGCAAACATGGGTAGCGATGTTTCACCACAAGAAAAAATGGAAGCATCTAACCAATTATCAGGTGCTTTAAAAACTATTTTCGCTTTAGCTGAAAGCTATCCTGATTTAAAAGCGAATGACAGCTTCTTAAACTTACAAGAAGAATTGACAAACACAGAGAACAAAATCTCTTACGCTCGTCAATTATACAATTCAAGTGTTGCGAGATATAACATCTCTATTCAATCAATTCCAACAAATATTATTGCTGGTTTTGGTGGATTCACTAAAGAAGAAATGTTAGAAACTCCAGTTGAAGCTCGTAAAGTTCCTGAAGTGAAATTTTAATTGACAGTTCATTAGTAGGGAGGGAGTGCTAGGATGTTATACCAACAAATTGCTTCCAACAAACGCAAAACGCTTGTCGTTATTGTGTTGTACATGGCGCTCTTCGTTGCAGTGGGTATCGGAATTGGATATTATGCTTTACGCAGTGTCGTCGCTGGGGTCATTATCGCCCTTGTTGCAGGTGGCCTATATTCAATGATGATGATTGCAAATGCGACTAATGTAGTGATGCAATTAAACCATGCCAGAGAAATTACAGATAAAAATCAAGCACCGATGATTTGGAATATCGTGAGCGATATGGCCATGATCGCAAAGGTACCAATGCCACGTATCTTCATTATCGAGGACGAATCTCCAAACGCGTTTGCGACAGGAAGTTCTCCAGAAAATGCAGCTGTGGCGGTTACAACAGGGTTATTAGAACGTTTGAATCGTGAAGAACTTGAAGGGGTAATTGCCCACGAGTTTGGACACATTCGTAACTATGACGTTCGCCTTCAAACGATCGCGATTGCGCTTGGTGCCGTGATTGCCATGCTCGTCCAATTCGGAAGTCGCATGATGTTCTGGGGTGGCGGTAGTAGAGACCGAGATGATGATGATAACGGTGGTGGCGCAAATGCCATCTTCATGGTCATCGGTTTAATCGCGATGATTCTTGGACCATTTATGTCGACCATCCTGCAGTTGGCCTTGTCACGAAATCGTGAGTATTTAGCAGATGCGTCAGCGGTGGAATTCACACGAAATCCATATGGACTCATCTCTGCGCTTCAAAAGATTTCAGAGGCTCCGCCAATGACGGAAGCCGACAAGAAGAGTGCGGCGTTATATATCTCAAATCCGTTTGGGGAAGAAGGAGATTCGCTCTTCTCAACGCACCCATCGACGGCCAATCGTATTAAACGATTAGAAAAAATGTAACCTGAAGACTGAGGCTTTCCTCAGTCTTTTTTGTTTTCTGAGAACTAGATTAGAATGTTGCTAAATTGTTACAAAAGAAAACGGTTCACACGTAAAAATGTAATCTAATATACATGTTTTAGTAGAAAGAAATCCTTTATAATGGAACATGATAAACTCTATGGAGGTGAGACTGTGGCTAAACAATTATATATCCATTACGATAGCGTATCGAACCATGTACTAACGAAGTCGATAGCGTTCCATTTGTCTGCCTTACCACAGTCTGAGATTCCGCAAAACCTACTTCTCTTAAACGGGAAGTCAAGCCTAGCTACTCACGATCCATATACTGGCTTCATGTGGGTGAAGGGGCGTAAAAATGTGTTAGCGTATCTCCAAGGGGTGGAAGAAGGCAAAGAGGCGCCATCGAACTGGGTGGACTTTGATTCGATTGATTTCGTACATCAATTAACGCCGCAAGAAATTGCAGACTTGCTGTATATTTCGCACGCGAAGACGCACTTGCATTCGCCGTTCTTCTATAAATTACAAAACAACTTTATTTACTTGTCACTTGAAAATGGCTACTCGAAAGTGTACTACCGTAAAATTGAGCAGTTCTTACCAATCTTATCGGCGCAAGTACAAATCGAGATGACAGATATCTTGAACGAGACACCGAAGTTCTTATTCTTTGGGGCAGACAAAGTGGCTTCAGCGATTTCTATCGAAGCGCTCAAAGAAATGATGCCATTGTATCGTGAAGGAATCAGTCTTGCTTTTGATAAAGTCACAAAGAAAGAAGACAGCTACGAAGTACCAATCTTCTTAACGGAGGACCGTTATCATTATTCCGATAAAGAAGTGACACAAAACGTCCGCATCGGACAACTCGCGTATAGCGAAACGTATCAAAACTGGAAAGTTTCAGCAAAACTTCCAACGAATGACGTCCTTTAAAGCACTTTTCACAACGATTGTGAGAGGTGCTTTTTTAATGCCTTGGCCGTAACTTGTAACCGTTGGGCCGTTTTGTTATACTGAAAAGTGCAAGGTTATTTTCAAAATAACGTTCGAAGAGCCTAAATGAGGCGGTTCGCAGCACGCGAATAGTTTGGAGGATTCATATGAAAATTGTAGTAATTTACGGCGGAAAGAGTGCAGAGCACGATATTTCAATTTTAACAGCCGGTTCAATTATTAAAGAAATTTATTTCGAGTATTACGATGTGCAACCAGTGTACATTACAAAAGAAGGAACTTGGTTAAAAGGAGAAGCGTTAAAAGCACCTGTAGCCTTTGACCAAGCACTTCGTTTAACAGAAGGAACTGTAGCGCATTTTGCAACAACAGAAGGCGAAACATCAACAGGCGTTCGCATCCAACCATGCGATATCGCAGGACCAGATACAGTAGTATTCCCAATCTTACACGGACCAAACGGAGAAGACGGAACGATTCAAGGATTGTTCGAAATCTTAGACTTACCATATGTTGGTTGTGGCGTATTAGCCAGCGCAAACGGAATGGACAAAATTGCCAGCAAGCATTTATTCCAGCAAGCAGGCATTCCACAAGTGCCATTCGTACCTTTTGTGAAAGCAGATTTCGAAAAATCACCAGAAGCCATCTTCACACGTGTGGAAGGAACATTACGCTATCCAGTCTTCGTGAAACCAGCGAATATGGGTTCTAGTGTTGGGATTTCTAAAGCGACAAACCGCGAAGAATTAACAGCAGCCATCGAAGAAGCATTGAAATATGACCGTCGTATCGTCGTAGAACAAGGAATCGACGCACGCGAAGTCGAAGTAGCGGTTCTTGGAAACGACGAAGTGAACACATCTGTGGTTGGGGAAGTCGTGAAACAAGCAGGCTTCTACGATTACAACGAGAAATACATTAACAACACAACAACACTTCAAATTCCAGCAGCGATTCCTGAAGAAGTCTCTGCTAAAATTCGTGAGTATGCCGTAACAGCATTCCGTGCCATTGACGGTAGTGGCTTAACACGTTGTGATTTCTTCTTAACAGAAACAAACGAAGTGTTTATTAACGAAGTGAATACAATGCCAGGGTTCACACAATTTAGTATGTATCCAAAACTTTGGGAAGCAATGGGCATTTCCTATAAAGATTTAGTCGAAGAACTCATTCAATTAGCGTTGAAACGCTATAACGATCGTCACGCGAGATAAGGGGTAGAAAGATGAGTATTGGAACAGTTGCTGAAATTACAAAAGCCGTCGAAGCGATTGATTATCAGTCAGCACATCGATTTGAAGTCATCGAATCTGTAGCTTTCGACACACGAAAATTAGGTCCAAATAGCCTTTTCGTGCCACTTCAAGGGCAAACAGATGGACATGATTATATTGAACAAGCCATTCAAGCCGGTGCGACAGCTGTGTTATGGGGCAAACAAGATGTAACGCCACCAGATGGAATCTGTGCCATTTGGGTGGACGACCCACTTCAAGCTTTTCAAAAATTAGCGAAATGGTACTTAGAAAAAGTATCACCACGCATCGTTGGAATTACAGGTAGTTCTGGGAAAACAACGACAAAAGATATGACAGCAGCTGCTCTTGGCGCACGCTACCGTGTCTATAAAACACAAGGAAACTTCAATAACGATATCGGCTTACCACAAACGATTTTAGATATGCCGGAATCAACTGAAGCACTCGTCTTAGAGATGGGAATGAGCGAATTCCATGAAATCGAATTCTTATCAAAATTAGCACGCCCAGAAGTTGTTGCGATTACGCTCATCGGTGAATCGCATATGGAACAATTGGGAAGCAAGGAAGGCATTGCAAAAGCCAAACTTGAAATCCTTTCTGGACTACAAGAAAATGGAACCTTTATTTATCCAGCGCATGAAGAGTTAATTACAGCAGGGATTGCACAAGCTGAAAAACCAGCAACCTTCAAAATCGTTACAGTCGGTGAAGGAAGCAAGGAACTTTCAGCACGTAACATCGAACTTTATTCAGACCACACCGCGTTTGAATTAGTGACGCCATCAGAAACCGTGGCGGTAACATTACCAGTCCTTGGCGCGTACAATGTTTCAAATGCACTACTTGCGATTGAAATTGCACGCACATTAGATGTTCCACTTTCAGATATCGTATCAGCCTTAGCAAACTTCGAATTGACGAAGAACCGTACGCAATGGGTGAAAGGCCAAAACGGAGTAGCCATCCTAAATGATGCTTACAACGCCAGCCCAATCGCGATGAAATCGGTCATTAAATCATTTGTTTCAGTCGAAGCAGCAGGCCGTCGCGTCCTCGTTCTTGGGGATATCCGCGAACTCGGAGAACATTCGAAAGAATTGCACGCCAGCATCTCAGAAGTCATTTCTCCAAGCGAAGTCGCACTTGTGTACTTGTATGGCGAAGAAATGGAAGCACTCTATGATGCGTTGAAAGGCCAGTTCGATTCAACTGCTCTTCACCATTACATGGATAAAGAAGCCTTGATTGCTGACTTGAAGGCTGAACTCAAAGAAGGCGACCAAGTTCTTATTAAATCAAGCAACGGCACAGGCTTACTAGCAGTTGTCGATGCCCTAAAAGCAGAATAACAAATATAAAGTAAAGCGAGAGACGCACCAACGTCCCTCGCTTTTTTGTCCCCTCCCTGAGAACTATCTATTATAAAGTGTCCCCATTTCTCAACCGCACCACGAGAAGCACTCCCACCCGCCTCCTCCCGATTTTTATTTTGAAACTGCTATTCCAAGTTAATTGGCGCTGATTCCGAAGAATCTAGCGGATTTTATAATGGCAGTAATGGGGGATAGCATTCAAAGTGAATTACGTACTCTTGAAAATTTATTTTCTAGAGTACGTTTGAATCTTGAAAGAGCTTGAGACCGTGGCTCAAGCCGGTGCCCCATTACAGCCATTATAAAAAATCCGCAAGGATTTGAAGGAATCAGCACTCAATCAAAAACTTGTTATAAAAGCATTTTTAAAGAATAAAAAGCAGGAGTCGGCGGTCTGTATTCTTTGCATTCTCGCTGGATGCGTGCTATACTATTCGCTGAGTTGAGAAATGTACACACATTTATAATAGATAGTTTGAAATTTAAACGATTGTAGAAGTCTGGTGCTCTTACGAAAAGCTCCAGGCTTTTGTTATGAAGGGAAATCCCTCGTGTGCTTCTCACCGAAGTATCCAAGGAGGAAAATATGAAATTTAATGAATTAGGATTGGATTCTGCCTTACTAGAATCTATCGAAAAAATGGGGTTTGAGGAAGCAACTCCAATTCAAGCACAAACCATTCCAAAGGCCTTAGCAGGTTTAGATGTGATTGGACAAGCGCAAACAGGGACTGGTAAAACAGCCGCATTTGGTTTGCCAATGCTTCAAAAAATCGACCCAAGTAAAAAAGGCGTACAAGGACTTGTTATCGCACCAACTCGTGAACTTGCGATTCAAACACAAGAAGAATTGTTCCGTCTCGGACGCGACAAAAAAATTCGTGTACAAGCTGTTTACGGTGGCGCGGACATTAACCGTCAAATTCGCCAATTAAAAGAAAATCCACAAATCGTTGTGGGAACTCCAGGTCGTCTTTTAGACCACATTTCACGCCGTACATTAAAGCTTGCGACAGTGGAAACACTTGTCTTAGACGAAGCGGATGAAATGTTAAACATGGGATTCTTGGAAGATATCGAATCGATTATCAAACAAGTTCCAGAAAACCGCCAAACACTTTTATTCTCTGCGACAATGCCAGATGATATTAAACGTATCGGTGTTCAATTTATGAAAGATCCAGAGCATGTTCGTATCAAATCAAATGAGATGACTGCGACATTAATCGATCAATATTTCGTAAAATGTAAAGACTACGAGAAATTCGACATTATGACACGTTTATTAGACGTTCAAACGCCTGAATTAACCATCGTATTCGGACGTACAAAACGTCGTGTAGACGAATTAGCACGCGGACTTGAAATGCGTGGCTACCGTGCAGAAGGAATCCACGGGGACTTAAGCCAACAAAAACGTATGAGCGTTCTTCGTGACTTCAAGAACAACCATTTAGACATCTTAGTCGCTACAGACGTGGCAGCTCGTGGACTAGATATCTCAGGCGTCACACACGTCTATAACTACGATATCCCACAAGACCCAGAAAGCTATGTACACCGTATCGGACGTACAGGCCGTGCTGGTCAAGAAGGAATGTCAGTTACATTCGTGACACCAAACGAAATGGATTACTTACGAGTGATTGAAGAATTAACGCGTAAACGTATGACAAGCCTTCGTCCACCAACGCAAACAGAAGCCTTGGAAGGACAAACAAAAACAGCCATCGAGTCTATTGACGAAATGATGAAAACTGTGGAACCAAGACGTTTCAAAGAAGCGGTATCTTACTTATTAGACGAGTACGAACCAGAAGAATTGGCAGCTCTATTACTCAAGAGCATGATTAAAGACCCAACTGAAATTCCAGTTAAAATCACGCCAGAACGTCCATTGCCAAGCCGCAAACGTGGCAACAGCCGTGGAAACTACAACCGTAGCGACCGTAAAGACAACCGCGGACGTAACGGAAAAGGAAGCTTCAAGCGTAAAGAAGACCGTCGTGGCCGTGGCTTAGAAGATGAATATACACGCGGATATAAAGGGAAAGATTCTCGCCGCCGTAACAACAAAAAGAAATCTGATAAAGGATTTACCATCCGTCAGAAATAATGACTGAGAGCAGACTAGTAAAACGCTAGTCTGCTTTTTTAGAATCTCATATTGACAGTGTCTGCTATAAACGGTAATATAAGGAAAAACATGTGAGGTAGAAGTAAATGGGTGCTCGATTGAAAAAACCGCTTTGGTTTCTATTCTTTTTTGTAGCGTATATTGTCATACGCGGGGGAATTGAATTTGTGTTCAAAATGAATTTGTGGAATCTAGGTCGTCAAGCGGATATGTGGGAGTTAATTGTGACGATTATTTGCGTTGGCATTTTGGTATTTTGTATGTACAAAGTACATACAAAATTATTTAAGCCAACAGTAAAAAGAAAGTTTCAACTGATGGATTTAATTTTTGTGTTTGTAACGTATATTACTCTCAGATTTGCAATCTATTTGATTAGTTTGTGGAGTTCAATGGCATATGGGACAGGTCGATTAAAACTAGTTGATTTTTTCTTTAGGGCTGATCTAACACTAACAACAGACAAATTTATTTTTGCTTTAGATGCACTTGGATTAGTGTTTATTGCACCTATTGTAGAAGAATTTCTTTTTAGAGGATTTCTGAATAATTTGCTTCGAGGAAAAGTAAATACTTTTATTAGAATGTCCATCGTTTCAATTCTATTTGCAGCTATTCATTTTCCGACTTATATCCATAATTGGATACAGTTTATAGCTTATCTTATTCTCTCTATTGTTCTTTTTCTTGTGTATGAACGAAGAAGAAGTTTGTTTGACGCAATTTTATTACACAGCCTTTCTAATGGACTTCTTGTAATCTTGTTCATCGAAATACCGAGACGTTTCTTTTAGAAAATTAGTCAGTGACTTCTTATTAGGAGTCACTTTTTTTGTGGAAATTTTTTTGATTTTAGGTTCATTTTAGTTTTAATGAGTATTCTCTTATTAAGGAAGACGCCAAAAGAAAGAAGCGATTTTCTTTCAATAGAACAGTGTTTTGATACAATAAGGGAAAGAGGGATACAATCATGACTGTTTTAACAAAAATCAGACCAAAAGAACCATTAAAAACTTTAAAGTGGTTTGACATCCTCATCGTGACAATTATTATGTTCGGGGAGTTTATCATTCGTTCCACGCAACAATTTCTACAGAGTTTACAACCAGTAACGGAAGTGGCCCCACAGTATACGGAGACGATAACGTCCTATAGCGACGGGGCAGCGTATTCTAGTAACTTTACCTTACAGGTGATTTTACTAGCGATTGCACTCTTGTATTTAGTCATCCGTCATTACGACTTCAAGCAGTTGAAGATTCGTTTTCACTGGTCCGTACTCATCTGGGTACCGTTATTATTCACGATGGTCGGACTGTTCGGCGACGTTGTAACAACGCTGAGCGGCGAATATAACTACTTCGACCCTGCGCTCGTTCCGTTCATGAACCCACAGGAAATCATCAATAAGTTCTTAGCGTTATCTCCAATGGCTATCGCTTATGGGCTGTTAAATGGATTTTACGAAGAGTTCTTCTTCCTTGGATTAATGACATCGGTGAAGGAAGAACATCAGTGGAAGGCTTTAGCATTCTCAACACTGGTTCGTTTCTCATTCCATACGTATCAAGGAATGTTGTGGGCAATTGTTATCGGAGTCGTGTACGGACTGTTCTACTACTTCATGTACAAGAAAGTGGTGAAAAACCTATTACCATTCTTCCTTATGCATGCATTGGCAGACATGTTTGGTTCAACCTTCATCTACTTGCTAATTGCATGGGCATACTAAACTGTACCAAAGCGCATCCTGAAAGGGTGCGTTTTTCTTATTGAAAGGCTGCAATTACCATATATGGTAATTGCGTGTTGGAGTGGAGTAAAAACAGTGTAAAATCAAGCTTCTTTCTTATGTGTGAAGGGGAGGGTTATGGTATGATAGCGCTAGTGATATCAGTAAAAGCGAGGAGACTTTCAGATGTATTATGTAAAAAATCAACGTAATGGACAAGAAATCTACGATGCAACGACAAATTTAGCCATCGAATATTTCTTATTAAACGAAAAGAAACTCGATGAACCAATTTTGTTATTTTATGTTAACGAAAATGCGATTATCATCGGAAAAAACCAAAATACCATCGAAGAAATCAATCAAGATGGTGTAGACAAGCTTGGCGTACAAGTGGTTCGTCGTTTCTCAGGCGGTGGAGCCGTGTATCACGATATGGGAAATATCTGCTTCTGCTTCATTACAGAAGATGATGGCGATAGCTTCCGTGATTTCGGAAAATTCACAGAACCCGTCATTGAAGCCCTCCATAAAATGGGAGCAACAGGGGCAGAGTTACAAGGCCGTAACGACCTTCTCATCGACGGCAAGAAATTCTCTGGAAATGCGATGTACTCAAACAATGGCCGTTTAACAGCGCACGGAACATTAATGCTGGATCTAGATGTGAGCATTTTGCCACAAATTTTACGTCCAAAACAAGAGAAAATCGCGTCAAAAGGAATCAAGTCCGTTCGTTCACGCGTGACAAATATTAAACCGTACTTAGCGCCTGAATATCAAGACTTAGACATCTTACAATTCCGCGAAGTGCTCTTGAAAAACATCTTCAATGTGGAAGATACATCTACGATTAAAGAGTATGTTCTAACAGATGAAGACTGGGTGCGTGTAGAAGAATTACGCAGCAAGTACTTCAACAACCCAGATTGGAACTACGGAAAAAATCCAAAATTCGAATTCAAACAATCAAAACGTACACCGGCCGGACAAATCGAGTTCAGCTTGAACGTTGAAAAGAATGCCATCAAAGACATTAAGATTAACGGGGACTTCTTCGGTCTTGGTGAAATCAGCGATGTAGAAAAAGCGCTTGTGGGCGTAGGATACAACCGCGAAGACTTAACAAAAGCCTTCGAAGCCATCGACATCCGCCGTTACTTCGGTAATGTGACAGTGGACATCCTAGTTAACCTATTACTAGGGGTAGAAGAATAAAATAGAATACTCGGCTACAGTGGCCGAAGAAGTGGAACCTAGCAGTAATGCTGGGTTCTTTTTTTGCTTGCGCGTATAGTAAAAACGGCGGTGGAGCAGTATAATATAGATGAGTTCAGGAATCCGTTTTTAGGGAGAGGGGTTGTTGGAAATGAGTCAAAAAGTTAGAGAAATTGTTACTATAGTATTTGGGTTCATCAGTGGAGTGAATGCCATCTATCAGCTACTATTTCGTCAAGATATCGCGCTGTTTATTGTGAATGCGATAGTTGTTGGTGCTGCCTTTTATTCTTGGGTGAATCGGGATAATCCAGAAAAGCTCAAGAAGATGAATCGCGGAGGGGCTGCTATTTTGATTTTAATAGTCGCTTCAATCGCTTTTGCCTTAATCATGAATCATTTTGGGTTTGAGCAATGGGAGTCGTGGCAAAAATTCGTCGTTAGATTCACGTTTTTCTTTGGCTTAGTGACGGTAGTGAATCGATATATTAAAAAATAATAGTTTAACGGAGGCGTCATATGGCACTTTTACACGTTTCATTTTTTTCAAAAACATTAATGAGAACCATCCCGCTGTCAGTCTACTTGCCTAGCGATGCGGTGGATTTTGATAATCAGTATCTCTCGGAAGGCCCGTACAAAGCGTTGGTGTTACTGCACGGAGTATTGGGCAGTGATCAGGACTGGGTCAATCAAACGCGCATTCTTCGATACGCTAAAGAGAAGAACCTTGCCCTCATCATGCCTTCTGGGGAAAATCATTTCTACGTAGACCAACCATGGAACTATACGAACTATGGAGAATTTATCGGGGTGGAGCTTCCAGAAATCTCACGCCGAATGTTTCCAATTTCCAGAAAACGGGAAGACTTGGGCATTGCCGGGCTTTCGATGGGTGGATATGGGGCGCTTCGAAATGGCATCAAATATCCAGACACCTTTAGCGTCATTGGGGCGTTCTCTGGAGCGATTAAAAAACAGGCACTTCCACCAGAAGAGATTCCAGAAGCACCGTTCTTTTTAAGAAAAAGCTTTTTGGAGGCGGTCTTTAAAGATGAGGAGACCTTTGTGGCGGAAGGCAATCAGTTGTATCATGCCGTCCAAACAATGGAGCATAAGGATGAGCTCTCGATTTTTATGGCATGTGGCACGGAAGATTGGCTGTTGGAAGACAACCGTAGCTACAGCAGCTTTTTGAAAGAACAAGGAGTGTCACTAACGTATCAAGAACACGCTGGTGGGCACGAATGGGATTTCTGGGACTGGGCGATGAAGCAGTTCTTAGACTGGTGGATTCCAGAAGATGCAGATCAAGGCGTGTCTAGCGGGAACGTGAAATCGTAAGACGAGCGCGATATTGTTGCAAGCACATCGCCATAATGGTAGAATATTTTGTATATTAGAGCGATGAACAAGAGGAGTAAAATGACTTTGTTTACGAGAGAGGGAAGACTTGGTGTAACTTCCTAACAAATTCATTTGAAGGTAGCTTGTGAGCTTACTCTACGAAATGCAGTAATAGAGTACGGAGACGACACTTCGTTACCAACATCGAGGCGTAATGAATGATTACGCGAATATTAGGTGGTACCACGAAATCAATCGTCCTATGGAGAGTGTCTTCATAGGATTTTTTTATTGGACACAAACAAGATACAAGGAGGAAAATCAATGGCAAAAGAAATGTCATCTAAGTTTCAACCACAAGAAGTTGAAGCTGGTAAATATCAATGGTGGGTTGATTCAGGCGTCTTCCATCCAAACGAAGATCCAAACGCTGAACCTTATTCAATCGTTATCCCGCCACCAAACGTAACAGGGAAATTACACTTAGGACATGCTTGGGACGTAACGTTACAAGATATGATTATCCGTCAAAAACGTATGCAAGGGTTCGACACTTTATGGTTACCAGGGATGGACCATGCGGGTATCGCAACTCAAGCAAAAGTAGAAGAAAAATTACGCGGAGAAGGCTTATCTCGTTATGACCTTGGCCGTGAGAAGTTCCTTGAACAAACATGGGAATGGAAGGAAGAATATGCCAGCCATATCCGTGAACAATGGGCAAAAATGGGGATTTCTGTAGACTACCGCAGAGAACGTTTCACATTAGATAAAGGGTTATCTGACGCCGTGAAGAAAGTCTTCGTAACTTTATACGAAAAAGGCTTAATCTACCGTGGTGAATACATCATCAACTGGGACCCTAAAGCAAAGACTTCATTATCTGATATCGAAGTAATTCATAAAGACGTAGAAGGTGCGTTCTATCATATGAACTACCCTCTAGCAGACGGAAGTGGATTCCTAGAAATCGCAACGACTCGTCCAGAAACACTTCTTGGAGATACAGCAGTTGCGGTTCACCCAGACGATGAACGTTACCAAGCGCTTATCGGTAAAACAGTTATCTTGCCGTTAGTGAACCGCGAGATTCCAATCATCGCTGACGAATACGTGGAGCAAGATTTCGGAACAGGGGTTGTAAAAATCACTCCGGCGCATGACCCGAACGACTTTGAAGTAGGGAACCGTCACAACTTACCACGTATTAACGTGATGAACGATGATGCGACGATGAACGAGTTAGCCGGTAAATACGAAGGCATGGACCGTTTTGCGGCGCGTAAAGCTATCGTGAAAGATTTAGAAGAAGCTGGCCTTCTTGTAAAAATCGAAAAACATTTACACAGCGTTGGTCACTCAGAACGTACAGATGTCGTTGTTGAACCACGTCTTTCAAAACAATGGTTCGTGAAAATGGGACCTTTGGCAGAGCAAGCCATCAATGCGCAACGTGCAGAAGGAGACAATACAGTAAACTTCTACCCACCACGTTTCAATGATGCGTACTTACGTTGGATGGAAAACATTCACGACTGGGTAATTTCACGTCAATTATGGTGGGGACATCAAATTCCAGCTTGGTATCATAAAGAAACAGGCGAAGTCTATGTAGGCATGGAAGCGCCAAGCGATATCGAAAACTGGACACAAGATCCAGACGTATTAGATACTTGGTTCTCTTCTGCGTTATGGCCATTTTCAACAATGGGTTGGCCGGACGAAAATGCAGCCGACTACAAACGTTACTATCCAACAAACACACTTGTAACAGGATACGACATCCTTACTTTCTGGGTAAGCCGTATGATGTTCCAAGGGTTAGAATTTACAGGCAAACGTCCATTCAAGAACGTTTTAATTCACGGATTGATTCGTGATAGCCAAGGACGTAAGATGAGTAAGTCTCTTGGAAACGGGGTTGACCCAATGGAAGTTATCGAGCAATATGGTGCCGATGCGCTTCGTTGGTTCTTAGCAAACGGTTCTGCTCCAGGGCAAGACGTTCGTTACTCAACAGACAAGATGGATGCTGCATGGAACTTCATCAACAAGATTTGGAACGCAAGCCGTTACGCATTAATGAACGTGGGCGAGTTAACTGTGGACCAAGTGGATATTACTGGTGAGAAAACTCTTGCGGATAAATGGATTTTAACACGCTTAAATCAAACGATTGGCAAAGTGACAGAACTCTTCGAGAAATTCGAATTCGGTGAAGCAGGACGTCTCCTATATCGCTTCATCTGGGATGATTTCTGTGACTGGTATATCGAAATGTCGAAAGAAACATTAGCAGGGGACGACGAAGCTGCGAAATTAACAACACGTAGCATTCTAGTATATGTATTAGACAACACATTACGTCTATTACACCCAATCATGCCTTTCGTGACAGAAGAAATCTGGCAATCTGTTCCTCACGTTGGGGAATCACTAGTGGTAGCAACTTACCCAACGGTTCACCCAGAACAAATGGACGAACAAGCAGCCGAAGAAATGGAATTCTTAATGGACTTCATCCGTTCAGTACGTACGGTTCGTAACGAAATGAACACGCCATTATCAAAACCAATTAACATCATTGCGAAAGTGAGCGACGCAGCGCACTACGCGATCTTGAAAGAAAACGAATCTTACATTGCACGCTTCTCAAATCCAGAAGAATTCGTGTATGGTGAAGACGTTGAAGCACCATCTGATGCGGTAACTTCTGTTATCACAGGTGCTGAAATTTACTTACCATTAGCAGGGTTAATCAACATTGAAGACGAAATCGCTCGTCTTGAAAAAGAAGCAGAGAAATTGCAACAAGAAGTGGATCGTGTTGAGAAGAAACTATCGAACGAGAAATTTGTGGCAAAAGCTCCTGCAGCGGTTGTTGAAGCTGAACGTGCAAAAGGTACGGACTATCAAGCGCAACGTGAAGCAGTGTTAGAACGTATCGCAACATTGAAAAAAATCTAATCCGTTGTAACGGTGGGGAGAGCGTATGAAGTGTCATGCGCTCTCTTTTGTATGTTACGGTGGGCATTTTTCTGTTATGATAAATGAGGAAAATAGGAGGTGAGTGAATGATTCAAGAGTGGTTAAAAAAGAGCGAGAGTATTCCGCGTAAACATGGATTGTACCGCATGGAGGCTATCCTAGAGGCGCTTGGAAATCCAGAACGTGGGTTGAAGAGTATTCATATTGCGGGAACGAATGGAAAAGGGTCAACTGCTGCGATGGTGACGGCCTTTGCAAAAGCGCATGGATTGCGAGTAGGGACATTCACTTCACCGCATATGGATAGTATTAGAGAACGAATCCAACTAGACGGAGTGCCTCTAGGGGAGGAGCCGTTCTGGCAAGTGGCATCGGTTGTAAGAGAGGTGGAGCACCGCTTATTCGAGGAGTGGGGAGCCTTTAACTATTTCGAGATTTTAACGGCGATGATGTTTGTCGTGTTTCAACAGGAAGCTGTCGACCTTGCGATTATTGAAGTCGGGATTGGAGGTCTTCTCGATAATACGAATGTCGGCCATCCACTCGTCAGTGTCATTACGACGATTGGGTTGGACCATCAAGACTTACTCGGAACTACGTTGGAAGAAATTACGGCGCAAAAAGCAGGGATTATTAAGGCTGGGCAGCAAGTGGTTGTCGGGCCAGTTACGCGTGAATGTATGGATGTGATTCGTGAGATTGCTAGTAAACAAGGCGCAACAGTGCAGGCGTTTGGGGAGGATTTCTCACTAGTAGAAGATTCGTATCAAGATAACGAGTTAACGATTCCGCTGGAACAGTTAGCCCTTAAAGGAGCCTTCCAAAAGGAGAATGCGACTGTTGCGATTCGAGCATTTCTCGCGTGGATGGAAGCTACTGGAAGAAGTGCGCAGGCCGAGTTCATTGAGTCAGCCCTCCTTGTCGTTTCCTGGCCAGGGCGCATGGAAGTGTTGCAAGAAACCCCGCTGGTGATTATCGACGGTGCTCATAATTTACCAGCCATCGAGCGACTCGTTCAAAACATGACGGCTCGTGTTGGCAAGAAACAGACGCTGTTATTTAGCGCGCTCACTCGAAAAGATAGTCAACAGATGCTTCTAAGATTGCAGGAAGATCTTCCTGATGTGAACATCATCTTAACGAGTTTCCATCCTTCTAGAGGTCTATCGATTGCTAGAAGTGATGTCGAGGCGTACTTGGATTGTCGCAAGTTTTCCTATGAAGAAAGCTTTGAAGAAGTCATCGACCGTTTCTCTAGTTCAACAGACGACGAGAGCGAATTATGGGTGACGGGATCATTGTATTTCATCGCAGAAGTTCGACATTGGTGGAAGAACCGTAAGCCCAAAGAAGAATAGACATCGTAACTCTTTGTAGAGAAAACAAAGAGGAAGTGTCACAATGATTGAATCAAAATTATTAGAAGTGCCTTTAAGCGCCATGCCACGAGAACGCCTCGAACGGTATGGCGCTAAAGTGCTTGAAACGCATGAATTACTTGCGATATTACTGAGAACAGGTTCTAAGGATTTAAACGTCCTGCAACTGGCGGTTGTTGTCTTAAACACCTTCGAGGACTTGCATTCGCTGAAGATGGCGAGCCTGGACGAACTCATGCACATTAATGGCATCGGCAGAACCAAGGCAATTGAACTCAAGGCAGCCATGGAACTTGGCGTGCGCTTAAGCAATGCCGCACAAATGAAACTTGGGAAGATTACGTCCTCCAAGATGGCCGGCCAGTGGATTGTGCAGGAGTTGAAGGATGCCTATCAGGAACATCTTGTCGCCTTGTATTTGAACACGAAAAACGAGATTATCAAGAAGAAAATGATCTTCATCGGTGGGTTGAACAGTGCAGTGGCGCATCCACGCGAAATCTTCCGAGAGGCAGTACGATTTTCTGCAGCTCGCGTCATTATTGGGCATAATCACCCAAGCGGAAACCCAGAACCCTCGCAAGCGGATATCGATTTTACACGGCGCTTGATGGAGTGCGGGGAACTCATGGGCATCGAGCTTCTGGATCATTTTGTCGTTGGAGGAGAGGAGTATATTTCTTTAAAAGAATTCGGGGCTTTTTAAAAACGGTTCAAAAGAATGTGAAAAGTTGAATTTTGAAAAAGATGAAAGCAGATTGTTTTCGATTTTCACGAAAAATATTATTGAAAATTAACGAAACGATTCGGAAAAAACGCACAAAACGGCATTTGTTCCACATAATTCTCAGTGAAATCGGAAATACTCTTGTAAATTTGTCTGTGAGATGTTATACTTAGGTTGTGTTTTTGTTATGTAAAGAAATTGTGTAAGATATTACTCCTTTCGAACCATTAGCAAGAATATCAATAACAAGTGCTATGGCACAAGGAGGAAATGTTCATGGAACAAGGTACAGTAAAATGGTTTAACTCAGAAAAAGGTTTTGGGTTTATCGAACGTGAAGGTGGAAACGATGTATTCGTACACTTCTCAGCAATCCAATCAGAAGGATTCAAAACATTAGAAGAAGGACAAGCAGTTCAATTCGATGTTGAAGAAGGCGCTCGTGGACCACAAGCAGCTAACGTAGTTAAACTATAATTTAACTTAAACTTTGATACCACCGGTTTTCCGGTGGTTTTTTTGTGCGCAAAAATAAAAACGTGAAGCCTAAAATGAACAAATTTGGCCATGTGAAGTGCACCCCAAAAGTTAGACAGAAAATCTAACTTTTGGGGTGCTTTTT
>CABSQV010000016.1:0-45946 GCA_902479935.1 uncultured Streptococcus sp. | reverse complement strand
GTTTATTAGACTTTCTTGAATCACGAGTGATGAAAAGAAAGTCAATAAACCACTGTGCCTATATTAATAAGCTTTTCTCCTGCGTTATAACGGAAGTTTCATCCCATAATAATACAGATAATTAAAATGAACTTAAAACAATTTGCCTTGCAATAGTAGAGAAACACCCAGCTCTCACTAGGTGTTTCTCTACTATTATTCTTCAGTTGCTTTCGTTCCCTCAAGCGTCCATTTTAAATACGCATCCATAAACGGATCCAAGTCTCCATCCATGACCGCACCAATATTTCCTGTCTCATATCCAGAACGTAAATCTTTTACCATTGAATAAGGATGGAACACATAGTTACGAATTTGAGACCCCCAGGCGATATCTTTTTGCTCACCACGAATGGCCGCCAATTCTGCCGCCTTCTTCTCCTCTTCTAATTGGAATAATTTTGCCTTCAACATCGCCATCGCTTGGTCTCTGTTTTTAAATTGAGAACGTTGCGCCTGACTCTGCGTCACAATTCCAGTTGGAATATGCGTAATACGAACCGCAGAAGACGTCTTATTAATATGTTGTCCACCGGCACCACTTGCACGGTACACATCCACTTTTAAGTCATCTGGATTAATTTCAATATCAATATCTCCGTCCATTTGTGGAACAACATCCACGGAACAGAATGACGTATGACGTTTCCCTGCCGCATCAAACGGAGAAATACGAACGAGACGATGCACCCCTTTTTCAGAGCGTAAGTACCCGTAAGCATTTAACCCTTCAATCGACAAGGTTACAGATTTAATCCCTGCTTCATCCCCATCTTGATAATCCACTGTTTCAACGCGATAGCCATGTTTTTCAGCCCAACGCATATACATACGAAGCAGCATGCTTCCCCAGTCTTGCGATTCCGTACCCCCAGCACCTGGGTGGATTTCCAAAATCGCACTGTTCTTATCATGAGGACCGTTCAGTAACATACTTAATTCGTACTGTTGCAAGTCCTTCTCAAGAGACCCAATTGCGTCAACGATTTCCGCATGTACTTCTTCATCTGGCTCTTCTTTATACATTTCAAATAACAAACTAGTTTCTTCATGCGCCAATTCCATCTTATGGAACGTATCATAAATAGCTTTTAATTCATTATTCTTTTGAATGACTTGATTCGCTTTTTCGCTATCATCCCAAAACGATGGTTCAGACATCTCTTGCTCATAGGCTGCGATATCTTCTTCTAAGCGATCTAAGTCAAAGAGACCTCCTATAACTGATGATTTGTTCGTTCATGGCTTCAAGCGCATTTCTAATTTCACTAATTTCCATACTGACCTCTTTCTAAAAGAAAACGGCGAAATGCTTCGCCGTCTCCCTTTTTTATTAAGCTTTTTCTGAATCGTCGTCAGAAGTTCTGTCATGACCTGTAGCCACTACACTACGAACTCCTTGAATTTGTTCACGTTGTAAGTTTTGACGAATTTGAGATTTCATCAAGATACGTGTTACATCATAGTCGATTGCAGCAATCATTTGTTGGAATCGTTCGTAACCTTCTGTTTGGTACTCTGTTAATGGATCGATTTGAGCGTATCCACGTAAACCAACGCTTTGACGTAATTGGTCCATATCATCGATGTGATCTGTCCACTTACGGTCAACCACACGTAGGATAACTACTTTTTCGAACTCAAGCATTTGATTGTCGCCATTCAATTGCTCTTGTTTTTCTTTGTAGATTTCCATCGCTTTTTCGTATAAGAGTTCTTCGATTTCAGCAGCTGTTTTGCCTTCTAAATCGCTAATTGAAAGCTCATCTGGAGCACAGATTGAGTTGTGAGCAAAGTCCACAATTCCTTCTAAGTTCCAATCTTTTTGATCTGTCAATGTATGACTTTCCACAACGCGGTGGATTGTACGACGAATCATACCTTTTGTCACTTTTTCAAGTGATTGATCTTCATTAATAATTTGTAGACGTTGTGAGTAGATGATTTCACGTTGTTCACGCATAACCTCATCGTACTCTAGGACGCTTTTACGTGTATCGTAGTTGTTCCCTTCAACACGTTTTTGTGAAGATTCTACTTGTCTTGTTAACATCTTGCTTTGGATGAAGTTATCGTCGCCTTCATCTGTTAAGTTTAGACGTTCCCAGATTGCTTGCATTTTTTCTCCACCGAAACGTTTCATCAAATCATCTTCTAATGATAGGTAGAATTGTGTTGCACCTGGGTCCCCTTGACGTCCACTACGTCCACGTAATTGGTTATCGATACGACGGCTTTCGTGACGTTCTGTACCGATTACGCAAAGTCCACCAAGTTCTTTCACGCCTTTACCAAGCTTGATGTCAGTACCACGTCCGGCCATGTTTGTCGCGATTGTTACAGCGCCACGTTGACCAGCTGACATGATAATTTCTGCTTCTTTAAAGTGGTTTTTCGCATTTAATACTTCGTGCGGAATTCCTTCTGCACGTAACATGTTTGAAAGCAATTCACTTGTTTCAACGGCAACCGTACCGACAAGGATTGGTTGACCTGCTTCATGACGTTGTTTGATATCTTGAACAACCGCACGGAATTTACTACGTAATGATGGGTAGATTAAATCGTGGCCATCGATACGTTGAATTGGACGGTTTGTTGGAATTGCAATAACGTTCATGTTGTAGATTTCTCTAAATTCTTCCTCTTCAGTCTTCGCAGTACCTGTCATCCCTGACAATTTACGATACATACGGAAGTAGTTTTGGTAAGTGATTGTCGCCATTGTCTTAGACTCGTTTTCAACTTCAACGCCTTCTTTAGCTTCAATCGCTTGGTGAAGACCATCTGAGTAACGACGACCTTCCATGATACGTCCAGTAAATCCATCAACGATTTTAACTTTACCTTCATCCACCACATAGTCGATGTCGCGTAACATAATGTAGTTCGCACGTAACGCTTGGTCGATATGGTGAACAAGCGCTGAGTTATCCACGTCATAAAGGTTTGGTAAGCGGAATGTTTGTTCAGCTTTGTTTATCCCTTCATCTGTTAATGAGATTGTTTTAGAAGTTAAGTCGATTGTGTAATCTTCTTCCTCTTTTAATCCTTTAACAAACATATCTGCACGTTGGTATAACACTGTTGATTTTTCAGCTTGTCCTGAAATGATCAATGGAGTACGCGCTTCGTCGATTAAGATTGAGTCTGTTTCATCGACAACTGCGTAGTTCAATGGACGTTGTACCATTTGTGATTTGTAAACCACCATGTTATCACGTAAGTAGTCAAATCCTAATTCACTGTTTGTGCTGTAAGTGATGTCTGCAGCATATGCGGCACGTTTTTCTTCTGAAGACATTCCTGTTAAGTTTAACCCTACAGTTAGGCCTAAGAAGTTGTATAACTCACCCATTTCGCGCGCGTCACGAGTTGCTAAGTATTCGTTAACTGTAACTACGTGAACGCCGTCGCCTGATAATGCGTTTAAGTATACAGGCATTGTCGCTGTTAAAGTTTTACCTTCACCAGTACGCATTTCCGCAATGTTACCATCATGAAGTGTAATCCCACCCATGATTTGAACTTTATATGGGAATAAGCCTAATACACGTTTAGCCCCTTCACGTACTAACGCGAATGCTTCAGGAAGAAGTGCATCCAGAGACTCTCCTTGAGCATATCTTGCTTTATATTCTTCTGTTTTTACTGGAAAATCAGCATCTTCTAATGCAGCCATTTGAGATTCTAACGCAATTACTTTATCCGCTAGTTTTCCTAAACGACGTAATTCACGCTTATCATTTTCAACTAACTGTCTCAAAAAATTTGCCATTTAATTAACTCCTTTTTTCTTTTCACCACTATTTTTAAATCGGTGAACATTTTAAATCTCATAAAAATACTACAAATAGGTGGCCACACCTATTGCATCTTATTTATTTTACCATTGTTTAGCTAATTAGGAAAGCAAAAAAAGGCGACTTTTTTCAAAGTCACCCGTTTTTTTTACAATTTTACGTCAAAGAAACCCAATTTCCTATCCAAACGGAAAGTTATTTATGCTTTAACTCCGTTTTTTGTCGCGAAAATCAGCACCATTTCTGTTCACAACAAAAAAGGTGGCTTTTTCAAGCCACCTAAAATTTTATTAATTTGTTTCAATCAAACCATATTTTCCATCTTTACGACGATAAACAATGTTGGTTTCGTTCGTTTCAGCATCTTGGTAGATAAAGAAGTTATGTCCTAACATGTTCATTTGAAGAACTGCTTCTTCACTATCCATTGGTTTCAAATCAATTCGTTTTGTACGAACGATTTCTAATCCTGTTTCGTCCTCTTCAGGCACTTCTGGAAGTGGTGGTAACACAATATCGAATCCTTTTTCGCGAGATTTACGATTGATTTTTGTTTTATGTTTACGAACTTGTCTTTCAAGTTTATCGACTACCAAGTCAATACTTCCATATAAATCAATTGAAGTTTCCTCGGCACGTAGAACTAAATAAGGAAGTGGGATCGTAACTTCAACTTTTGCAGTCTTTTCAGTGTAGACTTTCAAGTTGACATATACAGTCGCATTAGCAACGTCAGTAAAGTATTTTTCTAATTTGCTAATTTTCTTTTCTGCGTATTGACGAATCGCTTCTGTGACCTCAATATTTTCTCCACGGATATTATATTTAAACATAATACTCTCCCCTTTCATCTGGAAAACCAGATTTGAAGAAATACCCTAAGGACCACTCTTAGGAATTGCTTCGTTTGATTTCTATAGTTTTATTATAAAGCATGTACAGGGCTTTTACAACCGTTTTCAAGAATTCTTTCATTAAGAATTGTTAAGGAAAAACGGTAATTTTGAGGACTTTTCTTTGGCGATATTTTGTTTTCATAAGATGAAAAATCATACACCATTGAAGATTAGAATCATTCCCAACAAGAATCCCCTATCCCAAAAATCTCCTCATCCCCAGTAATAATTGTCCCTTTTCTAGAAAGTCTTAGATTCCTAGTTAAAACAACACAGAATCTCCATTGACAGAAATCGTTTTCAACGATATAGTGAAATAGTAAACAAATTATAAAGGAGTTATGATTATGGAAAAAGTATTTGCTAGTCCGTCTCGTTATGTTCAGGGGAAAGATGTTCTTAAAACTGGTCTTTCTCACGTGTTGGCCCTTGGGGTTCGTCTTCTCCTTCTTTGCGACCCTATCGTTTATGATTTAGTCGGTAAAGACCTTGAAGAAAACCTCGTGAAAGCCGGTGCGTTTGTTCATCGTGAAATCTTCCATGGTGAAGCAACCAATGACGAAGTTCGCCGCGTTGCTGAAGTCGTGAAGGAACATCAACTAAACGTGGTCATCGGCTTAGGTGGTGGTAAATCAATCGATACAGCCAAAGCGATTGCGGATGATTCTAATTGTCCGGTAGCGATTTTACCAACAATTGCTTCAACTGATGCTCCAACTTCTGCCCTCTCTGTTATTTATTCAGCAGAAGGCGTGTTTGAACGCTATCGTTTCTATAAGAAAAACCCAGAATTAGTATTAGTGGATACAAAAGTCATTGCCAATGCTCCTGTTCGTTTATTAATCTCAGGAATTGCCGATGCGCTAGCTACTTGGGTTGAGGCTCGTGCAGTCATTGAAGCACAAGGAAGCACAATGGTCGGTCAAGTGCCAACGATTGCTGCAGAAGCCATCGCTCGTGTCTGCGAAAGTACTTTATTCGAAAATGGTCTACAAGCCGTAGCCGCAGCAAACGCCAAAGTAGTTACTCCTGCTTTAGAAGCTGTGGTAGAAGCAAACACGCTCCTCAGTGGAATCGGGTTTGAATCGGCTGGTTTAGCTGCAGCTCACGCCATCCATAACGGATTCACAGCGATTCACGGAGACATCCATACTCTTACTCATGGGGAAAAAGTAGCTTACGGTACATTGACACAACTGTTATTAGAAAATCGTCCAAAAGAAGAACTCGATAAATACATTACTTTCTACAAAGCACTTGGATTACCAACAACGCTGAAAGAAGTAAAATTGGATTCTGTGCCATATGAAGACTTACTCAAGATTGGAGCCCTTGCAACACAAGAAGGCGAAACCATCCACCAAATGGTTGTTGACTATACTGCCGAAGATGTGGCAAATGCCCTTCTCGCGCTTGACCAATATGTCACTACAAGATTTTAAAAATAACTAAATCAATTCAAATAGCCCAAGCAGATTTCTGCTTGGGCTTTTTTATCGATTTGTTTTGTATCATAAATGATACGTATCATGCATGATACACTTTTTATCTAAATAACGTCATAGACTCCACTTCTTCAACACCCATTTCCGTTAATGCTTTTGCGGCAAGATGTAAAGTTGCGCCTGTCGTATAAACATCATCCACTAGCAAAACCTTCCTTGGAATCACGAGTCCCTCTCTTATCTTAAAAGGTTGTTTTAGTTGTAAACGCTCCTGTCTTGTCTTCTCAGATTGCTTCTTCCCACTGCCGATATGTTCTAAAAGCGAAACGGTAGGAACACGACACTGTTTCAGTAAAGTTGGAATCGTCTCGAATTCTCTTTTTCTTAGACTCGCACTGGATGACGGCAATGGACAAAGAACAAAGCCCCTCTTCTGATACTTAAGCAACTCTTGTCTTAATTCCTTTATCACCAACGTCATCACTCTTGTATCTCCCACAAATTTGAATAACTCCATAAACTTCCGCCCCGCCTCGTCATAAGCATATAAGGCTATATTCTTTAGGAATACCGCTTCTTTTACTTGATGCCATTTTTGACAATCTGGGCAAACTTCCACTTTCGTCATCAACCTCCCGCACTCTAGGCAAGTTGGATGCTGTTTTAATTCCATAAACGGATGCTCACAATTAACGCAGATACACTTTCTGTTTGCGCCTAGTAAAAACGATAGTATCGGCTCCGCTCTTTCAACTTCTTCCCCGCACCATAAACATTTCATTTACCTTCCCTCCCAAGAAGCGCTTGTCGATTTAAGTCTTCGATTTCCGTGATTGCCTGGACCATCGCCTTTGTTTTCCCATTATGAAAATATACAACTTCTCCTGTTGGGCATTCTGCGGTCCGGCCAACGCGTCCTGCAATCTGCACAAGTACTTCTCTTGAGAACTCCTCTTCGTGCGCATTGACGACACAAACATCGACGCCTGGAAAAGTCACTCCTCGTTCAAGAATCGTTGTTGTCACTAGAAAATCGAGCTTTCCTACTCTCATCTTCGCGATTCTTTCTTGCCGATACAGTTCTTTAGAACTAACCGTCTCGAATTTCGCATTTGGGAACTGTCGTCTTAGTGCTGCTTCTATCGGACCTAGAAGTGTAATTCGTGGAACGAATAGCAAAAATCGTTTCCCTACTCTAACATGTTCCTCTATAAAACGCTGCACAGGTTTTGGCACTTTCTTCTTTTTCAATCTTTTGTCCAAATCCCCGATAAAACTCATCATCGGTACCACTAGTGGTTTCTTATGATATCGCTCTGGCAATAAGGATACCGACAACTCTTTTCGCTTCAGTCGTTTTTCCAGCGTCTGGGACGGGGTCGCCGTTAAATACATCAGGCAACCGTCCTCTTTCACCGCACGATGAACCGCCCGAATCAGTAACTCATTATCCCGATAAGGAAATGAGTCCGTCTCATCAATCACGACCAAATCAAATGCGCGGTAGAATCTTAGCATCTGGTGCGTCGTCGCAATCGTCAGTGGCACTCGCTTGTAGCCTTCTTCGGATTGCGAGTGAAGGACGTTTTGCTCAACTGTCGGGAAAGCTTCCTTCAAACGCGGTGCCAATTCCACACAAACATCAATTCTTGGTGCTGCAATGGCGACTCGTTTTCCTTGTTGTAACATCCATTCGATGCTCGCAAAAATCATCTCCGTTTTTCCAGAACCTGTCACGGCCCAGAGTAGGTGCTCACGGAATCCTGTGTGCTTTACGACATCCAGGCACTCCAAAGAGAGTTGTGCCTGTTTGGAACTCAAAGTATGTTTATAATGCGCTAATGCTTCTGTTCTTTTCGGAAAAGGCTGCTCTTCTTCAGGAGTCGCAATCACCACGCTACAAGCCTTCACCTTTCCCATCCCTATACACTTCAAGCAATACCAACATTCACCGCCTTCACAATTTAGGCAAGGTCCCTTTGCAAATTCCAACGGATCCATATTCCCACAAAACTGGCACTCTTTCTTCCCGTTCTTCACGGTAATCCCAACATCTAGCACAGCTCTAGTAGAAACTTCATGCTCTTTTAGCATCGATTGATAGACCGCTTGAATACGTCCAACCGCTCCTTCCATCCCACTCACCTCACCCCTAACTACGCAAAAAAATCAGAAGAAGATTTCTCTTCTTCTGATTTTTGTTTGAAAGGAGTGCTTCTATTATGAGAAGAATGCGAGTAATACCCCTGCAGCAATCGCACTACCGATAACTCCGGCTACGTTTGGTCCCATTGCGTGCATTAATAAGTAGTTACTTGGGTCTTCTCTTTGTCCTTCTTTTTGTACAACACGAGCGGCCATTGGTACAGCAGATACCCCTGCAGCACCGATCATTGGGTTGATTTTACCGCCTGATAATTTGTACATCAATTTACCCATTAGAACCCCAGCTGCTGTTCCTCCAGCAAACGCGATTAATCCTAATAAAGTAATTTTAAGAGTAGATACAGATAAGAATAATTCCCCTGTTGCTTTCGCCCCTACTGTTAACCCTAAAATAATGGTTACTCCGTACATCATCGCATTTTGTAGAACTTTTGTAATGTTTGGAACTACCTTAATTTCTTTAATTAAGTTACCGAGCATTAAGCATCCTACTAACGGTGTTGCACTTGGTACTAATAAGCTGACAAAAATTGTAACGATGATTGGGAAAAGAATTTTTTCCGTTTCACTCACTTTACGGTTTTCTGTCATCTTCACGAGACGTTCTTTCTTCGTTGTGAGCGCACGAATAATTGGCGGTTGAATAATTGGCACAAGCGCCATGTATGAGTACGCTGCTAGGGCGATTGCTGGTAATAAGTGCGGTGCAAGTCTTGTCGTTAAGAACAAGGCGGTTGGTCCATCCGCACCCCCGATAATCCCTACTGAAGCAGCTTCTTGCGGTGTCATTCCCCACATTACTGAAAGGAAGAATGCGACGAAAATACCGAATTGAGCTGCCCCACCAAGCAAGATGGTCTTTGGATTTGCAAGTAACGGTCCAAAGTCTGTTGAAGCCCCTAAGCAAAGGAAAATCATCGGTGGATAAATACCAAGGTTTGTTCCTTGATATAAGTAATACAAGAGTCCACCAGGTCCATTTTCAGTAGGAGCATCCATCAACCCTGCTAATGGTAAGTTTACAAGGAGCATCCCGAACGCAATCGGAACCATTAAATATGGCTCATACCCTCGTTTAATCCCTAGATATAGAAACACGCAGGCAATAATTAACATAATGATATTTTGGATTGTTAAGTTATAGAGCCCACTCGTTTCAATCAACTGTTGAATGACTTCCATAAACCATCGCCTCCTAAATCGTTAAGAGTGGTTGGTTCGATTCGACAGATTCATTACTTGATACATGAATTGCTTTCACAACACCATCAGCCGGAGCAAGGATTTCATTTTCCATCTTCATGGCTTCTAAAATCACAAGTACATCTCCTTTTTTCACTGCATCACCGACATTTTTATTGACCGATAATACAATCCCTGCCATTGGAGCAGGCACCACTTCACCGTCCCCTGTTGGAGCAGGTGCTGGCGCAGCTTTCTTTTCTTCCACTGGCGCGCTAGGTGCTGGAGTTGGAGCTGCTGCTAATTTTTGTGCTGCTTCTTCATTTGAAATTTCTTTTAGTGAGACGATAAATGTTTCGCCATTCACTTCTACTTCGTATTTTTTCATTTAGTCCACCTTCTTTTCAATCGATACAATTTCAAAGTGCTTGTCCGGAACATCCGCACTCGCTTGTGTTAAAGCGACCAGTGCGGCAACTCGAGCAAGTTTATTCGTTTCAAATAGTGTTCCATCATTTGTTGGAGCTTCAGGTTTCACCTCAACTGGTTTTCCTACAACTCCAGCTGTTGGATGGCTCTTTGCTTCCAGGATTTGGATAACTTTAGAGCTTCCTTGCATGAGGAACATTAGAATCGTCAACATCACAAATACAATTCCCATTGAAACGATTGTGATCCATAGGATTTCTAATAAACTTAGTTGCATAACTCTCTCCTCACTTTACAGTCGCAAAAATCTTCACGATTTCAGATGGTTTTTGCCATTGCCCATTCTTCTTGAGCAAGAATTCTTTGCCGACTTTAGGGAAGAGTGCGTAAGTTAAAACATCTTCGTCACTTCTTGCTAAATCTCCAAGTTCTGCTTTGAGTGTTTCGAATTCTGGTGGCAAGTGGTTTGCTGGTCGATCGCTGATGACTTCTTGGTCACCAATGATGGATCTTCTGAAGCTTTCTTGAATTGGTACTGGTGATTGTCCATAAGAACCAAGTAAGTAAGATTTCACTTCGTTTGAAACCACTTTGTAGCGTTGGCCTGTAAGAACGTTCATCGTTGCTTGTGTTCCCACCATTTGGCTCATTGGAGTTACGAGTGGTGGATATCCAAGGTCTGCTCTTACTTTAGGCACTTCTTTTAATACTTCTTCGTATTTATCTGTTGCACCCGCTTGCGTTAATTGAGAATACATATTCGATAACATTCCACCAGGCACTTGATATAAAAGCGCACGTGGGTCTGGTGTTAACATTTTTGGATTTAATGTTCCATCTTTAATGTATTTATCTTTAATTACTCGGAAGTGGTCTGCAACTGGTTCTAATTTTGCCAAATCAACGGAGATGTCATAGCCTAGTTCGCGAAGAGCGATGACTAATGATTCCGTAGGTGGTTGGCTTGTCCCTTCACTAAGTGGTGAAAGGGCTGTGTCGATGCGGTCCGCACCAGCTTCAATAACTGCTTGGTATGTTAGTTGCGCAATACCGCTTGTGCAGTGTGTATGCACGACGATTGGAACTGTAATCACTTCTTTTAATGCACGAACAAGCTCAATACCACGAGCTGGCGTCAAAATTCCAGCCATGTCTTTCACACAGATAGAATCGGCACCCATTTCTTGCATTTTTGCTGCTAGTTCTTTGTAATAGTCAATCGTATGCGCATCACTAATCGTGTAGCAAATTGTCATTTGTGCTTCTTTACCTGTCTTCTTCACAGCATTTAGTGAAGCTTCCAAGTTACGAACGTCATTTAACGCATCGAAAATTCTGAAAATATCAATCCCGTTTTCTGCTGATTTTTCGACAAATTTTTCGACAACATCATCGGCATAGTGACGATATCCTAAAATATTTTGTCCACGTAACAACATTTGAAGCGGTGTTTTCTTTAAATGTTTTTTCAAGGTGCGAAGTCTGTCCCATGGGTCTTCGTCTAAGAAACGAATACATGCATCAAACGTTGCTCCACCCCAACATTCCAAAGAGGCAAATCCTGCTTCATCTAATTGATCTAAAACAGGGAGCATATCTTCAATTCGCATACGGGTTGCCATCAAAGATTGATGGGCATCCCGTAAGATTGTATCTGTAATTCCTATTTTTCTAGTCATCACCGAACACTCCTTCCACTATAATACGTCGATAAAGCGTTCGATTGTCTTGATGCTTTCAAGGGCATCTTGAGGAATTTGATGTTCTGGATTTGCATCGTTAAATGCTTTCAAGTAGTCTAGACGGAATTGCATACGATCACGAATTAATTCAGCGTATTCGCCATTCATGTCAGGCACTTCATATCCTTCTACTGGTAAGTATTCCATTCCAGGAAGGCCACCGAATAATTCGAAGTTTGCTTTACCATCTACTACAGTTTCGATTACACCTAGAGAAACTTCTTTTGTCACTTTCTTACCTAAGTAGTCTCCTGTATTGATAATGTAGCAATCTACTCCTTTATCAAATAAAGCTTTGAATTTTTCGTAGTCTTCTACTAATGGATATACACGGAATGGGTTAGCATATGGTTCGATAACAAGCGCATCTAAGTTTGCCCCAGCACCTGTATTTTCAGCTGTCGAACGTTTTGTCATTAATGTACATCCTAAAATAGATGCTAAACGAGGATCTGTGATTTTCACTAATGGTGGTAGAGCATCATCTTTCATAATCCAGAAAATAGATTGAATTGGTTCTTGAATCTTATCGACACGGTTTGGTGTTGAATAACGAGATTTAATAGTACGTCCGTTACCGTTACGAATATCTTCAGTTACTAAAACTTTAAGGCCGTTTTCATCCAGAGTCACACCACAGTTTTGAACCGTTACGAAGTAATCTTGTTCTCTGTGACCTGCTGGATAGTCATTTGTTTTGTCGAAGTAAGAAGGTTCCAAAGCTACAGATGAACCATCTTCTACCGAAATCACAAATGCATCGTCGTGTAATACTTCAATGTCGTATTTATCGTCATGTTTAGCGTGTGTTAATGTAGACTTACCTGATCCAGATAATCCGAAGAAGCTTGCAACGTAAGAGTCGCCTTCTTTACGGAAAATCTTCAAACCACCGTGGCAAGAAACGTAGTTGTTACGAGCGGCAGTTGCCCATGCTAATGTTAACGTTCCTTTTTTGATTTCCCCAAAATAACTCATTCCTAAAATTGCAGCACAGTTATGTTTTGTATCAAAGAATGCTAATCCATCTGGGTAATCAGGATGTCTCCAAGTCGGATCGAAGAAAATGAAAATATCATTTTCGTCATATTGTTTAGACGCATCATAACGTCTCTTATATTGGTCATTGAAAATTTGGAAGTTCAATAACCATGAGTACAAGTTGTTAATGTGTTCTTTAGGCATTGTGATATGCGCCTTCACCATAAAGTCTTCATCAAGACCTACAACGGCTGTACCTTTAATAAATGGTTTGAACGAACTGTTATAAATCTCTTCGCGAATAATTGGAATAATCTTTGCATCTTCTGCTGGATTATTTCCCAAAATTCGACGAGCTTTTGCAGTACGTCCTACAACGCTCCCATCAACCACCGTAAGAATGTGCGCATCCTCCGGTAACCCTAAATCCTTTGCGTTTGCAACGAACGCATCTAACACTGTTGTATTAGGTGCATGTGACGCTAATTCATACGCCTCTGCCAGAGTCGGAATTTCAGTCGCATTGTTCGAATAAAAAGCTGGTTCAATAGTTGCCTTCAATTGCGAAAGATGCGGATTGCTCTTGCGTATAGTGTCTGTAGCGAAACGATCAATTGTTGCCATAATATCAACCTTCCTATCTTTTTATTGATAACTTAATTATACACGAAAACGCTTTAAATGTAAGCGTTTTTTGTGATTTTTTTTGATAATTTCTCCATTTTTTTCTTTTAATTGTTGGAATCTCGTCCAAAAGTAGCGAATCGCTCCCAAACAAAAAAAGAACGGGTTACCGCATGTGGTAACCCATTCTTTTAAGCTTTTTCTTTAAAATTCATTTCAAAACACATTCCTTCTACTGTTGCAAAGAAGCGGTGTTCAATTTGTTCACGTTCGAGCAACTGATGAACACTATAGAGTCCTACTCCATTTCCTCCGCCAGTCGTTCCTTTTGAAGATGGTAAGAGTGAAAATGCCGTTTCAATTTGTTCTTTCGTTAGTGGAACACATGGATTTTCAATCGTTAAATCTTGATCCTTTAATTCCACTCGAATGACGCCTTCTTTTGATGAGTGTTTAATGGCATTCATCAATAAGTTATTCCATACATTTCGAAAGGCGATTGGGCTCGCTTCAATCGTGAATGGTTCGATGTTTTCTTCAAGCACTAGTCCTTTTTCTTGTAATAACAACTGGAATTCTCTGTTCCACTCTGGAAGAACTTTGTCTAATGCTATTTCTTCTTTTGTTAGAGTTTCTTCTTGTAATTTAGACAGCGCCAGAATTTCCTGAACGAGTACAGACATCTGGTCGACTTTTGCAATCGACTCTTCCAAGTACTTATCGCGGTCCTTATATTTACCAACATTGAGACTCATATTCTCTAATAAAATACGCAGGCCTGCTAATGGCGTCTTCAACTCGTGAGAAGCGCTTCGCAAGAAATCCACCTTTGTTTTTTCCAACTGAATCATCTTCTGATTCTTCTCTTCCAGTTCATCGATGACAGATAGTAGATGCTCGTATAACTCATTAATTTGCATCTCCATCTGTCCAATTTCATCGGCTCTTGGATTTACAAACCGTGCATCTCTATCCAATTCCATCATCTTCTTGGTTACTCTGGACATTTGCATCAGAGGTTTCGATAATTTTCTAGCATAAATATACGAGAAAATGACTGCTGTAAAGATCGAAATGGCGAGCGATAATGGCAAATAACGGAATGTAACCTTGGTTGCCTGCTTCACCGATTCGGTTGTCGTCACGACCTGCAGTTGCATTTGTTTGCCGTCTTTTGTAGTTACTTGTCTATCCTCGATAATGACCGAGTTCTGATCACTATTTTCATCAATGGCTAACTCGCTTCCTAGCTGTAAGTTCTCCCCGTTCGATTCTTTTCTTAAGTAAGCTGTAATCCCTTCATTTTTAGCATACAGTTGCAAAGCAGACGCAGCCTCTTGTTCATCGACTTTGGATAAACTTTCTACTAACACATCTGCTTTTTGGCTTAATTCTTGCTGACGTTCCTGCAAATAAAAGTGCGGAAAGGCAAAGTATAAAAACAGATGCGCGATGGCGACTAGCGTACCTAGAATGCTCAATGTATAAATAAAAATCTTAGGAAACAGTTTTAATTTTCTCATCTTAACTCCAACTTGTATCCGACATTTTTAACAGTAACGATACAATCCAACAATAATTTTTTTCGCAATTGCTTGATATAAACATCCACAACACGGTCAAACGGTGGATCTTCATGCTCTGCCCACACGTGATCTAATATTTGAGCACGACTCAATACTTGTCCGTGATGTTCTACGAGTAGTTTCAAAATTGCCAGTTCTTTTGCAGTTACTTCCACAATTTGCCCATTTACCCTAGCTTCAAAACTGGTAAAATTTACACTCGTATTCTCATAGTTCCACACATCCATTTCTCCGTAGTGACGCTTCAATACGGCTTCAATCTGTTTATGCAAAACGACGAGGGAGAAAGGTTTTTGAATAAATCCATCGACGAGTAGCTCGAACGTTCTCACTTGTGTTTCTTCGTCATGAAGGGCCGTTAGCATCAGAATAGGAACTTTACTAGTTTTACGCACCTCTTCTAACACTTCAAAGCCATTTTTTCGAGGCATCATAATATCGAGTAAGATTAAATCAATCGACTCTTTTTCAAATACTTCAAGCGCTTCTACTCCATCTTCTGCTTCAAACACATGGAAGCCTTGCTCTGTTAAATATTCACGAACGCCTTCGCGAATCGCTCCTTCGTCTTCAACGATTAATAAATTCAAAAACATCACCTCTTTTTTGCTATTATATCAATCAATCGGTCTAGCGACTAGACCCTTGCATTTTTATTCCGTATCTTGCAATAAACTCTTCGGAGATTTTTGTAAAATAAACGCACTGCCTAAGAGAACTGCAATAACAACAACGACGAGTCCAAGACCTACAACTGTTGCTTTATCCATATTGGATACCGTCACCGATAATTCTGTCAATGTCTTATTGAAACCGTCAACGGCTGCTCCACCACCAAGGTTGGCCGATTTCGCTTCATTCGCTAGTTGCGTGCCAAGACTACTATTGACTTGGCCTAAAATGAGTTTTCCAACCCATTCACTGACAGGTCCACCTGCAAGAATTGCAGCAATAAAGCTGGCAACGCTGACCATTCCTACTTCGCACAGCATTTGTGCAATAATCGTTTTGTTCGTCATTCCAAGCGCCAAACGGACACCGATTTCTCTTCTGCGGCTATTTGTCCATAAGAAGAAAACGAGCACTAAAATAATCGCAGAGAAAATCAGACTTCCAAGGAATAGTTTATCCGTTAAGCCGTATACTAAGTTAATTGATTTTTGAAGTGTTGGGTAGTTTTGGCTACTCTTAATGAGCGTATATGCCTTCCAGTCAATTCCCAATTTCTTCGCTTGTTCCATCACCTTATCGATGTCGTATTGACCACCCACAAGGAACGTAGCATCCAAATAAATTGCATCCGCATCAGTATATCCATACATTAATGCGCTTGTCTTTAAGTCTGTTAAAATCGTATTTTCATATAATTCTTGAGGCGCTGTGACTCCACCTTTATTTTTACCACCAAATAATCCAACAATCGTCACTTCGGTTTGGTTATTCGCGTGCTTCTCGTTATCCGCATCATAGATGTTTGATTTCAACTTGAACTTGTCGCCAACTTTTAAATTATTTTTCTTAGCAAAGTCTTCGTGCACTAATGCAACATTAGTATCATCATCCTTAATATGGCGCCCTTGGGTTAGCGTGAAGGTTTGCGCTGCGAATCGTTCATCCATGCTGGAATCATTAATCCCTGTCACCTGAGCGGCTTTCCCGAAACGTTGTTGGCGAGTGGCGTCAAGACGAACTCCTTTTGCTGGAATCAATTCTTGATCCACGAGGTCAGCTACGACTTCCATTCGCTTCACTGCCTTTTGAACGCCTTCGATTCCTTCAATCGCTTGAATATCTTTCCCCTTTAAGTTCCCGCCCCCACGAGCAGTCCCTTGATTATGTCTGCGGTCAATTTGCATCGAAAACGACGAATTAATCGACTTAAACGTTTCTTTTGCAGCGGTATCCGTTGCGTGTTTTACGGCTAAACTACTAAGAGCCACCGTTGCCATACTAAATAAAATAAAGAAAATAATGAAGGTTTTAAACTTTTTTCTTGAGACATATGCCCAAGCATTTTGTAGGATATTCATCTATTTTCCCCCTCTTGCTTTCTTTAGTTTTCCATCTTCTAATTCCAATACTTCATCACTCGCAGTCGCTACTTGCGGGCTGTGAGTCACAACAATGACGCATTTTCCACTTTCATGTGCTGCCATTTTTAAGATATCGATAATTTCTGCTGCGGTTCCTTCGTCCAAGTTTCCGGTTGGTTCATCTGCTAAAATAATTGGCGCCTTTGAAACGAGCGCTCTCGCAATCGCAACTCGTTGTTGTTGCCCGCCTGATAGCTTCAATACATTACGATGAATTAATTCTTCATCTAATCCTAATTTCAATAGGATATCTTTGCTTGCTTTTTCATTTACGAGCCTTACATTTTCAAGAGGTGTTAAATAATCGATTAAATTATAGTTTTGGAACACTAAGCAAATATGGTCACGACGGTGTTCACTGTATGACCCTTGCGCAATATCTTGCCCATTGAAACAGACTTTTCCTTTCGTTGGGCTATCTAATCCTGCTAATAGCGATAAGAAAGTTGATTTCCCTGCTCCGGATTTCCCAACGACCGCATAGAATTTCCCTTCTTCAAAAGTGGCATTCAAATCATTTAACACATATTTCTGAGAATCCTCGTATCGATAATAAATATTTTCTAATGATAATACTGACATAAAAACACTCCTTAGTTCATTTGACTTAAAATTTTCTTCGGTTTCTTCATTAAGATAACTGCCGTACTAAATATAACGGCTAATGCAATAATGATAAGTACGACTCCAATGGTTAGAAGCCCTAGCAAAAGGCTCGATTCCGGCAAGCTCGATTCAAATAATGACTTCACTTGTATTGGAATCTCATCCGAAGATAAGAGACCAGTGTAAAATTGTTTAGCAACAAAGCTTCCCAACATAAGAGCGAAAATCGAACTTGTTGCCGCAACAGTATAGAGTTCTAATAAGATTTGCGCGATAATTTCTTTTCTTGAAATTCCGACCGACATCAAAATTCCAAACTCATGAATTCTTTCTCTTAATGTAAATAATAAAATTAAAAATAAAACAATAACTGCTAATACAAATACAGAACTCGTCAACAATGTCATGAGCGATTTGAAGTTTTGGATAGGTGAGGCTACCTGTTCAAATACTTGCTTATTTTTAGAAAGTTGCATGCTATCCCACTTGAGACGAAGTTCTTTTACTCTTGAAATCACTTCTTCTAATTTTGATGGATCTTTTACCGTAAAAATCGCACGATGAACAATTGCATTCGATTCATTTTTCCCGATTAATGCTTGACTCGTTTTATAATCCATATAGATGCGATTTTCTGTTAAGTCACTCGTCAACCCTGTTGATTGCTCCGATAACTTCCCATTGAAAATCCCGACGATTTCCACCGTTACTTCTTTACTGCTTGCAGTAGCGTCCCCGTTTTGGAAGTTCTTCAATTTAATCTTGCTTCCGACTGTCCAATTGTTTTCTTTTGCAAGATCTTCATGCACGAGAACTTTTCCGGAATCGTCTTTCGTTAACGCACGACCTTCTTTAAGATTTAGCGCTCCACTAGCAAAATTTAGCTCCTGATCACTCGAAGTGACACCATGATACCCCACAAGTTCCCCCATATTCCCTTGATCGAGTTGGACCGCTTGTTCTCTTTCAACAGCCTTTGCGTCTTCTAGTTGACCGATGCCATCAAATTCATACTGCGCCTCTTTCACTCCCTCAACTTGTTCTACTTGGGACAATTTCTTTTGTTCAATGTTTCCATCTTGTAAGAGCGATTCTATTTGAAATCCCGAATTGGATAGTTCTAATAGCTTCGTTTGAACCTTCCCTGTACTTTCTTGCATCGAGAGTACCGCCAATACGGCTGCTGTAATTAGCATCATGATGAAAAATAATATTCCTGTACGAATCTTCTTGCGTACAAGATACGCACCTGCTCTCTTTTTCCAATCCATGTGCTCTCCCACTTCCTTTCCTATTCTGTA
Organism: uncultured Streptococcus sp.; assembly: GCA_902479935.1. Lineage (GTDB taxonomy): Bacteria > Bacillota > Bacilli > Lactobacillales > Aerococcaceae > Granulicatella. Next base: position 27,053 of record CABSQV010000016.1, on the reverse strand, counting down.
CTGTTAGTTTGCACTTCCAATATGAAACGAATATGAAACGAAATTCTTTTTTGAAAAAAAATTCATTACCATATATGGTAATGAACTATTTTTTTGTAAGCAAAAAAGACTGGACAATTTGTCCAGCCTTCCTCTTTAATATCTCTCTTTCATTGCACGATCGATTTCGCGTTTCATATCCTTTTGCTTTAAGGCATCACGTTTGTCGTAATTTTTCTTCCCTTTCGCAACTCCGATTAACAACTTCGCAACGCCATTTTTAATGTAGACCTTAAGCGGCACTACTGTATTTCCGGCTTGCTTCACTTGCTCTAGTAAATAGTTAATTTGCTTTTTATGAAGCAATAATTTTCTCGTTCTTAATGGATCATGATTGAACAGTGTCCCTTGTTCAAACGGACTAATATGGACACCTACAAGAAAAGCTTCTCCTTGCTTCAAGCTCACGTATCCATCTTTTAAATTGATACGCGCTTGACGAACCGATTTGATTTCTGTTCCAGTTAAGACCATCCCAGCTTCAATCGTTTCAAGAATGGTATAGTCATGACTTGCTTTTCGATTTTGTGCGAGCACTTTATCGTTCGTTCCTTTAGGCATTCACGAACCTCCTAGCGTCTTTTCTTTTTCGTTTTAATCGCTTTTTTAAAGCGTTGGCGACCTTTTGATTTTTTGCCTTTCTTAGAAGACTTTTCATCAAAGAACTCGCCTTTTCTTGGACGATCTGTTTTAGCCAATTTTGCATCTTCTACGAGTAGGAAATCAACTTCTCTAGCTTCCACATCTACTTTCACACATTTCACACGAACACGGTCACCGATACGGTAACTTACACCTGTACGTTCCCCAAGTAAAATCATGTGGCTTTCAATAAAGTTGAAGTAGTCTTGCTTCAAGTGAGAAATATGAATTAATCCTTCTACGGTATTGGCCAACTCGACAAACATTCCAAATTTTGTAACTGAGCTTACAATACCATCGAATTCCTCGCCAATCTTATCTTGCATGTATTCGGCTTTCTTCAATGCGTTCACATCGCGTTCAGCCTGTACTGCAAGTCGTTCCATGCGAGATGATTGGTCTGCAATTTGTTGTAATCTATCTTCCAGAAGCGTTTCTTCTTTCTTCGATAAATGACCTGGATGTTTTCCGTAATGACGAATCATACGATGAACAATTAAGTCAGGATAACGACGAATTGGTGAAGTGAAGTGCGTATAGTCTTCCGCGGCCAGTCCATAGTGTCCTGTAGGCGTAATATCGTATTTGGCTTGTTTCATAGAACGCAGCATCATCGTAGATACCACCGCTTCATATGGTTCACCACGTACCTCGCTTAATGCTTTTTGCAATTTCTTCGGTGTAATCGAATCGTTCTTCCCTTTAATCGTAATTCCAAACGCTGTAATAAACTCTAAGAATCGTTGAAGTTTTTCGCTATCTGGATTTTCGTGAATACGATAGATAAACGGTACCTTCAATTGTTCATAGTGACGGGCCACCGTTTCATTCGCCGCAAGCATAAAGGACTCAATAAGTCGCTCTGCTATACCACGTTCACGTAGTACGATTTCTGTTGGTGCTCCTTTTTCATCCACGAGAATTTTTGCTTCTTGTGTATCAAAGTCAATCGCTCCACGTTCCATACGTCTACGTTCAAGAATCGTATGTAATTCCTTCATGTTCCAAAGCATTTCAGCAATCTCTGGAGTGATTTTTTCAGAAGCTTCATTCGTATTGAATAATACGTTCACTTCATCATACGTTAATCGCTCGTTCGATTGAATCACACTTGGAAAAATCTCATGCTGGTAAATCGTTCCGCTACGGTCGATTTCCATGCGGGCTGTTAACGTTAATCGCTCTTCATATGGATGAAGCGAGCAGATTCCGTTGGATAATCGTTGCGGTAACATTGGAACAACACGGTCTGTTAAATACACACTCGTCCCACGTTCAAATGCTTCCTTATCCATTTCAGAATTTTCCGTTACATAATAAGAAACGTCGGCAATGGATACCGTTAAAACAAAGGTTCCATCTTCGCGTTTAACAAGAGCGACCGCATCATCTAAGTCTTTGGCATCTGCTCCATCAATCGTTACGGTTAATTCTTGGCGTAAATCCACACGCCCTTCGAGTTCTTCCGGTAAGATGGTTTCACTCACACGGTTGGCTTCCTCTAATACTGATTCTGGGAATACGGTTGGGATTTTTAATTGATGTAAAATCATTAAAATATCCATACCGACAGCGTCTTTATAGCCGATTTCTTTGACGATATGCGCCTTCAAGACGAGTTCGTGACGCTCTGTTTCATAATGTTCCACTTCGGCAATCACGACGGTTCCGTCAACTGGATTTAATCCCTTTCTAGTCACATAACATTTCGTTTTCTTTAATTTAGAATCTTTTATTGCAATTTCGCCACAATAGCCTGTTTGCAGCATAATCTTCGATGGATAACGTGTATAAATTCCCACCACTTGCTTCACAGTGCGTTCAATAATCTTCACGATTGTTCCGCTTGCGGCTTTATCGTTATAAGGATTTTCTTCTTGCACGATTCGAATCGCAACCGTATCCCCATCCATAGCGCCATGGACATCCGTTCTTGGAATAAAAATATCTGGTTTTCCTTCTTCAACTGTGACAAAACCAAATCCTTTATCGTTTAATCGGAATGTTCCTTCTAACGTACGATTTTTTTGGTTGAATCCAAATTTACCTTGTCGTGTTAATACAATTTTTCCAGAATCTTCGAGGTCAGCTAATTGTTTCACTAAAATCTTAAAGTCCTTCGACCCAGTAAATCCGAAATGCTCACTAATTTCTTGAACAAAAAAACTTTCGGATTCATGTTCCATAAAGAAAGCCATTAAGATTTCTTCTAATGATTGTCTCATTTCTTTACCTCCATTCTTGTTGATTTAGAAAAGAGAGAACAGTCTCTTGGAATTCCTTTCTAACAGGACTAACCGTAATCACGTGCCCTGCTTCTTCATACCAATGTAACTCCACTTGTGCGTTAATGAGTCCCTCTTTTAATTCAAGAGAAGACTCTGGATCGACAAGTGTATCTTGTTCCCCTTGTGCAATATAAAAACTTCCTGTTACTTCATCTAAATGTGAAGCAACGTCACTTGAAAATGATTGAATGTGTGCTAATTGTTTTTGTGCTTTTTCCTTCATTTCAGCTTCATCAAATGGTCGTCCTACATTTCTATAAGACGCCTTCGCATACATCATAAAACTTTGCAGCAGTCCTGGCAACTGAGGATTCCCAGAAGATACCGGCGAACAAAAAGTCCCTGCATATTCAACGAGATGTTCAGTTGCTAATTTTGTCGCCATAATACCGCCCATCGATAATCCGAATGCAGCCACCGTGTGAAATCCTTCTCCTCGAACAAAGTCGACAGCACGTTTGGCATCTTCATACCAAGCCTCAGGAGAACTTGCCAAGATATCTTCCACATCTGGAGTTCCATGGCCAGAAAATACTGGAACATAGACTGCATAATCATGACGATGTAAAAACTGCGCAAGCATTCTCACATCGGCAGGCGTTCCTGTATAAGCATGAAATAAAATCACCGCTCTTGTATTGCTTTCTTTTCTTAACCATAGTGCTTCCATAATATTACTCCTCTAATCTGACAAATAAAAAAGTACAATTGGTTGGCTGTCCGAACAATTGTACTTAAATTTATTATTTTGATGAAATGTATGCTAATGCAAATGCTAATAACATGAAGATTGTTCCTAAAACAACTGTTACGCGAATTAAGAATGCCTCAAAACCACGTGCCTTTTGTTTACCGAATAATTGTTCTGCTCCACCTGTTAAATTCGCAGCATTTGTTTTTGAAGGTTGCATCGCAACAACAATAATTAATAATACGCATACCACAACCATCAGTGATAAAATTAAACTGTACAAAGGATCCCCTCCTTAACTAAAATTCTTTTCAATTTTAACATAAAAACTACGATAATTCTACTCTTTCACGCAAAATGCTATGAATTCGAACTACAATTAAAAATGTTGAAAACATGGTATAATAAAAAAAGACAAAATGAATGGAGTGACAAAATGAAAGGTTTTGTATTTTTTGATTTGGATGGAACTCTCTTAAACGGCGAATCCAAAGTCGATAAGGCTACCGCAGAGGCTATTCAAACATTAAAGGACAATGGGTATGAACCCTTTATCGCAACAGGACGTTCTCCTGCTGAAACGCGCGATATTATGGAGAGTGCCAATATCCACTCAGGAATTTTTATGAATGGTCAAGTCGTTCTTTATCAAGGAGAGCGTGTTTATTCTTCAAAAATTCCAACTGAAACAGTAGAAAGATTCCATCAAATGGTAAAAGAAGATGGATATGGGTTAACAGCCTATAACGACAAAGAATTTTACTTAGTCGAATCCTCTGCAGGTGCTAAAGATGCATATGGATTTATCCACACTAATCCACCTGCACTAAACGCAGATTTTTATAAAAAAAATCCAATTAACATGATGCTCTTTATCTCTCTTCCACCAGCTGAAGAAAAATATAAAATAGCTTTTCCTAATCTTGATTTCTTACGAAACACACCGTACTCAGTCGATGTGATTTCAAAAGGAAATTCAAAAGCAGAAGGAATCAAACGCTTCTTAGAGCACTTAAACCAAGAAGATGCTGAAACTTACGCATTCGGAGACGGTCCAAACGATATCGAGATGCTTCAAGCAGTGACTCACCCTGTGGCAATGGGAAATGCGCTTCCTGTGCTGAAAGAGATTGCGGAGTTTATTACAACGAACAATACAGATAACGGCATTGTTAATGGATTAAAACACTACGGCCTTATTTAAGAAAGAAGGAAAACGGATGTCAATTTATGAAATCGAAGTCCCTACAGTCAGTGGAGATGTTACCACTCTAGAGGACTATAAAGGACAATTACTACTGATCGTGAATACGGCCAGTGGTTGCGGTCTAGCTCCACAATTTGAAGGACTAGAAAAACTCTATTTAGAGTTCAAGGACAAAGGGTTCACAGTTCTTGGATTTCCTTGTAACCAATTTGCAGGACAAGAGCCACTAACAGCTGAACAAGCAGTCGCACATTGCCAATTGACATACAATACGACTTTCCCAATGTTTGGTAAGGTTAAGGTAAATGGTCCTGAAACTCATCCATTATTTGATTTATTAAAGAAGGAGACGGCTGGTCTTTTCGGCGAAAAAGTTAAATGGAACTTTACAAAATTCCTCGTAGCAAAAGATGGAACGATTTTAAAACGTTTCGCCCCTACTACAACGCCTGAACAAATCCGAGACGAAATCGCAAGTCTTCTTTCATAAAACAATCTGTGATAAAATAAAAAGAAAACAGTTAGGAGAAATCACCATGGAAGTCAATGAAATTTTACGTATTTTAGAAGAAATGAATGTAGCTGTTATTGCGACTGCTGATGAGAACAACCAACCTCATGCACGTCATATCCATATTGGTGTTGCAAACGAAAAAGGCGTGTTCTTTATGACAAGTCCAAAAACAAACTTCTACAAACAACTGCAAAAAAACCAAAAAGTTGCCATTACTGCTATGAAGAGCGAGGACTACTTAATCCAAGTAATTCGCATCGAAGGTGTTGTAAAAGAAATTGGTCGTGAACGTCTTGAAGAAGTGCTTAAAGATAACCCATTCGTAAAAGATGTTTACCCTAACGAAGAAGACATTGCTGGAGTACAAGTATTCCACTTATATGACGGTAAAGGATTCTACCATAGCCTTACACAAGGCCACAAATACGTGTTTGATATTCACGAATAAAAATAGAAAGAGGATTTTATGAAAAAACTATTATTGGCTCTTGCAGCTCTTTTTGTTGTTGGCTTAGCGACATTTTATTTATTACCATCAAGTAGCAAACCTGCTGATGCAAACGTCGTATTCCAAGACGCAAGCGGAAAGAAATTAACTGAAAAAGACTTTAACGGAAAACCAACAGTCTATTACGCTTGGGCAAGTTGGTGTCCAGATTGCCAACAAGAGCTCCCAATTTTAAATACATTAAAAGAAAAATATGCAGACAAAGTTGAATTTGTTGGTGTAGCGATGATCAGTCAGAAAGAACCGATTGAGAACGGAAAGAAATACTTAAAGGAGCATTCTCTATCCCTCAACTATTACTCAGACGTTGACTCAAGCTTCCAAAAATATCATGAGATTACAGAAATTCCAACCCTAATCTTTGTCGATAAAGATGGAAAGATTGTTAAAAAAATAGCCGGTGTTCTGACTCAAGAGGAACTCGAAACTTACATCAAAGAAATCTTATAAAATTAAAAAAACTAGCAGAATTCTCTGCTAGTTTTTTCGTTACAACAATAAAAGAGAGGATGTTGCATCCTCTCTTATTTATTTTCTTCTATGTTTAGAAACACCAATACGGTTGATTGCCTTGCTTAAAGCGATCTTCGCACGTTCAACATCACTCTTCGAACGAGATTCGTCACTAAGTACTTTTTCAGCTTTATCCTTGGCTTGTTCTGCACGAGTCACGTCAATGTCTCTTGCACGCTCAGCCACGTTGGCAATAATCGTTACGACATTATCCCGCACTTCCATTACTCCACCACCGATTGCAATATAATCAGTTGGTGAATCCTCTAAGAATCGTTTCACTCGAAGTGCACCGATTTTTAAAGGAAGCATGATTGGAGCATGATGCGGTAGTATGGTGATTCCGCCATCGACTGCATCGGCACTCACAGAATAGGAACGATGGTTATACACTTTTCCTTCTGGTGTTGTGACAACGACCAGTAATTCATGTTCAGCCATCTTTAGTTTCCTCCATAAAACCCTGCTGCTTTAGCTTTTTTAATTACATCCTCAATTGGTCCTACGTTACGGAACATATCTTCTGGAATATCATCATATAAACCATCGATAATTCCTTTAAATCCGCGAACTGTATCTTTAATTGGAACGTATGAACCAGGTTGTCCTGTAAATGCTTCGGCAACGTGGAAGTTTTGTGATAAGAAGAATTGAATTCTTCTTGCACGGTTTACAATGACTTTTTCGCTATCTGACAATTCATCAATCCCTAAGATGGCAATGATGTCTTGTAATTCACGATAACGTTGTAGCATTTGTTGTACTTTCATCGCTACTTCATAGTGTTCTTCCCCAACAATTTCTGGAGTTAGGGCACTTGAAGTTGAAGCAAGTGGATCCACCGCTGGATAAATACCTTGTTCTGTTAAACGACGCTCTAAGTTTGTTGTTGCATCTAAGTGGGCGAATGTTGTTGCTGGAGCCGGGTCAGTATAGTCATCGGCTGGCACGTAAATCGCTTGAATAGATGTAATAGATCCGTCTTTAGTTGAACTGATACGTTCTTGTAATTGACCCATTTCAGTTGCAAGTGTTGGTTGATACCCTACGGCAGAAGGCATACGTCCAAGTAACGCTGATACTTCTGAACCTGCTTGTGTGAAACGATAAATGTTATCGATGAATAAAAGCACGTCTTGTTTTTCCATATCACGGAAGTATTCCGCAATGGTTAAACCTGTAAGTGCTACACGCATACGAGCTCCTGGTGGTTCGTTCATTTGTCCAAACACCATCGCTGTTTTAGCAGATACCCCAGACTCTTGCATTTCATGGTAAAGGTCGTTCCCTTCACGAGTACGTTCCCCTACTCCTGTAAATACTGAAATACCACCAAGTTCTTCAGCGATATTATGAATCAATTCTTGAATTAATACGGTTTTCCCTACACCGGCACCACCGAATAAACCGATTTTACCACCTTTGAGATATGGCGCTAAAAGGTCAATTACTTTAATCCCAGTTTGTAGAATTTCGTATTGACTGTTTAATTCTTCAAATTTTGGTGCTGGTTTATGGATTTCATGTCTTGTGAAATCTGCTGGGAATGGTTCCTTCAAGTCGATTGTATCTCCAAGAACGTTGAAGACACGACCTAATGTTTCAGGTCCCACTGGAACGCTAATTGTGCGTCCTAAGTCCACCACTTTCATGCCACGTTGCAAACCATCGGTAGATTCCATGGCGATTGTACGAACTGCACCGTCCCCTAATTCTACAGCAGTTTCCAAAGTAACAGTTTTTTCGCTACCATCATTGGCTGTTTTCACAACTTGTAATGCATTATGAATATCTGGAACGCCTTCTTCTAAAGGAAATACCACGTCTACAACTGGCCCTACAACTTGTAAAATCTTTCCAGTTCTCAATCCATTTTCCTCCTTCTAAAATCCTAATGTTCTTCCAGAGCGGCTGCTCCACCGACAATTTCTGTAATTTCTTGTGTAATTTGCGCTTGTCGTCTCTGGTTCAAATCTTGTGTTAAGTTACTGATTAAATCTTTCGCATTATCAGTCGCACTTCTCATCGCAGTCATACGTGAGGCATGTTCTGCAGATTTGGCATCGATAATGGCTCCGTAAATAAGCGATTCCGCATATTGTGGAAGCAAGATGTCCATAATAATTTCCTTGTTTGGTTCAAAAATATAATCCAATTCGTACTCTTTTGCTTCTTCAGCATCCAAGTCTATAATTGGTAACATTTTTTCAACACGGTAGTTTGATAAAAGTGCGTTTACGTGGTGATTATAGCAAACGTAAAACTCATCAAATTCACCGTCACGGAACATTTGGACCGCACTTGACACAATCTTTCTTACTTCTTCAAAGGTTGGAATATCCGACACGTCATTAATTTCAAGACGTACATCGACTCCCATCTTCTTGAAGAAGCGACTTGCAGCATCCCCAATCGTTAAGATGACATATTCATCTTTAGACTGGTGGTCTAACTCTAACATTTCTCTTGTTGCTTGGAAAATGGAAGAGTTGTAACTCCCAGCAAGTCCTTGGTCAGATGAAATCACTAAGTATCCAGTCTTTTTAACCGGACGTTCAATTAATAAGTCGTGATAGTCGATAAAAGAAGTTACTACTTCTCCGTCCTCTGACGTTTCATCGATAATCTCTTCTTTATTGTGATTTGCGTATAGTAAGTGAGTTACAACTTCACGGATTTTTTGAGCGTAGTCTTGATAGTGACGCACTGCTTGCTCTGATTTGGCTAATTTTGCTGCAGAGACCATCTGCATGGCGCTAGTGATTTGACTTGTTTTCTTTGTTGAAACAATTCTCTTCTTTAAATCATTTAAGGAAGCCGTCATTCAGGTCACCTCTCCTTTCTACGCTTATTGAACACGTTCAAATAAATGAATTTGTTTGAAATTCTCAATTACTTTGTAGAATTTCTCTTCATCCGAAATCACATGTTGATCGCGGATTTCATTTAATAAATCTCTATGTTCGCTTTCTAAATGTTGATATAACGCTTTTTCAAATGGTTTAATACGGTCGATTGGAATCGCATCTAATAAACCATGTGTTAAAGCAAATAAAATCGATACTTGATATTCGATTGGTAATGGTTGGTGAACATCTTGTTTCAAGACTTCTACCGTACGTTTACCACGATTTAATTTTTGTTGAGTTGCCGCGTCTAAGTCAGAACCAAATTGAGTAAAGGCTTCTAACTCACGATAACTTGCTAAGTCGATACGTAATGTACCAGAAACTTTCTTCATCGCTTTAATTTGGGCAGAACCCCCAACACGAGATACAGATAATCCGGCAGATAACCCTGGACGTACTCCTGAGTAGAATAAATCACTTTCCAAGAAGATTTGTCCATCTGTAATAGAGATTACGTTTGTTGGGATATATGCAGAAATATCTCCGGCTTGTGTTTCGATGATTGGTAAGGCTGTTAATGACCCTGCTCCTAATTCATCACTTAATTTTGCTGCACGTTCTAGTAAACGTGAGTGCAAGTAGAATACATCCCCTGGATAAGCTTCACGACCTGGTGGACGACGAAGTAATAGGGAAATTTCACGATATGCCGCAGCTTGTTTTGATAAATCATCGTACACGATTAATACATCGCGTCCTTGATACATCCACTCTTCACCCATTGCAGTACCTGCATATGGTGCAATATAAAGCATTGGTGCTGGTTGAGAAGCACTTGCTGATACAACCGTTGTATATTCCATTGCCCCATAGCGTTTTAATGTTTCTACAAGAGCTTTAACCGTAGATTCTTTTTGTCCAATTGCTACATAAATACATAATGTATTTTTGCCTTTTTGGTTCAAAATAGTATCTACTGCGATACTTGTTTTACCAGTCTTACGGTCACCGATGATTAACTCACGTTGTCCTTTACCGATTGGAACTAAGGCATCGACTACTTTTAATCCTGTAGGTAATGATTGTTTTACACTTTGACGTTGCATAACACCAGGTGCTTCATTTTCTACTGGACGTTTTTTCGTTGTTTCGATGGCCCCAAGTCCGTCAATTGGACGACCTAACGCATCGACAACACGACCAATCAATGCATCTCCTACTGGAACATCAAGGATACGTCCTGTACGTTTAACAGGTTCTCCTTCATGGATATTTTCATATCCTCCGAAGATGATAACACCAACATCGTTTTTTTCTAAGTTTTGGGCCATCCCGTAGGCGCCGTTTTCAAATTCTACTAATTCTCCAGCCATTACATTTGTAAGACCGATGACACGAGCAATTCCGTCCCCGATGAAGGAAACTTCACCGATTTCTTCAATTTGTTCTTTCGTTTCAAAAGAAGCGATTTGGTCACGAATTCTCGCTGTAATATTACTCATTTCCATTTATGCCATCTCACCTCTTTAATCCTGTTTGGCTAATTTTCTCTTTGAATTGTTTTAGTTTGTTTGCAATCGTTCCATCTAATAAATACTCTTTTGTCTTAATTTGAACGCCTCCAATCACTGAAGGATCTACGGTATTCACCCAAGAATCAAATTCTTTATGTGTTTTATTTTGGAATGCAGTTGCAATACGATCCATCTGCTCATTTGTTAAAGGAATCGCAGAAACAATCTCTAATTTGTTAGCATTGTAAATATCTAAGAACGCTTCTAGTGCTTCTACAATATTCATCGAACCATCTTCAGACGGGAATGTTGCTAAGTACTCTTGTGTTTCTTTTGATAAATGTCCAAATGCTGATTCTAATACAGATAACTTTTTGTCATAAGAGACATGCTCTAAATGCATCATCTGTCTAAATGTCGAAGTGTTTTGAATTCCTGCTAAAATTGCTTGGAGTTCATTCGTCACCTGCTCTAAGTGACCTTCGAATTTTGCCTTCGCATAAAAATGGCTGGCTTCTTTAACGATATCTTTATGATATTTAACCATTATTTTCCAACCCCTTAATGAAGGCTTCGATTACTTCTTGATGTTTCTCTTTTGTCACTTCTTTTTCAAGAATTTGACTAGCAAGTTGAACCGATAGGTCTACAATATCATCTTGCACTTGCGCAATGGCACGTTGTTTCATTGAATCGACTTCACGTTGTCCATCTGCTTTCATGCGAGAGACCACATCTTTACCTTCTTTAATCATTTCATCTTGCGTTTTTGAAGCTGCTTCACGAGCGTTATCTAAGATTTCGCTACCTTTCACTTCTGCGTTATGAATAATTTCGTTGGCATTAGCCTGAATTTCTTCCGCTGATTTTCTTTTCTCAGCAGCTTCGTCTAAATCTTTAGCAATTTTATCTCGACGTGCTTCTAACATGGCATTTACTTTATCCCAAGCAAAGAATTTCACCAAGAATAGTAACAACGTCATTGAAATTAATACGACTAAAGTATCGCCTAAAACTGTACTGACATTACCTGATAACATTACTTCAAACATCTCTCACCCCTCCTTTGCAACAATAATTCCATTTGTTGGATTATTTAACGAATACAAGGATAAGAGCGATTAATACGGCGAAGATTGGCATCGCTTCGATTAAGGCAACCCCGATGAACATTGTTGAACGTAATTCATTGCTCATTTCTGGTTGGCGTGTCATTGATTCAATTGTTTTTACGATAACTGCTTGGTTACCAAAGGCTGCTGCTAAAGCTGCTCCTGCTACTGCGATTGCTGCTGCTAATTCTGTCATTATAAATTCCTCATTTCTTAAAATTAATGTTTCATTACTTTATGTGAGATGTAAACCATTGTCAACGTACAGAATACGTACGCTTGAATAGCTCCAATTACCACTGAAAATCCTTGCCATACTACCCCTAGTGGTATTGCAAGAATATAGGTTATTAGTCCTGCTGCGGATGAGAACATCACAATCAAACCTAATAACACTTCGCCGGCATAAATATTTCCGTAAAGACGGAATGCCAACGTAATTGTGTTCGTAAACTCTTCAATCAATTTGATTGGGAGCATTATCGACATCGGACTTAAGTAAGAATGTTGGATATATCCTTTGAGTCCCATCTTCTGTACACCAGAATAATGTGCGATTAATGTTGTCATAAGCGCTAAGGCTAAACATACTATCGGGCTAGCCGTTGGACTGGCAAAATAGCTGTGATCTTCATAGTGAATAAAGATAATTAGCCCAACCATATTAGCGACTAGTACAAAAGAAAACAGTGAGAAAATGTATAAATAATACGTTTGTGCTGTTTTCTCATCAACTGCACTGTTTACAATACCCTTCGTGAAGTCCATAAGAGCTTCTAAAGCATTTTGCAACTTACCAGGCTTCATCGAAACCTTCCTTGAAGCAAAAATTGTAAATAATGCGATTAGTAAAACACTAACCCCACATGAAATCAAAATCGGAACTGAAAACGACAATCCAAAAATCTCAACCACTTTTGGTGTTGCTTCCATGTTTCTTATTTCCCCTCCTTTACACCAAATAAAAAAACTGACAATAATCCTATAATTTGAGTTTTACGCTCAGTACGGTGATTATTGTCAGATTTGGTGGCAATAGTCTATCGCAAAAGCGTTGACTATATAAATTTATTATTTGGTTCCGAATAAACGATCTCCAGCATCTCCTAATCCTGGAAGAATGTATCCATGTTCATTTAATCTTTCATCTAACGCAGCTGCGTAGATGTCGATATCTGGGTGGGCTTTACGTAGAACTTCTACACCTTCTGGAGCAGCTACAAGACAGCAAAATTTAATTGAGCTAGGTTGTGCACCACGCTTCAACAGTGCGTCAATAGCAGCTACTGCAGATCCCCCAGTGGCTAACATAGGATCAACGACAAACAATTGTCTTTCAGAAATATCTGAAGGTAACTTCACGAAATACTCAACAGGTTGCAATGTGTCATGATCACGATACATACCAACATGCCCAATTTTGGCTGCTGGGATTAATTCGAGAATTCCATCAACCATTCCAAGTCCTGCTCGCAGAATCGGAATGATAGCAACTTTTTTACCAGCTAATGTTTTCAATGTTGTTTTAACAAGTGGAGTTTCGATTTCTACATCTTCAAGAGGCAGATCTCTAGAAACCTCATAAGCCATTAGCATTGAAATTTCGTTTACAACTTCGCGGAAAACTTTTGTTCCACAATCCTTTTGACGAATCATTGTCAATTTATGTTGAATTAACGGATGATCAAGTACGTGAAATTTACCCATTTGTCATTCTCCTTCCAATACATTAGTGTCACTTCTATTATTTTACCTAAAAACCAGTTAAATATCTAGTCTCAGTTTGAAAACTTATTATTATTTTCATAATCTGAAACAAACCTTTACATTTACTTCGTTACGCGTATAATTTGAAAGTTTCCGTCAACTGTTTCACTTCTTGACGAACCGTGTTTAATACTTCTTCATTTTCAGGATGTGTTAATGTTGTAAGGATTAACTCAGCTACTTTTTTCGCCGCAGCTTCATCGAAACCACGTGTTGTAATAGCTGCCGTTCCGACACGAATTCCACTTGTTTTAACAGGTGGTAATGTATCAAATGGAATGGCATTTTTATTCACTGTAATTCCAACAGTGTCGAGTAATTCTTGCGCTTCTTTACCGTTTAATCCAGTATCTTTAATATCGAGGAGTAATAGATGGTTATCTGTACCACCTGAAATCGCACGAATCGCTGTTCCTTCGAACACTTGCGCCATAGCTTTAGCATTTTTCACGACTTGCTCGATATACTCTCCAAATGCTGGTTGAAGAGCTTCATGGAATGCAACTGCTTTACCAGCAATCACGTGCTCTAGGGGTCCACCTTGGATCCCAGGGAAGATCGCACTGTTTAATTTTTTACCAAATTCTTCTTTTGCTAAAATTAAACCGCCACGTGGTCCGCGTAATGTTTTATGTGTTGTTGATGTTACAACATCTGCATATGGAACTGGATTTTGATGAGCCCCTTTAGCAACTAACCCTGCGATATGGGCCATATCCACCATAAAGTAAGCTCCAACTTCTTTAGCAATTTCACTAATGCGTTTGAAGTCAATCTCACGTGGGTACGCTGAAGCTCCAGCCACGATTAATTGTGGCTTTTCTTCCTTAGCAATACGTTCTAATTCATCGTAGTCAATAGTTTCTGTTTCTGGATTTACTCCATAAGAAACAAATTGATAATCTTGTCCAGAGAAGTTTACTCCCATTCCGTGAGTCAAGTGACCCCCATGGTTTAAGTCCATCCCTAAAATCTTATCGCCTTTCTTCACTAGCGCACGATATGCAGCCATATTTGCTTGAGAACCTGAGTGTGGTTGAACATTGGCATATTCTGCACCAAACAATTCTTTTACACGATCAATCGCTAATTGCTCGATGACATCCACATATTCACATCCGCCATAGTAGCGACGTCCTGGATACCCTTCTGCATATTTATTCGTTAGAATACTTCCTTGTGCACGTAAAACTCCTTCAGATACGAAGTTTTCTGATGCAATTAATTCAATCCCTTGTTGTTGACGATGTAATTCTTTTTCAATCGTCTCAAAGATGATCTTATCTTCTGTAAATTGACTCATTCAACTACCCCTTTCTTTTCTTACCTTTTCTATTTTATCACATTATAGGCTTTTGTAGAAAACCTATGAGTTCTCTTAAAGTGCGGTGGATGCCGCCTTTTTCAAACGGTTCATATACGCGATTCCAACTCCTACTTCTGGAGCTGATTCGGCTAAAATAACATCTAATTTTAAGTGGTCTAATGTACGCAGTGCATCAAATAACGCACGGTTCATATCGTCCACGCTCGTTCCCATCTTGTAAGTACCTTCAACTTTATTTTCAAAGGTATCTACAATAGCGTTTCGAGCCATCACACCCACTGTTTTTCCTTGTACTTTGTATTTATGGATAGTTTCTTCAAAAGCATCAATCGTTCCGTCAACAACAAACACTGGTGTTTTTGGTGCGTAATGACGATATTTCATTCCTGGAGATTTGGGTACTTCACGCTCTCCTGCTGTCGTTTTAACTGTAGATTGAATAGGCCCAATGACCGCTTCAATTTGTTCTTTTGTAATGACACCCGGTCTTAAAATCACTGGGCCTTCATCATTGGTTAAATCAATCACCGTTGACTCTACACCAACAGTAGATGAACCACCATCAACGATTCCACGAATACGACCATTCATATCTTCAAATACATGTTCCACTTTCGTTGGACTTGGCTTCGTCGAAAGATTCGCACTCGGCCCCACTAGAGGAATTCCCACTTTTGAGATTAACTCTAATGTTAACGGGTGATTTGGCATACGAAATGACACCGTTGTGAGCCCAGCGGAAAGGGCTGGAGCATAAATTCCTGGTTTTGCCTTTAGAATCATCGTCAGTGGCCCTGGCCAAAAAGCCTTCGCTAAGGTTAGCGCAATTTCAGGAACTTCTTCTACAGTTGAAGTCATCTGCTGGATGTCACTAATATGCACAATCAGCGGATTATCACTTGGACGGCCTTTTGCCTCAAATACCTTTAAAACAGCTTCTTGACTTGTTGCGATTGCTCCTAATCCATATACTGTTTCCGTTGGGAAAGAAACAATTTCTCCTTGTTGCAAAGCTTTAGCTGCAATATCTAAGTTCTCTTTTGTAAAAATTTGTGTTTCCATTACTGCGCCTCCTTTCCACTCACAATAATCATTCGGTCCATACCTGCAATATCTTTATGAATCGTTATTTTTCGATTTGGACAAGCTGAACTAAAAATTCGTTGCACGCTAGGCCCTTGGTTAAATCCAATTTCAAAAAAGGCTTGTCCGCTGTCTGTTAAAAACTCTTCTAATCGGTTCGCAATCTTTTCGTAAATCGCAAGGCCGTCACGTTCTGCAAATAACGCTTGTTTTGGTTCATAGCGTCTCACCGATACATCCATTAATACTTCTTCAGAAAAAGCAATATACGGTGGGTTACTAATAATACACTCAAATTTCTCATGTGGAACGTTGCTGTATACATCGCTGTAAATTAATTCGGTTTGAAGACTGAACTTATCCCGGTTCTTCTTAGCAACAACAAGCGCTTCCTCTGAAATATCGCACCCCATATATTGATGTCGGCCTACTAGTCTTTCCAAACTTAAAATAATGCATCCTGTTCCAACACCAATTTCTAGTACCTTCCCAACAGGGCATTGTTCTAAAAATGACTGTGCCTTTAAAACTAGCTCTTCTGTTTCTGGACGAGGAATTAAAGTATCCTTTGTTACCATAAATTCTTCTCCTAGAAATTCAGCGACTCCTGTAATTTGTTGCAATGGTTCAAACTCACTTAAGCGTAGTAACTCAGGTTCTAGGTCATCAAAAGTCACCGAAGCCTCTTGTCGTAAATTCAACAAAAATTGCGACAGGGTCCATTGATTCTTGAATAGCATTAATTCTCTTACAAGATGTTGGCATTCTTCGCTTCCTAATTTAGGTTGTTTTTCTTCTAAAAAACAAGAAGCCCTAACGAGGACTTCTTGGTTTGTTGGATTAGTTGTTTCCATTATTTAATTGCTCCAATTTTTCTGTGTGATCATAAAGAATTAAAGCATCGACAATTTCATCAATTTTTCCAGCTAACACTTGATCTAACTTTTGAAGTGTTAAACCAATACGGTGGTCCGTAACACGGTTTTGTGGGAAATTGTACGTACGAATACGTTCAGAACGGTCCCCTGTACCTACTGCAGACTTACGGTTTGCATCATATTCAGATTGCGCTTCTTGAGAAATCTTGTCGTATACACGCGCACGCAATACTTTCATCGCTTTCTCACGGTTTTTCAATTGTGAACGTTCATCTTGCATAGCAACAACAATTCCTGTTGGCAAGTGCGTTAAACGTACGGCAGATGCAGTCTTGTTAACGTGCTGTCCACCGGCACCTGATGCATGGTAAATATCCACACGAATATCTTTATCTTCTAATTCAATTTCTACTTCTTCGGCTTCAGGCATTACTACGACTGTAGCTGTTGAAGTATGCACACGTCCTTGAGATTCAGTTGATGGAACACGTTGTACACGGTGCGCACCAGATTCATATTTTAATTTAGAGAATACATTATCCCCTGTAATCATTAAAATAACTTCTTTGTAACCACCGATACCCGTTACGTTTGCATCCATCACTTCTACACGCCAGCCTTGTGACTCTGCGTATTTTTGATACATATTCAAAAGGTCTCCGGCAAAGAGTGCGGCTTCATCTCCACCTGCAGCCCCGCGGATTTCCATGATGATGTTTTTGCCATCGTTTGGATCTTCTGGTAATAGTAAGAATTTGATTTTATCTTCTAATTCTACTTTTTCTTTTTTGAGGGAGCTTAATTCCTCTTTCGCCATTTCTGCCATTTCAGCATCTAAGCTTTCACCAAGCATTTCCTCTGTGTCGCTAATTTCTTCTACCACTTGTTGATAACGTTTGAACGTCTCTACTTTTGGTCGTAAGTTTGCTTCTTCTTTTGTTAATTCCATGAAGCGTTTTGTATCGCCGATAACTTCTGGGTCACTTAGTAACTCTGAAAGCTCATCATAGCGAATAATAAAACTATCTAATTGATCGAACATACTTTTCTCCTTTATCTTCTCTTATAAGCGTTCTTCACCTGGATGGTTATAGTGATAACGGCAAACTGGATAATACGCATCATTGCCTCCAATTTGAATTTGTTCTCCCGTATACACTGGAACACCATCGACTACGCGCATATTCATACTTGCTTTTTTATGACAATACCAACAAATCGTTTTAATTTCTTCGATTTTATCAGCATAGAGTAATAAGTATTTAGATCCTTCGAATAATTCGTTTTGGAAATCATTCTTTAGTCCAAATGCCATTACTGGAATATTTAATTCGTCAACAATTCGAGCGAGTTCAAGAATGTGTTGTTTTGATAAGAATTGAGATTCATCAATCAAAATACAATATGGTTTTACTGCTTGCCCTTCGACGATTTCGTAAATTGGAGTATCATCAAAAATTGGAATAGCTTCTCGTCTAACACCAATACGACTCGATACATACCCTACTTGATCACGATCATCAATTGCACTCGTAAATAATAAAACCGGTTTGTCTTGTTCTTCATAATTATGTGCAACCTTTAAAATTTCGATTGATTTACCACTATTCATTGCACCATATTTAAAAAACAATTGTGCCACAATTATCCCTCCAATTGCTAAACTATACCTTTAATATCTTACGATAAACGGGTACCTTTGTGCAAAGAAAAACCGTTATTTTAAGGTATTTTTCACAAACAATTTTAATAAAATTTTAAAAACGTTTTTATAAACCACTTTTCATGAAAATATGCTACAATAATGGAGTATATTAACGGAAAGGATCGTCTAAATTGAATCTTAGAACACAAGTTGCATTAGGAGCTGGTAGATTTACTCGCTGGGCTCTGAAGACTTTTACAAAAGGCGGTAGTAGCATGCCAGGGAAAGTGGCACATGCTATCGATCCAAACATTTTAAAATCATTAGCTGAAAACTACGATGTTATTATCGTCAGCGGAACAAACGGGAAAACTTTAACGACTTCCCTCATCGTTCAATTATTAAAACAAAAATATCCAAATATTTTAACAAACCCTACTGGAGCCAACTTAACTCAAGGGATTGTTTCGACGTTTTTAAATCACTCACCAAAAGCTGGCGAAAAGAATATCGCCGTTCTTGAAGTGGATGAAGCAACGATTCGTCACATTACTCCATATATTGAACCAAAACTATTTGTATTCACGAATATTTTCCGTGATCAAATGGATCGTTTTGGTGAAATTTATACAACATACCAATTAATGCTGGAAGGTGCTGCTTTTGCACCAAGTGCAACCATTTTAGCAAATGGTGACGCTCCTATTTTTAATAGTGTTGATACTCCAAATCCACGTGAGTATTTCGGATTCAACAATGCTGAAGATAGCGAAATGATGGCGCACTACAATACTGACGGTGTTCTTTGCCCACATTGCCAATCAATCTTGCATTATAAGAGCATTACTTATAGCAACCTTGGTAAATACTATTGTCCAAAATGCGACTTCAAACGTCCTGAATTGAATTATGCAGTCACTGCATTAAATGAATTATCCCTAACAGGTTCTTCATTTGATATTGACGGTACAACATTCTCAATTCCAATTGCTGGACTTTACAATATTTACAATGCGTTAGCAGCCTACTCTGCAGCAAAATTCTTTGGCCTTTCTACTGAAGAAATCCAAGAAGGTTTCTCTAAAGCTCAACGCGTATTTGGTCGTCAAGAAACATTCACCGTTGAAGATAAAGACGTGATGTTAAACTTAATCAAAAACCCAGTTGGATTTAACCAAATCGTTCAACTCTTAAGTTATGAAAAAGAACCATTTAGTTTAGGTGTCCTCTTAAACGATAACCCTGCGGATGGTCAAGACGTGAGCTGGATTTGGGATGGCGATTTCGAAGGACTACATGCCTTGAACGCTGTCGACACAGCCATCAGTGGTATCCGTGTTGAAGACCTCGGTGTCCGTATGGAAGTTGCCGGTTTTGAAAATATCAAAGTCTTTAAAACAAATGCGGAATTAATCGATTGGATTCGCAAAGCTCCAACAAATAAAGTCAATGTACTTGCAACTTATACTGCTCTACTCGACTTACGTAAAGACTTTGCTAAAGAAGGATACCTCAAGGAAGGGATGAACGGATGAAATTAAGAATCTGTCATTTATATGGAAACTTAATGAACACGTATGGTGACAATGGGAACTTACTCATGTTACAACACCGTGCGAAAAAATTAGGGTACGAAGTAGAAACAACTTTAATTAGTTTAGAAGAAGATTTTAACCCAGAAGACTTTGACATCGTAATGTTTGGCGGTGGTCAAGACTACGAACAAACAGTCGTTGCAAAAGACCTTCAAAATAAAAAAGATGCCCTTATCCAATATATCGAAGATAATGGTGTTGTCGTTGCGATTTGTGGGGGCTTCCAATTACTTGGTCGCTACTACGTGAATGCAAGCGGCGAACGTCTCAACGGAATTAGTGCCATTGACGTATGTACAAACGGACAATTCCCAAATCGTTTAATCGGTGATGTTGAAATCGTCAATGAAGAATTTGGTGAAACGTATTTAGGATACGAAAACCATATTGGTAGAACGTATCTTGGGAAAAACATGAAACCACTTGGTAAAGTTGTAAAAGGCTACGGAAATAACGAAGAAGATCATGTCGAAGGATGTCATTATAAAAATGTATTCTGCTCATACTTCCATGGCCCTATCTTAGTGAGAAACCAACATTTAGCTGACCGTATCATTGAAACGGCAGCCGAGCGTCAACGTTCAAAAAATGCATAAACGAAAAGACCCGTGTAACAAAAATGTTACACGGGTTATTTTTTCTATTCAGCATTAGGATAAACAGAAATCTGTCTTCCTTTTATCCTGTTTGTAACTCCATCATAGATTGTATTTATCATATCTCGATTCCTTAAAATGAAGTTAAAACCATTGAATAGAGAATAAATAAGTCAATAGAGCACTAATACTAATAAAGGGAGCAAAAGGAATTTTTTCATACAACTGATTTCTTTTTGATAGAATCATCCAACCAATCACCACTCCTCCGCCAATGACAAAGGAAAAGAGTCCTACAAAGAGAATTTGACTTAGTGAAAAATAAGGGCCTAAAGCTACTAAAAAATAAACATCTCCCATGCCGAAAACTTCCTCTTGCCAAATCCATTTGCCAACTCCATAAACCGTGATGTATAAAATGAGACCAGCAACCATGGATAATATTGCGCCCTCTACTGCATCTATTCTGATAGAAAAACCAACCATTGTTAGAACTAATAACAAGCGCAAATCTATTTCATACGAATCCACATCCATCAATGCTATTAGCATACAAATCGTGCATAAAAAGTACCCAACTATTTCCGTGGGGTGTTTGAAATAAGCCACTAGACAGAATAGAATGGAAAATATCATTTCTACTAAGAAGTAGCGTATAGAAATCGACTGTTTACAATAGCGACACTTCCCACGTAAAAAGAGATAAGAAAGAATCGGTAGTAAATCCAATGCATGTAGTGAATGTTGACAATGAGGACAATAGGATCTTCCGTGGACAAAATCTTCCCCTTTTCCTTCTCTCACACTGACTACATTCACAAAACTTCCAATCACTGCTCCAAGAACACCAATCGCAAAAAGCATAAAAAAACCTCCCTTACTAAACATTACGTTTCGTAAGAGAGATTCGGTTTAATTTTCTTCTGTTATAACAACTTCGATGATTTCTTCAACTTCCTCTTCGGGAGTGTAATATAAACCAGAATAGTCTTTATACCATGCAAAGAAGTGAGTTACAAAGACTTTAACCACTGCATAAACAGGTACTGCAATTAATAATCCTGTTAGTCCAAACATTTTACCAGCAGCTAGTAAGATTACTAAAATCGTTACTGGATGCATCTTGAGTGATGATCCAAGAATTAATGGTTGAAGTAAACGACTTTCAATCAACTGCTCAATCACAAATACAGTTAGTACTTGTAAAACAATAGCAGGGCTTGTAACAAAGGCAATAATCATTGCAATAATCAATCCGATAATCGAACCAATATAAGGAATAATTACTAATAGTCCTGCAATCATCCCAATCGTTACCCCATATGGTAATCCAATAATCGAATACCCAATCGAAAAAGTAATCCCTACACAAATCGCAACTAAGATTTGGCCACGAATATATGAGCTGACTTGTTGGTTCATTTCATGTAACATCACGCTAATTTTATGTTGAGAGCGTGTTGGGAATAAACGCGTAATCGAAGGAATGATTTTATTACCATCTTTCAATAAATAATAAAGAATGACCGGCATTGTCATGAGTGTAATAACGATTTCACCAACGATTCCGACTACACTACCAATTCCACTAAAAGTAAGATTTAACACCCCGTTGAGACGTTCTGTAATCGATTGGATGAAATCCATATTAATCGTGTTAAATTGCTCTTGCAACGCTGTAAACCAACTTGATTGCATGAACTTTTCAACTTGATCACTAATAATTTGATAGTAGTAAGGTAATTGCGAAACTAAATCTAATAATTGCTTTTGAATAATCGGAACTAAGCTTGTCACGATCATTACAAACACGAACACAACACCTAGCATTACTGCTAAAATTGCAATTCCTTTTGGTACCTTTTTATTCACTAGAAAATCATAGATTGGTTTTACTAAATAGTAAATCACCGCACCACAAGCAACTGGTACCCCAATAGCAGAGATAAATCCTTTAATTGGATTAAATAAGTACGATGTTTGCGAGAATAAAATCAAGTTAACAAGGAGCAACATTAAAATAAGCAATCCTGTCACTAATTGATTATCTAAAAACCATTTCCAAAACCAAGTTCTCCCTTGATTTTCAGGTTTATTATTCATAAAATTCCTCCTTATCACATTTTTCTCTAGTGTATCATATTTTTGCCCTCTATGATTAACATTTGATTAGATTTTAGAAAAAATTGTATAATTATTTTATATTGTGATTCGGAGGGAATCGTATGAATGAAAAATTTTATTTAGGAACTTATACAAAACGCGATAGTAAAGGAGTCTACTCTGTCACTCTTAACAAAGAAACTGAACAACTAGAATCTCTTACATTGGAAGCAACTATCGATAATCCAACTTACTTATCTTACTCAAAGAATGACAAATTATTATTTGCTGTTGGAAAAGGGGACGAACTTTGCGGAATTTCAGCAAATAATGCAAAAGTTTCTCCTTTAGAACCATTAGCAAGTATTGAAGATCAACAAGCCGTTCCTTGTTACATTCGTTATAACGAAAAAACAGGAGATGTGCTCACTGCCAATTATCACGGAGGATTTGTTGAATTATATCACTACGATAAAGAGGCAAAATCATTTACTTCAATCGATAAGAAAGTCCATACAGAATCTAGCGTTCACGCAAACCAAGCTTCTCCACATGTTCACTATACCGATTACACACCAGACGAAAAATGGATTGTCGTTTGTGACCTCGGGATTGATACGGTGTTTACTTACAAACGTACAGAAGAAGGATTAGAAGAAGTGGCCCAATATAAAACGAAAGCCGGAAGCGGTCCTCGTCACTTAGCCTTTCATCCAACAATTCCTATTGCTTATCTGATTTGCGAACTCGATGCGACTGTAGAAGTTCTTTCTTACAATAAAGAAAACGGAACTTTTACAAACCTAGATAAAATTGCATTAACTACTGAAGATCAACAAGCTTGGGGAGGCGCCATTCATATCACTAGCGATGGACGATTCCTCTACGCTTCAAACCGTGGATTTGACGCATTATACACATTCTCAGTAGATTCAAAAAGCGGATTACTCACACTCGTACAAACTGTGGATAGCTATGGATCGGTTCCTCGTGATTTCAATCTAAGTAACGACGAATCTTATATCGTTGTCGGTCACCAAGAATCTGATAACTTAACGCTATTCAAACGTGACGCACAAAGTGGTCAACTCACACTCCTTCAAAAGGATTTCTACGCACCAGAAGTTGTTTGTGTCGTTCCTCAATAGAATTTAATTTACGGTCTCTTCTTTTTTTGAAGAGACTTTCTTGTTTATTGTGGTAATCCTTGCCAGAAAGCAGTATAATCGTTGTTAGCAGACTTTATAAAGGAGTGGAAAAATGCTTAATCTTATCGAGATTATTAAAACTATTATTTTAGGAATTATCGAAGGCGTTACTGAATGGCTACCAATTAGTAGTACAGGTCACTTAATTTTAGTGAACGAAATTATTCAATTAGACGTATCTGCTAAATTCCAAGAAATGTTCAACGTTGTAATTCAACTTGGTGCCATCATGGCGGTTGTCCTAGTGTATTTCAACAAATTAAACCCATTTGCTAAAAGTAAAAACCGTAAAGAGTTTATCGAAACAATTAGTCTTTGGAAAAAGGTAATTATCGGATGTATCCCTGCTGTGATTCTTGGATTCATTCTTGATGACTTTATGGATGACTACTTCAATAAACCAATCGTTATTGCATTAGCCCTAATCGTATACGGGATTGCGTTCATCTACATTGAACGTGCACATAAAAATGTGGAACCAAAAATTAATGACTTCAAAGAATTAGACTTCATGACAGCTATTAAAATTGGTCTTTTCCAATGTTTAGCACTTGTTCCTGGTACTAGCCGTTCAGGTTCAACAATCCTTGGAGGTTTATTAGTCGGAACAAGCCGTTCAATCGCAACTGAATTCTCATTCTTCATGGGGATTCCAATCATGTTCGGTGCGAGCGGATTAAAATTATTGAAATTCGGATTCCACTACTCATTAGCTGAATTCGTGATATTATTAGTCGGTTCTGTCGTTTCATTTGTTGTATCTCTATTCGTAATCAAATTCTTATTGAAATACATCAAACACCACGACTTCCAAGCATTCGGTTGGTACCGTATCGTTCTTGGGATTATCGTTCTCGGAAGCTTATTCTTCAAATAATTATAAAGCTGGATTTATTCCAGCTTTTTCTTTTTGCCCAATTTCGGGTATAATAAAACTATTCAATTAAGAAAGAAGGATACTATGTCACTACTATATGTTGGAATTGGCGGTGCTATTGGAGCTATCTTACGGTATATATTATCACAGCTTCCTCTGCAGCATGCTCTTCCGATTAAAACACTATTTATTAACTTATTAGGATCGCTTGTTATTGGCTTTCTGAATGCTAAATTTCAGCAATCTCATTGGTTTGAAGGCGATCAACTACTCCTTATAACCGGTGTTTGTGGTGGTTTCACGACCTTCTCAACTTTTAGCCTAGAATCCCTTCAATTGATTCAAAATGGAGATACTCCACTCGCTCTTTTATATATGGCTATTAGTTTAGTAGGCGGCCTCGCCTGTGTAGCGTTCGGGTATTTTCTTGGCCAAGCTTCATTTTAAAATAGCATTTTTATAAGAAACGGTTTACAATAGATATAAGAACAAGAACGGAGGTCATTTTATGACGAAAAAAGGTGTAACATTGTATTTCATGAGACATGGAGAAACCATCTTTAACCGCTACAATCGTATGCAAGGATGGTCAGATACTCCTCTAACAAAAGAAGGACGCCTAGATGCTATTCGTTCTGGTTTGGGAATGAAAGACGTTCATTTTGACGCTGTTTATACAAGCGACTTAAGAAGAACTGTCGAAACTGCTCAACTCTTCCTTAGAAATCATCCAAACCGTGAAAACCTCACGATTGAAATGATGCCTGAATTCCGCGAAGTATTCTTCGGAAGCTTAGAAGGAAAAGATGCAGGTGAACTTTGGGGCGAACTCTACAAGAAATTACATCGCAATTTTGACGACTTAGGTGGACGTAATATCCAAGAAGAATTAAACGGATTGAAAGAATTAGATCCAGACCATCTTGGTGAAAACTTTATGGAATTCTGGTTACGTGTAGAACAAGGATTGCTAAAAGTAATCAATAAGCATCGTGACCAAAATCAAAATATTCTTATCGTGAGCCATGGAATTACAATTCGAAATATGCTTCATGAGTTAATTCCTGACTTCCAACTGTCAGAACTAATCGGAAATGCATCTCTCAATATCGTTGAGTATTCAGATGGTAAATTCCACTTAAAAGCACTCAATCAAACAAACCACTTTGTACTTCGTAAGGAAGCCAAAGAAGAACCATATGAGATGCTTCCTACAAAAATGCACGATTAATAAAGGTTTGCAAGTATAACTGAACTTTGTTACAATTAGAGTCTAGGCGTAAGTCTAGGCTTTTCTTTATACGGGGTCGTTACGGATTCGACAGGTATAGGTTGAGCTTTCAATGCATTCCGTAGGTTACGTCTACGTAAAAACGTTACAGTTAAATATAACTGACAAACAACAAACAAACACTTTAGCTTTCGCAGCTTAATAACTGCTAGCTAAGATCTGTCCGGCATCGCCCATGTGCTCGGGTCCAGGTCCTATAACCAGTGGGATACGATTCACTTTTCCGTCTGTCTAAGTGAATAAGAGATTATCAGACTAGCTTAAGATGATGCTTGTTTATCAGCTAATCGGTAGCGAAACTTAAATAGATAAACTATGAATGTAGATTTGATTGTGTCGATATACTTGGACAGGGGTTCGACTCCCCTCGGCTCCATTATTTTTACGAAAAAACTCCTCTTATCCGCGAGGCACTGACCCCCGTAAATGAGAATTAAATAAAAACACCTCCAAGTTGGATTTGATACAATATTATCAAATGCTCATGGAGGTGTATTTTTATGGCAAAAAAACGTGTGGCTTATTCTGTCGATACAAAGAATAAAGCCGTAGAAATGAAATTACAGGGATATACTACAAAACAAGTGATGCAGGAGTTAAACATTAAAAATGAAACTCAAGTAAAAACATGGTTTAGATGGTATAAAAATGGAGAAACTCATCGTTTCCACCAACAGGTGGGGAAACAATATTCCTATAATAAAGGAATAGCTGAACTTTCAGAAATCGATCAATTAAAATTAGAATTACAAAGAAAAGAAGTTGAATTAGAAATATTAAAAAAATACAAGGAATTGGAAAGGAAG
>CABSQV010000015.1:0-47764 GCA_902479935.1 uncultured Streptococcus sp. | reverse complement strand
ATTATATAGATTATTACAATAACAAAAGAATTCAAGAAAAAACAAAATGGATGTCTCCTGTTCAATACAGGGAAACATCCATGCGTTCAGCTTAATTGTTAATGTGTCCAGGATTCTGGGTACATATCACATGCTCTCGACTTTTTTTGTGCAAAAAAATGATTAAAGGAACAAATGTTCTGATTAACAATCTTAAAAAAGAGTTTGATGTTTCCTATGGCTACGCTAGACGGTTAGCAGTAACCGAATCAGCGAGGGTATATTCAGAGGCTCAGAAATCGAACTATGAAGCTAATGGTGTCGAAGAATTTGAAATCATGACTGAATTAAAAGCGTGTCACATCTGCCAACCGTTTAACGGAAAAATATTTAAAGTATCTGAGTTGGTTCCTGCTTTGAACGCACCACTGTTCCATCCAAATTGTCGATGTACGACCGTACCTAGCAAGTATCTTGCGAAAGATAAAGAAAAGATGTATGCTCAAGATACAAGGGAAACTAAAGCAAGATTCTATAGCGAGCAACTGTTGTCTAAGATTTCGAAAGCCGAGCCGAAAATTACAAGCGATATGCAACGGGGAAAAATCAATTGGCTGGTCTTGAATTTCGAAAGAAGACAGCTGAGTCGTTAGCTCGTAAAATTACAGCAGATAGCCAGGTTGAAAATATAAGCTCGGCTGAGGCTGCAAGTAAAATTAACGATGCCTTGAGGTACACAACCATTTTCGATTCCGACAATTTTACAGAAGAGTATTCCAAGATGAAGCAAAAACTTATTGCAGAGGGGTATCGAGTTGTAAAAGTAAAAAACACTTGGATAACAAATGGACCATATAAAGGCGTGAATACAGTTATTGAAAAAGATGGTATCAACTTTGAAATGCAGTATCATACTCGAGAAAGTTTTGATTTAAAGAATGGTTTATTACATGATCTTTATGAGAAGTATCGTGATACGAATACATCTGATCGAGAACGCGTGAAATTATTTAAAGAAATGATTGATTTAAGTAATGGCCTTGAAATTCCTAAAAATATAGAGAGGGTGAAGTGATGTGAAAGATATTAAATACTATCGCACAATGACGAACAACGCTCAGGTGCTTCGTTTAATCGATGGTGTCATGCAAGTTTTTGACATCGAAAAAAAGTGGGTCGATAGCATAGATTGGTTCAATAAAATCTTTTTTAATGATTTTACGGATTTTGAAGAAATTTCAGAAAATGATGCATTTGCTTATATTGACAGGATGGTTGCGGTATGATTGATATTGCCTTAGCTATCGCTAGAAAAGCACATGCAGGGCAGGTGGATAAAGCTGGAGTTGATTACATACAGCATCCTCTCTATGTGGCCAGTCAAGTCAAAACTGAGCAAGAAAAAGCTGTTGCTCTTTTACATGATGTGCTTGAGGATAGTGATATAACTGCTGCTGATTTATTGGCCTATGGTTTGTCAAATGAAGTTGTTACAGCGGTACAAACTTTGACAAAGAAAAAAGGCCAAAGTTATCAAGACTATCTTGAAAAAGTGAAATCGAATAATTTAGCAAGAGTTGTAAAACTTGCTGATTTGAAACATAACTCAGATTTATCACGTTTAAAAACTGTATCCAATACAGACTACGAGCGTGTTAAAAAATATAAAAATGCAATTCGTTATTTAAGCACCTAGAGAAATTTAAGTGCTTTTTTTGTACTCAAAAAAGGAGTGTAAGATGTATATTTGGGATTGGGTATCAATTGCTTTCGGGTGGTTGGTAATTTTGTTTTTAACGCTGTGTGTCATAGCGTTTGTTAAAAAGAACACTGCTTTACTTAAACGAGATGATATGTTAAATTAGAGCAGTTAGGAGTGGTGAGGTAGAGATGATAGTGTCGCTACGCAACTTCATAGTATGAGATGACGGGACAGGCACACCGTCCACTGCTCTAATTAGCATCTATGTACAAGCATAGATGCTTTTTTTGATAAAACTTAACCGTATGGAATCCCGTACGGTTTTTTTATTGTCCAAACTTTGAAGACATTAAAAGCTAAGGATATCAGTCCACTCGGACTTAAAAGGAGGGCCTAAAATGGCAGAAAATATTAAAGAACCTGTAGTTGAACCTGAACTTGAACAAGCTAGCGCTCAAGAAGAGGAAAAAGCTACAGAAAAAACATTCACACAATCTCAGCTGGATGAAATTATTCAGAAAGAAAAAGCTAAGGCCAAGCGTTCTGCTGAAAAAGAGTATCAAGCTAAGATGGATGAAGCTGAAAAGCTACGTCAAATGAACGAGAGTCAGAAAGCAGAGTATGAGGACTTTTAGGATTCTGTTTCTGAAAAGAGGTGTTGGAAAGAGGGATAGGTCTTAGGGACGGCTAGGGGAACAGGGAGAGTGCAAAAAAGGGTGCTAAGATGTTGTTTGTACTTTTTGTTCAGTGCCGGTAAAAAAGCCCTCGTCCGAATGGAGAGGGCTTAGGGTTAGTTTGTGTAGTAAAGGTTTGTGCCAGCAAATTGTGGTTCGCAAGTCGCCATTACTCCTAGGCTTCGGAAGGTTTCTTCGTCGGCTTTTTGAAGGATGACGGTGCTGTGTGCTTGTAAGTGGCGCAAGTTTTGTAATTGGTTTTTGGCAGCTTCTGCGGCAGGGTTAGTGACTGCTGAGATGCTGAGTGCGATGAGCACTTCTTTGCTATCGAGTGAGCGGCGTTGGTGTTTTAGAACGTCGCTTCCGAGTTGGCCAATCGCATTTAAAATCACTGGTGGTAATAAATGGATGGAGTCACCAATTTCTGCTAATTCTTTAATGCAGTTGAGTAGGCAGGCTGCGCTAGCTGTCATGGTATCCGATTGTTTTCCTGTAATGATTTTGCCAGTTGGAAGTTGTAAGGCTACGACTGGAACTTTCGCTTCGGCTTCTTTTTCAAGAGCGGCTTTTACAACTGGACGGTCTTGTGGAGAGAGTCCACTTTCTTCCATGATGTACTTGCCACGTTGAGCTGCTTCCAGTGTTCCGATGCCGCGTTTGTAGTCGCATTGGCCTGCGTAGTAACGTCGGATGATTTCTTGGTTGGAAGCTTCGCGAACGACTTTATCATCAGTGATAGCAAATCCGACACGGTTCACGCCCATATCTGTAGGAGAGTTGTAAGGGATTGGAGCGTCGCCGTAAATCTTCGTCAAAATACGACGGAGAAGTGGGAAGGCTTCGATGTCTCGGTTGTAGTTCACGGTTGTTTCGCCGTATTTTGCAAGGTGGAAGGTATCAATCATGTTGACATCTTCTAAGTCAGCAGTGGCTGCTTCATAGGCCACGTTAACAGGGTGGTTCAATGGTAAATTCCATACAGGGAATGTTTCGAATTTAGAATAGCCGGCACGACGACCACGTTTGGTTTCGTGATAAAGCTGGCTTAAGCATGTGGCTAGTTTTCCGCTGTTGGCACCAGGAGCTGTTACGACGACAAGTGGGCGAGTCGTTTCGATAAATTCATTTGCGCCATATCCTGCGTCACTAACGATGGTTTCAACGTCCATCGGATAGCCTTCTGTGTAGCCGTGCGTATACACTTTAATGCCGCGACGTTCGAGGGAGTTTTTAAATTGTGTTGCGGCAGGTTGGCCTGTATAACGAGTAATGAGGACACTATTGATTTTAAGGTCCCAATAGTGAAGGTCGTCCATTAAGCGAAGAACATCTTGGTCATAAGTAATCCCAAGGTCGCTGCGAACTTTATTTTGTTCGATATCACCAGCATACACGCAGATAATAATCTCTGCTTGGTCGCGTAGGCGGTGAAGTAATTTGATTTTTCCGTCTGGATCGAATCCTGGCAATACGCGCATCGCGTGGAAATCACCGATTAATTTGCCTCCAAACTCTAAGTATAGTTTGTCATAAGCGTTTACTCGTTGAAGAATGTATTGACTTTGTTCTTCAAGGTATTTCTCGCTATCGAATCCTAATTTCATAGAACAACCCCCTTAATTTCATTTCAGTAGTATAGCACGAAAAAAGGGGGAATTCTATAGAAAATGACGGCTTTTTGCCCCACAGGAAAAAGAGTTGCAAGCGCCATAATGACAGAGTAGAATAGTAATGGACTCACTCAAAATTACGGAGGATTTTCGTATGAAAAACATGTTGGATTATATTAAAGAGTTTGGGCACGTTTCGTTTGAAGAAAGAGCCTTTTCTGAAATCGACGCATTAGTTTTAACGGAATTAGAGTATTTACCACTTGAAAAAGTTGTTCCAAGCGATGAAAATGGAGAGAATTTTGTCACAGTGAAAGAAATCGCCGAGTATATGCAGGAACATAAACAAGAATTATTCGATGAGAATCCAATGATGATAACGCAGGAGCGGCATGAAGTATCGCAAGTGATTGCGGATGAACCTCGTTTTCAATCGTTGAAATTCTTCGGTGTGGTGAGCGAATGGGATAAAGATACAACAAAACAATTCGCAGCTGTCACGGTGGAAGTAGAACCTAGTGTCAGACTTGTTATTTTTAGAGGGACGGATGATACGCTGATTGGCTGGAAGGAAGACTTCCTAATGACGTATTCACCACTTGTTGCGGCTCAGACGGATGCCAAGGAGTATTTAGCCAAACAAGCCAGTTTATGGGATGGGGACTTAATGATTTCAGGACATTCAAAAGGTGGTAACTTAGCCATTTATGCTGCAGCCACTCAAGCAGAAGACGTGCAACTGCGCATTGTCGATATTTTCTGCTTTGATTCTCCTGGACTGTACCGTTCTGTACTTGAAACAAAAGGATATCAAAATATAGTGCCATTAGCGATGCGTTATATTCCACAAGATTCACTTGTTGGATTAATGCTAGAATCCGAAGTGCCGTATGTCATTGTCAAAAGTAATGCCAGCGGTGCGATGCAACATAGCGCCATGACATGGGAGATTGAAGACGGTCAATTTATTAAGATGGAAAAATTAACCAAAAATAGTCAGTTGAATGATCAAACATTCAAGAAATGGACAGAATCGGTGAGCGATGAAGAACTTGAATTGTTCTGGAATGTGTTCTTTGAACTACTATTTTCTGTTGGAATTGATACGGTGAATGATTTATACGGACAGTTTATGCATTATGTGCAAGAGTTCTTGAAGGCAGCAGGGAATATGGACGAAGAAAAACGTGAATTGTTAACACGTATTGCGTTATTACTCGTTTCAACTCGCTTTGAAGTTTGGAAAGACTCGTTAGATATGTCTGAGTTAGTGCAGTTTGAAATGCCTGAGCTAAAATTACCAACATGGGATGAACTCATGACGACTTTAAGTTGGAAGAAGAATGGCTTTGAGGTCCATTATCGTGCTACTGAGGAAAACGAAGAAATTCGCGCGTACTATCAACAGCGCCACGAACAAAAGAAACACGAAGAGCAATAAATGAGTTACAGGATTACTTCGAATCTTTACGGATATCTTTATAATAGCTGTAACGTTGCACCGGTTCGAGCCGATGTCTCTCACCTTTAAATCCTCAAAAAGGGCGTACGGAATAAATTCCTACGCCCTTTTAGCACAGTGGTTGAATGGAATGAGTTTAGCTGTAAACAGCTACCTCATTCCTATTCAACTTTGTGGGGGAAAGAAAACGAAATGGCATAGATGCAATTATATCTATGCCATTTCTGTCTTTCTCCCTCGTTTTAATGCGGATTCACGTTACTGCTATTATAGAATCCGTTAGATTCTTCGTAATCCTAAAATGGATTTCTTTCTTCGTTCCGTGGACAGTAAAAAGAAAATAAGAGTTGTCCGAAATTCACTTATAAGTGAATTTTGGGCAACTCTTATTGTTTTTCTTATTTTTCGCGTTCAATCGCGATGGCAACCCCCATACCGCCACCTACACAGAGGGAAGCAACACCGATTTTACCGTCGAGTTGTTCGAGGGCATTAATCAGTGTGACTACAATGCGGGTACCAGAAGCACCGATTGGATGGCCGAGTGCAATTGCGCCACCGAATGGATTTACTTTTTCAGTTGGAATCTTCAAGTCTTTGATGACCGCCATGCTTTGTGCGGCAAAGGCTTCGTTCAGTTCAAAGACATCCACTTTTTCAAGCGGAATACGTGTACGCGCCACTAATTTTTGAATGGCTGGAACAGGTCCGATTCCCATAATTGAAGGATCGACACCAGCTTCGGCATAACCTTTCAATGTCGCAAGAATTGGAAGGCCAAGTTCTGTGGCGTATTCGCGCGTTGTCATAATCACACAAGCAGCACCGTCGTTAATACCAGAGGCGTTTCCGGCTGTCACGGTTCCGTCTTTTTTGAAGGCTGGTTTAAGGCCTTCAAGACTCTCAAGCGTCGTGTTTGGACGGATAAATTCATCCGTTGCTTTTAAGTCATCGGATTTTGTTTTACGGTTGAAGACTGCTACAGGAGTGATTTCGTTAGCGAAATGTCCTTCTTCCTGTGCTTTAGCGGCTTTTTGTTGAGAAGCTACAGCGAAAGCGTCTTGTTCTTCGCGGGTAAATCCGTATGTTTCAACGATGTTTTCTGCAGTAATGCCCATCTCGTCTTGTGAGTAGGCGTCCGTTAACCCATCATTGAATAAAGAGTCGACTAATGTCACAGGACCATTTTTTGGAGCAAAGCGTTGTTGTAATAAATGCGGTGCAAGGCTCATGTTTTCCATACCGCCGGCCAAGACGATTTTGGCATCTCCTAGACGAATGGCTTGTGCGGCTGAAATAATGGCTTTTAGTCCTGAACCACACACTTCGTTAACTGTAACGGCAGTACTTGCATGGTTCAGTCCAGCGCCGAGTCCGACTTGACGAGCTGGATTTTGTCCAAGACCTGCTTGTAAGACATTCCCAAAGATGACTGTATCTATTTGTTCAGGTGAAAGATTCGCTTTTTGGATGGCAGCTTTTGCGACCGTTGTTCCTAATTCGATTGCGGAAGTCGTAGCAAATTGCCCGCCAAATTTACCAATCGCAGTACGTGTAGCACTTACGATGACGATATCATTTCCGTTCATATTTCCATTCCTTTCCAGTCTATATTTACTATTTCGTTTCTATTCTATAAGATTTTGCATAAGAAACCTATCAATTTAGTACAAATAATTAGTAAAGAATTGTTTAAATTCCCTAACATTTGGTGAATTCAATTGTCCTAACGGCGAATTTTTGCTACTATAGTGTGTGCTAAGAAAGAACAGGAAGCTCAATTTGTGTGTTTGGAGCTTCATTCGTAAAGGAGAACAATTAAACAATGAATATAGGGATAGATAAGATTGGCTTCTTCGTACCGCCGACTGCGCTAGATATGGAAACACTAGCAGAGGCGCGTGGAGTAGAGCCAGCTAAATACACGATTGGAATTGGCCAGTCTACAATGGCAGTAGCACCAGTGACTCAAGATATCGTGACTTTAGCCGCAAATGCTGCGTTATCCATTATCGATGATGAAGATCGCGAATCTATTGAAATGATTTTATTTGGGACAGAAACTGGAATCGATCAATCAAAATCAGCTGCCGTCTATATGCAACGTATGCTTGGGTTATCAAACCGTGTTCGTAGCGTGGAATTAAAACATGCCTGCTACGGTGCAACAGCTGCCTTACAATTAGCGAAAGGCCACATTGCTTTAAACCCAACTTCAAAAGTATTAGTCATCGCAAGTGACATTGCTAAATACGGATTAAACTCTGGCGGGGAACCAACACAAGGTGCCGGAGCAGTCGCAATGATTGTTTCTAGTGACCCACGTTTACTTGTTTTAGATAACGAAACTAGCTTATTCACAGATGACGTGATGGACTTCTGGAGACCAAACTATGCACCGTATCCAATGGTAGACGGAAAATTCTCAAACGAGCAATACATCCGTTTCTTTGCAGAAGTATGGAACGACTATCAAGCAAAAACAAATGCGCAGTTCTCAGACTTTGACGCGATTTGTTTCCATTTACCATATACAAAAATGGGGATGAAAGCCTTCAAGCCATTCTTAGAAGAAATGAGCGAAGAGGAACAGGAACGCTTCACAGCGCGTTACCAAGAAGCAGCCGTGTATAACCGCCAAGTCGGAAACATCTACACAGGTTCATTATTCTTAAGCTTCATCTCATTATTAGATAACAGTTCTGTATTAGTAGCCGGAGACCGCATCGGATTCTTCAGCTATGGATCAGGAGCGGTTGGTGAATTCTTCGCCGGTGAATTAGTCGAAGGGTTCGAAAACCAATTGCATATCGCAGAACATAAAGCGTTACTAGAAAACCGCAAAATGTTGACAGTCGAAGAATACGAAGAAATCTTCACAGAAGTGGTGGACGCAAGCGGTGAACAAACTTTCACACGTGAAGACAACAGCCCGATTACATTAACAGCCGTTGTTGACCATCAACGTCAATACACAATCAAATAAAGCGAAAACCGTAGCCAAAGGCACTGACCCCCGTAAATGAGAATTAAATAAAAACACTTTCAAGTTGGATTTGGTACAATATTATCAAATTGAAGTGCACCCCAAAAGTTAGACAGAAAATCTAACTTTTGGGGTGCTTTTTATAAAATTAACTTATGAGATAAAGTCCAAATTTATAATCTAAGAAAAGAAGAAGTCAGTTTACGGAATCTTTTAAAAAATTTGATGTGTTCGTTTGTAATCTTGATTACTTAGTTCAATTCATTCATCATTATGTAATATAAAGTGAGAAAAAGGAGTAAACTATTGCAGTCAAAACACGAGGGAGACTAAATACAACGGTGCGTAAATCATAGAATTAAAAGAAGAAATGACAAATTAGAACGTCAATATAGTTAAGAACGGAGAATGCTATGCTATAAAGTTGAGAGAGCTTTGGTTGAAGGCGGAAAAAGAGGAGAAAAACTGTTCACGATAATATTAGTATGTTGATTATTTTTATCTTTTATGGTAACTTATAATTAACCAAAAGGAGGCTATAATGAATAATAGAATATCAGAATTTAGAAAACCATTAGGGTTATCTCAACATCGATTGGCGAAAATGGTAGGTTTGAAAAGGCACTCTATAATGGCGTATGAAAATCAAACTAAAATACCTACTATAAAAATTGCATATGAAATAAGCAAAGTTTTAGGAAAAGATATAAAAGAAGTTTTTATGCTTGATTGAGAAAGATGTTATTTTGTTTGTTAAAAAGTTATTTCATCTATAAAAAAATAATTAATAAAGGAGAAAAACTATGTCATCAGAATTAAATAAAGTTATCAACCTATTACAGGGAGACATTAGTGCAATCAGTTCGTTTTTATCTGATCCAGAAGTGTACTTATCTAATTTTTCATTAACAAATGAAGAAAAACATGCTTTAATCAGTAAAAATGTAAACGCTTTAATAACGTTAGGTGCTGATCAAGAATTAGTTGCCGGAGCTATGTCATCTCCTTGGTTTCATTCACAACGCTGTACAATATAACATTAAGTTTTAAATGTTGTTAAAAAAATAATTTTTATAGATGAAATACTTATAAAAGAGAGTTTTTAACTCTCTTTTATCTTATAGTTGAGGTGTATTATGTTATATAAAGAAGCCTTTATGCTTGAAGTTAATCGATATAGAAATAAATATTTATTTGTTCAAAAAGAAAGTGAACAAGAGATAATTGTATGTTCACAGGAACATGAGGTGTTATTTTCAAAAAAGTTTCCAATACCTATTCTAAGAATAAAATGGATTAATTCACTGATATTAATACAAACTAAGGGAAATATTGTTTTAATTGACCCTATGACAAATGATATTAAGTATTTACCTAATGTATCGGATTTCATAGACAAGATACTATATGTTTCACGGAAAAAGTTTGTAATATGTAGTACTATATCTAATTTAATTGTAAAGATAAACTTAGAAGGAAATAACCATATTTTGGTAGGAAGTCATAAAAATAAGTTTCAATTGTTTATAAATTTAGAATCTAAGGTAAAACAAAAAATTTATAAAAATTTGACAAGGCATAAAAATATATTTAATCATCAAACTAGATGTAAACAATATGAAGATAGATTTGTTATCTATATGAATAATAAGTTAGTATTATCTGATTATGGTTATATAATTTCAAGGCAGGCACTTCAAAATGAGGATATTTTTTTAATAAGTAGCTTTATTAAACCGTCATATATCTTTTTACCATCTTCTAAGGTGGAAAAAGAAACTATGTATCATACAAAATTCGTACATAAATATATAGATGGTATTCCTTTATATGACAACGAGATAGAATCGGATAATATTATTGTATTTCTTCATGGAGGGCCATGTGCTCATTATTTACCTATGCATGATTTATTCATTTCACAAATCAATAAATATAATATTAGAATTATATTACTAAATTATTTTGGTTCTTCCGGCTATTCAAATTTTTATGAAAAAGGATTATATAGTCGTGGTGGTGAATTAGATTTTAAGTCTATTGAAAGAGTGATAGAAAAATTAAAAGGTAATATAATTCTATTTGGTGAGAGTTACGGTGCGTATTTAGGTATTTTGATGTCATTTAAATCACGAGTTAAATTATTTAAAGTTATAGCTATTAATGGTTTTGTTGATATTGAGTTTCAAAGACAACATTCTATAGCTAATAAAATTATTGATTGTTATTTTGGAATTAATAATATTGATAATCGTAATCCTATATTATTTGAAAAAAACTCGTTAAAAAATGATCTAATATTGATTAATTCTATTAATGATTATCATTGTCCTATTTTTCAAATGGATGATTTTGTAGATAGACATTATTCTGAAAAGATAAAATATTATAGAATAGATGGAAGTCATGAGTTATTTTCATATCACGAAAAAATGAACATTTTAGAAATTATTTTTAAAGAATTATTTTGTATCAAAAAATGATATCAGTAAAGTTAAAAATATAGAGAATTATGTGGGGGAGAAATATGGTAAATAGAGAAGTAGAAAATAAACTATTGGAATTGTTAAATAGATTTTCAAATACTGAAAATCTTGAATTTTGGGAGCAGTTTTATGATTTTGTTATTTTATCATATAACTTTAAGGATAGATATGGAATGACAGGTTTGTCCGAAGTTTTGAATAAGAAGAATATAAAAAATAAGAAGGAGATACTTGAATTTTATGGTAGAGGATTATTCCTTTTAGCTAGATTAAATAATTTAGAGATTTATGGAGATGGTTTCTGTGTATAATTCAATAAAATTTGATAATCTAATTAAGTTAATTCCGAATAATAGAAATAGTGGTTGTTGGGTGTATTCTGAAAATTTTTACAGCTTGCCCAATATAGGATATAAAATTCATGTGTCATGTAGTAACGATAATATTATTGAAATTGGAAATAAAGTTATTCCTTTTTTGGTATCTACAAAAACAAGTTTCAAAATGATTGCTTCGTTATCTGATTTGTCATTATTAAATTACGGTAGATATGGTTATTCTCAAATAGGGAAAGCATTTACAATATATCCAAAAGATTATAATGATTTTATAGATAAAATATATAAATTATATCTTATAACAAAAAGTTATAAATCACCTTCTGTACCTTCTGATTTTAGATTTTTAAATAGTAACACTATTTTTTATAGATATGGATCATTATCTAAAAATGTAATAGAAGATAGAAGAGTTTCTTTTTTGCCACAGGAATGTAAAAATATTTTACCCCATCATAATATCAAAAGAATAAATGAACTTCCTCCTAATTTATGTCCAGTAAAAATTTTATATTCTAGTGGAAAATCTAATATTGTAAAAGTTTTTGATAGTAATTTAAATAAGTATTGTGTGTTGAAAATAGGAAAATTTTTAGGAAATTTAGAGCACGATAATGTGGATTCTTTTGATAGGGTTGCATGGGAAGCATATGTGTTGAAAGATTTACATAGAGAAAAAAGTATAGTTAAGATTATAGATACATTTATTTTAGATAATGATTTTTGTATTTTAGAGGAATATATTGATGGAAATTCAATAGATTATATAATTAAAAATGGTCGGGATAACTATATAAAAAATTTATCTAAAATACTTTTACAACTTTATGACGCTGTTTTTAATATTCATAAATTAGGTTATTTGCTTTTTGATATTTCTGCAGGAAATATCCTTATAGATGAAAGTGAAAATGTAAGAATAATAGATGTGG
Source organism: uncultured Streptococcus sp. (assembly GCA_902479935.1). Classification (GTDB taxonomy): domain Bacteria; phylum Bacillota; class Bacilli; order Lactobacillales; family Aerococcaceae; genus Granulicatella. The sequence goes on along the minus strand of CABSQV010000015.1, from coordinate 35,595 downwards.
AATACTTTTTTAATGAAAAAAATAAATACTATAAATTTGATAGATATTGTAAAGGGTCAGTTGGATTTATATATCCAGCTAAAGAATTTGCTTTAGAGAAAAAAGATATTTATGCGTTGTTAAAATTAATATATTTTCTCTATAATCCAGACAAGTATTTAAATCTTATTGAGAATATTTCAAAGCTAAATATTAATGATATAGATGAAAAAGAGTTAAACTTTTTTGAAGAAAAAGAAGAAATTGAGATGATAAAGTTTTTTAAAATAAATATTTTTGAGTTATTAAATAAAGATAAAAAAGAAATTTTGATTTTTATAAAAAAATTTATAGAAGTAGATAGGTGATTTACTATGAAAATAAATTTAAAAAATACTACAAAAAACTACGGTGAACATCATGGTATTATAGATGCTAATTTAGAAATTAATTCGGGACAATTCATTGCATTGGTTGGTCCAAATGGTAGTGGGAAAAGTACACTATGTAAATTATTAGTTGGTATAATCGCTCCAAGTAAAGGAACCGTTTTGATAAATAATGACGACTCAAAAAAACAAGTATTTTTTTCTCAAATTGGGTATTCACCGCAAACGCAAGTTTTAGATTGGTATTCTAATGTTAAAGATAATATTTATTTAGCAGCAAAGTTAAGTAATATACCTAATTGTAATATTGAGACTGCAGTGCACAGTGTTTTGGAATTAATGAATCTTCTAGAATTAAAAGATAGTTCATTGATAGAACTTTCAGGGGGACAATTACAAAGAGTACAAGTAGCGATGGCAATGGTTCATAAACCTGATATTTATATATTGGATGAACCAACAGTAGGTCTGGATATATATAATTCTGTGAGATTAATGGAATTTTTACAAGAAGAAGTTAGATGTGGAAAAATAGTAATACTATCTTCACATGAATTGGATCTTATTGAAGATTATGTAAATACAGTGTTATTCTTAGAAAATTCAAAAGTCAAGTTTTATGATAGTTTAGATGCATATTTAAATAAATACTCAAAAATGGAAAATTATGATGTAGAGTATGATGGGGATTTTATAGAAACTGACAATATGAATGTCAAAGTGGAACATTATTCTTCAAATAAGGTTAAAATTTCATTTAATAATGAAGAAGTAACAATAGATGAAGTTTTAAAAAATATACTTAAAAAAGTAAAAATTAAGAGTATAACAAAAATTAAAGTGACTTTAAAAGAAACATTTTTTGTGTAGAGAATAGGAAGGTGAGATAAATGGAACCTAAGGAATTTTTTAAAAGTAACGAATTAGGAATTAGGGGATTATTAATTTTAATACAATATGAGTTAAAAGTATTGAGAATAAATATAATGGGAGTTGTTAGCCAACTTGTAATGCCAGTGTTATATTTTATTTTTATAATATTATCCTTAGGAGCTAATGCAGGTAATGTTAATTTTTACACATATTCTATAAGTTATATAGAGTATGCATTTAGCGGATTAATAGCTATTTTAGTTATTTCTCAAACAGGACAAACGATTTATAGAGTTGTTACAGATAAAAGATATGGATTGTTTTCGTTAAAAAGATTAAGCGGTATTCGAACAATTTATTATCAAATAGGGATGAGTACATATTCTTTTGTCAGCTTTTTATTGCAATTATTTATTTTGTTAATTTTGAATTTTTTTTTAGGTGAGCCATTAATGATTTACGAAACTTTCTATTTGGTTATATCTAGTGTGATAGTTTTAATGTTTTGGACACAAGTTGGAGTTATGCTAGCTGTTATTATAAAGAATTATAAAATAAGAGATAATATAATTTCATTTATTTTAACCCCATTAGCGTTTTCTGCTCCTGTTTTTTATTCTATTGATACAGCTCCGCATTTTATAAAAATATTGAATTTTATTAATCCATTATCTTATCAACTTGACTTAATTAGACGAGGAATATTTTTAAAAGACTATTTTTATCCTATATTATATTTATTTATAGTGGGTATAGTAATGGTGTTTATTGTATCCTATTTACTATCTAGAATTGACTTGGAAACTATTGAAAAGTAAGATTGAATTTTAATGGGTGGGTTATTTTATGGCTAAAGAAGTTATTAAATTAATTGATATTGAGATGTCTTTTGGAGATAGAACATTGTTTCATGCGGATAAATTAATTGGTCATATTGGAGAAGTTATTGGGATAGTTGGTAATAATGGTGTAGGTAAAACAACATTATTAAATATTATTTGCGGTAATACAAAATCTACTAAAGGTAACATAATCTGTAATATGTTATGTAAAAAATTTGATCAAAATTGGTTTTTAAATAATAATTATACAAATTCACATTATAGTGCGGGTGAACAGCAAAGAGATTACATATATAAATTGCTTTGTACAAAACAAGGATGCTTATTATTAGATGAACCAACTAATTTTATGGATATTCAGACAAGGGAGAGCTTAATTAAAACGATTAAATCTTATAAAAATAGTGTCATTATTATAGCTAGTCATGATCGATATTTTTTAAAAAATGTTGTAACTAAAATATGGGATATTGAGAATAAAAAAATCAGAGAATATATTGGTAACTATGAAGATTATGAAAAGCAAAAAGAACTTAATCTGTTAAAGCAACAATATGAAAAGGAACAATATATTAGAGAAAAGAAACATTTAGAAACGGTTATTTTAAATAATAAAGAGCAACGATTGCGACTAGAAAAAAATAAAAATAAAAAATCATTTGAAAAACCTAGTCGATTAGCAGCAACTAAAGATAAAAGTACAGCTGTTAAGCGAATTGATCGGACAATAAAGAATGTTGAAAAGCGTTTAGATAGTATGGATGAGATTAATGATATACCTATTGTTCAAACAATACATTTTCCTGAAGGTAATTTTAGAGAATTACATAATAAATATCCTATACGCGCTGAAATGCTAAATCTCTATTATGAAGATAAACAATTATTAAATAATGTTAGTTTTCAATTTGCAAACAAATTAAAAATTGCAATTACAGGGAAAAATGGATCGGGTAAGTCTACATTAATAAAGAATATACTAGGTAATAATCAAAATATTATACTTTCTAAAATGATTAAATTTTCAGTTTTCAAACAATATTATTTTGATGTTGTAAGTACAAAAAATCTTATAAGTTATTTACAAGAAGATTCTAATTTTTTAAGACAAGATATTATAAATTTATTGAGAGATATTGGGATAGAGGCTTCATTATTGAATGTACCAATAAATAAATTAAGTGGTGGGCAGAGAACTAGAATAGAATTATTAAAAGTATTCATTAAAGATGCCAATGTTGTAATATTAGATGAACCTACAAATTCACTTGATATGATTAGCATACGAGCGCTAGAGGTGTTAATAAAAAATTATCCAGGGTTGGTGATTTTTGTTTCTCATGATATGGAATTTGTAAAAAATTGTGCAGACGAAATTTATAATATTGAAAATAAAACATTGAAAAGATATAAATAATAAATTTTAGTTAGAACAATACTCCTTCTATAAGTATTATTAAATATTTTTGTATAAAATATTAGCCTATTTGATGTCAACATGAATCATCTTTATCATTAAATCTAATTTTTTCGGTATATCCTAAAGTGGAATCTGTGCAATTTGATTGGGATACGTTAAGAGTTGGGCAGGTTGGCAATGGAGTAGCAATTGTGGAGTATAATCTGTCAGTAACAGGAAAATTTAATAATAGTCCTGATACTGTTATTCATATTGATTTTGGTCTTGATAAGTCAGATAGTATTCCATCCATGAAAGGGATAAAAATGAATCAGCCTCCACGCATCAGCAGGGGAAAAGTACTAAAGATTTATGAATAATAATCATGTTTAGATAGCACCGCTAGTAATGTAGTGGTGCTTTTCTTTTGCAAAAAATAAAAATGTAGCATATATGTTACATTTCAAATTTTAAAATTAAAAGTAAAATATAAACGTTGAAATGATGCGGTTTTTAGCGGTCTATTCAACATTCCCGTTTTAGGTCGATTGCACAAATTCGGAAGGGTGTAGTAAATTTTCTGAGAAAAAATCAAAAAAATTTTTTCAGTGATGCCTTATCTCAAATCACCAAAAACCTTCAGAAAGCCCGCTAGGATGCACTTTCTAAGACCCAGCAGGGGTTACATCAAAATGAGTGGCACAACACTTTTTTGTTTTTATAAAAGCAGAAAAAATACGCACATTTTTTCGGGTTCTATAGTAATAGTAATGGGGAATAGTATTAAATGCGAATTAGCAGGAGTTGGAAATTTATTTCGTACTCCTGCTTTGAGGCTTTAAAGGAGAGAGCCCACGGGGCTCGAACCGGTACCCTATTACTGTTACTATGAAGAAAACCGAAAAAGAAATGTGCGTATTTACTTACAAATACTTCGGCACTTTTTGCGTTTTTGTGGTATCCTATGTAAAGAGAAAATGAAAGAAAGTAGTAGCGCCATGAAGAAAATTATCGTCATAAACACCGGTGGTACAATCGCCATGAGTGAAGACCGCTCAACCGGTAACGTAACCCCAACAAGCACAAACCCATTAACCAACTCCGACACCATTTTTGCACCAATCGCAAGTGTCGTCGTAGAGGATCTATTTAATCTTCCGTCTCCACATATGACAGAGGAAAAAATGTGGGAAGTTCAAAAGCGAATTATTCAAGCGCAACAGGAAGGCTTTGACGGAGCGGTTGTGACTCACGGAACTGATACATTAGAAGAGACGGCGTATTTTTTAGAGTTAACAACAGATGGAACATTCCCAATCGTTTTAACGGGAGCGATGCGTTCCAGCAATGAAATTGGAGCGGACGGGTTAGCGAACTTACGCAGTGCCATTATTACGGTAACGAGTCCAGAGAGTGTGGATAAAGGCGTTCTTGTCGTGATGAATGATGAAGTTCATGCGGCAACATATGTGACAAAGACACATACTACAAACGTTGCGACTTTCCAAACACCAACCTTTGGACCGCTTGGATTAGTATCAAAGAGTGAAGTCATTTACTTCCAAAAATTTTTACATCATGAATATTATCCAATTAAAGAACTCTTGGATAAGGTATACTTATTAAAAGCATATGCTGGAATGGATTCCATGTTATTTGATGCCATTGCCGATTCAGATGCCAATGGAGTAGTCATCGAAGCTCTTGGGGCAGGAAATCTTCCTCCAATGGCACTTCCTGGATTGCAACGTTGCTTAGATAAAGGAATTCCAGTCGTTCTGGTATCCCGCGCATTTAACGGTGTAACGTATGACGTCTATAATTATCTTGGCGGAGGCAAACAGCTTCATGAAGCAGGAGTGATTTTCACAACAGGGCTTAGTGGACAAAAGGCTCGTGTGAAATTATCAGTGTTATTAAGCGCTCATGCGAATAGAGAAACAATCATTAGAGCATTTCAAGTATAGGAAAGAGGAATAGATATGGTTAGAAAAATTGGACGAGTGGTTCGTCAATATGAAGGAAAACCGATTATTTATGGCATGCCACTAGAAGAGCTAACAGCTTGGTTTGAAGCAAAAGGCGAAAAGAAATTCAGGGCAGGGCAATTATGGGACTGGCTTTACCGCAAACGTGTAACTAGTTTTGAAGAAATGACAAACTTGCCAAAATCACTGATTGAACAGTTACAAGAAGAATTTACATTCCCAGTGTTAAACGAACGTATCAAACAACAATCAACAGACGGAACGCGTAAATTCCTCTTTGAATTAGCAGACGGCCTCTTAATCGAAACGGTATTAATGCCACAAGAATACGGCTTATCTATCTGTGTAACGACACAAGTAGGATGTAATATCGGATGTACTTTCTGTGCCAGCGGGATTATCGCAAAACAACGTGACCTTGTTGCTGGGGAAATCGTAGCGCAAGTGATGCACGTACAACGCACATTAGACGAAGTGTCTCCTGGGGACCGTGTCAGCCATATCGTAGTCATGGGGATTGGAGAACCATTCGATAACTATGATAACGTGATTAAATTCTTGAAAGTGGTCAACTCTGATAAAGGGCTTGGAATCGGGGCTCGTCATATCACTGTTTCTACAAGTGGTTTGGCTCCAAAAATTCGCGAGTTCGCAGACGAAGGATTACAAGTGAACCTTGCATTGTCACTCCATGCACCAGATAATGATACACGTTCTCGTATCATGCGTATCAACCGTAAATATCCAATCGAAGTCGTGATGGATGCCATTAATGAATACATCGCTAAAACAAATCGTCGTGTAACTTTCGAGTACATCATGCTCGATCACGTGAATGATTCTGTGGAACAAGCGCAACAATTGGCCGACCTTCTTGCGGATAAGAAACGTCTTTCATATGTCAACTTAATTCCGTATAACAAAGTTCGTGAACATGACCAATATGAACGTAGTGGAAAAGAACGCGTAGTCGCTTTCTACGATGTCTTGAAGAAAAACCATATCAACTGTGTCGTTCGTAAAGAATTCGGACATGATATCGAAGCAGCCTGCGGACAATTACGTTCAAGCCAAATGAAACGTGACCGCGCTGAAAAAACAAAAGCCTAATAAAATAGAGCTACCACACTTCAGAATAGAGGTGTGGTTTTTTGTGTGCAAAAAAGGAAAGTTCTTTTATTTTCCGCCAAAAGTCCTATATACATTGGATTAAGACAGTGTTACACTATGAGCATAGTCAGATTTTGAAGTGGAGCGAATATATATGAAGGTTGTTTTTCAGAAATTTAAAAAAGAAGTGTTCATCATGATTACGTTGCTCACCCTTATTGCAGGTGCAGAGCTTGTATCCAGTATCGTGAATGCGCAGACTTTAGATACTTTAGTGAACATGGATATTCATAATTTCTTTTATAAGGCTATTTGTTTAGTTGTTATTTTTGCATTTTATTTATTGTTTACCTATATGCTGATTCGCTATCAAGCCTACTTTAATCAAAAAGTAGCGACATGGTTAAGGGACCGTATTAGTCATTCTATTGAAGCGACGTCTTATGGACGCTTTTATGAAAAGAATAGTCAAACGTATATTTCATGGTTTACAAGTGACTTGGAACAGATTAAAGGGCATGCGATTGATCCAACCTTTGATGTTATCGGAGGAATTATTTCTGCGGTCATTTCTGCGGTGGCGTTATTCATGTATCATTGGTCTATCGTTTTACTAGCAGCTATCTGTATTGTCATCATGGCCGTGTTACCAGCTTTGTTCTCAGCAGAACTGACAGAAAAAACCATCAAAGTATCGGAAGCCAATGAAAAATTCGCAAAATCCATTTCGGATTTATTGAGCGGATATGATACTCTATTTGTTTTTCGTAAGCTAGCGTATTTAAAAGAAAAAATTCATGAAAAATCTGTTGAAGTAGGAGATACGCATCGCGACTTTAGTAAGTCGATGGCCAAAGTTGCCGTTAGTGGTGGGATTGGGAATGTGTTTAGCCAGATTTCCGTATTCATCTTAACGGGATACTTAGCTTATATTGGCGAAGTCAGTATCGGGAGTATTCTTGCAGCGATGGCATTAAGTAGCACCATCTTCAACGTGCTTGGAAATATTAGTCAAAAGATCGGTTCAATTAAGAGTGCAGATTCGTTGTTTAACAAATATGAGCAATTAGAACCAGCAACTCTAGTAGAGGAAGCACCAGAAGAGGCACCGCGTACTCTTATTGAAGTGAGTGATGTTTCGTTTAACTACGGAGAAAAGGTGATTTTAAATCATGTGTCTCTTGGCTTTAACGAAGGGCAAAAATACGCGATTACTGGCGAGAGCGGAACAGGGAAATCAACGCTGTTAAATATTATCGCTGCTAAATTAACGGAGTATTTAGGAGAGGTAAAACTCGCTGGAGTCGATGTGAAGAAACAATCCTATGATGAGTTATATCGACAAATGGTCTATATCGCTCAAAAACCACATATTTTCACGACAACCATTCGCGAAAACGTAACGCTCACTGAAACGTATACGGATGAAGAGGTTTGGGAGTCTTTAGAAAAAGTGGGACTTGCTTCTATCGTTCGAAACTTACCGCTGGGATTAGATACAGTTTTAGGCGATGGCGATTCAAATCTATCCGGCGGTCAGTTGCAACGCATTGCCTTTGCACGTGGATTGATGAAACAACCAAAAGTCTTCTTGCTGGATGAAGTCAGCTCCAACTTAGATGAAAAGACAACCATTGAGGTGTTGAAACCAATCCTAGAAGATAAGAGCGTGACAGTGCTATGGGTAACGCACCATCTTCCTGAAGCGTTAAAAGAGAATATCGATCAAACGATTCAAATGAGTGAATTAAATCAAACCGCTTAACGAATGTTTAGTGACCTTCCTATGGATGAATAGGGAGGTCTTTTTTGATGCATCGAATGTCGGTAAAAGTGCGATTTGATAGGTTTTTGCCTCAAAAAGGAACGAAAAACAGTGTAATAAATGAAGAAAGTATGACCGAGATTGTAAGAAAATTCTACGAACGTGTTACAGAATGGTGTCAAATGTTACGGAAACATATGTTCTTGTCATCTGTTTGTCATAATAACATCAGAAAAAGTCAAAAAAATTAAGTGACCTTAACAAACCGCATAAAATCAACATTTTGAGTTTTTCCTGTGTTAAAATAATTAGCATCAAATAAGTTCGCAACCCAAAAAATCCAAGCGAACGAGGTTTTTGACTTTAGAAAAAGTCGGAAATCGGAAAGGAAAATATGAAACCAATCAAGAAACAATTCATGATGGTGACAGCATCACTTGCTTTATTTAGTTTTGCAGGATTTTCAGCAACTACAGCAAGTGCAAACGAAGTAGAATGGACAGCACGTACTGTAGAACAAGTAAAACAAGATGTTAAAACAGACGATAAAGGTGTACAAGAGTACACAATTAAATGGGGAGATACATTATCAGTAATTTCTGAAGCAACTGGTGCATCATTAGATACATTAGTTCAAGTGAACGAAATTCAAGATGCAAACCTTATTTATCCAGGGACAGTGTTACGTTTCTCAGCGGACCAAAAAGAAGTAACCGTTGATAACGGAACAGAACAACACTCATACCGTGTTCAAAACAACAATGAAGTGAAAGAAGTAGAAACGACTGAAGCAACAACACAAGCGGCAGAAACTGAAACTACTCAAGCTGCTCAAGCAACAGAAGCAACTCAAACAACTCAAGCTGCTCAAGCAACAGAGGCAACTCAAACAACTCAAGCTGCTGCAGCTTCTTCAAACCAAGGTGGTTACTACTTAACAGTTGAAGCAACAGCGTACTCATATAACGAAGCTGGGTTATCAAACTACACAGCTGATGGAACAAACCTTGTTAGTGAACCAAACGTGATTGCGGTTGACCCAAACGTTATTCCATTAGGATCATATGTTGAAATTCCAGGTTATGGAGTATTCCGTGCTGCAGATACAGGTGGCGCAATCTATGGAAATAGAATTGACGTTCACTTAGTAAACTTGAATGATGTTTACAATTTCGGACGTCGTACAATCACAATTCGTGTATTACAATAATCACACTATTTTTTGAACTAAACTTAACTTAACGAAGAGTCAGGCATCGGTCCTGGCTCTTTTTTGTTTTCAGAAAGTTAAGAAAAGGTAAGAGAGTGCTAGAAAAATAGGCAAGTGCTTAAAACTGTGGTATATTAATAACATCGATTAAAAAGAAAACCGATTGGAGAGGGAATTTTATGAAGAAAAAATTCGTAGGAGCATTAGCGCTTGCATCAACTTTAGCATTAGCGGCTTGCTCAAATAATTCAGCAGAAAACGTTGCAACTACTAAATACGGTAACGTTACAAAAGATGAATTTGTGACAGCAATGAAAGATTCTGTTGGGGAACAAACATTACAACGTTTAGTATTAACGAAAGTATTAGAAGGATCTATTGAGGATGCAAAAGCTCTTAAAACTGCTGCAGATGAAGAAGTGGCTAAATTAGTAGCTCAATACGGTGGCGAACCTGGTTTATTAGCGGCTTTACAACAAAGCGGAATTACTTCTGTAGATGCATACCGTCAAACACTTTACTTAAACAAATTAATGACAGAAGCTGTTAAGAAAGCTGCGAACTTCTCAGAAGAAGATATCAAAGCGTACTATGATGCGTGGGAACCACAAATTACAGTTCAACATATCTTAATTGCTGCTAAAGCAGATGCATCTGACGAAGAAAAAGCAGCTGCTAAAACAAAAGCAGAAGAATTAATCCAACAATTAAAAGATGGTGCTGACTTTGCGGAATTAGCTAAAGCAAACTCTGCAGATACTGGTACTGCTGCAAAAGGTGGTCAAATTGGACCATTCAAACGTTCAGACATGGTAACTGAATTCTCTACAGCAGCTTACGACTTGAAGAACGTTGGAGATATCACTGAAACTCCAGTTCAAACTCAATTTGGATACCACATCATTAAGTTAGTATCTAAAGAAGAGAAGAAACCATTTGATGAAATGAAAGAACAAATGGAAAAAGAAATGTTAGATGCGAAATTGAAAGATTCAGCATACTTACACCAAACAATGGTAGATTTAGTGAAAGCTGCTGACGTGAAAATCACAGATGAAAGCTTACAAAACGCTTTGAAGAATTTCTTAAAAGCAGCTGATTCAGAAACAACAACAACTGTTGCTAAATAAGACTGTTTTAACCTCTGCACGAACTTTCGTGTGGAGGTTTTCTTTATTCTAGAGTCAGTTTAGGTGTTTTGTTTCTGTTTCAAAAACAAATGTCTATAAATGGAAGAGTTTTGTTGACATCGAAAAGAATGGGCGTATAATGGAACCCATAACGCATAGAGATGGAGAGTACTCATCGGAGCACTGAGTAGAGAGCTTAGGGTTGGTGGAACTAAGTAGTGACGAAATGAGGAAGATGGCCATTGAGCGGACTTTCTGAGCAGTTGTAAGGGAAGTACGGGGCGCCCGTTATAGCGGTACGATTTCAACGCAGAGACGTGGAATCGGGTGAGGTTTATCTAGTGATGGATAAACGAATAAAGGTGGTAACACGGTATTTTTGAAATGATCGTCCTTTGTCCTATTTGGGCAAAGGATTTTTTTATTGTGTTCGACAGTTTAAGGAGGAATGTTTCAAATCAATTTACAACCAACACAACAATTTTTTAAAATCGGAGGAAAAACAAAATGAAAATTAAACACTTATTTTTAACAGCCGTTGCAGCAATCACTTTAGCAGCGTGCGGAAACCAAAGTTCACAACAATCTAGTGAGGCTTCAAAAGCAACTGAAGCGCCAGCGCAAACAGTTAAAGTTGCCGTAGTAGGTAGCGCAGCACACGAAATCTGGGATTACGTAGCTGAAAAAGCGAAAAAAGAAAACATCAACATCGAAGTTGTAGAAATGAACGACTACGTATTACCAAATACAGCGCTTGAAGAAGGTTCTGTTCAAATGAACGCATTCCAACACCGTGCCTACTTAGCACAATGGAATAAAGATAAAGGGACTGATTTAAAAGAAATCGGAACAACATTTATCGTGCCATTATATTATTTCTCAACAAAATATAAATCATTAAAAGATTTACCAGAAAATGCAAAAGTATTAGTACCAAAAGAAGTAGCAATTCAAGGTCGTGCTTTAGTAGCATTAGAAACAGAAGGATTAATTACATTAAAAGAAGGCGTTGGAACAAAAGCTTCATTAGCGGACATCACAAGCAACCCTCGTAACTTAGAAATCATTGAAGCAGAATCAGCACAAGCACCACGCCTATTACAAGACGTTGACGCAGCTTCCATCAATGGTTCTATGGCTCAAGATGCTGGTTTGAAAATCGAAGACAACATCTTCTCAGATGCAAACCACTTAGATACAATTCCTAAAGATCGTTACAACATCATCGTTGTTAAAGCAGCAGATGCTGACAACCCAACATACAAAAAAATCGTTGAATTATATCAAACAGACGATGTAGCGAAGAAAATGGATGAAGTCGCACCAGGACAATACTTCCCAGTGTGGAATTCAGATAAATAATCCCTTTAGACGTCAGAGTACAATGGTGCTCTGGCGTTTTTGTTTGGAATAGGAGCAGATTCTGATTGCGTGTAGTATAATGAAAGTGAAAGTTCGAACGTTGGAGGAAGAATGATGAAGACATGGATAAAACTAGCGTTGTTGTCGGTAGTAGCTGTTATGCTTGCAGCATGCGGAAAAAAGGAAAAAATCCCTCTACCATATGCGTTTCAGTCAGATAGGATTTGGATGGATGTGCATCACGGAGAGAGAGGAGAGTTAGATCCACATAACACGGTGACGGCGGTCTATCATTTTGATGGAAAAGGAAATGTGCTTGCCTATACAGGATTGGATTTGGACCTCGGGGATTTAGGAGGGAAGAATGAAAAACAAATTTTAGAACTAGCCCAAAAACAATTTGAACGAAATTTCTATCGCCATAAACAACAACTCCGAGAAAAATTGGAAGTCCAATTAGAGGCGCTGAGAAAGGAAGGTAATAAAGTATCGTGGGAGGGAAATTCTAAGGAAGTCCGAGAAAAATTGAAAAAGATAGATGAAAAAATTAAAGAGTTACGAGAACAATTCAATGCAGTAGATTTCGCAGAATACGAAAGCCCAAAGCCTTCGCCAGTCAGCTACTCCTTTGGGAAATACGACGAAGACAAGTATAGAAAAGACCGAACGCAGTTGATTGTAAGATTTGAGGTACAAGAACTTGCTAAAGAGTCGATGGAGTATCTGAATGTAAGAGTTCAAAAAAATTTGAGAGAAGGATTCTTTGCTTCAAATGCAGGAGAAGTCAAAGGTTCTTATTATGTAGGGCTCTCAGAAGCAGGGCTAGAAGAGGATGAACCTGGGGATTATCATGACTTTATGACACCGGTGGAAAAAGATCGTAAAGGAATCAAAATAATAGAAGAATAACTAAAAGAAAAAGGAGTGGCGAACGCCACTTCTTTTTTGTTGCTAATATTCGTGTTTAGAAACAGAATCGTCCATCTGACAATCTTGAAATAAAATAAAGTTAAATAAAACGAACGAAAATAAATTTAACGAACTAAAATGTACGTGTTTTATATTGTAAAACAAAAATAGTTCTAGTATACTTAAGTCGTCAAATAAACCAATAAAAAGGAGTTATCATTTCAATGGATAAGTTTTTTAAACTGAAAGAGAACGGCACGAACGTTTCAACGGAGTTTTTGGCTGGGTTAACGACATTCTTCGCGATGTCATATATCATTTTTGTCAATCCGAACATTCTTAGTAAAACAGGGATGCCATTCCAAGCAGTCTTCTTATCAACGATTATTGCAACAGTTGTCAGCACATTAGTGATGGGTCTTTTCGCAAACGTACCTTACGCATTGGCACCAGGGATGGGGTTAAACGCGTTCTTTACATTTACAGTTGTATTCGGCCTTGGATTCACTTGGCAAGAAGCATTAGCAATGGTATTCATTTGTGGTTTATTCAATATTTTTATTACTGTAACAAAAGTTCGGAAGATGATTATTAAAGCCATTCCGGTCAGTATGCAACATGCTATCGGGGGCGGGATTGGAATTTTCATCGCATATATCGGTTTAAAAAATGCTAACCTATTAGAATTCCTTTCTGATTCAAAAACGATCACTCAAGTCAATGGTGCTGCGTATAATGTAGCTACAGAAGCGTACAAAGGCGGCGTGTTCAGCGTGAATTCAAATGGTGGAATCGTTCCATCTCTTGTAAACTTCACATCTCCAGGAGCCCTTCTTGCAGTGATTGGTTTAGTCATTACTGTAGTCTTATTATTGAAAAAAGTTCGTGGAGCTATCTTGCTTGGGATTGTTTTAACAACACTTTTAGCGATTCCAATGGGGATTGTCGATTTATCAAAAGTAAGCTTTGAAAGTAACTCTCTTGGAGCAGCGTTCAACGACTTAGGCACAACATTCTTGGCCGCTTTTGGTTCAGAAGGAATCGTGAAACTCTTCTCTGATCCAGCGCGCTTACCATTAGTGTTCATGACGATTTTCGCATTTAGCTTATCGGATACATTTGACACTCTTGGAACATTTATCGGTACAGGTCGTAAAACAGGAATCTTCTCTGAAGAAGATGAACGTCAACTTGAAAACGGATCTGGTTTCTCTTCTAAAATGGACAAAGCCTTATTCGCAGATGCCATCGGGACTTCAATCGGGGCGATTTTCGGTACTTCGAACACTACAACCTATGTTGAAAGTGCAGCCGGAATCGGTGCTGGTGGACGTACTGGTTTAACAGCAGTCGTTACAGCAGGACTCTTCCTATTATCAATATTATTAGCACCATTCGTGGGCATCGTTCCTGCAGAAGCGACAGCACCGGCCTTAATTATCGTTGGGGTGATGATGCTTTCTTCATTCGCTGATGTGAAATGGGACGAATTGGACGAAGCGATTCCAGCATTCTTTGCCGGCATCTTCATGGCACTTTGCTACAGTATCTCTTACGGTATCGCAGCAGGATTCATCTTCTACTGCTTAGTGAAAGTGATTACTGGTAAAGCAAAAGACATTCACCCAATTTTATGGGTAGCTACGGGATTATTCATCCTTAACTTCATTATCTTAGCTCTTCTATAAGAGTAAAATCAGCTGATATTGAACTTTAGCCGTAATAGGGCACCTAGGTATTTTTGCTTAGGTGCTTTTCCTTTTATTTCATGATAGGATAGAGGAGACAGAAAGGGAGTTGACTATGACAGAACAAACAACTGAAATCACTGCTTACGAGCGTTCCGTAGCGCTTGTGAAGGCAGAACTCACTCAATATAAACCAAAACAAATCGATACGGTATTAGGCCTCTTGCAAGATGGCAATACGGTACCGTTTATTGCGCGTTATCGTAAAGACCAAACCGGTTCGTTAGATGAGGTGCAAATCCGTGAAATCGAAGAGCGCCAACGTTATTTGGAAAACTTCGAAAAACGAAAAGAAGAAATTAGCCGTCTTATTGACGAACAAGGCAAACTCACGCCAGAGATTACGACTGCATTAAGCAAGGCGACAACTTTAACGGCATTAGAAGATATTTATCGTCCGTATAAACAAAAACGCCGTACGAAGGCAACAATTGCTAAAGAAGCAGGACTAGAGCCGTTTGCATTATGGTTACTCATGACGACGAAGGATTCTGTAGAGGAAAAAGCAGCGACGTTTATCAATGAAGAAAAAGGAATTCTAACGATTGAAGATGCGATTAACGGCGCTGTAGAAATTATCGCTGAATGGATTTCCGATGAAGCAAAATACCGTAAACAATTGCGTCAATTTACGC
The DNA here is from genome assembly GCA_902479935.1 of uncultured Streptococcus sp. GTDB lineage: Bacteria > Bacillota > Bacilli > Lactobacillales > Aerococcaceae > Granulicatella. The sequence goes on along the minus strand of CABSQV010000015.1, from coordinate 20,256 downwards.
AAAAGAATGGTATCGTGAAGTCTGTTGTGAAGAAGGAAGAGCTCGACGAGAAGAAAGTCTACGAAATGTACTATGACTACGAAGAGCCAGTGAAATCCATCGTTCCTCACCGTGTGCTTGCCCTAAACCGTGCAGAAAAAGAAGATGTAGTCCGCGTGACGATTGAAGTCGACGTGACAAACCCTCTTACAAAGATTAAAGAAGAGAAAATTAAAAATCCGTCGTCACCATCTGCACCGATTGTCGAAGGCGCAATTGAAGAAAGCTACAAACGATTCATCGGACCAGCGATTGAACGCGAAATCCGTAATGAATTAAGTGAAAAGGCGCAAACACAAGCGATTGCGATTTTTGGGGAAAACTTGAAGAACTTATTATTACAAGCGCCAATGAAAGGCCAAGTCATCTTAGGGCTAGACCCTGCGTACCGTACAGGATGTAAATTAGCGGTAATCGATGAAACGGGAAAAGTGCTTGGTAAGTCTGTGATTTATCCTCACGTAGGAGCTTCAGAAGCCAAACGCGCTCAAGCAGGAGGACAATTCCGTCGCATCGTGGAGCAGTATGGTGTAACACTTGTGGCGATTGGAAACGGAACAGCTAGCCGTGAGTCTGAACAATTCGTGGCGGAACAATTACGACAAATCCCTCGTAAGGTGGTTTATACTATCGTCAGCGAAGCAGGGGCTTCTGTGTATTCTGCCAGCGATATCGCTCGCCTTGAGTTTCCAGATTACCAAGTCGAAGAGCGTTCTGCAGTCAGCATCGCTCGTCGCTTGCAAGACCCATTAGCAGAATTGGTTAAAATTGATCCAAAAGCCGTTGGAGTTGGACAATATCAACACGATGTGCCAGAAAAACAATTAGATGAGCAGTTAGACTTTGTCGTTGAAACAGCCGTAAACAAGGTTGGGGTCAACGTGAATACGGCGAGTGCCGCTCTCTTAGAGCACATTGCCGGATTAACGAAAACAACAGCAGCCAACGTGGTCGCTTTCCGTGACGAAAATGGTAAGTTCACAAACCGTACGCAATTGAAGAAAGTGCCTCGCTTAGGGCCAAAAGCTTACGAGCAAGCCGTTGGGTTCTTACGAATCATCGATGGCACGAATCCATTTGACGGCACTGACATTCACCCAGAGTCTTATGATGTCGCTAAAGCCATTTTGAAAAAAGCCAATGCCGAAAAATTAGCGCTAGGTTCACCAGAGTTGGAAGAAGCTCTTAAAGGACTGAATACGAAAGAGTTGAAAGAAGAATTTGGCATCGGACAAGAAACGTTGGAATTAGTGCTGGATGGATTATTGAAACCAGGACGTGACCCTCGTGAAGAAGTCGCAGGACCAATCTTACGTAGCGATGTCTTGAAGATGGAAGACCTACAAGTGGGAATGGAACTCGAAGGAACTGTTCGTAACGTAGTGGACTTCGGTGCATTCGTTGATATCGGTGTGAAACAAGACGGCCTTGTGCATATTTCGAAATTGAAAAAAGGCTTCGTGAAACATCCAAGTGATGTCGTTGCGGTTGGGGATATCGTAACGGTTTGGGTGACGGAGCTTGACCTCAAAAAAGGTCGTGTCGGCCTCTCTATGATTGGACCGGAAAACAAATAATTACGCTGCTATTACTGCGTTCTGCAGGAACTCTTTATAGTAGCGACAATAGCTGTACCGGGGTGAGCTTAGTGCCTCACTTCATTTTTTGCAAACTCATAAAGCGGAATTGGTGAGTTCACTGCTTTGGCTAGATGGAAAGATAGCATTCTCTTTTAGTTACTTGCACAGAAAAAACTACTAACAAAGTGGAAAACAGAAAAAATATTGGCTGCATAAAGATGATTCCGCAAAGACTAACGGATTCTATAATCACAGTAACGTGATACGCATTAAAACGAATTATAGGGCGTAGGAATTAATTCCGTACGCCCTATTTGAGGCTTTAAAGGTGAGAGACCTCTGGGCTCGAACCGGTGCAACGTTACAGTGATTATGAAGACATCCGTTAGGAAAGGCGGAATCATTTCTTTTATAAAGAGCATCACAGCGAACTCTAAATTTTCAGTAAATTCCACTTGCATTAGTGGTATTTTTTTGTGGATGCAAGTATACTAAAAGAGTATATGCTTTGAGCATGGAATATAGAAAGGGGAGTGTGAGATGACTCAAAATCCTGCTTTAGTTCAGTTGACAGAAAATGCCAACCAAATTTATCAACTCATTTCAAAACAAAAAACACATCTTTGCTTGGCAAAATGCCCAGCATTCGAAGAAATTATCGATACACAATTATTCGGTTTATCGAAACAAGTGGATTTCGCAGTTTCACTTGGATTAATTCACGCGAACGAAGGTCATAAAATTATGGCTGATTTAGAATACGCATTAAACGACATGTATACGCAAGTGTACGAAGAGTCGCGCCAAATTTAGAGGAGGCTTGACGTGTTAAACTTTCATGAAAAAATGAAGCACCTTCTCAATGTGGACCCGCTCATTATGGGGTTGTATTCGGTACTTTCAATTTTCGGACTTGTCATGATTTATAGTGCAAGTAGTTATTACGCTCTTGCCAATCAAGGAAACTCAGAAGCGTTTATGGTGAAGCAATTTGTCTTCATCATCATCGGTATTTTGATGGCGCTAGGGATTTCTGTTCTTCCTGAGAAATTCTTGAAGAATCAAAAAGTCATGATGGGAGTAGCAGGTGTGATTTTTATCCTGCTCGTGATTGTATTATTTACAACCGGTGTAAACGGTGCGAAGAGTTGGATTAACCTAAAACTCTTTAGCTTACAACCATCCGAATTAGTAAAACTATTTGTGATTTGGACATCGGCTTATATTTATAGTAAGAACGAACGTAGTAAACGCGATTGGAGATTTTATCTCATTCCTGCTGGAATTACAGCTTTCTTCATCGGAATGGTCATGCTTCAACCGGACTTAGGAACGTCCATCATTATTGCGGGAGTTGCCGTTCTACTAGGCCTGATGACAGGTGTCTCAAATCGCGCGCTAGCTATTTGGGGCGTTGTCTTTGCTGGACTATATGGCCTCACGTATTTAGACGCTTCGATTTTTGAAAAATTCGGATTAAAAGCGTACCAATTAAGCCGTTTTACATCATTCCATAATCCGTGGAGCGATCCAACAGGTGCTGGTTATCAATCGATTCAAGGCTATCTTGGGTTATCCAGAGGTAGCTGGCTTGGAACAGGGTTATCGAATTCTGTTCAAAAAACGGGGTTCCTACCAGAAGCCCATACCGACTTTATTTTAGCGATTGTCGGAGAAGAGTTAGGATTTATTACAATCTTTATTCTCCTTCTTGCGATTTTTGGCTTAATCATCGCGATTATCCATAAAGGAAATAAATGCCGTAATCTTTTTGGAAAATACTTATGTTACGGTGTGGCAATTTTATTCTTGATTCAATCAGGAATTAATATCGGAGCGCTCGTTGGGGTAGCGCCTTTAACAGGGGTACCATTACCGCTGATTAGTTACGGTGGATCGAGCTTCTTTGCTTCCAGTGCCGGAATTGGTTTAGTACTTTGGGCCATTCGACGCGATAAAGAAAGCCGCGAACAAACGCCACCACCAACAAGAGAAGGTCTTCCAGAAGAGGAAGAAGAAAAAATTATCGAATTAAAAGCTATGTAGAAGGGAGAAACAATGGAGCAACAAGAAAGACAAGCACTCGTTGTTTGGTTGTATACATTGAAACCAATTAAACAGTTGAAGAAGTTTGGGAATATTCACTATATTTCGAAACGCTTAAAATACATCTATTTATATGTTGCCAAAGATGAAGCCGAAAGTGTCATGGAACGCTTATCGACATTCCACTTCGTTCGTAAAGTGGAACCATCATTGCGACAAGAACTTCGTATGGATTTCACGCAGATTCTTCCAGAATTACGCGAGGAAATCGAAAAAGAAAAAGCAGAGAAAAAAGCTGCAGAATTATAATCAAAAGAAGCCGTGAACTCTAATGAGAACACGGCTTTTCAATTTATAATAGGAAGATTCCCAATATTATGGATAGAATTCCAAGAAGTGCGGCTACCTCTAAAAAGAGGACTGTCGATGATGCGGTAAAGAGGGTGTGCTTCTTATGCTCCTTATTAGGAGTAAAGCTCTTTAGAAAAAGAGTGAAGAAGTCGGTGCGACTTAAATACGCAAAAATACCAATCATTAAGCAAACAAGTGCGCACATAAAAAGAGCGTTGCTAAGGGCAAGTAGGCTAAAGGGGCCCGTCAGCGTTACATAGCCTATACATAATAATAGTAGGATTCCAGAAATGAGTCCTATTTTTTTATAGTCGAATGACATAAGCTTCCTCCTTTTTCTGTCGTTCTTTTCACTGTAGCAGAACTTTGGGCAATGCGCAACGGCTAGGTTGATACTAATTAGTTGAAACTTTAATTCTTTAGATAGTATGATGAAACAGAATTAAGATATCGATGGAGGTGCAGAGTTGAAAAACTATTTAAAATATATCGGGAAACGTGTATTTTACATGTTCCTAACCTTATTCCTGATTGCTACGATTACATTCTTTCTAATGAAACTATTACCTGGGTCTCCATATGCCAATGAAGAACAGTTAACGCAGGCACAACTAGAAATTATGAATGCCAAGTACGGCCTCGATAAGCCTGTATTTGTTCAATATTTGATTTACATTACTGGATTATTCCGTTTGGACTTTGGACAATCATTCCAATATAACTCAACAGTCGCAAACTTGATTTTCTCGCGTGTAGGACCAAGTTTCCAATTAGGGTTCCAAGCCTTAATCTTCGGAACGATCGTTGGTTCACTACTCGGGATGATTGCGGCCATGAAACAAAATACATGGGTGGACACACTTGCAACATTCTTTGCGATTATTGGACGTTCGGTTCCAAGTTTCGTGTTTGCCGTAGTGCTTCAATTAGTCTTTGGGGTGATTTTTCCAATTCTACCGATTGCGCTCTGGAATCAAGGGTTTGTCTCTTCGATTCTACCAACAATGGCGCTGGCGATTTCACCGATTGCCGATTCTGCGCGTTTTGTAAGAACGGAAATGGTAGAAGTATTGCATTCGGACTATATTGAATTGGCGCGTGCGAAAGGTTTAAGCCGTTTTGAAGTCGCGTTCAAGCATGGATTTAGAAATGCGATTATTCCGCTTGTGACTATCCTTGGACCAATGCTCGTTGGACTCATGACAGGGTCGATGGTAATCGAAAACATCTTCGCGATTCCAGGAATTGGGGAACAGTTTGTCAAATCGATTTTAACCAATGACTACCCAACGATTATGGGAGTAACCATGCTTTACTCTGCATTGCTCGTATTTGTGATTTTAATTGTAGACTTGCTATACGGATGGATTGATCCTCGTATTCGTATTACTGATGAAGGAGGGGAAGCGTAATGGCAGAATTAACAGAAAAAGAGTTATTTCAACGCGTGGATTTAACGCATAGTGCTGACCGTGAAAAAATCGCTGCACCTTCTCTTAACTTCTTACAAGATTCATGGAGACGATTGACGAAAAATAAGGGAGCCTTAGTATCGCTCTTTATTATTTTAGTGATTGTGCTGTTAGCAGTATTAGCGCCAGTCATTGCTCCATTTGATCCATTGGAACAAAACACGGAGTTTGCCAACTTACCAGCGCGTATTCCAGGACTCTTCAACGGCTACCGTAACGGAGTTGATGTGTATGCGCAACAAGGGGTTCCAGAAGGCGTCAACTTCTTCTTTGGAACAGATAATCTTGGTCGTGACTTATTCTCACGTGTGCTCTACGGTACGCAAACTTCGCTAATCATTGCTTTTGTGGCAGCGTTGTTTGATATTACGATTGGTGTGACTTACGGAATTATTTCTGGATGGTTCGGCGGACGTGTGGATACTGTGATGCAACGTTTCTTAGAAATCATCTCAGCGATTCCAAACTTAATCATCCTTGTATTAATGTTACTCGTATTAAAACCAGGTCTCGTGTCGATTATTATCGCGATTGGTTTTACAAGCTGGGTAACGATGGCGCGTGTCGTACGTGCACAAACCTTGAAACAAAAGAATTTAGAATACATTTTAGCGTCTCGTGCGTTAGGGCAAAGTTTCTGGAAGATTGCTTTTAAACACTTATTGCCAAACATGGCTGGTTTAATCATCATTCAGACAATGTTCTCCATCCCATCAGCGATTTTCTTTGAAGCCTTCTTAAGCTTCCTTGGAATCGGGATTCCGAGTCCGGATGCATCTCTTGGAGCCCTTATTAACGGTGGATACAAAACGTTCCGTCTGTATCCTCACTTGATGTGGTTCCCTTCAGGAGTGCTTTGTGTATTAATGATTAGCTTTAACTTATTGGCAGACGGTTTACGAGATGCCTTTGACCCGAAAATGAAAGACTAGGAGGATTCGAATGAGCGAAACTATTTTATCGATTGAAAACTTACGAATCCACTTCGAAACATTTGCGGGAGAAGTACAAGCGATTCGTGGAGTGAATCTGAAGTTAGAAAAAGGCGAAACACTTGCTCTTGTCGGTGAGTCCGGTTCAGGGAAAAGTGTGACTGCCAAAAGTGTCATGAAACTATTATCGAATAATGCGGTCGTTAAAGAGGGAGCTATCATTTTTAAAGGTGAAAATATCCTCGAAAAGAGCGAACGTGATATGCAATCGATTCGTGGGAAGAAAATCGCCATGATTTTCCAAGACCCAATGACGTCACTCGACCCTACGATGAAGATTGGAAAACAAATTACAGAAGTGATTATAAAGCACGAGAAAGCCTCAAAAGAAGAAGCCGATAAACGTGCTGAAGAATTACTAGAGCTTGTAGGTATTCCAAATGCCAAAGAACGTATGAAACAATATCCTCACCAATTCTCTGGTGGGCAACGTCAACGGATTGTCATCGCTATTGCCTTAGCATGTAATCCAGATGTGCTGATTGCCGATGAACCGACAACAGCGCTTGACGTAACGATTCAAGCACAAATTTTAGAGCTTTTAAAAGAACTGCAACAGCAATTCCAAATGGCGATTATCTTTATCACGCATGACCTTGGTGTGGTGGCCAATGTCGCAGACCGTGTAGCCGTCATGTATGCCGGAAAAGTCGTTGAAGTCGGAACCGCGGATGAAGTATTTTACAATCCGCAACATCCTTATACTTGGGGATTACTTCGGTCAATGCCAACATTGCATACAGGAGATACGCTCTATGCGATTCCTGGAAGTCCACCAGACTTACTCGACCCACCAGTCGGAGATGCCTTTGCGCTTCGTAGTGATGTGGCGCTCGAGATTGACCGTGTGAAGGAACCACCGATGTTTGAAGTGAGTCCAACACATTTTGCAGCAACATGGCTCTTGGATCCGCGTGCTCCAAAAGTACCTGTTCCTGAAGAAATCGTAAGAAGACGAAACCTCTTCTTTGCAGAAGGAGGACAGGCGCATGACTAATACAGAAAATAGAAAAAAACTGGTAGAAGTAAAACACTTAAAACAGTATTTTGGTTCGAAGAAAAATGTGGTGAAAGCCATCGATGATATTTCCTTTGAGATTTTTGAAGGTGAAACATTTGGTCTTGTGGGGGAGTCTGGTTCAGGGAAATCAACGACTGGACGTGCCTTACTTCGTTTATATAAACCAACCGATGGCGAAATTCTCTTCGAAGGAAAAGATATTGCGAATTTGAAAAAAGGAAAAGAATTGCTCGAGTTTCGTAAAGAAGCACAAATGATTTTCCAAGATCCATATGCATCCCTTGATGGTCGTATGAAAGTGCGTGATATTATCGCAGAAGGCATTGATATTCACGGCCTTGCAAAAACGGCAGAAGAGCGTGATGCGATGGTGGATGAACTGCTTGAAACAGTAGGATTGAATAAAGAACATGCCAATCGTTATCCACATGAATTCTCAGGCGGTCAACGTCAACGGATTGGGATTGCGCGTGCTTTAGCCGTGAATCCAAAATTCATCGTCTGTGATGAAGCTATTTCAGCGCTAGACGTATCGATTCAAGCGCAAATCGTGAACTTACTCAAGAGATTACAAAAAGAAATCGGACTGACGTATTTATTTATCGCCCATGACTTATCTATGGTGAAATACATCAGCGACCGTATCGCTGTGATGTATCGTGGTCGTATCGTGGAGTTAGGCTCTGCGGAATGCGTGTATAATAATCCGCAACATCCGTATACGAAGAGTCTACTTTCAGCCATTCCGCTTCCAGACCCACGCGAAGAAAAGAATCGCAAACGTTTGGTGTATAAAGGGGAAGAGTTTAGCGAAGAAGCAAGCCTACAAGAGGTGGAACCTGGGCATTTTGTGCTTCGTTAATTAGTAAGAAATCACTAAGAAAATCGTACTTTTCATTGAAGGTATAGACATTTTCACAAGAATTCTGTAAAATAACAGTACTATCCACTTAGAGGATAGCCCGCATAGAGTTGCGGAGAAGAGGATCTGCCCGAAATCGTGCAGTACCGAATATAGAACCTTAATGAGAAGGGAGAGAGAGTTATGTCAAATCAAGAAGTTTTTGATAAAGTAGCTCAACTAATTGCGAACCGCTTTAGCGTTGACGTAGAAACAGTAACGGAAGGCATGACATTCCAACAAGACTTAGGAGCAGATTCACTAGATGTTGTGGAATTAGTTATGGAATTAGAAGACGAATTTGGTGTTCAAATTTCTGACGAAGATGCAGAAAACATTACAACAATTGGAGATGCAGTGAATTATATCGCAGCTCATCAATAAGAAAATGGGAAAGCCGGAAGTAAAAACTTCCGGCTTTTTTTGTGCTTCTGCTAGAAACGTTGATAGAATGCGAATGTTGAGAAAAAAGAAGAAAGAAATGTCCTTTATTCGTGGACAAATGGGTTGAAATGTACTGAAAACGCGATGATAGCGCGAATTTTATGGTTAAAAATAAATGAATTTTCGGTAAAAATATGGTGAGAAATCGAAATAAAGGTTGCAGTAAGGTGGGAATGGGAGTATTATTTAAGTTATTCTAATATCATTCCAATTTGGAGGGAAACACATGAACAAAAAAGCAATTGCTGGTTTATTAGGTGCTGCTTCATTAGTAACTTTAGCTGCATGTAATAACAACAAAGCGAATAACGCGGGTGGGGAATCTGCTGCAAAAGCATCAGAACGTAAATTCCCAACAGAACTAACAAATGAAGGGACACCAATCAAAGGCGGTACAATTAACTATGCAATCGTATCTGCATCACCATTTAAAGGGTTAATCAACCCAATACTATCAGTAGACAATTCCGATGGTCAATTAGAAGACTTTGCATATGCCAACTTATTCGAATACGATGCAAACCAACGCATCAAAAAAGATGGCGGTATGATGGAATTCACTTTAGATAGAGAAAAGAAAACTGTAACCTTAAAATTACGTTCTAAAGACTACAAATGGTCTGACGGTCAACCATTAACAATTGATGACTATATCTTCACTTATGAATTCATTGGTAATAAGGACTATAACGGTGTTCGTTACGATGAAAATGCTGCAAACATCGTTGGTATGGAAGAATTCCATGACGGAAAAGCAGATAAAATCTCAGGTCTTGAAAAAGTAGATGACCAAACTGTTAAAATTCACTTAAAAGAAGTATATCCAGCTTTAGAATTAGGTGGAAATGCGATTATGGGAAATATCATGCCAAAACATATCTTCAAGGATATGACTTATGATCAAGCTGTTGCTTCAGATGCTGCACGTACAAAAGTGGTAGGTAACGGACCATTCATCGTTGATAAAGTAGTTCCAGGTGAATCTGTAACATTTAAGAAAAACCCTTACTACTATAAAGGCGAACCTAAAGTGGACGGCTTAAAAGCGGACATTGTATCTCCAGATTCAATCGTTCAAGAAATAAAAGCCGGTAAATATGACTTTGCTTCAATGCCTGCTGATCAATATGATACTTATAAAGATTTCACCAACATCACATTAATCGGTAACATCACAAACAATATTTCTTACATGGGTTTTAACATGGGTCACTTTGACAAAGATAAAGGTGAACACGTATTCGAACCTGGTAAGAAAATGAGTGATCCTGCTTTACGTAAAGCACTTGCGTATGCATTAGATAATGAACAAGTAGCTAACGAAACTTACCAAGGGTTACGTATCGCTGCAAACACATTATTAACACCATTCTTTGGTGAAATCTATGCGGATAAATCAGAAGTCCCAGGATTCACATACAACCCAGAAGAATCTAAGAAAATCTTAGCAGACGCTGGTTATAAAGATACTGATGGTGATGGTTATGTAGAAGACAAAGACGGTAAACAATTAACAATCACATTATTAGCTCCAGCTGGTAGCCAAACAGATGATGCTGTTATCCAACAATACATCGAATGGTGGAAAAATGTTGGTCTACGCGTAGAGTTATTAAACGGCCGTACATTAGATTTTAACGCATATGCTGAAAAATTAACGAAATATGCTGATGACTTCGATATGTGGTTAGGTGGGTTCGTAATTGGTTACAACCCTGACCCAGATGGATTATACGGACCAATCGCTCGTTTCAACTTCTCACACTATGTAAACGATGAACACACTAAATTAATTAGTGAAATTGCTTCAGAAGCTTCATTCGACCCAGCTAAGCGTGTTGAATTATTCAAACAATGGCAAAAATTCGTATTCGAAAATCCATTCCAAGTTCCACGTTTCAACACTTACTCATTAACAGCAGTAAACAAACGTGTGAAACACGTAGATATTGCTCAAGGTAAAGAAACTGGATGGGAACAAGTAGAATTACTATCTGAAACTGGTGTAGCTGATAAATAATTGAATTTCATTCAATCCTAAGGTCTCGCAATTGCGAGGCCTTTTTTGTTGCCATATAGAATGGATGAAAATATGATAAAATCAATAAGTATAGACAGTATAAAAAAGATAACTAAAATGAACTGAAAATTTTTAGAGATTTTGCTTGCAAAAAATTAAAATTATGTTAGAATTAACACCAAGTATTAATTTGTCAGACAATTCAACATACAAAGAAAGTTGAATCGGGTGTCTGAGAGTGGAGGAAATATGAAAAAGAAGAGTTTAGTATTCTTATCAGCTGCAGCAGCGCTAACATTAGCAGCATGTGGTTCAGCAAACAAAAGCAACACTTCATCTGAAGCGTCAAAAGCTTCTTCAAAATCAAAATTTAACTCAGAAGTGGCACATGAAGGAACAGCTATCAAAGGCGGTACATTAAAATACGCACTTGTAGCAGCTTCACCATTCAGTGGGATCTTCATCGACGAATTAGCATCAAACTCAACTGACTCAACAATTGCGAGTCAAGTAGACCAATCAATGTTTGAATACGATGAAAACCGTAAATTAACAAACACTGGTTTAGCTTCTATCGAATTAGATGTTGAAGGAAAAACAGCAACAATTACTTTAAACGCTAAAGACTACAAATGGTCAGACGGACAACCATTTACAATCGATGACTACATCTTCGCTATCGAAGCTATCGGTAACAAAGATTACACAGGTTCTCGTTACAACGACCGTTACACAAACATCGTAGGGATGAAAGATTTCCACGAAGGTAAATCAGATAAAATCTCTGGTGTTGAAAAAGTGGATGACTACACAGTGAAACTTCACTTTGAAAAAATGTTACCATCAATGCAATTAGCAGGTGGTGCAATCCCAGCATACACAATGCCAAAACACATCTTTAAAGATATTCCTGTAAAAGAATGGGAACAAAGCGAATACGTTCGTGGTTCTAAAGTAGTAGGTCTTGGTGCCTTCACAATTGAATCAGTAGTTGCAGGGGAATCTGTAACATTGAAAGCGAACGAATACTTCTACAAAGGTCGTCCAAAATTAGATAAAGTAGTAATGCAAGTTGTATCACCAGATGCAATCGTTTCAGAAATGAAAGCTGGTAACTACGATATCGCTACAATGCCAAGTGCTCAATACGAAGCGTTCAAAGATTTAACAAACGTAACTTACGTAAGTACATTCGCGCCTTCTTATGAATATATCGCGTTCCACTTAGGTAAATACGACAAGACTCAAGGTAAAAACGTAACAGATCCAAATGCGAAAATGGCTGATGTAAACTTACGTCAAGCGATGGGATACGCATTAGATATTGATGCTGCCGGAGAAAACTTATATAACGGATTAAACTATGGTACAAACTCAATCATCTTACCATTCTTCAAAGACGTTTATAACAAAGAACAAGAAGGCTTCACTTACAATCCAGAAAAAGCAAAACAATTATTGGATGAAGCTGGATATAAAGACGTAGACGGCGACGGAATTCGTGAAAACAAAGATGGTTCTAAATTACAAATCAACTTTGCTGCACGTACTCGTGATGCTGCCAACGAATCATTAGTTCAACAATACTTACTATGGTGGAAAGAAATTGGATTAGACGTACAACTTTACACAGGTCGTACAATCGAATCTAATAACTTCTACGAAAAAATCCAAGCAGATGATCCAGAAATCGATGTATTCTCTGGAGGTTGGGGTGTTGGTTATGATCCAAACCCAGCGAACTTATTCGGTGAAACTGCTAAGTTCAACTTCTCTCGTTATGTAAACGAAGAAGGTACTAACATCATCAAGAAAATTGCTTCTACAGAAGCATTTGATGAAGCTAAGAACGTAGAATTCTACAAAGAATGGCAAGCATACGCTAAAGACAAAGCGTTCATTATTCCAACTTTAGTAGGGGACAGCGTAACAGCGGTTAACAAACGTGTGAAATACTATGACACTTCAATCGCAACTAAAGATTCAAAAGCACAATTATACCAATTAGAAGTAACTTCTGATACACCAGCTAAATAATAAATTCAAAAAGTCTAGGAATCCTCCTAGGCTTTTTCATTATGAAAAAACTTTCCAAAAATGAGAAATAAATTATGAAAATTAAAAAAAGATTAGAAAAAGTATTGCAATTATTAAAAAGTTGGAGTATGATAAGTCCAACATAAATTTATGGATACACTCAAAAGCATTAAAATAAAAGAATGGAGACTGATTATGATGAAAAAGAGAAATGTGATGATTCTGTTTTCTGCAACGGTTGCGCTAACGTTAGCAGCATGTGGTAGTAAAGAACAATCATCTTCAACAAGTAGCAATGCCGCAAAAACGAAATACGCTTCTGAAGTCACTCACGACGGGACTCCAATTAAGGGTGGAACATTAAAATACGCGATTGTATCTTCTTCACCTTTCTCTGGTATTTTTGCAGATGAGTTGTCTGCGGATACAAACGACTCAACGATTGGTGGTTTGGTTGATGAAAGTATGTTTGAATATGATGAAAACCGTAAGTTAACAAATACAGGTCTTGCAAGCATCGAATTTGACGTTGAAAATAAAACAGCAACAGTTACTTTAAATTCAAAAGACTATAAATGGTCTGATGGACAACCCGTAACGATTGATGACTACATCTTTGCTTATCAAGCCATCGGTAATAAAGATTATACAGGTGTTCGTTACGATGATGATTATAAAAATGTAGTTGGTATGGAAGAATATCACGATGGAAAAGCAGATAGCGTTTCTGGTCTTGAAAAAGTGGATGATTACACTGTAAAAATTCACTTCAAAGAAATGAGCCCATCCATGCAATTAGCGGGTGGTTCTGTGTGTGCATACATCATGCCAAAACACATCTTTAAAGATATCCCAGAAGCTGAATGGGAAAAAAGTGAGTATGTTCGTGGAACCAAATTCGTTGGTTTAGGTCAATTCAAGATTGAATCCATCGTAGCAGGGGAATCTGTGACATTAGTTCCAAATGAACACTACTACAAAGGTGTAGCAAAAGTTGATAAAGTCGTAATGGAAGTTGTATCTCCAGATAACATCGTTTCAGAAATGAAAGCTGGTAACTACGATATTGCTACAATGCCAAACTCACAATACGAAGCTTATAAAGATTTAACTAATGTAACGTTAATCAGTTCTGAAGCGTCAGCGTATGAATATATCGGTTTCCACTTAGGAAAATATGACAAAGAAGCTGGTAAAAACGTAACAGATCCAAATGCGAAAATGGCCGATGTAAAACTTCGTCAAGCAATGGCATACGCGCTCGATATTGATGCGGCAGGTCAAAACTTATATAACGGCTTGCAACACTCTTCAAACTCAATCATCATTCCGTTCTTTAACGATATCTATAACAAAGAACAAGAAGGATTCACTTATAACCCAGAAAAAGCAAAACAATTGCTAGATGAAGCGGGATATAAAGACGTTGATGGTGACGGTTTACGTGAGAACAAAGATGGCTCAAAACTACAAATCAACTTTGCAGCACGTACTCGTGATGAAGCCAATGAATCACTTGTTCAACAATACTTGAACTGGTGGAAAGAAATCGGGTTAGATGTAAAACTTTATACAGGACGTACTATTGAATTGAACTCATTCTACGATAAAGTTCAAGCGGATGACCCAGAAATTGATGTATTCGCGGGCGGTTGGTCTACAGGTTACGATCCAAATCCAGAAGGATTATTTGGAGAATCTGCGAAATTCAACTTTGAACGTTATGTGGATGCTGAAGGAACTGCCATCATGGATAAAATTAGTTCAACAGAATCATTTGATTCAGCTAAAAACGTTGAGTTCTATAAAGAATGGCAACAATACGTTCACGATAAAGCATTTATCTTCCCAACGTTAGTCGGAGAATCTATTACAGCAGTAAACAAACGTGTGAAATACTACGATGTTAACTTGGGTAGCCAAAAATCAGCGCTCTACCAAGTTGAATTAACAAGTGACACTGCTGCTAAATAAGAATTGAATGGAGATGAGCTTTGGCTCGTCTCTTTTTGTTTACGCAATATTAACAGAATAAATGAGAACGCATTAACGACGCGATTAGAGACGAATTTGAAAACAAAATTAAAATAACATGAGAAAAGTTAATTTTTTGCTCATAAATAATGGTAATCACGCAGGATTCATGGTAAACTAAAAATACGCTGTATCTGCGCTCGAATTGTCATACAATTTGCAATCAGAGAGCATGCAACGTATAATAGAAACGTTGTTTTATTATTTTATATATTGAAATAGTTAACCAAAGAAAATAAGGAGGAATCGGATTTGACAATTGATAAGCCACTATTAGAAATCAATAACTTACACGTTGGTTTCCGTATCAAAGATGATTTTTATGATGCAGTAGATAATGTGTCATTAACATTAGAAAAGAATGAAATTTTGGCCATCGTTGGGGAATCAGGATGTGGGAAATCTACATTAGCGACAACCATCATGGGCTTGCATAACAAAAATAATACAAAGATTACAGGGGACATCATTTATAACGATGTGAACTTAGTAAACTTAAACGAAGCGTTATATAACAAAATTCGCGGAAATGATATCGGTATGATCTTCCAAGATCCATTGGCTTCATTAAATCCTTTAATGACAATTGGTGCTCAAATCGACGAAGCTCTTTATTATCATACAGAATTAAATGAAAAAGAACGTACTGAACGCGTACTTGAATTGTTAGGACAAGTAGGGATTCCAAACCCACAACGTACTTACAAACAATATCCACACGAATTATCAGGTGGGATGCGTCAACGTGTGGTTATCGCGATTGCTTTATCATGTAAACCACCAATCATCATTGCCGATGAACCAACAACTGCCTTAGACGTAACAATCCAAGCGCAAATCTTAGACTTATTAAATGATATCCAAAAAGAAACTGAATCAGGTATCATCTTAATCACTCACGACCTTGGGGTAGTAGCAGAAACTGCGGACCGTGTAGCCGTGATGTATGCTGGACAATTTGTGGAAGTAGCACCTGTTGAAGAGCTATTCACAAATCCTAAACATCCTTATACACGTTCATTACTACAATCAATCCCACAAGCGGGATCTGAAGGCGAAGAGTTACACGTGATTCAAGGAACAGTGCCACCGTTACCAAAATTACCACGTAAAGGTTGCCGTTTCGCACCACGTATTCCATGGATTTCAGCGGACGCTCACGAAGAGGATCCATCATTACATGAAGTCGGTCCAAACCACTTCGTTCGTTGTACATGTTATAAACATTTCCATTTTGAAGGGGAGGAAGCATAATGAGCGGTTTTGTAACCATTGAAGATTTAAAAGTTCACTATCCGATTCGTAGTGGCTTCTTTAACCGAGTAACGGATCATGTTTATGCGGTAGACGGAGTATCACTTGAAATTGAAGAAGGTAAAACTTACGGTCTTGTTGGAGAATCAGGTTCTGGTAAATCAACAATTGGTAAATCGATTATTGGTCTAGAACACGTAACAAGCGGTAAAGTAATTTACGAAGGTGAAGACGTAACAAATAAAGCACGTCGTCGTACTTCAGACTATAACCGTAACGTACAAATGATCTTCCAAGATTCACTATCAAGTTTTAACCCTAAAAAACGTATCTTAGATATCGTGGCTGAGCCATTAAGAAACTTCGAACGTTTATCTCCAGATGAAGAGAGAAAACGCGTGATCGAATTAATGGAAATCATCGGATTATCTGAAGAAGCATTATTAAAATATCCACACCAGTTCTCAGGTGGCCAAAGACAACGTATCGGTGTTGCTCGTGCCTTAGCAAGTAACCCTCGTTTAATCATCGCCGACGAACCAGTATCAGCGTTAGACTTATCTGTACAAGCGCAAGTGTTAAACTACATGAAACGCATCCAAGATGAGTTCAACTTAAGTTACTTATTCATTTCCCATGACCTTGGGGTTGTGAAACATATGTGTGATGAGTTATTCATCATGTACCGTGGACGTTTCGTTGAAACAGGGAAAGCGGAAGATATTTACGCGAACCCACAACACATCTATACAAAACGTCTATTGTCTGCGATTCCGGTAATCGATCCAGAAAACCGTGAAGCAAACAAACTACGTCGTAAAGAAGCTGAGAAATTCTACCAAGAAAATCAACAACTTTACTACGATGAAAACGGTCGTGTGTTTGATTTACAAAAAATCTCTGACTCACACTTTGTTGCATTAAATCCAAAAGGAGGAAAATAATTATGTGGAAAACCATTTTACGTCGTGTGTTATTAATGTTGCCACAAATCTTCATCCTTAGTGTGCTAGCATTCTTAATCGCGAAGATGATGCCAGGGGATCCATTTACAGGTTTAATTACTCCAGAAACGGATCCAAATACAATTGAAGCTCTACGTGTGAAAGCCGGATTCTATGATCCACTTCCTGTTCAATATTGGAACTGGATTTCAAAAGCATTCCGCGGAGACTTCGGTCAAAGTTATACTTACAAATATGAAGTAACAAAATTAATTGGTGAACGTATTGGTAACACAGTATGGTTATCATTATTAACATTGATTTTAACTTACTTAATTGCATTACCATTAGGGATGATTGCAGGTCGTTACCAAAACACTTGGGCTGACAAAGCAATCGTAGTATATACATTTATTACTTACTCAATCCCAGTATTCGTATTCGCCTTAGTATTATTATGGTTATTTGGTTATACATTAGGATGGTTCCCAACTCGTGGATCTGTCGATTCAGATGTTGTTGCTGGAACACTTGGCTATTATATAAACAAATTCCATCACATGATCTTACCTGCGTTTACGATGGCGATTCTTTCAACTACTGGTACGATTCAATACTTACGTACTGGGGTTATCGATGCGAAGAGCCAAGACTACGTTCGTACAGCACGTGCGAAAGGGGTTCCTGAAAATGTTGTGTTCAACCGCCACATCTTCCGTAACTCAATCTTGCCAATCGCAGCCTTCTTAGGATATGAATTCACTGGTTTAATCGGTGGTTCAGTGTTCATTGAAAACATCTTCTCATATCCTGGAATGGGGAACTTATTCGTAACATCAATCACAGGACGTGACTACTCAGTAATCTTAGCGTTACTATTACTCTTCGGTACAGCGACTCTTCTAGGTACGCTATTATCTGATATTATCATGAGTATTGTAGACCCACGTGTTCGTGTACAATAATAAAAGGAGGAGTAGCAAATGGAGCAAAATAATGTAAATACAGTTGAAGAAACTGTCGTTGAAGAAAGCACCGTATCTACACCGCCTGCTGGTTTTCAGGTTATTGTACGGGAGTTTTTAAAAGATAAATTAGCGCTTTTTGCGTTAATCTTACTAACGTTAATTTTCTTAATCATCTTTATTGGACCATACTTCATCGACCAAGAAACTGCTCTTAAAGTAAATATCTTAGGTCGTTATAAAGCCCCAACAAATGCGCACATTTTAGGGACTGACGAAAGTGGTCGTGACGTTTTAGCCCTCTTAATCATTGGGGCTCGTAACTCAGTATTAATCGGCTTCTCAGTTACAATCTTGACATGTATCGTTGGTATCATCGTTGGATTGATTTCTGGTTACTACGGTAAGTGGGTGGACACAACTTTAATGCGTGTCGTTGACTTTATCATGATCTTACCAACATTGATGATCATCATCGTGTTCGTAACAGTGATTCCAAACTACACAATGTTCCACTTCGTATTTATCATGACAGCCTTCTATTGGGTAGGTTCTGCTCGTTTATTCAGAACACGTACTCTTCAAGAAGCAAGCTTAGACTATGTAAATGCATCTAAGACATTAGGTTCAAGTGATATCCGTATCATGTTCCGTGAAATCTTGCCAAACTTAAGTTCATTAATTATCGTTAACTTAATCTTACGTTTAGCAGGGAACATCGGTATTGAAACAGGGTTAACTTACCTAGGGTTCGGTTTACCATTTACAACACCATCACTTGGTACATTAATCTCTGCAGCGAAAAATGCGGACATCATCGAAAACAAATTATGGGTTTGGTTACCAGCCACAATCTTAATCTTAATCATGATGTTATGTATCAACTATGTTGGTCAAGCCTTACAACGTGCAGCGGACTCTCGCCAACGTTTAGGTTAATCTTTAAAATTAGAGAAGAGATTGAAGGAAACTTCAGTCTCTTTTTTTGTGCTAAAAAATCCAATTTGAAATTTTTTTCGTATCTAATAGAGAAGAAAAATTAGGATTTTGGTATTAGGTTGTGAAATAGGAGGTAATCTAGTAAAATAGAGAATACAAATGGCGAAAGGAGTGGCCAAGATGAAGGTTAGTGAATCATTTGAAACAGTCTTAAAGAACCGTGACTTGAAACTGGATAAGAAGGATTTAGGCGACGGTGGAATGGCGTTTCTTGGTCTGTATTCAGAAGGAGAAGCCGAGTTTCCGTTTAGCGTCGTATTCGATGATAGCGAGGACCGTACCGATTACCAAATTACCTATGAAGGAATCGGCAATGGAAAAGACTTAGGCTTAGATTTATTTGATGTGCTCTATTCCATTAATCGCTTGAATCAAGAGTTAGTGGCATACTACACGCTACTCGTGGATTCAGACGGCGAGCTCTTTATTCGCTATGTGGGCCGTGTAACTCCATTTGAAACTTTCACTTTGTATGAATTACTCGTGATTGGTTCAAAAATTGCCTCAGAAGTACGTAGAACATTATTAGAGTTAAAGGATGAGAACGATATTTAAGAAGTATTCCCATTTGATAAAGCCATTCGACATTATTATTGTGCTTGTGTTATTGGCGCTATCATTTTTACCAAATGCCATCTTTGCTTATCAATAAGCAACGAGTAAAGAAGAAGCAAAAATTTACGCGATTCTCACAATTGACGGAGAAGAAATCGAGCGCTTTGAACTCAGTGAAAATGCACCACATGAAGAGTTCATCTACTTCCCGCACGACGACCAATATAATATTATTTAAGTCGATGGAACGCGTATTCGTGACAAGGAAGATAATAGTCCAGACCAAATCGCAGTACAAACGGGATGGATTTCCCAGCCGGGACAGACCAGTATCTGCTTGCCACATGGGTTGATGATTGAGATTGTCTCAACCGAGCCCGCGACTAGTGATAATGACGCCATTATCCCGTTATAAAACAATGTGAAGTTCGCTACAGTCGTGGCGAACTTTTTTCTTTGCCAAGACTGTTCCCTTTCCAAGGAGGAGAGCATTTTGCCCGTTGCCTAGCGGTGCGCTAAATGGACTGAAATCACACAGCGCATTTTTTGGCACTGACCCCCGTAAATGAGAATTAAATAAAAACACCTCCAAGTTGGATTTG
>CABSQV010000014.1:0-49464 GCA_902479935.1 uncultured Streptococcus sp. | reverse complement strand
TACACTAAAATAGGGTTGGTGGAAAATTTCCATCAACCCTAAAAATTATAGAACCTAATAATGTTTATATTAATGTTGATTATGAGGATGTAAAATTATTTAAAGATATGGTAATTAGTGTTCTTTCATAGTAGTATTTTTATATAGTGATGGTTATTTTTAGGTGAAGGAGAAAATGAATGGTTTCTAAAATTAATACAGCATGGGAGCTGTTTCTGAAAGGAAAAATATCAGAATCTAAAAAGATTGTTGAAAAAGATTTTTCTATTAAAACTTGTACAGATTTAAGCCTTTTAAATCTGATGGGGTATTTATTTTTAGCGGAAAAAGACTATTCTGTGTGTATACTTATTTTTGAGAAATACATTATGTTAGCCCAAGAAAGTGAAGATATAGAAAATGAACATATTGGATTACATCAATTAGCAATGATATACAGAGAACAGGGCGATTTTAATAAGGCTTTAAAGTTTATCCAAGATGAAGAGAAGATAATTGAAAAGCATTTTTCAAGTGATAATTTAAAGAAAGCTGTGAATAATTATGAACAAGGCTATGTGAGATTGAAATTAAACCAGCTTGATGAAGCTCTTAAATTTATGGTTCTGTCATTGGAACAATCTTTACGGACTGATGATGTGATTTCTCAAGCTTGTAGCTATAGAGGCTTAGGTGAAATTTATTTAGCTTTTGGCGATACTCAATTAGCTAAAATGCATTTCGAAAAAGCTATAGAAATTTTCAAAAGCGTTGATGAGTCTGAGGGAGTAAAAGAAATTGAAAAATTAATGACTTGAAAGAAAAATAGTTTAGTTCTATTCTGTCCAAAATGTTATAATTTATCAAAAGGACTTGGCTCTGTATTGTCCAGGGCTAAGTCCTTGTTTTTTGTATCGATTATTAAAAAAATTAGTAATAATATTTTGTAGCAATACTATCTTTTAGAAAAGAAATTTAATACTTTAAAGCAGAAGATTAGATTTAACATAATAATGATTAATGTTAGAATGGAATAAATGTAGAGTTGTAAACTAATTTGTAAAAGTTGATGAATCAATAGTGAACAATATAGTCCTGTTACAATTCCACTTAAAAGACCAGGCACATACTTTTTTAGATAAAGAGTTTGGATAATATGGATTATAATGTGATAGTTATATGCGATGATGATTGTTTGATAAATTGTAAAATCACCCACATAAAAACTATGGGCTAGAAAAGCTAAAAGAATTAGAAATTCCTCGAAGACGATTAGATTAAACTTAAAAGGTGAATAGAGTTCCTTGAAATTTTTAAATTTTGGATGTCCAACCATAGAGGACATGAAAGAGGGCATAAGAAGAATCTCTTCCATTTCGTGAATCATAAATAAGCTAGGAAAAAGTATGTAGAATGCCATTGGTTCCATATAATAACCTTCTTTATTAAAAGTATTCTTTATGCTTAATATTATATCAAGAAATGGAAGTTACTATGTAATATTGACACTTAAACATTACAAAAGCGAGTAATTTATCAGCTATTAGTGACACTACAGCGTGTATCGTTTATAATAGAAGAGATAGTAGAAATATTTATATTTCAAACTTAAGGAGGTAAGTATGCGAATCGGTATATTTACAGATACGTACTTTCCACAAGTGAGTGGAGTTGCGACTTCAATACGTGTATTAAAAGAGGATTTAGAAAGACAAGGACATAAAGTAATTATTTTTACAACAACGGATCCAAAGGTAACCGAACCAGAAGAGAATATTATTCGATTGGGTAGTATTCCGTTCTTTGCGTTTAAGGATCGTCGTGTGGCAATTCAAGGGTTAGGAAAGGCTTACCGGATTGCAAAAGAAAATCAATTGGATATCATCCATACGCAGACGGAGTTTAGTCTTGGACTGGCAGGTAAATTAATTGCTGCTATGTTGAAGATTCCAACGATTCATACGTACCATACAATGTATGAAAAATACTTACATTATATTGCAAAAGGAAAAGTGTTACGTCCAAGTCATGTGGCGTATATTTCGAAAGCATTTTGTAATCAAACAAGTGGAGTAGTTGCTCCGAGTCAAATGACAAAAGATAAGTTGATTGAATATGGAGTACTTCAGGAAGTTCGAGTGATTCCAACCGGAGTCGTTGTTCCTCCGCAAGAACCAGAAGTGGCTAGTATACTAAGAAGTGAGCTTGGCTATTCAGATGATGAAGTGGTGCTACTATCTCTTAGTCGTTTATCACAAGAAAAAAATATTGCGGCAGTAATTGCTGCATTACCAGCCATTGTGCAAAGTAAGCCAAATGTGCGCATATGTATTGCAGGTGGCGGACCTGAAAGAGAAAAATTGGAAGCACAAGTGGCAGAACTTGGCATGAACGATTTTGTTCAATTTGTGGGCGAAATCAAAAATGAAATGGTTTATAAGTACTATCAAATGGCGGACCTTTACGTGAATGCCTCTGAATCTGAAAGCCAAGGATTAACATACCTAGAGGCGCTTGTTAACCGCGTTCCTGTTATTGCTAAGAAGAACGATTACTTAAGCAGTCTTATTACAGCAGATGCTTTAGGAATGTTATTTGAAACAGATGCGGATATTGCGGATTGTGTCTTAGGTTATATAGAAAATCAATTAGGGAATGAAGCTGAAGTTTCAGCATTACAAGATCAATTATTAGCTGAAATCTCTTCTGAAACATTTGGCGAAAGAATTGTAGATTTCTATGAGGCTGCGATTAACGGCTATCAATGGAATCAAGAACATTCTCATAATATTATGAACCTCATGAAATTTTTACGATTATCTACGAACGAGTTAAAGGATGAAGAAAATGAAAATTAATACAGTAGGCTTTGTTGGAACTGGCGTAATGGGGGAATCCATGATTCGTCATTTACTAAAAAAATATAAGGTCGTAGTATACAACCGTACAAAGGAAAAAGCATTAGATCTTCTAGAAGAGGGTGCAACTTGGGCGGATACTCCTTGTGATGTAGCCAATCAAGCAGACGTCGTTTTAACAATTGTAGGGTATCCAAAAGATGTGGAAGAAGTTTACTTTGGGGGCAAAGGAATCTTCAAGTCTACTAAAGAGCATCTTGTGGTAGTGGACCTTACTACAAGTACACCAACTTTAGCTAAACGTATTAACGAAGAAGCTGTAGCACGCTCTTGGGAAGCGCTAGACGCACCTGTATCAGGCGGGGACCTTGGTGCTAAAAACGGAACGCTTTCTACGATGGTTGGTGGAACAGAGGAAACGTTAGAAAAAGTGTATCCTGTACTAGATTGCTTCTCTAAGACGATTACACTCCAAGGAACAGCTGGTGCTGGCCAACATACGAAAATGGCCAATCAAATTATGATTGCAGGAACGATGACTGGATTAACGGAGATGCTCGTTTATGCAAAAGCTGCAGGCTTAGACATGGACAAGGTATTACAAACAGTTGGTGCAGGAAGTGCCGCAAACTGGTCACTTTCAAATTATGGACCTCGTATTTTAAAAGAAGATTATTCTCCAGGTTTCTTTGCAAAACATTTCCTAAAAGACTTGGGAATTGCACTGGATGAAGCAGAAAGAATGCGTCTGTTTTTACCAGCGACACTACAAGCAAAAAAACTCTACGAAACGCTCTGTGATGATGGCTTTGCAGATGATGGAACTCAAGCTTTAATCAAATTATATTGGAACCTACCAAATGAATAAAAAACTCTTAAATAGAGTGGTTATTCTTACTATCAGAGATAGGTTTTATGGTAGAATAATGAAAGAAAGTTTGAAAGGGGTAGTAATTATATGAAACCTTCACAATTGGTGGCAATTGTCCAACGTTTACAAACAATGGCGGCACAAGATTCAGATATCGAGGTACGTCGCTTCGAAAAAGATGGCGTTGAAAAAGCTATCGTTACTTTTAATCAAGAAACAAGTAGTTTTGAATTAGTAGATGTAGAAACAAATCAAACATTCCAATTTGATGATATTGATTTAGTGACAATTGAAATTTTTGAAATGTTACAAGATTAAAATAATAACTGTGAGTAAAGCCACGGCGCAGAGTGTCTGTGCTGTGGCTTTTCAATATATTAGATGAGGATTGAAATAAATGAAAATTGCGTTATTAGGATTCGGGACAGTTGGTAGTGGTGTATACAATATTTTAAAGAAAAATGCATCAAAATTAGAACGTGTTCTTCCAGAGGAAATTGAAATTAAGACAGCGTTAGTTAGAGACCCAGAATTGATGGAACAAACAGATGTTGTATTTACAAACAATATTAATGACATCGTTCACGACCCTGAAATTGAGTTAGTGGTTGAAGTGATGGGTGGCATTACAACGGCTTATGAATATGTGAGAGCTTGTTTACTCGCTAAAAAATCTGTTGTTACAGCCAATAAAAATCTGATTGCTGTTCACGGAGTTGAATTAACAACGTTAGCTAAATTAGAAGATGTGTACTTGTACTATGAAGCAAGTGTTGGCGGGGGAATTCCAGTTCTTCGTCCAATGGTGCAACACTTTGAAACAAATGATGTAGAATCGATTGTTGGTATCGTCAATGGAACAACAAACTTCATTTTAAGTTCTATGGAAAAAGAAGGACTCAGCTACGAAGCAGCATTAAAGATTGCTCAAGAAAAAGGATTTGCTGAAGCGGATCCTACAAGCGACGTAGAAGGTCACGATGCAGCTTATAAATTAATGATTTTGACTCGTTTAGCTTATGGCGTGAACGTGACGTTTGATGAAGTTGCTAAAACAGGGATTTCTGGAGTCACTACTGCTCACATGAAGATGGCTTCTGAGAATGGATATGCGATTAAACTTCTAGCGAAAGCTCTTAGCGATGGCGAAAAAGTTTCGCTTGAAGTCGCACCGACTTTTGTACCAGCAAATCATTTATTAGCGCAAGTTCATTATGAAAACAATGCGATTTCTGTGACAGGAAATGCAGTGGATGAAGTTCTATTTTACGGAAAAGGAGCAGGCTCACTTCCAACAGCAACAAGTGTCTTAGCAGACGTGGTTGAAGTACTTCGCCGCAAAGTTAATGGTAGTGCGGTGGAAACATTTGGCCGTGTAGACAGCCCATTAGTGGAATTCAGTCCAGAGGCTGCGACAAGTTCTTATTTCGTATATGGAAAAGGAAACTTGGAAGAAGCTCCGTTCAATGGAGAAATTGTATCAAACAACCAAGGTGAATTCGGAGTTCGCTATACAGCTTTAACTGCAAGTGAGTTAGCTAAAGTGAAAGAAGCTTTTGTTCATCTAAATGAAGTCGCTATTTATCCAATCTTGGAGGAAGCATAATGGCATTAACAATTAAAGTTCCAGCAACTTCAGCCAATATCGGACTAGGATTCGATTCGCTTGGGATTGCAGTGAATTTATATTTAACACTTCACGTAGAAGAACCTTCTAGCGAATGGGTAATTACACATCCGTTTGGAGAAGAAATCCCTACAAATGAAGAAAACTTAATTATCGACACGGCTTTAAAAGTTTGCCCAACATTAGCACCGCATAAACTCGTATGTGAAAGTGAGATTCCTTTAACAAGAGGAATTGGAAGTAGTTCGAGCGCGATTGTTGCCGGAATCGAATTAGCCAATGTATTAGGCAACTTACAGTTAACAAACGACGAAAAAGTCAAATGGGCAACCCTTTTCGAGGGACACCCTGACAATGTGGCACCGGCAATCTTAGGAGGCGTCGTAGTCGCTACTTATGATCACCACACGCAAGAAGTGTTGACGGTTCATAAAAATGTGGAAGCTCCGATTGCAATGGTCGCTGTGATTCCAAACGTTCAATTATCAACGAAGAAGAGTCGTGGCGTACTACCAAGTTCGCTAGCATACGGCGAAGCGGTCGAAGCAAGTAGCCGTAGTAATGTCTTAGTGGCAGGATTAATGGTCGAAGATTGGAAAGTCATTTCTTCAATTGTTGAAAAAGATTTATTCCATGAAACATATCGTTCAACGCTTGTTCCTTGGATGGAAGAGGTTCGTACGATTACAAAGCAGGAAGGCATTAAGACATGCGGGACTTACTTAAGTGGAGCAGGTCCAACGGTGATGACATTTGTTCATAAAGAAGAAGTAGATCGTTTTGTACAAACATTAGAAAAGTATTTAGAAACAACGCTGAAAGATTGCACGATTCGTGTGCTCGAAATTGATGCACAGGGCGTTTACGTAAAGTAGAAGGAGAACTATGGCACTATTCAAACCAACGTGGTTTAAAAAGACCTTTCAAGAGATTACTGTTCCTTTCTTACAGGAGAATGGAATCGAAATTGTCTTAACCGATTTAGATAATACGCTAATTGGCTGGGACGAAAAAGAAATCGATGAAAACTTACTTGCCTGGGTACGTTCATTAAAAGAAGCAGGCATCAAGATTGTTCTTGTATCGAATAATAATGAACATCGTATCAAAGATGCTGCTGAAAAGTTGGATGTTCCATATGTGTATCCTGGCTTGAAGCCACTGCACAAGGGATTCAAAGCAGCACAACAATTACTGGATTTTGATAAATCGAAGACGGTAATGGTGGGCGACCAATTATTGACAGATATTCTAGGAGCGAATACATTTGGAGTTAGAACCATTATCGTAAAACCTAGAAAAGAGAGCGATGCTTGGAAAACAAAAATCAATCGTTTCTTTGAAAAAGGAATTTTTGTAGTGACACAAGGTGTGTCTTATCATAAGAAATGGGAGGAGGATTAATCATGGAACAGTATGTATGTATTGGATGTGGAGCAACAATCCAAACGGAAGATCCAAAAGGAACAGGGTACACACCGCAAAGTGCATTAAATAAAATGCTGGAAAGTGAAGGCCCTCTCTATTGCCAACGTTGTTTTAGACTCCGCAATTATAATGAGTTGCAACCGGCATCTCTAACAGATGATGACTTCTTAAAGATGTTAAGTAGTATCGCGGATGAAGATGCGCTAGTTGTGTTTGTAGTAGACTTATTCGATTTATACGGAAGTATGATTTCCGGATTGAAACGTTTTGTGGGCGATAACCCGATTTTATTTGTAGCCAACAAGGTGGACTTATATCCAAAATCGGTGAACCGTAATCGTCTGAAAGCATGGATTGAACGTCATGCAAAAGAGTACGGCATTAAACCAGTCGACACACTTCTTGTGAGTGGCCATAAACGTATTCAAATCGACGAATTGCTAGAGAAGATTAACGAATACCGTAAAGGGAAAGATGCATATGTCGTAGGAGTAACGAACGTAGGGAAATCAACCCTGATTAATAAGTTGATTCAAAGTATTGGTGAAACAGGCGAAGTGATTACGACGTCTCAATATCCTGGAACAACTCTTGGACAAATTGATATTCCATTTGATGAACATTCTTCATTAGTGGACACACCAGGGATTATTCATCGTCACCAAATTACACACTACTTAGCGGAAAAAGAAATGAAGAAAGTTTTACCGCAAAAAGAGTTACAACCAAAGACATTCCAATTAAATAGCGAGCAAACAATTTTTATCGGTGGCTTGATTCGTGTTGATTATGAACAAGGAGAACGGAATTCATTTACCTTCTATACACCGCAAACAATCGACTTGCATCGCACGAAGTTGGAAAAGGCGACAGAGTTTTACGAAAAACATGCAGGAACACTATTAACGCCACCAACAGGAGACAATATGAAGTTGTATCCAAAATTAGTGAAGAAGACATTTACGATTAAAGAAAAAACGGACTTAGTGATTGCAGGTCTTGGCTGGGTAACGATTCAAAAACCAGGTACCGTATCTGTATGGAGTCCAAAAGAAGTTGACGTGATTCAACGTCAATCGATTATTTAAAGAAAGGAGAGCTTTCATGGAATTAAAAGGGAAAGAAAGACAGTTCTTCAAAAAGGAAGCACACTCGTTGAAGCCAATCTTCCAAATCGGGAAAGGCGGACTTAGCGAAGAGATGATTCATCAAATTCAAAATGCTGTTGAGAAACGCGAATTGATTAAAGTGACTTTATTACAAAACACATTAGAGGAACCACAAGAAGCTGCCGAGACGATTGCCGAGGCAACTGGAAGTACGATCATTCAAGTGATTGGGCATACAATTGTGTTATATAAAGAAGCACGAAATCCAAAACATAGAGATCTTTCAGTACGATTTGTAGAATTCAAAAAAAGAGGTCGATAGACGATGGTTGCTGAACTCAATATTTTTTCTGAGACATTAAATAAAACTGAAAAATTTGGTAACGAGCTACCGGTAGAACGTGTGGGGCTTATCGGTGGTAGTTTTAATCCGCCGCATATTGCGCATTTAATTATGGCTGAACAAGCACGTGTGCAATTAGGATTAGATAAGGTTTACTTTTTACCGAGCCATATTCCGCCGCATGTGGATGAGAAAAAGACCATTGATGCGAGTACTCGTGTGGAGATGACACGTCTTGCGATTCAAGATAATATTTATTTTGATATCGAGACGATTGAACTCGAGCGTGATGAGAAGAGTTATACGTATGATACGATTCAGCTCTTAAAGAGACGAAATCCAAATACGGAATATTACTTTATCATTGGGGGAGACATGGTGGATTATTTACCGACGTGGCACCGTGTAGATGAATTAGTTCATGAGGTGCAATTTGTCGGAGTTGAACGTCCAGGCTATGAAAAAGAAACACCGTATCCAGTGCTATGGATTACTGCTCCAAAAATGGATATTAGTTCGACTCAAATCCGCAAAAATGTTCTATTCCAACAAAGTATTAAATATTTGGTACCAGAATTAGTGGAAGCCTATATCGCAGAAAAGGGGTTGTATTTAGAATGAGCGAAGTACAAAGCTTTGAACCTTATACAACAATGACAAGAGAAGAGTTGTTGTCTCATGTCCAGTCAAATATGAGTGACAAGAGATATCAACACTGCCTGCGTGTCGAACGAAAAATATTAGAATTAGCAAAACTTTACGGCGTCGATGAAAAAGCAGCTGCGTTTGTGGGATTAGCGCATGATTATGCTAAAGAAATCCCAGTGGACAAACAACAAGCTCTCGCCAAAGAAATCGGACTTCCTGAAATGTATCACCATGAAGGTTCTGAAATCTTACACGGACCGATTGGAGCGTATTTGATTTCAAACCTATGCGGAGTAAAAGACGAAGCGTTGTTAGATGCCATTCGTGAACATACGATTGGAGGGCTTCAAATGAGTCTTCTTTCAAAGTGTCTCTTTGTGGCAGATGCAATCGAAGACGGAAGAGATTATCCAGGTGTCGATGTTGCAAGAGAAATCGCAGCGAAGAATATCGATGATGCGGTCTTTTATTTATTGAAGCATACATTGGAATTTTTATTGGAAAAAGAAGTAACTATTTTTCCAAAAACAATAGAAGTTTATAATCATTATTTGAAACAAAGAAAAGGAGAATAGAATGGAACATACAAGTAAAAAATTATTACAAGTTGTTTTAGATGCTTGTGAAGACAAGTTAGCACAAGAAGTGGTAGCACTAGATGTAGCAAGCCTTACACCAGTTGCAGAGTACTTTGTGATTACACACGGTAAAAACGAAAAGCAAGTACAAGCGATTGTCGATGCTGTGGAAGAAGCGGTTGAAAAAGAAGGCTTCGAAGTGCGCAGTATCGAAGGTAAAGATGGTGGCAAATGGATTTTGATGGACTTAAACGATGTGATTGTCCATGTATTCTATTATGCAGATCGCGAATTCTATAATTTAGAAAAATTATGGAGCGATGCACCAATCGTGAATATTGTGAGTGAAAACTAATGAACTATCAAAAATTTGCTCATGTATATGACCAAGTGATGGATCAACAACTCTACGAAGAATGGACGGACTATGCAGTTCGTTCTTTTTCGCATAGTGCCAAAAGACCTGTTCGTAAAGTGATGGAACTTGCTTGTGGGACAGGTGAAGTATCCTTGCGACTTGATGATAAAGGATACGAAGTGATTGGCGTTGATTTATCCAAGAATATGTTAGAGATTGCCGAAAAGAAAGCACAAGGTAGAAGTATCGAGTGGCTTCAAGCGGATATGCGAGTGTTGGAAGATGTACCAACGACCGACGCAGTGACACTCTTTTCAGATTCTCTTTGCTATTTAACGGACTTTGAAGATGTCGTTTCGGTTTTTGGAGCGGTGTACGATCATTTAGAAGAGGGTGGAATTTTCCTCTTCGATGTGCATTCACTCTATCAAATGCAAGAAGTCTTTCCAGGGTACCAATATCATTTCGTGGAAGACGATTTTGCATTTCTATGGCAAAGCTATGAATTAGACGATCCTGGCAGTGTCGAACATGTGATTGATATGTACATTAAACAAGAAGATAGCAACTTGTATGAGCATTTCCAAGAAGTGCATGAGGAACAAACTTTCCCAATTGAAATGTACAAAGCAGCATTGGAAATGGTTGGTTTTACAAATATCAAAGTGAAGGCTGAATTCGGGCAAAGCGAAGTACAAGAAACGAGTCCGCGTTGGTTCTTCCAAGCGGTGAAATGAGGCTTGTGTATGAAGGTATGTGGAGTAATCGCAGAATTTAATCCATTTCATCAAGGCCATGCTTATCTTTTAGAACAAGCCCGCAAAAAAACGAGGGCTGATGTCATTGTAGTGGTGATGAGCGGAAACTGGGTGCAACGAGGCGAACCTGCCATCGAGCAGAAATGGAGCCGTGCAAAAGTCGCGCTTCAAAACGGAGCCGACGTTGTGATTGAGATGCCAACTGCGGTGAGCTGTCAAGCAACAGATCTTTTTGCAAGGGGTGCTGTAGAAATCTTGCAAAAGGTGGGATGCGATTCTTTAGCATTCGGCTCTGAAGGTGGGGATGAGGCTTTTTTCGAAGAAGCTGTATCTCAGCGACAAGCGATCGAAAAAGAAATTAGCCGTTTTGTAGAAGAGAACCGTTCATTTACTTTTGCAAATCAATTAACGCAGTTAGCTATGAAAAAGTTTGGAGAAGAAAGTGCACTCGTAGAAGCGTTGCAGTCACCAAACCAACAATTAGGACTGGCCTACGCCGTTGAAAATGCTAAGAGTGAAGATCCGATGCAGATTGTTCCCATTACACGAGTAGGAAGTGGGCATTTGGATGATGCATTAGAAGAGACAGCTTTTGCGAGTGGAACAGCCTTACGAAAAGCATTAAAAGAAAATCGTGATGATCAAGTGTTACGAGCACAACTATCCTATGTACGATTTGATGAAGAGGAGTATCAAAACGATTGGAGTTCTTATTGGCCACTCTTGAAGAGTATCGTTTTAAGGAGTACCGATGAAGAGCTACGTGCTATTTATCAAATGGAAGAAGGAATCGAAAACCGATTAAAAGAAGTTATTCGAACAACTTCGTCTATTGAGGAGTGTCTCCAACAGCTCAAAAACAAACGCTGGAGTTGGGCAAGGTTGCAACGACTTCTCGTTTATGTTTTACTGGGTGTAACCAAAGCGGAAATAGAAGGCTATTGGAGTCGTCCGATTGAGCAAGGCACTGTTCTTGGCTTTACTTCAAAAGGTCAAGAATGGTTGAAGAATATGAGAGAAGTTGAGTCATTCCATTTAATTACCAATTACGCAGCGCATAAAGATGAACGCCAAGAGAGTTGGGATTTATTGTATGATTTCTGGAATCCTTCCAATCAAATTTCTGCTACGGTCTTTAAGCCAATTCAAGTGAATCAAGAAGCAGGCTTTTAATCTCTATTTTTTCAAGCTTGTAAAGTAAAAAGCTTTGACAAACTTTCAATAAACTAGTATAATTCAGTATGTTGCTTTAGGGGTGAAAATTGTGAAAATATCAGTTAAACAACTTCAGGATTCTCAAGGGATTCCAAATTACTTTGATACAGAAATTAATGTGGAAGAGGCATTAAAACGACGAGATGATTCGATTCTTGCTGTTTCGCCAGCACACATCAAAGGATTTCTTGTTTATCAAAACGAATCAGTTGTAGCGCAATTTACTTGCGATGTTGATATCACACTTCCTTCATCCAGGTCTTTAGAGCCAGTGGTAGTTCCACTCCACATTGATATTGTGGAAAGATATGTCCCATCCCATTACTCAGTTGATGAGAAAGAGCTAACAGAAATTGTGATGCCTCTTGATGGTGATTGGGTTGACTTAGAACCCGCTGTGGAAGATCATATTTTACTTTCAATTCCTTTACAAGTCTTATCGCAAGAGGAATTGAGTGAAGATAAAATGCCTTCTGGAAACGATTGGGAGGTTGTAACGCAAGAAGCTCTTGAAGAGCGACGCAAACAACAAAAAGAACAATCGGTTGATCCAAGGCTAGCGTCTTTACAGTCTTTCTTCGAAAAGGATGAGACTGAGAAGTAAAAAGCATTATGTAAAGAAGATTGATTAGGAGGTGTACAAAAATGGCAGTACCAAAACGTAAAACATCAAAAGCGAGAAAAGCAAAACGTCGTACTCACTTCAAATTAGAAGTTCCAGGTTTGAGCGCATGCCCATCATGTGGAGCATTAAGAAAGAGCCATCACGTTTGTCCTGAGTGTGGTTCATACGACGGAAAAGAAGTTGTTTCTAAAGAAGCATAATCATAAACGTTACAAAACCTTAGACAGCTGTCTAAGGTTTTTTCTTTTTTAGTAAGAAGAGTTGTATCAAAAATGATACGTATAATTTTTGATACATTTAAAAATATTATGAGTTTTAAGAAATCTATTGTAAACTAGTAGTGATGGAGGTGAGTCAATGTTATTCTTTGAGATTGTACTATGGTTAGTGTTTATTTTAAGTTTTGTCGGCTTCACAGTCGTTTTTGGGAATCGAATCTTCTATAATGAGACTCGCTTCATAACTATTCGTGAAATTATGACGCCAATGATGTTATTGGTTTTACATACGACCAGTGTGAATGTATATGGATATTCATGGTTTAGTTTTGCCACACTCGGGTTCGCTGTGATCGGGTTGGCGTTACTCTATTTTAAATTAAAGACTGGAAAATTGGTTTTAAGACCATTCATTCACCAATTATTTTCTATTTCATTTTTATACTTCGGATTACTCGTTATTCTTGTTCAGGTGGGTAGATTCTTTAAATAAACGCATTAAATCAATGATAGTAAGCTCTTTACGATTGAATCGTAAAGAGCTTTTTTGTGCTTCAAAAATACAAATTGGGGGAGAAAAAACTTTTTTTAACTTTTTTTGGTAAAAAAGTGGTGAAAAGTGGTGGGATGTGGTAAACTATGGTTACTAAAATTATTGGAATGGAGGAGTCTGCATGTTAATCGGTGAATATCAACATACTATTGATGCAAAAGGACGTATGATTGTGCCTGCTAAATTCCGTGAAGATTTAGGTTTCACCTTTATCGTGACACGCGGACTTGATGGCTGTTTATACGGTTATCCTCTCGAACAATGGGAGCTCATTCAACAGAAATTAAGAGACTTACCACAGTCGAAAAAAGATGCACGTGCCTTCACACGTTTTATGAACTCTGCTGCGATTGAAGTAGAATTCGACAAACAAGGTCGTGTGAATATCTCGCAAACATTACGTGAGTATGCGGGATTAGAAAAGAATTGTCGCGTTATCGGGAACAATGATCGTATTGAGATTTGGAACGAAGAACGTTGGCAAGAATATATTGCTGAAACTGAAGAGAATTTTGAAGAATTGGCCGAACATATGATTGATTTTGGCTTTTAGAAAGGGAAGGGACCATGTTTAAACATATCACTGTATTGCTACATGAAACGGTAGATGCATTATCCATTAAGCCAGACGGAATCTACGTAGACTGTACGCTTGGTGGTGCTGGACATAGTCAATACCTGCTTAGCCAACTAACAACAGGTCATCTCTATTGCTTTGACCAAGATATGCAAGCTATTAATCACGCGAAGGTTCGCCTTGCTAAAGAAGTCGAAGAAGGAAAAGTGACGTTTATTCACGCAAACTTCCGTCAATTGAAGAAAGAACTTGGAAAACTAGGTGTTTCTAAAGTAGACGGAATTCTATACGACTTAGGAGTATCTTCACCACAACTCGATCAGATTGAACGTGGTTTTAGTTACCATCAAAATGCAAAACTCGATATGCGTATGGACCAAAGTGCTCCATTAACGGCAGAAGAGATTGTAAATGAATGGAGCTATGACGAATTAGTTCGTATCTTCTATCGATATGGGGAAGAAAAGTTCTCGAAACAAATCGCTCGAAATATTGAGCGTATCCGCGCTCAACACCGTATTGAAACAACAGGTGAATTAGTGGATATCATTCGAGATAGTATTCCAGCTGCTGCAAGACGAAAAGGGGGACATCCTGCTAAAAGAATTTTCCAAGCGATTCGTATCGCGGTAAATGATGAATTAGCAGCGATTGAAGATTCGCTTGAGCAAGCATTTGAAGTTGTTGGCGTGGGAGGCCGAATCAGTGTGATTTCATTCCATTCTTTGGAAGACCGCATTGTCAAAACAATGTTCAAACAGCAAAGCACAGTAGAAAAGGCACCAAAGAACTTGCCGATTCTACCAACGGAGGAAGAAAAAGCTCCGTTCCAATTGGTGAATAAAAAGCCAATTTTACCAAGCATTGAAGAAATTACAGAAAACTCTCGTTCACAAAGTGCGAAATTGAGAGTCATCGAAAGAGTAAAATAAAAGGATAATTTAGAAAGAAGGGAATTCTAGTGGCATTAGCAGAAAAATATGTAGATACAATGAATGTTGCGGTACCTACGCAAAAGCCTCTAGTTCGTGGAGACCGCGAAGTAACATCGATTCCGCAAGAAAGACAAAAAGCAGATTTACTTCGACTTTTAGCAGTTTCTGGTTTTGTTATTGCAGCTTTAGCGGTTATCACAATTGTAGCGAGCATGATCGTGGCTAACAAAAATAGACAATTACAAGATATCGAATCACAAACAACATTAATTCAACGTGAAAACAATACATTGCTTCAGGCAACACAAGAATTGTCTCAGTACGACCGAGTTAATCGTATCGCTAACGAACAAGGCTTGAAGATGAACGAAGAAAATGTTAGGAATGTTGGACGATGAGAAATACGAAAAACAATAACATTGCGGGAAATAGGCATCAAGCGAGCCGGATTTTAGTAGGACTCGCAGGTGTTTTATTTCTCATTTTTTCTGTACAGTTCTTTCAAATCATGGTTGTAGGGAATATCCATGGTGTGGATTTACGTGCAGAAATCAATGATAAAATCCATCAAAAACGCACGCTTGCTGCAAAACGCGGTACTATTTACGACGCTAGTGGGAGCCCAATTGCGGTAGATGCGACGAATTATTCTTTATATGCCGTCTTAACTTCGGAGTGGAGTAAGGATTCAGATAACCCTGATTATGTAACAGACGTTAATAAGACTGCAGAAGCTCTTTCAAAACACATTTCTTTATCTAAAGAAGAAATTGTAAAATTGTTAAGTCAAAAAGATGTCTCTCAAGTAGAGTTTGGAAGCGCCGGTAAGAATTTGTCGGTTCAAGATAAGGAAGCGATTGAAGCTGAAAAACTTCCTGGAGTTAAGTTCTCAGAAAGTCCAGCTCGTTACTACCCTAATGGAATCTTTGCTTCTCATTTAATCGGGTATACAGATACTGTTGAAGAAACAGTCGATAACAAAACAGTTACTACTCTAGTAGGGAAGACTGGGCTTGAAGGTCTTTATAATGAACAATTAACGGGGACTGCGGGCGAAGTCGAATATTCTGTAGATGGAAATGGATATGTGATTACCGATACAGAAAAAGTTACAAAACAACCTAAAGACGGGATGAACCTTACCTTAACGATTGATAAACGATTGCAAACTTATTTGGAATCACTTGTTAGCCAAGCCGATAAAAACTATCAACCGGTACAAATGACGGCAATGCTTGTTGATCCTAAAACGGGAAACATTATTGCGGCAACACAACGTCCAACATATAACTCAACAACAAAAGAGGGTATTAATGTTCAATGGAACAATTTATTGATGGACCAAGCTTTTGAGCCTGGTTCAACAATGAAAGTGTTGGCACTCGCTGCAGCGATTAATGAAGGGGTCTTTGATCCAAATGAAAAATACAAATCAGGAAGTGTAAAAATTTATACCGATTTAGTTCGAGACTATAATAAAGTAGGTTGGGGAACCATTACATACTTAGAAGGGTTAGCCCATTCAAGTAACGTTGCTTTCGTTCACATCATCCAAAAAATTGGTGTCGAAAAGTGGAAGCAATATTTAGAAGCGTTTGGCTTTGGGAAATCAACGAACTCAGGTTTTGCAAATGAAGTTTCAGGGTCAAACCCATTCAACTCTTACTTACAACAATTATCAACCGGTTTTGGACAAGGGATTACGGTCACACCTTATCAAATGATGCAAGCTTTCACTGCCATTGCCAATGGTGGTCAAATGCAGAAGTTACGTTTGGTTGACCATTTAACAGATCCTGATACTGGAAAAGAAACCCCAAATCCAACAACAGCTTTAGGAAAAGTCATTAGTCCAGAAACTGCGAAGAAAACTCTTCAGTTTTTATATGAAGCAACTCGTATGAAAAACGGAATAGCCTATGATTTTAATATTGATGGAGAAAAAGTCGCAGCTAAAACAGGGACGGCTGAATTCATCAATCCGGAAACAGGTAAATACTACTCAAACGGAAATAACTATATTTTCTCTGTTGTAGGGTTTGCACCATATGATGATCCAAAATATATCCTATATATCACAGTGAAACAACCACGAGTAGCTGTAACAGGAAACCAAATTATTAAAGAAATTTTCAATCCATTAATGAAGAGAAGCCTAGAATACTCTAGACTCTCAGAGTAAAAGAAGGAGGAAGAACATGTTTGCGAAAGAACTAGCGGACTTGTTAGTCATTAAAGAAGTGGAAGGTTCCGTAGAGAACATCACTGTAGAAAAATTAGCACAAGATTCGCGTAAAGTTGTGCCCAATACTATGTTTTTCTGTATCGAAGGTGTAACGGTAGATGGGCATCAATTTGCAGGGAAGGCAAAAGAGCTAGGAGCAAGTGTGTTCGTGGCTTCGAAATCTATCAAAGATCAAGTGGGAGATTCACCTGTGATTTATGTCAAAGATGTGACACGTGTGATGACCCTCTTTGCAAACCATTTTTACGGGTATCCATCTGAATCATTAAATATGATTGGAGTTACAGGAACGAATGGGAAAACAACTGTAACGCATATGGTGGACTATTTATTAGAAGAATTAGGAAAACCAACCGCGCTGATTGGAACGATGTATCGTAAAATTGGTGATGAACGTATTGAAACAAGAAATACAACGCCAGAAATCTTAACCGTGCATGAAACATTGCAAAAGGTGAAAGAAATCGGTGGAGATACTTGTATTATGGAAGTTTCTTCTCACGCCCTTCAATTAGGTCGTGTGTGGGGAATTGACTATAATGTGGCAGTATTTACAAACTTGACGCATGAGCATTTAGATTTGCATAAAACAATGGAAAACTATGCACATGCTAAAAGTTTACTATTCTCGCAACTTGGAAACCATTCTAAAAATGGAAAACCACGTGTTGCAATTCTAAACATTGATGAAGAGCACTATGAACAATTCGCATACTCAACTCCTTGCGAAGTGATTTCATATGGATTTAGTAAAAAAGCGGATATCCGTGCAACGGACGTTCAAACAAACGGAGCGACGACTTCATTTACAGTAACAATGAATGGACAAGAGCTTCCAGTTGTGATTCCGATGATTGGACTCTTTAATGTCTATAATGTTTTGGCTGCTTTTGCAGTGGCGGTCGTGAATGGGATTTCGCTTGAACGAGCTGTAAGCAGAATGAAACGTTTCCCTGGTGTGGGTGGTCGTATGCAGTTGATTCAACAAGGACAACCATTCCAAGTGATTATCGACTTTGCACATACACCTGATGGGTTACAAAATGTGCTTGAAACACTTGAAAAAGTGAAAGTAAATCGAGTGATTACAATCATGGGTCATAGCGGTGGTAACCGTGATTCAAGTATGCGTCCTGAGCTTGGAGAAATTGCGTTTGATAAATCCGATTATGTGATTTTAACAGCAGATAATCCAAGACATGAACCGCTTGAAAAGATTTATGCAGAAATTCTAGCAGGAAGAAAAGATGAACAAACTGCTTATGAATGCATTGATAATCGAGAAAGTGCGGTAAAACGTGCTTTAGAAATCGCACAAGAAGGGGATATCCTATTATTCGCTGGTAAAGGTGTAGAACCTTATCAAGTAATCGGTGATGAGTATATTCCATATAATGAAGTAGAAACAGTTATTGCAAGTTTAGAAGCATTAGGCTTTCAACATCACGAGTAGAAGAAGGAGAAGATTATGATCGAAGTCATTTTATCAGTCGGCTTAGCGTTCCTTGCGACAGTCATTGCCGAACCACATTTCATTCAATATATGAAGATGAAACAATTAGGTCAAACAACATTAGATGAAGGTCCATCATGGCATAAAGCCAAAAGTGGAACTCCAACAATGGGTGGACTTGTGTTCCTTTGTATGATTAGTATTTCTAGTTTAATTGTTGGAGCCGTATTTGGACACTTCAATTTCGTCTTATTAAGTGGCGTTATTGGTTTTGCCTTCTTCGGAACAATTGGTTTCTTAGACGACTTTATTAAAGTGTTTAAAAAACAAAACGAAGGGTTAAAGAGTCACGAAAAATTTGGATTACAATTAATTGGAGCAGCTATCTTCGTTGTACTTTTCCTTTTAAGTGGGAATGCACCATTAATCTACCTTCCAATCTTTGGTGAAGTAAACAGTATTATCTTGTTTGCGTTATTTACAATCATTTGGATTGCAGGATTTTCGAACGCAGTTAACTTAACAGATGGATTAGATGGGTTAGCAGCATCTACGAACATTATTGCATATGGTATTTATGGAGTTATGGCATATAGAGCAGCGCAACATTCGATCGCAATTTTCTGCTTCTGTGTAGTCGGCGGGCTTCTTGGATTCTTAGTGTATAACTGGAAACCAGCCAAAGTCTTCATGGGAGATGTTGGTTCATTAGCTCTTGGTGCAGGACTTGCCATCATTTCGATTATGCTTCATAAAGAATGGACATTATTACTTGTAGGAATCATCTTTGTTGGGGAAACACTTAGCGTTATTTTACAAGTGGGTTCATTTAAACTAACAGGCAAACGTATCTTCAAGATGAGTCCAATTCACCATCACTTTGAAATGAGTGGTTGGAAAGAAGTGAAGATTGTTTCTGTGTTTAGTGCAATCGGACTTATTGCAGGTTTAATCGTTGCATTTGTCTTTTAAGAGAATTAACATATTTTATTAGGAGAGCTGGTCATTTTTGCCCAGCCTTTCTCCATATACATATTAAAAAAGAAAAATTGGAGGAATCATTGTGCGGAATACACATGCATTTGAAAATAAAAAAGTACTAGTCATTGGACTTGCAAAGAGTGGAGTGAGTGTAGCAAAACTATTACACCAGTTACACGCGGATGTAACAGTAAATGATAGAACACCACTTGAGGAAAGTGTAGACGCACAAGGGTTAGTTGCTGAAGGGATTAAAGTAGTTTCAGGAGGACATCCACTAGAACTACTCGATGAGCCCGTTGATTTCGTTGTGAAGAACCCAGGGATTCCTTATACAAATCCATTAGTAGCAAAAGCTGTTGAAAAAGGATTGCCTGTTTATACGGAAATCGAAATTGCACAACGTGTCATGGAAGGAACCGTTCTTGGAATTACTGGTTCAAATGGGAAAACAACAACGACAACATTAACGAACCTTATGTTAAAAGAGTCATTCCCTGAAAGAAGAACCTTTGCTTGCGGGAATATTGGTGTTCCTTTATCCCTACTTGCAGGTGATTCAAAAGATTCGGATATCTATGTCACTGAATTATCAAGTTTCCAATTAATGGGAATTGAAGAGTTTCGACCTAAAGTAGCGTGTATCGTGAATATCTTTTGCGCTCATTTAGACTATCATGGGTCTCGAGAAGAGTATGTAAAAGCAAAATTACAAATTACTAAAAATCAAACAGAAGAGGATTTCCTCGTTTATAATGCGGATTTCCCAGAGTTATATGAGTTTATTAAAGATCATACAAAAGCAACATTAGTTCCATTCAGCCGCAAATCTGTGTTAGAACACGGAGCTTATGCTGATGAAACTACGATTTACTTTAATGGAGAAGCAGTTATGCCACTTGAAGCGATTCAAGTACCGGGCGTTCAAAATGTGGAGAACGTGTTGGCGGCGGTTGCCATTAGTAAATTACAAGGTGCAACAAACGAAGGAATCGAAAAAGCGGTTCGTTCATTCCATGGAGTAAAACACCGTACACAATATGTGAAGACTATTGAAGGTCGTAAATTCTACAATGATTCAAAAGCAACAAATATCATTGCAACACAAACAGCGTTACGTAGTTTTATAAATCAATCTGTTGTATTAATTGCTGGCGGACTTGATCGTGGAAATGGTTTTGAGGAATTAGAATCCTCTCTTGGAAATGTCCGTGAAATGGTCGTTTACGGGGAAACAAAAGAGAAGTTAAAAGCTACTGCTGAAAAACTATCTATTCCAGTAACCGTAGTAGAAACATT
The DNA here is from genome assembly GCA_902479935.1 of uncultured Streptococcus sp. Taxonomy (GTDB): domain Bacteria; phylum Bacillota; class Bacilli; order Lactobacillales; family Aerococcaceae; genus Granulicatella. Next base: position 28,806 of record CABSQV010000014.1, on the reverse strand, counting down.
AGAAGAAGCAGTGCCAAAAGCGTATGCAGCTAGTCGTGAGGGAGAAATTGTATTACTTTCACCAGCATGCGCAAGTTGGGATCAATTTGCCAACTTTGAAGTTCGCGGTGATTGTTTCATTGAAGCAGTAGAAAAACTGTAATATATAGGAGAAAAAAGATGAGAGTATTAGTTTCAGGAGGAGGAACGGGTGGTCATATTTATCCAGCTCTTTCCTTAATGAATTATTTGAAAGAACAAGACCCTTCAACAGAGTTTCTTTATGTGGGGACTGAACGTGGATTAGAAAGTACCATCGTTCCAAAAGCGGGATATGATTTTAAAACGATTAAGATTCAAGGAATCGTTCGTTCGTTGTCTCTAGAAAACTTCAAGACATTATGGTATTTCTGTACAAGCTATTTTAAAGCAAAAGAAATCGTGAAAGAATTCAAACCGGATATCGTTATCGGTACTGGGGGATATGTATGTGCGCCAGTGTTATACGCGGCAGCAAACATGGGAATTCCAACGATTATTCATGAGCAAAATAGTTTAGCTGGAATTACGAATAAATTCTTAGCCCGTAAAGTTTCTAAAATTGCGATTTGCTTCGATGCAGTTCGTAAAGACTTTGCAAAATACGAAGATAAAGTGGTCATGACAGGAAATCCTCGTGGGCAAGAGTTAGCCAATGCTCAAAAAGATGATTCTTACTTAGCATCTATTGGTATTCAAAAAGAAAAACCAATCGTATTGATTTTCGGTGGAAGTCGTGGATCGCTTCGCATGAACGAATCATTTATCGAAGCACTTGAAGAATTCGAGAAAAAAGATTATCAAGTAGTCATGGTCACTGGACAAGTGCATTATGACAAAATCAACAATCTCATTACAAGTTTGAAAAAACCATTGCAAAATATCACAGTTTTACCATATATTAATAATATGGTGCAAATGTTCCAAAACACAGACCTCGTTGTTTGCAGAAGTGGAGCAACTACATTGATTGAATTAACAGCACTTGGCTTGCCAAGTATTTTAATTCCAAGTCCGTATGTAACTGAAAATCACCAAGAAGCAAATGCGATGTCACTTGTAGAACGTGACGCCGCAACGATGATTTTAGAAAAAGACTTAAACGGTGAAAGTTTAGTCACTGAAATCGATCGTATTATGAACGATGAAGCCAAACGTAAAGAAATGGCTGAAAATTCAAAGGCATTGGGAATTACAGATGCGTCAAGTCGACTTGAAACAATTATTCATTCTCTAGTGAAATAAGGATTAAGGAGGAGAATATGTTTAATCGAAAGAAACCACAACAAACTCCTCCACGTGAACTAACACCTTGGGAGTTAGCACAACAAAATTCTCCAAGAGTAGAGCAAACTGTTCCTGAAGAACCTGTAAAAAAGGTGAAAAAGAAAAAGGAACCAAAGCCTAAAAAGACGAAACCAAAGTCACAAGGTATTACGAATGCAACACTCTTAAAAGGGATTTTTATTGTTTGTGCGGGATGGAGTATTTACTTTATTTCACCACTTTCGAAAGTGTCTGATATTGAAGTTGTCGGATTGAATCAAGTTCCAGTGGAATTGGTCCAAGAAAACGACGGTATCACCAAGGGACAAAGCATATGGACAATTTTAGCGAATCGTTACCGTACAGCTAACTTGTTAAAAAATGCTAGTCCAAAAATTAAGGATGCTTCCGTACAATTAGTGGCATGGAATAAAATGCGTTTGAATATTGAAGAAAATCCAGCGGTGGGCTATTACCAAAGCGATGATAAGCACTATGAGCTTTTAGCAGATGGTCAAATCATTGAAGTAGAGGCCGATGCAACGCCGAAGGATTATCCATTATTGTATATGTTTACAGATGACTCGCAATATCAAGCACTCGCAAAACAACTGGAGAAAGTTCCAGCAAGTGTGATTCGTGAAATCGTAGAGATTCAATATCCAAACGATACAAAAAATCACCAAAAGATTTATCTAAAGATGAAAGATGGAAATCGTGTCATCGGAAATCTGAAAGATATCGGAGATAAATTAGGGTATTATCCATCAATTACGAAGCAATTGAATGGGAAAAAAGGAACTGTGGATATGGAAGTGGGAATCTATTTCACACCAGATACGACAGTTCAATAAAAAAGTCTTAAAACTCGCTCATATGTTTTTTTAAGTGAACAAAATTATGTTAAAATATAGGGAGTATCACTTATCAATAAACTTTAAAAAATGAAATAGAAATGAATCGTATAGGAGGTTTCAATAAACGTGAAAAATCAGGGAATTTATGTGAGTTTAGATATTGGAACCACTTCAATAAAGGTTGTAGTAGCTGAATATGTCAGAGGGCAATTAAATATTATTGGAGTCGGCAATGAAAAATCAGAAGGATTAAGCCGTGGAGTCATCGTTGATATTGACGAAACAGTTGAATCTATTCGCAAAGCAGTTCGTCAAGCAGAACAAAAATCAAACATTCAAATCAAGGATGTTATCGTTGGAATTCCAAGTAATCAAATCTCAATCGAACCTTGCCACGGTATGATTGCCGTATCAAGTGAAAATAGAGAAATTACAGATGTGGATGTGTACAATGTTATTTCCGCAGCGAAAGTTCGTTCAGTAGCACCTGAACGTGAAATCATCTCTGTGATTCCAGAAGAATTTATCGTAGATGGATTTGATGGAATTAAAGACCCACGCGGAATGATTGGTGTTCGTCTTGAATTGTTTGCGAGCATGATTACCGGTCCTAAGACGATTGTACATAACATTAAACGTTGTATTGACAAAGCGGGCTTAAATATCGAAGAAATGGTGATTCAACCATTAGCGATTAGCCAAGTAGCATTAACACCAGGAGAAAGAGAATTTGGTACAGTCCTTATCGATATGGGTGGCGGACAAACAAGTGCGTCAGTAATGCACGATAACCAATTGAAATTCTCATTCGTGGATCAAGAAGGTGGAGATTTCGTATCAAAAGATATCTCAATCATCTTGAATGCAAGCTTTGAAAATGCAGAACGCATTAAACGTGAATACGGATATGCAATTTCATCAGAAACTAGTGCTGATGAATTCTTCCCAGTAGAAACAATTGGTAAGAAGGACCCAGTTAAAGTAGATGAACATTACTTATCAGAAATCATCGAAGCACGTGTGGTTCAAACATTTGAAACTGTTAAACGTGCATTAGACCAAGTGGAAGCTTTAAAACTTCCAGGAGGAATCGTGTTAACAGGTGGAGCTTCTTCATTAGCAGGAGTTCAAGAGTTAGCACAAGAAATCTTCGGAGTTCAAGTGAAAACTTATATTCCAGAACAAATGGGCATGAGAAATCCTATTTACGCAACAAGTATGGGATTAATCAAATATGCTGCAAGCTTAGATGATGTTCACCGTATTGCTCAAAAGGGCAAACCGGTAACGGAACCACGCCCAGTACAAAGCACACCTCAAAGTGCTCCTGTACAAGTACAACCAACGGCTCCTGTTCAACAACCACAAGAGTATGAACAAGAACCAACTGGTGAAGAACAAGGGTTTGGAGCGAAAGTGAAGAACTTCTTTAAAATGTTTATTGACGAAAATTAAGATGAGAACCAAGGAGGAAATATAATGGATTTCGAATTCGATACAAATTTAGATGGCGCAGTCATTAAAGTCATTGGTGTTGGTGGTGCTGGTAACAACGCTGTTAACCGTATGATTTCAGAAGGAGTACAAGGTGTAGAGTTCATCGTAGCTAACACAGATACTCAAGCATTAAGAAACTCAGAAGCAGAAACTAAAATTCAATTAGGACCAAAACTTACAAAAGGTTTAGGTGCAGGTTCATTACCTGAAATCGGTCTTAAAGCCGCTGAAGAAAGTGAAGAACAAATTCGCGAAGCTTTAGTTGGAGCAGACTTAATCTTCGTTACTGCTGGTATGGGTGGCGGTACTGGTACAGGTGCTGCACCAGTTGTTGCTCGTATTGCGAAAGAATTAGGCGCATTAACAGTGGGTGTTGTTACACGTCCATTTAGCTTCGAAGGACCAAAACGTGGTCGCTACGCTGCAGAAGGTGTTGCACAATTAAAAGCAAACGTAGATACATTAGTAACAATTTCAAACAACCGTTTATTAGAAATCGTTGATAAAAAGACTCCTATGTTAGAAGCTTTCCGTGAAGCAGATAACGTATTACGTCAAGGGGTTCAAGGGATCTCTGACTTAATCACTGCACCAGGTTACGTAAACTTGGACTTCGCTGACGTGAAGACAGTGATGAAAGATCAAGGTTCAGCATTAATGGGTATTGGTGTTGCAAGTGGTGAAAACCGTACTGCAGAAGCTACGAAGAAAGCTATTTCTTCTCCATTATTAGAAGTATCTATCGATGGAGCAGAACAAATCCTATTAAACATCACTGGTGGATCTGACTTAACATTATTCGAAGCACAAGATGCTTCTGATATCGTTGCAGCAGCTTCAACAAGTGAAGTAAACATTATCTTCGGTACTTCAATCAACGAAAACTTAGGCGATGAAGTGATCGTTACTGTTATCGCTACAGGTATCGATGAGGAGCGTAAGCACGAAAAAAAGTCAGCAACGCGCGCTAGTCGTTCACCATTCGCGAATAGCACAGCAACTCGTAAAGATTTAGGAAATAACCCTCAAACTTTCCAAGAAAAACAAGTTCCTTCAAAACCACAACCAGTGGAAGAAAAGAAACCTGAGAAAGATTTATTTGGAGACTGGGATATCCGTCGCGAAACAACTGTACGTGAAACTACTTCTTCAACTGAAGCAGATTCACCATTCGCACAAAGTAACTTTGTAGAAGCTCCAGTTGAGCCAAAACAAACTGAAAATGATGGATTAGATACTCCGCCATTCTTCAGAAAAAGAAACAGAAATTAATGAGTATCATTAAACAGAATGTAAGTCGTATTATGAACTTGGTTGCATCTTCTTGTAACCAAGTTCATAGACTATCTACGGAAGTTTGTCCGATTGTTGTAACGAAAAATCGTACCGCTCGCGAAGTTCAAGAAATGTACGATTTAGGATTTCGACATTTTGCGGAGAATCGTGTCGAAAAACTATTAGAACGACAAGAACAATTTCCGCAAGAGGACATTATCTGGCATTTAATTGGGCCACTCCAAAAACGAAAAGTGAAGCAAGTCATAAATCGTATCGATTTATTTCATGCGATTGACCGTCTTTCGATTATGGATGAGATTGAGAAACGTCTCGAGCACCCATTAGATTGTATGCTAGAAATTAATGTCTCTGGGGAAGAATCGAAGCATGGATTCACACCTGAAGAGGCACTGGATGCTTATAGAGCAAGCAAACAATATGAGAAGATTCGTATTGTTGGTTTGATGACGATGGCACCATTTGACGCAAGCGATGAAGAAATTCGCTTCTTTTTTTCGCGTTTAGCACAAATTGCTAAAACAATCGAGAAGGAAGAAGGGTTAGAAGCTCCGTTATATCTCAGTATGGGGATGAGTGGAGACTTTGAAGCAGCGATTGAATGTGGTGCGACGCATATTCGAATTGGTACAAGCTGGTTTGAAAGGGAGGAAGACTAATGGGATTCATGAATAGTTTAAAAAACTTCTTAAGTCCAGAAGGTGACTACTACGAAGAAGATGATCAAATGGATTACTATGAAGAGCCTGTAGCACAAACGGCTCCAGAAACACGTTCAAGAAATACTTCAAATGTAGTTCCGTTCCAAAGTCCGGGAGTAAAGAAAACATCTAAGATTTATGTGATGGAACCAAGCGTGTATTCTGAAGCAGAACGCATTGCAGATGCGCTTTTAAAGGGCGAAGCAGTGCTCATTAACTTTAAACGTATGGAACCAAAAGATGCAAAGCGTGTCATTGATTTTGTGGTCGGTGTGGCGTATGCTATTAATGGAGACGTACAAAAGGTGAGAGATGAAATCTTCATCTGTTCTCCTGCAAATTTCCAAGTACAAGGAAATTTTGATGACGAGATGGTTGAAACCTTCCGTCACACTGAATTTTAGAGGAGTGTAACTTAGTGGGTTTAGAAATTATTAGAGTGATAACAACAGTAGCAGCGGTTTATCAATTTATGCTAATCCTTTATGGATTAAATATTTATTGGCATCTATATCTTCCAATGTTCTTGGCGGACTTATTAGATGCTTGTTGCCGTCCGTATGTGTCATTATTTAAAGATGTACGATTTGGAAAATATAGTTTAGCATTAGTAACGTCTATTTTAACGATTTACGTTACTGTAGGAGTACTATTATTTATTGTCGCAAAAATTTTTGGGGTATAAAAAATGGGAAATGGTGTAGAACAACACTTTAGAAAAGAGGAATTGTCTTTTCTTAAACTAGTGGAAGAATGGGTAGAAGAGGTCCGTTTGCAGTACGCGCCGGTATTGACGAATTATCTTGATCCGCGCCAACAGTTTATAGTGGAGGCGATTGTAGGTCAATATGACGATGTTCGTTATTATTTTGATGGCGGGTATATTGATGCTGAACGGAAACGTTGTATGATTTGTCCGGAATATTATGAGCCAATTTCAGAGGATTTCGAAAATGCTCTATTTCATATTCAATATCCGAAGAAATTTGCGACACTTGGGCATGGAAAGATTCTAGGGTCACTGATGAGTCTTGGGTTTGACCGTAGCTTGATTGGCGATATTATTTCAAACGGAGAAGACTGGCAATTATTCTGCGCTCAAAATATGAAGGAATATATCAGACAACAGTTAGAAAAGATTGGGAAAGTGACTGTCCGACTTGAAGAGGTCGACTATACGAAATTGATTGTACCGGTGGATCATTGGACTGCGGTACAAACAGTCGTTAGTTCGCTTCGACTCGATACGGTGATTGCTTCCGTATTTAATGTGTCAAGACAGCGTTCAAAAGAAATGATTGAAAGTGGTAAAGTGAAGGTGAACTGGACTGAAGAGAACAGACCTGACTTTATGCTGGAAATTTTAGATATTGTATCCATTCGTGGATACGGTCGCCTTCAAATTCAAAAGATTGAAGGGCGTACAAAGAAAGATAAGATTAAAGTAGAACTAGGATTACTAGAAAAGAATAAAAAATAAAGGGGATTTTTCAATGGCTATTACACCAAACGATATTCATAACAAAGATTTTTCAACAAAATTCAAAGGATTCGATCCAGAAGAAGTAAATGACTTCTTGGAAGAAGTGAAGAAAGAATTAGAAACGTTAATTCGCGATAATAAAGATTTAGAAAAACGCGTCAAATTCAACGAAGAAAAAGTAGAATACTTTAATTCGATTCAAGAAACATTGAATAAATCAATCCTTGTTGCACAAGAAGCAGCAGATCGTCTTCGCGAAAACGCACGTAAAGACGCTGAAATCATCGTGTTTGAAGCTGAAAAAGCAGCACAAGCAATGTTGAGAGAAGCAGCTGAAAAAGCAACAGAAATTAACCGTGAAACAGATTTAATTAAGAAAGAAACACGTATTTTCCGTCAACGTCTTCAAATCTTAACACAAACACAATTAGACATGATTAAAAACGAAGAGTGGGATATCGTATTGAATACACCAACTCATATCGAAGTGACACCACCATCACTTGATGCTATTATCAAAGATCGTGTTAAAAAATCTGAAAACGAAGAATCAAAAGAACAATAATCATTGAAGGGGACACTGGTCTCCTTTTTTGATAGGAAGAGGAATGGGCATGGACTTTATAGTTACTGAAGCAGCAAAAACAAAATTGGACGCCATGTTACAAGAACGCGGCTTAACAGATGTGTTCTTTGTCATGGATTATGTCGATGGGGATAGCCCTTTTTATGAGGGGATGGTTGGATGCCATTGCCAAGTGTACGATAAATATCATTTAGTGGTATTAAAGAAAGAGCAAAAAGAGATTCTCCCTCAAAAGTATGACCAAATTTTTGAGACAAATATTGGGGAAATGGCTTTTGCAAGCCACTATGCGATGATGTTTGATCAACACAATGTCATTGATTATAGCGTGGATAAATACGGCTTCTATCTGAAGAGTGAAGCAGGAATATTATCGATGCAACTGAATATTGATTTTGTTGACTAGGGAAGAAAATTACTTCCCTGGTCTTTTTTTATGGCCTTAAACATTTCTTTACCACTAAAAACTTGCAGTTTGAGACGGAACAAAGTATACTAATGATGTTCACAAAAATACGAGAGGTAAATAATATGAACAAAACAAATCTCGATTTACTAAAACTTATTAAACAACAAGATATTCAAAATCAAAGAGAATTAGCAGAGTTTTCAGGCTATTCGCTTGGTCTCGTGAATCGTGAATTAAAACGACTCAGAGAACTTGAACTTGTAGATGAAAAATTCAATCTAACAAGTAAAGCGAAGACGCTCTTTAAGAAAAATAAACCAAAGAATGCTGTTATTTTGGCTGCAGGATTTGGAATGCGTATGGTTCCAATCAATACTGAAACGCCAAAAGGGCTTCTTGAAGTGAAGAAAGAGCCGCTGATTGAACGCTTGATTAAGCAACTACAAGCAGTAGGGATTACGGACATTACTGTAGTTGTTGGCTTTATGAAAGAACAATACGAGTACTTGATGGATGACTATCAAGTGAAACTCGCCGTGAATAGAGACTATGCAACAAAAAATAATTTCTATTCATTACAACGTGTTGCAGGCATTCTAGGCAATACGTATATCGTTCCTTGTGACTTATGGTGTAAGGAATCTCCATTTGATACAGATGAATTGTATTCATGGTATTTACTTGGCCAAGAAGAGGTGGAACAAAGCTTCTTTAGGGTGAATAAGAAACAAGAAATCATTACAAGTGATAAAAGAGGAAAAGGAAATCGTCCGTACGGCATTTGTTATTTAACAGAAAAAGACGCAAAGGCAGTGGCAAAACAATTAAACGCTGCGGCTGCAGAAGAAAGACATGAGAAGTCATTCTGGGAAGTAACGCTTGAAGACGAGAATAGAAAATATACGGTGTATCCAAAATTAATGGATGACGCAACCGTCTTTGAAATCAACACGTATGAACAACTTCGTGAACTCGATAAGTCATCCTCGCACTTAGAAACGGATGCCTTGCAGCAAATCTCGAAGGCTCTAGGAGTAACGCTTGACGAAATCGTCAATATCGAAGTATTGAAAAAAGGAATGACGAATCGTAGCTTCCTATTTACTTGTAAGGGTCAAAAATACATTATGCGTATTCCAGGCGAGGGAACAGACCGTCTCATCAATCGTAAGGAAGAAGCAGATGTGTATCGTGTCCTAGAAGGAAAGCAAATTTGCGATGATGTGGTGTATATGAATCCAGACAATGGATATAAGATTACGGCGTATCTGGAAGGAGCTCGTTCATGCGATAGCACGAATAAAGAAGACTTACAGCGCTGTATGGCAAAATTACGTGAGTTCCATCAGTCGAAATTAAAAGTGAAGCATACTTTCGATCCATTTAAGCAAATTGAGTTTTATCAAAGCTTATGGAATGGTCAATCTTCTTATTATAAAGACCATGCTGAAGTGCAGAAGAAAATTCTAGGGCTAAAGAGCTTCGTTGAAAAATATAAAGCAGAGCCCGTATTAAGCCATATCGATTCAGTCTATGACAACTTCTTATTTACAAAAGAAGGAGATATTCGTCTGATTGACTGGGAATACGCTGGAATGCAAGACCCGCATATCGATATTGCGATGTTCTGTATTTATGCAGGATATGACCGCAAGCAGTCAGATGCACTAATCGACCTTTATTTCGAAGGAAAATGCGAGAAGATGACACGTGTAAAAATCTATGCGTATATGGCGATTAGCGGGATGCTGTGGAGTAACTGGTGCGAGTACAAACGTACACTCGGCGTTGACTTTGGTGAGTACTCATTAATGCAATATCGTTATGCCAAAGATTTCTACCACATTGTGCAAGAAGAATTAGCAAAAGAGGAAAAATAATGACAAATACAGTAAAACGAGCGATTATTATGGCTGCGGGTAAAGGGACAAGAATGCGCCCAATTACAAATGCCATTCCAAAACCGCTTGTAAAAGTAAATGGGAAACGAATGATTGACACTGTCATTGGTGCGCTTCATGAACAAGGAATCCATGAAATTTATGTCGTGGTAGGTTACTTGAAAGAGAAGTTTGCTGAACTTAAAGCAGACTATCCAGAAATTAACATCGTTGAAAATCCATACTTTGATGTCGCTAATAATATTTCATCACTGTATGTAGTTCGTGACCATTTAGAAGAAGTGATTATTCTAGATGGCGACCAATTAATCTACAACAGTGAAATTCTACATCCAGAGTTTACACGTTCAGGATATGCGTGTATTCCAGTAGAAAATGGCACCGACGAATGGTTGATGCAAGTGGATGACAATGGAGTCGTTACGAGCTGTAGCCGTACTGGAGGACAGAAGGGATGGCAATTATTTAGCATTTCTCGTTGGACGAAAGAAGACGGGCAACAGTTAAAACGTCATCTTGAAATCGAATTTGAAGAAAAGAAAAACCATGATATTTACTGGGATGATGTAGCGATGTTCTGCTACCCAGATGAATATGAAATGGGAATTTATCCAATGCAAGAAGGGGATATCGTTGAAATCGATAGCCTTGAAGAATTAGTAGCAGTAGATGACTCTTACAAGAGTGTTCTAGAGGAGGCAAATCATGAATAATGAAGTAGAAAAGAAAAATCTTCGCGACGAGATTGACTGGGTCGCAACGCTTGTACCGCTATTTGGAGTAGTAGTGTTAGGAATTCTCTTTATGATATTTCCAGATGCCAGTTCAGCGGTTCTTGAAGGTGTTCGTGGCTTTTTAGGCGACCAATTCAGTATTTACTACGCAATGCTTGCGGTGGGTGTTTTCCTTTGTAGTGTGTATGTGGCTTTTTCAAAATACGGCCAAATCGTTCTTGGTGGCGAAGATAGTGAAGTCGAATATTCCAACTTTAAATGGGGTGTGATGATTTTTACGTCTACGATGGCAGCAGATATCGTGTTCTATGCGATGATCGAATGGGCATTATACGCACAAGAATCTTATCTTGGTGAGCTCGGTAGTGTTCAAAAATGGGCGTCAACATTCCCATTATTCCACTGGGGACCAATCGCATGGAGCTTCTACATCATGCTTGCGGTGGCCTTTGGATTTATGTTGCATAATCGTAAAGTAGAGAAACAAAAATTCTCTGAAGCTTGTCGTCCACTTCTTGGAGACAAAGTTGACGGTTGGATGGGAAAAACCATCGATTTGATTGCCATCTTCGCGTTAATCGCTGGTACTGCTACAACATTCTCACTTGCGACTCCGCTTCTTTCAGCAGCGATGAGCCAAGTGTTTGGCATTCAAAATTCGAAGATTATTACAATTGTAGTTCTTTTATTAATTGCAGCCGTATATACAAGTACTGTAATGCTTGGAATGGACGCAGTTTCAAAATTAGCTGCCATCTGTACGTATTTATTCTTCGCCTTACTCGGATATTTCTTATTCTTCGGTGGAGAAACAGTTTATATTTTAGAAACAGGGTTTAGCGCTATTGGGAACCTTGTCCAAAACTTTATCGGAATGTCTACATGGCTTGATCCGCTTCGTGAAACAAGCTTCCCACAAAAATGGACAATCTATTATTGGTCTTATTGGATGGTTTGGTGTGTGGCTACACCGTTCTTTATCGGTAGTATTTCAAAAGGACGTACCGTTAAAAATACCGTTCTTGGTGGATACGCATGGGGGATTGCGGGGACATTTACGGCGTTTATCATCCTTGGAAACTATGGCTTAGCGCAACAGTTAAAACATGGCTTGGATATTACTGGTATTCTAAGTAATAACGCAGATTATGCGGCAGCTATTTTGAAAATTTTTGATACCATGCCGTTAGCTAACATTGGATTATTATTACTGGCTGTAACGATGATTGCTTTCTACGCGACAACATTCGATGCCTTAACACTTGTAGTGTCTGCTTATTCATACAAAGAATTAGAGCACACGCATGGTAGTGATAAACGTGTCCGCATGTTCTGGTCACTCGTATTTATCTTATTCCCAATCGCGTTGATTTTCTCAGAAAACTCAATGTATAACTTACAGTCTGTTGCGATTATCGCGGCACTTCCAATTGGGATTATTATTGTCATGATTATTGCAAGCTTCTTTAAAGATGCGAAAGACTATTTGAAATCGTAATAAAAAATGACCTATTGCATAGAGTCTGGTGGCTTTAAGCAATAGGTTTTTGTTTTAATGATGATGGTGATGGCAATTACATTGGCCTGGTAGGCAGTTACATGCAACCGTAGTTGGAGCAGTGGTTGCTTTGTCTTTTAAGGCGTTCATTAAATCTTGAATGTCATCTTGGCTCAAAGTCGCTTTATCAATCAGTGTATGTAATAAATTTCCATTCTGTTTATGACAAACTTGATCTAAAAGAACATCGGTCTCTTGGTCGAGTTGTGCTTTCTCAGAAATCGTTGCCGAGTAGTGGAATGGTTTCTTTCTGTCATCGATTTGAATATATCCTTTTTTGGTTAAACGGATAATGAGGGTTTTAATCGTCGAGTCACTCCATGAAAATGAGCGTTGCAATTGTTCGATAATATATCCGCTTGTGCTGTTTGGATTTGCCCATAGAACACGCATAATTTGACGCTCAGAAGGGCTCATTGGTTGAAATTCTGTCATAAATAGAACTCCTTTCTACAGGTTTAGTCTACAGTCGTCAACTGTTTCTGTCAATCATTTTACTTGATTTTTCGCGTACACTAAATGTCGGGGGTAGGTAGTAAGAGTCACTATATTTTGTGTTTCGTAAAAAAAACAATACAAAATGTTGTTAAAATGTTGCAAAAAACTTCTAGGCTGGATATAATTAGTCTCGTGAGTTTCAAGTGAGCTAGAAATGCATTTAGCTGTATTTCGAATTCAGAAATGGAGTAACTGTGAAAGTCGTTTATTTATCGCTAACTGGAAAGACAAGACAATTCGTAAAAAAATTGGACTGGGATTTTATCGAGATTTCTAAGAAAAATTCTACAGTACAAATGGAAGAACCTTATATCGTCATTACACCAACTTATGGAGAGCAATTGGCGAATTTTTTTTATGAATTTATTGATTTTGGCGAGAATCGCGCGCTATTAAAAGGGGTTGCCGGTTCAGGGAATCGCAATTTCAATACGAGCTTTTGTTCCAATGCCAGAGCGTTAGCGGCTAAATACCAGGTTCCGTTGCTGCACTGCTTTGAAAATCAAGGTACAGATAAAGATGTACAAATACTAATAGAAAAGGTGAGAGAGATTGGATAGTCCAAAATTAATTAACAAGACTCAAGAAGTTACATACTTCGCATTAAACAATGAGTTAAACCGTCCAGTTGATGGGAAAATTCCATTGCATAAAGATCGTGAAGCGGTTCGTGCGTTCTTCTTAGAACACGTTAACCCAAATACAGTTTTCTTCTATACATTAGATGAAAAACTCGATTACTTAATCGAACACGATTATTTAGAAGCAGAATTTTTAGGGAAATACAACCGTAAATTCGTTAAGAAATTAATGAAAGAAACGTACAAGAAAAAATTCCGTTTCCGTTCATTTATGTCTGCGTTTAAGTTCTACAAACAATATGCAATGAAGACAAACGATGGTCAACGTTACTTAGAACGTTTTGAAGATCGTATTGTATTTAACGCTCTTTTCTTAGCAGATGGCGATGAGCAATTAGCACATGATTTAGCGGAAGAAATGATTACACAACGCTATCAACCAGCAACACCAACATTCTTGAATGCCGGAAGAAAACGTCGTGGGGAACTTGTTTCATGTTTCTTAATTCAAACAACAGACGATATGAACAGTATCGGTCGTACAATCAACTCAGCTCTTCAATTATCAAGAATTGGGGGAGGAGTAGGGGTAAGCTTGTCTAACGTTCGTGCAGCAGGTGACCCAATCAAGAAAATTGAGAATGCATCAAGCGGTGTTGTTCCAATTATGAAATTATTAGAAGATAGTTTCAGCTACTCAAACCAATTAGGTCAACGTAACGGTGCCGGTGCGGTTTACTTAAACGTATTCCACCCAGATATCGTATCGTTCTTATCTACGAAAAAAGAAAATGCGGATGAAAAAGTGCGTGTGAAGACATTATCACTAGGTCTTGTTGTCCCAGATAAATTCTATGAATTAATCAAAAACGACGACATTATGTACTTATTCAGCCCATACGATGTGGAACGTATTTATGGTGTGCCATTCTCATATGTGGACATCACTAAAGAATATGACAACATGGTGAATAACCCTGAAATCCGCAAATCTAAATTACGTGCGCGTGACTTAGAAAATGAAATTAGTAAATTACAACAAGAATCTGGATATCCATATGTGGTGAACATCGATACAGCAAACCGTGTAAATCCAATCGATGGAAAGATTATTATGAGTAATTTATGTTCTGAAATCCTACAAGTTCAAGAGCCTTCAGTCATTAACAATGCTCAAGAATATGAACACTTAGGAACAGATATTAGCTGTAACTTAGGTTCAACAAACATCGTGAACTTAATGAAATCTCCTGACTTCGAACGTTCTGTAGATGTAGCGGTTCGTGCGTTAACATTCGTAACAGACCACTCAAGTATCGATGCTGTTCCAACTGTTAAAAATGGAAACAGCAAAGCACATACTATCGGTCTAGGAGCGATGGGATTACACACATTCTTTGCATTAAATCAAATGGAATATGGCTCACCTGAGTCTATCGAAGCAACTGATTTATACTTCAGAATGTTGAACTTCTACACTTTGAAAGCAAGTAACAAGATTGCTAAAGAACGTGGTAAATCATTCGTTGGGTTCGAACGTTCTAAATACGCAACAGGTGAATACTTCGATAGCTACATTGCTGAAGAGGTACAAATTCAATCTGAAAAGGTGAAGAAAATCTTTGAAAAACTTCCAATTCCAACTGTAGAAGATTGGAAACAATTAAAAGAAGATGTGATGAGCGGTGGATTATATCACCAAAACCGTTTAGCAATTGCGCCAACTGGTTCAATCAGCTACGTAAACGAAACAAGTGCTTCATTACACCCAATCACTCGTTTAATTGAAGAACGTCAAGAGAAGAAGACTGGTAAGACTTATTACCCAGCTCCATTCTTATCAAATGACACTTTACCATTCTACAAATCAGCGTACGATATCGATATGCGTAAAGTAATCGATGTATACGCAGCGGCTCAAAAACATATCGACCAAGGAATGAGTTTGACACTCTTCATGCGTTCAGAACTTCCTGAAGGATTATATGAATGGAAAGAAGGACGTACAAACAAGATGACAACACGTGACTTAAACATTTTACGTCACTATGCGTGGAATAAAGGCGTCAAGTCAATCTACTATGTACGTACATTTACAGAAAACAACGATGAAATCGGAAGTAATGCTTGTGAAAGCTGCAGCATTTAATGGGAATACGAAAGAAAGGACATAAGCTCGTGAGTACAAAACGATATTTCAATGAGATTCTTTCTCAAAAATCTACACAACCAGTAGAGTACTATAAAGCGATTGACTGGAACCAAGTTGAAGACATGATCGATAAATTAACTTGGGAAAAACTAACGGAGCAATTCTGGTTAGATACACGTATCCCAGTATCAAACGACTTAGACGACTGGAGAACTTTATCACCTGCAGAAAAAGATGTTGTGGGTAAAGTGTTCGGTGGATTAACATTATTAGATACGCTTCAATCAGAAGAAGGTGCAAGCTTAATGAAAGATTACGTGCGCACTCAACATGAAGAAGCGGTTTGGAACAATATTCAATTTATGGAATCTGTTCACGCGAAAAGTTATTCAACAATCTTCAGTACATTGCATACAAAAGCAGAAATCGAAGATATTTTCGAATGGACAAACAATAATGAATACTTACAATTCAAAGCGAAAAAAATTAACGAAATCTATCAAAGTAGAGATGCCTTGAAGATGAAAGTAGCGTCAACAATGCTTGAAACATTCCTATTCTACAGTGGATTCTTTACACCACTTTATTACTTAGGAAACAACAAGCTTGCTAACGTAGCTGAAATCATCAAGTTAATCATTCGTGACGAGTCAGTTCACGGAACTTATACAGGTTACAAGTTCCAACAAGGCTACAATGAATTGTCTGAATCAGAACAAGAAGAAATGAAGATGTGGGTATACAACTTATGCTTGGAACTTTACCAAAACGAAGTGAAGTATACACAATCTATCTATGACCAAGTTGGTTGGACTGAAAAAGTTAAAGTGTTTATTCGTTATAACGCGAATAAGGCGCTTCAAAACTTAGGGTTCGATCCATTGTTCCCGGATACTGCTGAAGATGTGGATCCAATCGTGATGAACGGGATTTCAACTGGGACAAGTAACCATGACTTCTTCTCGCAGGTCGGAAATGGGTACCTACTCGGTAGTGTTGAAGCGATGGATGATGAAGACTATACAAAATGGTTATAATTTCAACTCAAACAGGTTCCTAAAAAGGAGCCTGTTTTTTTGTTGGTGCAAAGTTAAAACACTTAGAGCCTTCGGCTACATTCAATAATTATAAGAATAACTGTACCGCCTCAAGCCGAAGTCTTGAGGCTACCAAGCTTCAAACACTCTCTAGAAAATAAATTTTCAAGAGAGTGTAATTCACATTGGTTACGCACGTTATTCTTATGATTATTGGTATCCGAGGCTCTTTATGTTTTACCTTAAAAAGCAGGGTGCTTTTGGAATCTGTTTCGTGAAGTAAAACTATTGGAGTGTTCATATCCAAACTTCAACACCCTCGTAAATGGAGAGGTGCTGAGACAGAGTGTGTGCTACTCACCGGATTGAGTCTAAGGTCTCAATCCTACTGAGCTTCAAAGGGACTCTACGAAATTAATTTCGAAGAGTCCCTAATTCACATCAGTTGTAGTCGCTATTGTTACCACTATAGACTCCGAAATTACTTCGTGTTTTTGATTACCAAATATGGTAATTTTGGAATTTGTTTGGTGAAATAATTTATTTTGGTAGTTTTTCATATCCATCATTTCAACACCCTCGTAAATGGACCGGTGCTGGGATAGAGTGGGTGCGCTTCATGGGAGTGGCTCGACAAATGGTGTGATGATGAGTAGAATAGAGGAAAATGAAATGAGGAGTCGTAGTGGATGTCGTACGAAGATTTAAATAAACAATTAGAACCCTTTAAACTCATGGTATTCGATGAGGGGACAGAGGATGTATGGGCAACGCTGGTGCTCTGGTTAAATGAAGACTATAAACAAAATGTGTTTGATACAAGGCAAGAAGATGGCTTTATTGGAAATGGCTATGATTGGAATGCGCTTGCGACTGTCTTTCTAGAAGAAAAGATGCCAGAATTAGTAGACGCATTGTCGTTTAATTCGGAAGCGGGTTTGTTCTCAATCGGATCAGAAGATGTGGAAGCAGTGAAGAAGTTTGCTGTTGGATTTAAAGCGTTATGCGACGATGAGAGTGAAATGAAAGACTTATTGAGTCGAGCAATCTTAGATTAAAAAAATATCGTTATACCGTATAAGGTATAACGATATTTTTTTATTTACATGGACAAGTTGTTAAATGGTCGTTTACCATACCAACAGATTGCATAAAGGAGTAGACAATCGTTGGTCCGACAAACTTAAAACCTTCTTTGAGAAGAGCGTTGCGGAACTTTTCAGCAAGGGGCGTAAAGGCTGGAACTTCTGCCATAGTAGTGTATTCATTGATGATGGGATTATGGTCGACAAAGCTCCAACAAAAAGCGTCGAAGCTACCATACTTTTCTTGGATAGCAAGAATTGCGTTTGCGTTGGCGATAGCGGCACGAATCTTCAGTTGATTACGAATAATGCCTTCATTTTGAAGAAGAGATTGAACTTTAGCTTCGTCATACTTAGCAACCGTTTGGATATCGAAGTTGTCAAAAGCCTCTCTAAAGTTTTCGCGTTTATTGAGAATCGTAGCCCAGCTAAGGCCTGCTTGCATCGTTTCTAGTGTGAGACGTTCGAAGAGAGCTTGGTCATCGTGGCAAGGGACACCCCATTCGTTATCGTGGTAATCCATCATCTTTTGTGAGTGATAGGCCCAAGAGCATTTCTCAGGAGTTTGGGGCCAACCGAATTCGGAAAGAGGGTTACCCGTTTGATAGTTTTCGAGAGCAGCTTTATTAAAATCTGAAATTTTGTCAGGAAGTTTCGCTAAAGAAAACCATTTGAATTCTTCAATTTTTCCAGGCTCGCCGTTATGAATGTCAAAATTCGGAAGAGTTGTCACATCTACATGGAAGTAGAAATAGAAATAATCATGTTCGTCAAAATGCATATGAAGCGTTGTGTAGAAAGAAAGGGCGCTTGATGGGATTTCGAGGCCGATTTCTTCACGCGTTTCACGCAAGGCAGCTTGTGTAATGGATTCATTGGCTTCGATATGACCGCTGACAGTTGCGTCATAATAGCCGTCCATAAATCCTGTATTCATTCGTTTTTGAAGGAGTACCTTTTTCCCTTTTGTAAAGAAGAGAAAGACGGCACTTCTGGTTAAATGTCTCATATTGTCACCTCTAGTTCTAAGAGTAGTAATTTTTCGAAGAAATGTAAAGATTTTTTAATATGGAAAGCATTGAACTTTTGGAAAGGATTTCATATGATGATAGTAAGACATTAGGAGGAAAAATGGTGAAAAAATTATTCAAAATTGCAATGAGTTGTGTGGTGCTTGCCGGAATGGTGGCGCCTATTACAACAGTCTTTGCACAAGAATCAAGTATTACGATTACAAAGAATGAGGGAAACTCTGTATCGGAGGCCGATACGCCTAAAGGAGATATCGTCGTAAACCTCTCGAATGGAGAGATTCTTTTTCAGGAGAATCCTGATAATGTAGTGGATCCGGCGAGTCTGAGTAAACTCATGACCATCTTTATGGTGTATGACGCGATTAAGAGCGGCAAAATTAAGCTGGAGGATAAAGTCGTTGCGACAAAAAACGACCAAGCGATATCGAACTTAACAAACCTTAGTAATTCGCCTATTGTAGAGGGAGTGGAATATCCAGTAAGTGAGCTGATTAAGATGGCGCTTCTTCCTTCTTCAAACGCTGCAGTTTTGATGTTAGCAAATCTGATTAACCCGAATACAGATGATTATGTGGATTTAATTAATCAAAAGGCACAGGAACTAGGCATGACCAATACAAAGTTTGTTGGAGCATCCGGTGCAGTCACAAAGGATTTTGAAGGACTCTATACAGTGCAACGATATCCTTCAAATGAGACGAACCAATCAACGGCTAGAGATTTAGCGAAGATGGTTGTAGCGATGTTAAAGGCGCATCCAGAAATTACAGAAATTACTAAGAATAAAGAATTAACTGTCATGAGTGGAACGCCGTATGCCAAAACGATTACGAATACGAATCATTCAGTAGAAGGAGATTTGTTGGCATATCCTGGAATCGTTGGGTTGAAGACTGGTACGAGTGAAAGAGACGGATTTAATTATATTGGAATCTACAAACAAGACGGCGTAGAGCTGGTTGAAGTGATTCTGGGGGTTGGACAATTCGCGGATCATCACGGCGAATATAATCGACATAAAATAGGGAATGCTCTATTGCAATATATTTTTAAAAACTTCGAGCATAAGACAGTATTTAATCCAGGTACTCAAACAATCGATGGACAAAAAGTAACAGTAGAGCATACGATTAATGTATACGTAGAAAAAGGGAAAGAACCTGTGTACGGACTAGAAGGAAATACATTAAAAGTCCAGACTCCATATGGCACGCTGTACGATAAAGAGGTTGCAGTAAAAGTGGAGCCAGCAGCCAACGATGCCGTGGAGTCAACGTATATCGAAACAACTCAAGTAGAAGAAAAAACGCCTCAGAAAATTATTAAAGGCTTACTTCGTTTCCTAATGAGAGTTCCATTTATAGTTTGGCTTGGATTGTTAGGAGTTTTATTTATTGTAGTAATGATTTTAAAAATTAAGAAAAAAATGAGAAGGAGAAAGGAGCGATTAAGAAGAAGACAAAAGTAGAATCTGTATTAATTTCAAAAAAATCTGTACTAATTTTAAGAAAAACCACAGTGGATATGTTGAAAGCAAATGAAAACACCAGATGTTGTATTCACAATTTGTTCATATTTGAGTTATCAGGATTTTGAGTAATCAATTCACAAGTAAAATGTAACCTAATTGTAATGGAACTCGAGTAGAAATAGTTGGAAAATACGATTAGGTATGATATTATGTTTAGCTGAATAAGGGTAAAAAATTTTCCTGTTCAGTGAAAATTCACAAATTATCGAAGTAGAAAATAATAAAATAAGAAAAGAGGTAGAAGATGTTTAGTTCAAAAAATATTCAAATGAATGAGCGTAAAAATGGTTCTAAAGTAACACGTTACGCTATCAAGAAATTAAGCATGGGTACAGCATCAGTAGCTGTAGCATTAGGGTTTATGTTTGTACAAGGTCAAACAATTGTACATGCGGACACTGTTGAAGCAACATCAGCAGAAACAACTGCGAAACCTGCAGAAGAGAAGAAAGATACGGTCGAAGACGACAAAGCAGTTTACGAAGTTGCTGTAGAAAAAGCTGAAGCAACAACTGCAGTTGAAGGTGTAACTCCTGCAGAAAAAACTGAAGAAACAACTGCAGCAGCTGAAAAGAAAGAAGAAACAACAGCCGCAACAGAGAAAGCAGAAGAAACAACTGCTGCTCCAGAGAAAAAAGAAGAAACTACAGTAGCTGAAGAAAACAAACCACGTACTCGTTCAAGACGTGCAGTTGCTGAAGGTGAAGCAACCACAGCAAACGACGACACTATCGGAGAAGACGTTGTAGATGCAACTTCAACTCCAAAAGTTGAAAAACCTGGTTTCACACCAAAAATCTTGGCAGGCCAATTATTAAAACAAGTTTCATGGTTAGATTTCGGTGATAAAGCAAACTGGACGGGTGCTGAAACAACAGCGGATGGCCACTTAGCATTAACAGTAGGCGCAACTTATACGAAAGAAGTAATGCCTGGTTATATTGTTAAAATTAAAGTGAAATCTTTAAAACCATTCCAAGCGACTGAATTGTATAAAAAACGGTTGGAAGAGCGAGGCGCTACAGACGAAGAAAAAGCGACTTACGATCCAAACGCTAAAAATGGTTATATTAACTCTATTGGTGATGCAACAACAAGAAAGGCTTTTAATAATAAAGAAGAAGCAAAAGTAATTGCGGATCCACAAAATAGATGGACTGAAATTCGTAAAGAAGGGATCGACACTGGTAATAAACAAACTACGATTTCTTCAGAATTCAACGGTGGAAATATCGGTGTTCAATTTGATATTTCAGCAACTTATAATGGAAAAGCAGTAAAACCAGCGATTGTTATGGCCGATGGTGAGTCAGCTAACCCAGGTGAGTTAGTACTCTTCACTACAAACGGTTCAGGTTGGCAACATGTTGGGGAATGGTTAAAAAATAATAACTCAAATACGAAAAACTATGTTCCTCAAGATACAAATAACTTATTCGATCCTACAAAACCTAATAACGTTGTAAATATTGGGGGAGTTAACATTACTGGACTTAACTTAAACCTTTTACGTAGAGCAACTGGTGTGGGTGAAGAAGGTAAAACTGTAGCATGGAAATACTATGGAAGCAAAGACTTGAAGACAGGTGGTTTAGGAACAGGCGTATTTGGTCCTAACGTTTCTTCAAGTACGATTGCCGTACCTATGGTAATGACACGTGGCGCTTCTGAAATTGGATTATATATCGCATCTTCAGGTAAACAATCAGCAATGCTTGGTTTCTTACCATTAGATGAAGGGGATGCTCCAGAGTCATACGGAATCGCTACTCACGCGATGAACCAAGTTAACGGGGTAACAGGCGCTGTCGTTAACCAACCTTACCTAGGGGATACACGTCCAGATATGGATGAAAACTTAGAACGTACAGACTGGAAAGGTGACGATAAGGACGGTACAGGCGATGAAGGTATCGATCAAATCTTACCAGCAGACTTAAAAGGCAATACAAACGGAATGATTGCCTTAGAACGTACACGTCCAGGAAACTACACATTAACAATTCAAGCAAATACTGGTGGCGCTCCTGAAGCTTACTTATATGCTTGGGTTGACTTTAACCAAAACGGTAAATTCGATGACAATGAACGTTCTGAAAAAACAACGATTACTAAAGATGGTAAAGCCGTATTAACATTTAACAACGGACCAATCTTAAGCGATCTTCAATTAGATAAATTAGGGGTACGTGTTCGTACTTCAACTTATGCTCCAGATATTGAAAGCCCAACAGGAATGTCAATGTCAGGGGAAGTAGAAGACTTTGAAACACAAGTAATCTTCCCACCAAAAGGAAGCAAAAAAGAAACTGTAAACCTACAAGGCGTGAAACAAACTGCAACAGTGGAATTCACAGCTCAAGGTAAACAACGTTACTCAAGAACTGAAGATGCAGTGATTGATGAAACGTTTGAACCATATATCGTTGATGAAAATGGTCAAAAAGTTCAATTAGACGCTGAAGGCTACTATGTTGTAAACGGTGAAGGTAAATACCGTGTAACAGGTGCTGGTAAAGACGTTAAAGTAGAATTTATTCCAGAAAACGGCTTTGTTGGAACTGCAACAGGTATTACAATTCGTCGTCTGGACAACAATGCTGTAGATACTGGTTGGAATACAAAAGATAATTCTCAACCTGTTATCAGTGATCAAACAAACACAATGGATGGTCGTTACATCCCAACAGTAACTCCATTGTCTGACGAAGTAACTTCAGAAGATCTACAAGGAATTGAACATGACAAACAACTTACATTTACAAATGGAGCAGGTAAAGTAAAACCTTCTGCTGCAACACCAATGGTTATTGTGGATCCAGAAACGGGTGGGCTCATTGGTAATGAAGCTCCAGCGATGAAGGATGGTAAGGTAGTTGGATTATATGAGATTGATCCAATAAATGGAACCGTGAAATTTACGCCAAATAAAGACTTTATTGGAACTCCAGATCCAATCTTAATCCAAGTGGTGGACGAAGCGAGTGGCCGTACTTTAGCCGGAATTAAATACACTCCAACTGTAAATCCTGTAACTCCAGTAGGTGAAAACAAAGAAACAACTGGTAAACAAGGACAACCACAATCTGAAACAGTAACATTCAAACAACAAGATGGAGCAGAAGAAAAAGTTCCTATGGTTGTGAACGCTGAAAACCCAGCGAAATTCATCGACCCAGCAACTGGTGAACCAACAGATTCAACTGAATTACCAGCAATGAAAGATGGTAAACAAGTAGGTACGTACACAATTGACCCAGCGACTGGTAAAGTGACATTCACACCAAACAAAGACTTCGTAGGAACTCCAGATGCAATTTCTGTTCAAGCAAAAGATGCGAATGGAACACCAGCAACAGCTAAGTACACACCAACAGTTACTCCAGTAACTCCAACTGGTGAAGATAAGACTACAACTGGTAAACAAGGACAAGTTCAAAAAGAAACTGTTAAATTCACTGAAGGTGACTCTGAAGTACCAATGAAGATTGATGCTGATCAACCAGCTAAATTCATTGATCCTTCAACTGGCGAACCAACAGATGAAACAACTTTACCAGCGATGAAAGATGGTAAACAAGTGGGTACGTACACAATCGACCCATTAACAGGTGAAGTAACGTTCACGCCTAATAAAGATTTCGTAGGAACTCCAGATGGAATCACTGTTCAAGCAAAAGATGCGAACGGAACTCCAGCAACTGCGAAATACACACCAACAGTTACAGCAGTAACACCAACTGGTGAAGATAAGACTACAACAGGTAAACAAGGACAAACTCAAAAAGAAACTCCTAAGTTTACAGAAGGCGACTCTGATGTACCAATGAAGATCGATGCTGATCAACCAGCAAAATTCATTGACCCTTCAACTGGTGAACCAACAGACGAAACAACATTACCAGCGATGAAAGATGGTAAACAAGTTGGTACTTACACAATTGATCCAACAACTGGTGAAGTAACATTCACACCAAACAAAGACTTTGTTGGAACTCCAGATGGAATTACTGTTCAAGCAAAAGATGCGAACGGAACTCCAGCAACTGCGAAATATACTCCAACTGTAACTCCAGTAACTCCAACTGCAGAAAATGTAGAATCAACTGGAAAACAAGGACAAGAACAAAAACAAACACCTAAATTCACTGAAGGTGATTCTGATGTACCAATGAAGATTGATGCTGAACAACCAGCTAAATTCATTGACCCAGCAACAGGCGAACCAACTGACGCTACAGAATTACCAGCAATGAAAGATGGTAAACAAGTAGGTACTTACACAATCGATCCAACTACTGGTGAAGTAACATTCAAACCTAATAAAGACTTCGTAGGAACTCCAGATGGAATCAAAGTTCAAGCAAAAGATGCGAACGGAACTCCAGTAACAGCAACTTACACACCAACAGTTACACCAGTAACTCCAACTGCAGAAGATGCAGCAACAACTGATGTTCAAGGTAAGACACAAACAGCGAAACCTAAATTCACTGAAGGTGACTCTGATGTGCCACTTGATGACACAGTACCTGCAACATTCGAAGATGGATCAACTACAAAAGTAATTCCTGGTGTAGGAACATTTACAGTAGCTCCAGACGGAACTATTACATTCGTTCCAGAACCAAACTTTACTGGTGTTGCTCCAGCTGTAACAATTCAACGTGTTGACAAGAATGGTACAGTTGTGAAAGCAAACTATGTTGCAACAGTTACACCAGCTCCAGTGGAACCTGCTAAACCAGTGGAACCTGCTAAACCAGAGGAACCAACGAAGCCTGAAAAACCAGCGCAACCTGAGAAACCTGCTAAACCAGTTGAACCAGCAGAGCCTGCTAAACCAGCGGAGCCAAAACAAGAAGCTCCACAGCAAACGGTTGTAGCACCAGCTGTTGAGAAAACAACTCAAACAGAATTACCAAATACTGGTACAAGCGATGAATACGGAGTATTTAGTGCAGCAGCATTAAGTATCCTAGCATCAGTAGGTTTAGTAGCTACATCTCGTAAAAAAGATGAAGAGCAAGAAGCTTAATTTAAAACATTAAGAACAGCATGGGACTAGGGCAACCTAGCCCCATGTTTTTTTAGTGAAATAAATTGTAGAAATGCGTTGAATACGATAAAATTAAGAAATTAAGTCACTCAATTTAGAAAGAAAAAAAGGAAGGAGGTAGCTATGTTTAGTTCGAAAAACACTCAGATGAATGAGCGCAAAAATCGTTCGAAAGTAACGCGGTATGCGATTAAAAAACTTAGCATGGGAACAGCTTCTGTTGCGGTCGCATTAGGATTTCTATTTGTGCAGGGACAAAGCGTTGTTTTAGCCGATACCATTGAAACAACTCAAAGTACTACTGAGACTAAAGCAGAGGAAACGTCTGAAAAAGTAGAAGCCACTACTGAAGAAACAACAACTACCTCTGAGGAACAAGCGCCTCGCACACGTACAAGACGTGAGGCTGGGGATGCTCCAGCAGCAACCTCTCCAGTCGGGGTGGATGTTGAAGATGCTACGGCTACTCCTAAAGTTACAAAACCTGGATTTACTAAGGAATTATCACAAGAAGAATTGCTTAGCCAGGCAAGTTGGATTGATTTTGGTGACGTGGCAAACTGGAGTGGAACTACGACCACTTCAACAGGGCAAATGGCCTTACAAGAAGGTTCAACGTATACAAAAGAAATTAGTCCAGGCTATGTCGTGACGGTTCGCGTGAAGTCTTTAAAACCATTTAACTCAACGGAAATCTACAAGAAGAGACTCGAAGCGCAAGGAGTAACGGCTGCTGAAAAAAATACCTATGATCCAAACGCGAAAAATGGATATATGAATAGCGCGGAAAGTGCAGACGGGAAACGTGAATTCAAGGCGGGGAAAGAAGCGCTGATTGTCGGGGAACCACAAGATGCGTGGAGTGAAATTTATAATTCAGGAATCGATACTGGTGAAAAGAGAACAACGATTACGACGCAATATGAAGGCGGAAATGTCGGAGTTCAATTCGAGATTACAGGAACGTATAAAGGAAAAACGGTCAAACCAACTGTTCTTATGACAGAAGGAGATTCGTCTAATCTAGGGGAGTTGTCACTTTACACAACAAACGGAACAGGGTGGCAGCATTTTGCAGAATGGTATAAATACGATAGCCCTTATACGTTGAATTATTTCCCACAAGATACCAAAGACTTATTCGATCCGAATAAAAAAGTTATTGGCTTCAGACCGCTTCCGATTAATGGAGTGAACTATCATAGTGGTGAGTTAGCAGCGATTCGTGAGGCTACACAAGTTGGCCCAGATAAGAAACCTGTCGCGTGGAAATACTATGGAAGTCCTGACCAGAAAACAGGCGGACTTGGAACGGGTGTGTTTGGACCGAACCTTTCTGCCGGAATGGTGGCTGTACCGATTGTGATGACGCAAGGAGCTACCGAAGTGAGTCTGTATATGGCTTCGGCAAGTAAGCAGTCTGCCATGATTGGATTCTTACCATTTGACGAAAGTGATGCTCCGGGAAGTTATGGAAAAGCGACGCATAGTATTAACCAAGTTCACAATGTGACAGGGGAAGATGTAAAGCAACCGTATCTTGGAGATACACGTCCAGATGTCGATGAAAATGTGGACCGTACGAACTGGAAAGGCGACGATGTAGAAGGTTCTGCCGATGAAGGCATTGACCAAATCCTTCCAGCGGACCTTAAGGGGAAAACGAACGGTATTTTAGTGTTAGACCGTACCAATACAGGCGATTTAACCATGTCCGTTGAGGCGCATACTGGTGGAGCGGACGAAGCAACACTATATGGATGGGTAGACTTTAACGGAAATGGAACGTTTGATGAAGATGAACGTTCTGAAAAACTAACGATTACTGCAGACGGCACAGCTACTCTTGTCTTTAAAGATGCGTTCAAGAAAGTAAATGTTGCGCTGAGTGAGCTTGGTGCGCGTGTTCGTATCGCAAAAGATGCCACTCAAATTGAGAAGCCAACAGGGATGGCCTTGTCAGGTGAAGTGGAAGATTTCGAAGTACATCTAACCTTCTTACCAAAAGGAAGTAAGACGGAAACGGACGGACTACAAGGAATTCCACAAACCGGAACAGTGGTCTTTACACCAAGCGGGAAACAACGCTATTCACTAACAGACGATGCGGTGATTGACGAAGCCATCGAACCGGTTATCGTTGATAAGACGGGTGCCAAAGTAGCGCTTGACGCTGAAGGGTACTATGTCGTGGCCGGCGAAGGAAAATATAAAGTCACGGGAGCAGGAAAAGATGTGACCGTCGAATTTATTCCAGAAGCTGGATTTGTCGGAACGGGCAAGGGAATCACGATTCGTCGAACGGACGATAACGGAAATGATACCGGATGGACGCCAGTGAGCGCGAACGAGAAAATCGTCAGCGACCAAACAAATACAATGGATGGACGCTATATTCCAACGGTTGTTCCAATGTCCAAAGAACTCACTAGTACAAAAGTACAAGGGCTCGTCCATGAGGAAACGCCGAAGTTCGAACGCAAAGACGGAGCTGTTACACCGTCAAGCGAGAAGCCAATGGTCTTAGTTGATCCCAAAACTGGCAAGGCGCTTGGTGCGAGTGCTCCAGCGATGAAAGATGGAAAAGAGGTTGGAACGTACACGGTCGATGAAACGACGGGTAAAGTTACGTTCACACCGAATAAAGACTTCACCGGAACGACAGACGCAATCGTTCTTCAAGTGATTGAAAAAGAAACAGGAAAAGCAATTGCTGGCTTGAAATATACGCCGACTGTTACGCCAGTCACTCCAACGGGAGAAGATGTAACGTCTACAGGTAAACAAGGGAAAGTTCAAACAGGCACACCGAAGTTTACTGAAGGAGATGCGGAAGTTCCGTTGAAAGTAGATGCAGATCAACCAGCGAAATTTGTCGTAAATGGAACGACAGTAGAAGAAACAACGATTGACGCTATGAAAGATGGCGCAAAAATTGGTACTTATGCAATTAACCCATTGACAGGTGAAGTAACGTTCACACCTAATAAAGATTTTGTTGGAACACCAGATGCGGTGACGGTTCAAGTTAAAGATGAGAACGGAACAAGCGCAACGGCGAAATACACACCAACTGTAACGGCAGTAACACCAACGGGAGAAGATGCGACATCATCAGGTAAACAAGGAAAAGTTCAATTCGGAACTCCTAAGTTTACTGAGGGAGACGCAGAAGTTCCATTGAAAGTGGACGCAGACCAACCAGCAAAATTCGTGGTTAATGGAACGGCAGCAGAAGAAACAACGATTAACGCTATGAAAGATGGCGCGAAAGTTGGAACGTATACGCTTGATCCATTAACAGGTGAAGTAACATTTACACCGAATAAAGATTTCGTTGGAACACCAGATGCGGTGACTGTTCAAGTTAAAGACGAGAACGGAACAAGCGCAACGGCGAAGTACATTCCAACTGTGACGGCAGTTACTCCAACAGGAGAAGACGCGACTTCGACTGGTAAACAAGGAAAAGTTCAAACAGGCACACCGAAGTTTACTGAAGGAGATGCGGAAGTTCCGTTGA
>CABSQV010000013.1:0-54257 GCA_902479935.1 uncultured Streptococcus sp. | reverse complement strand
AGACGGTAGCCCTAGGGTGTTTTTATTAAATTCTCACTTTTTGGGGTCAGTCCCAATAGACTAATCTGTGTTCTTATAAATCACTTTTGTTCGTAACGTTCACGATAAAGCTCAATCAACTCTTGAGCTAACAATTGAACGATTTCGGTTGAAGCCATCTGGTCCTCGGCATGCATAAACAGCAATGAAAATTCTGTTTTTTCTCCGCTCGCTTCTTTTTGAATCAGCTCTGCGTGAATTTTATGCGCCTCAACGAAGGCTTCTTCTGCTTCCACAAGTTTTGCTTTAGCATCTTCAAACAACCCTTTTTTAGCCGCTTGAATTGCTTCTACAAAACAAGATTTTGCTGCACCACTATTGGCAATCAGCTGGAAACAGACTAACTCCATTTCTTCTGTCATATTATTCTCCTATCAATGCCAAGGCTTGATCTAATACTTTAGGGCCATTCATCATTCCGTAGTCGCGCATATCAATCGCATCTACTGGAATATCCCCTGCGATTTCTTTTACTGCAGGTAACTCATAACGAATTTGTGGTCCAATAAGAATAACATCTACTTCATGGATATTCTTTTTTGCTTCTGTAATGGATTTTGCTTCAATTGAGACTTCAATCCCACGTTCTGTCGCACTTTGTTGCATCTTTTTAACGAGCATACTTGTCGACATTCCCGCATTACATACTAATAAAATTTGTTTCATAATTTTATCCCTTCATTTCTTGTTCAACAACTTTATCATTTACTTTGATAAATGGAATGTATAGAAGAACTCCAAGTGCAAAGATAACTAATTGAACGAGAATTGCTCTGAAGTCCCCTGCTGTTGCTAACCATGCATTTAAGAATACTGGTGTAGTCCATGGAACTTGTACAAATGCTGGGCTCATGAAGCCTGCAGCTGTTGCTAAGTAGCTGATTAAAATACCAAGAGCTGGAACAGCGATAAATGGAATCGCTAATGAAATGTTATAAACGATTGGGTAACCGAATAATACAGGTTCATTGATGTTGAAGAGTCCAGGTCCAAATGATAATTTAGCCACGTTTTTAGAAGCAGAGTTGCGGCTCACTAAGAATGTTGCCACTAATAAACATAATGTAGATCCACTACCACCCATTAACGCAAATGTTTGAACTTGAGATAAGTTGATGATGTGTGGAATCGCTTGTCCATTATTTGCAGCGGCGATGTTTTCAGTAATGTTAATTAATAGTAATGGTTCTAGGATTGCACTGTAAATAACGGCTTGGTGAATACCAAATAGCCATAACATATTTCCTAGAGAGTAAATAATGATTACCCCAATTAAGCTTGTACCAATATGACGAATTGGTTCTTGGATGAAGACTGTAATAATTGAGATTAAGTTTGTTCCAAACATGTTGAATAATAACGCTGAAACTACACCGAATAATGAAATAACAGTCATTACTGGAAGTAATACGCTGAATGATTTACCAACTGCTGGTGGAATGTTGTCTCCAAGGTTAATTTGCAATGCTTTAACGTTCGATAATTTGATGAATAGTTCTGTCGCAATAATCGCTACGATAACCCCTGCGAACATTGCGCCTGTACCTGTGTTGTTAAATGAAAGAACACCTGAAATATTCACGGCATCTTTTGCGCCATCAGGAACAGCAGAAACTGTATTTGGCATCATAACAATTAAAGAAACTAATGATAGCATTGATGCTGCCAATGGGTTTTCAAAATCTCTGTTTTTCGCTAAGAAATAACCAACCATTACGGCAATAATAATACCTGAGATACTTAAAGTACCGTTTGCAATTGTAATTCCCCAATATTGGAATTTTGTTAATGTATCCCCTTGGAAAATCCACTTAAATACTGTGTTGTTCAAAAGAACAATTAACCCTGCCAAAATATATAATGGCATTACTGTTGCGAATGCATCTCTGAGGGTTTTTAAATGAATTTGGTTCCCCAGTCTACCTGCAAACGCGGCAAATTTATCAATAAATTTTGAGTTTTTCATCTGAATATCTCCTCTCTTTATTCCTCTACTTCTACTTCAAATCCGTTATTGTCACTAACGTTACGATACCATCTTCCACTACTCTTGATAGTTCTCTTTTGCGTTTCTAAATCTACAGAAATAAATCCATAACGATTCTTATACGCATTATTCCAAGACCAGCAATCAAAAGCAGTCCATGTATGATATCCAAAACAGTTGCTACCTTCTTCAATCGCTTTATGTAGCCAAGTGAGATGTTCTTCGTAAAATTCAATACGATACACATCATCGATGACTCCATTTTCTCCAATGAAGCGACCTTCGTTTTCCACACCCATACCGTTCTCACTAATGAACCATGGGATATTGCCATATTCTTCCTTCACAATCATGGCGATATCATAAATGGCTTTCGGGAAGATTTCCCATCCACGATATGGATTCATGCGACGTTCAGGCCATTCATACTCTTTAAAGTATTGGTCTGGCATCCAAGGTGTTTTGTACTCCTCAGGATTTGGTTGCGCTTGAACGCGTTTTGGATGGTAGTAATTCACTCCAAGAAAATCGACTGTGTTTTCTCGAATGAGCTGCAATTCCTCTTTGGTATGACTCCATAACACGCCGTCCTCCTCTAATTTTTTCACCAAAGTTTCAGGGAATGTTCCCTTCACCGCTGGATTCAAGAAGACTCTGTTAAAGAAATCATCTGTAAATTGACTTGCTGCTAAATCTTCTGGAGAATCACTTCTTGGGTAAGCAGGCGTTAAGTTTAAAATAATCCCAATCTCGCCATCCAATCCTAACGAGTGATACAGTTGAATCACTTTGGCACTTGCAAGATTTAGATTATAAATCACTTGAACAGCTTCTTTCCCTTTCCCTTTTAGGTTTGGATAATGGAATGCATATAAGTATCCTGCTTCCGGAATGACCATTGGCTCATTGAAAGTTGTCCAGTAATGAATCTTATCACCAAAACATTCAAATGCAGTCTTTGCAAACTTCACGAATAAGTCCACGACATGTTTACTTTCCCAGCCGCCGTATTGTTGAAGCAATTCAACTGGCAAATCGAAATGATGTAAATTCAATACCAATTCAATATCGTTTTTCTTCGCTTCTTCAATAACAGCGTTGTAAAATTCCACAGCCTTTGGATCGGCTTCACCCGTTTCGAAGTCTTTAATCAAACGGCTCCATTGAATCGATGTACGGAATGAATTAAATCCAATCTCCTTCATCAAACGAAAATCTTCAGGATACGTATGATAAAAATCACTCGCCACATCTGGACCGACGCCATTAAAGAAATCTTCTGGATCAGTTCTAAACCAGTAATCCATCACATTTTCATGTGCCTTATCGAATTGTCCTTCTGTCTGCGGTCCACTTGAAGCAGCACCCCACCAGAACCCTTGAGGGAAACGCAATTGTTTCTTCATAATTAACCTCCTTTCTGTAAGCTCTTTCACGTATAGTATATCACAATTTAAATATTTGTCTAGACAATATTTATAAATAGTATTCAAATTGTCCATTTTGCCTATTCATTCTACATTTGTTATAATATAGCTAGTTTAGAGAAAGGATGACATTCGATGAGCGTAAAGTATTTACAGATTTACCATGCGATTCGTGAAAAGATTTTAAGTAACGAATACGCCATTAACCAACAATTACCCGATGAAATCACATTAACGAAAGAATTTAATAGCAGTCGAATGACGGTCAAGAAAGCATTAGACTTACTCGTTTCCGAAGGGCTTATCTTTAGAAAACGCGGCCAAGGTACCTTTGTCCTCTCTCGCGGCACGTCTAAGCGAAAACTTATCGTTCCAGAACGCGATATTAAAGGACTCACGAAAATTTCTGAGGATACACACTCTACTGTTGAATCAAAAATCATTCATTTTAAATTAGAATTTGCTTCTGAATTCCTTGCAGAAAAATTACAAGTACCGGTGCAAAGTCCTGTTTATAATATTCACCGACTTCGCATCATCGACGGTAAACCGTATGTATTAGAGCAAACCTATATGAGTACGAGCGTCATTCCAGGAATTACTGAAGAAGTTCTATTAGACTCTATTTATCAATATATCGAAGGCAAACTAGGCTTACGAATCGCGAGTGCCACAAAAATCTTGCGTGCAGCGCCAAGTTCTGAAGATGAACAAAAATACTTACAGTTACTTCCGACAGAACCCGTCTTCGAAGTAGAACAAGTAGCCTACTTAGATAATGGCACTCCATTTGAGTACTCGATTAGCCGACACAGATACGATCTATTTGAATTCAATTCATTTGCACTAAGACATTCTTCATAGGAGGCACAACGATGACAACACCAATCTTTTTAAATGCCGTACTTCAAGAGAAAATCTGGGGTGGAACGAAATTGCATACGCTCTTTAACTTCACTCTACCTTCTGATAAGACAGGTGAAGCATGGATTATTAGCGCACATCCCAATGGGATTTCAACGATAAAAAGCCCTGCAAAATATGCAGGACTAGGGTTAGATGAACTCTATAAAGCTCATCCTGAACTCTTCAATGGGCAACAGTTAGCAAGCTTTCCTCTTCTCATTAAGTTGCTCGATGCGTCCGATGACTTATCGATTCAAGTGCATCCAGATGACGAGTATGCGCTAGAACATGAAGGCGAATATGGAAAGAATGAATGTTGGTATGTGGTTCAAGCTGAGCCAGGCGCAAAAATTGTCTATGGACATACGGCGATGACTCCTGAAGAATTTGCAGAGAAAATCGACAATGAAGCTTGGAGCGAGCTATTTACCGAAGTTCCTGTTAAAGCTGGCGACTTCTTCGATGTTCCAAGTGGTACGATTCACGCCATTGGTGGCGGTATTGTGATTCTTGAGACGCAACAAAATTCAGACACGACTTACCGCGTCTATGACTACAACCGTACCGACGATGCTGGAAATCCTCGTCCACTGCATATCCAACAAACAAAAGATGTCACAACCATTCCGCACAGTGTCCCAACAACTAACCAACACGTGGTGACGACTGACAATGGAACAAGAACGACTTTTGTGGAGAACAAATTCTTTACGGTTTGGAAATACGATATCAACGGCGACTACAGCGATGCCCTCTCTTCTACTTATCACCTTGTGACGGTGTTAGACGGAAAAGGAACACTCACAGTCGACGGAATCGAGTATCCAATCCAAAAAGCAGATTCCTTTATTCTGCCTTCTGGAACACCTGAACTAGCCATTAACGGATCTGTTCAACTGATTGTGTCACAGTCAAACCAATAACCAAAAGCGAAAAAAGGTCAGTAAAAAATGCTGACCTTTATTTTTATGCATTCAATTGTTTTGTAATTTCTACGATTTCGTCGATTAATCCACCGATTGTAGCAATCGTATCTTTCAGCGGTGCATCTGTAGAGACATCGACGCCTGCTGCTTTCGCAAGCTCTTCTGCGCTCTTCGTTCCGCCCATCTTCAATACTTCTACCCAAGTATTTGCGACACTTGAATCTTTTTGAATCATTTTCGCCACTTGTGTACCGATTGTTAACCCAGCTGAGTAAGTGTATGAGTAAAGTCCCATGTAATAGTGCGGTTGACGCATCCATGTTAACTCTGCACCTTCTGTAAGAACCACTTCTGGTCCCCAGAATTTCGCCAATGTTTCTTTGAATAAATGATTCAATGTATCCGCGTCTAAGCTCTTACCTGCGTCTACTAAGCGGTATACTTCGCGTTGGAAGTACGCTTCTAATAAGTGAGTCACAAAGTTATGGTAGTAAGTTTTAGCGACCATTTGAGATGAAATCCAACGTTTCATACGTAAGTCATCTCCCGCTTTGTTCTTCAAGTAGAACTCAACCAATAATTCGTTTGTTGTTGATGGAGCCTCTACAAAGTACATACTTGGACGACCATCTAGGATATTTTGGTTTTTGTACGCTAGTTGGAAGTGCCCTGCATGTCCTAATTCATGCGCTAGCGTCATGCAGTCATTCATATCTTCTGTAAAGAACATTAAGATAAATGAGTTTGCTCCATAAGGTGATGAACAGAACGCACCTGTACGTTTGCCGATTGTTTCAGCGTAGTCGATCCAACGGTTATCGAAGGCTTCCTTCATAATCTTGAGGTAATCTTCTCCTAAAGGTTCTAATCCTTCTAAGATGTATTGTTTTGCTTCGTCATATGTTACTTTGGCAGCGTATGTTGGATCTACTTCAAGTTTCAAGTCTTCGTAACGCACTTCATCTAATTGATAAATTTCTTTAATGAGGCGTGCAAATTTACGCATATGTGGCGCCAATTCTTCCATGATAACATCGATTTGACGGTCGTATAGTTCACGAGAAACTTTTTGACGGTCTAATAAGTAGTCAAACACTGAATCGAATCCACGCAATGTTGCCATTGTTTTTTCTTTTTGAATTTGTGTGTTATACGCTGAAGCTGTGCTGTGTTGGTATTTGCGTAATGTGTCGCTAAATACTTTGAATGCTTCACGACGGATCGCTGTATTTGGTTCTGATTGCATACGGCCTTCGAAGCTGTTGTATGTCATCGGAATCACTTGTCCGTCTGCTTCTACGTCTGGGAAATGAATATCTTTGAATTTAATATCGTTGTACGCTTGATAACCAGCATCTAATGTATTTCCTAGAGCAGCTAAAGTTGCTTCCACGTCTTTTGATAATAAATGTTTTTTATCTTCTAAGAGACGTTCGATATATAAAGCATCTTCTTTATTCGCGCGTGCTTCTTCTAATACCGCATCATCCAATTGGCTTAATTCAGATTCAAAGAAACTTAATTTTGCATCTAATCCCGCTAACACTGTACGTGTTTGAGCAGCACGTGTTTGTGCTTCTTTATCTCTTGTATTCGCGCTCACTGCAAGGTTGCAGTACGCAGAAATTTTACCGCGTTGTTCTAATAAGGCACGGTAAGTTGCTAAACCAGCATTCACTTGGTGTGCAGTTGTAATGTTTCCTTCGTATTCCTTTTGGAAAGCATCTACTTTTCCTTTAAGGTCTTCTAACGCTTCGTTAAAAGCTTCTTCTGTTTCAAACAAATGAGTTAAGTCCCATGTTTGATTTACATCTACTTGACTTCTTTCAATCATATTCTCACTCCACTTTCTAAAGTCGTACTCCCATTGTACCACAGTTTTCATCTAATTTTCAGAAAACTTTAATTTAAATCAAAAAAAGTGTTACAGCCTTTCGACTGTAACACTCATTCACGTCTATTATTGTAACGCTCCGATTGCACGAGCGATTTCTTCATTAGAACTTCCTGGTTTAATTTCGAAAGTACCAGTCCAGATCTTATCAGCAATGTTATTTGTTGTTAAGTAATCTATGAACTCTTTAGCACTCTTAACTAAGCCTGCTTTTTCTAATTTGTCGGCAACATCGTTTGATGATTCGCCTTCTTCAACTGTAATAGATACAGGTTTTGAAGATTGTGTAGTTGCTGCTTCAGTTGTTGAAGCTTGTGAAGTAGCTTTAGCACTTGATGAAGTCGCTGCTTTGCTACCAGATTCTTTTTCAGCTAATAAAGACTCGTAAGCGGCTTTATAGCTTGCTTCATTTGCTCCTTCAGAAACGATTGGCAAATTCACTGCATCTAATTGGCTCTTTAATGATTGTGGTACAAAAGGCCAAATCACAGTAACCAATGCTAAAATTAACGCTGCTAATAAGAAGCCCATTCCTAAAGAACGAAATTTCGTTTTACTCATGTTCTTCCTCCTTAATTTGCATCTGCTTCAAAATAGTTATCGATTACCAATTGTACTGTTGAAACAGGTACGTTTAATTGTTCAGAAATTGATTCTACTGAGTTACCGTGGCTGAACAATGTAATGATTTGTTGTTTTGTTACATTGTGTAAGCGACCAGATTCTTCTGCAGTTGCTTCTTCCACTGCTTCTGTTTCTTCAGCTACTGGTTCTGGTTTTTCAGCTACACGAACTTCTGCTGTTTTTGCAGCGCGAACTTCTTCATAAGTTGGTTCAACTGATGGTCCTTTGTATACAGTTGTTCCTTCTAATTCTTGAATTTTTTTCTTTAATGAATATACTTCACGGTTTAATTCTAATAAACCTTCAGCTAATTCATCGATTTCTTCTTCATTGTGGTTATCCTTTAAGAATAGTGAAATGAATAAGAAAAATACTGCTAATGCTAATAACGCGAGAACTACGACCCATACGTGCATTTTTTCACCTCATTA
This sequence comes from uncultured Streptococcus sp., assembly GCA_902479935.1. Classification (GTDB taxonomy): domain Bacteria; phylum Bacillota; class Bacilli; order Lactobacillales; family Aerococcaceae; genus Granulicatella. The sequence goes on along the minus strand of CABSQV010000013.1, from coordinate 46,023 downwards.
AATATTATTTTTTTCCTTTCATCCTATTTTAAATAATGTTAGCCAAAATATCAAGGTTCAAGGTGAAGTTTATCATTTTGTTAACGAATTGAAACATTACACAAACCACTTGAAACACAAAAAATCTTTACCCTCCAGTCCCTATTCAGGAATAAAAGGTAAAGATTTCTATCTTGGTTAACCGCGCATTTCTTCCTTCACTCGTTTTTCTTTTTGGCTTAAAACGAGTAAGTTTTCGCGGAGTTCTTGTTCCATTTGCGTCAATTCGTATTCGGCCTTTCTACGTTTTTGACGGCCTTCTTGTTGAATAAGAATCGTTTCTTCTAATGTTTCAATCAAGTCTTGTTGTGTCTTTTGAAGGGTTTCTAGATCGATAATACCGCGTTCATTTTCACGAGCTGTTTCAATCGTTGAAATCTTCAACATTTCAGAGTTCTTTTGAATCAATTGATTTGTCGTTTCAGACACTTGACGTTGCGCTGTCACGGCATCCTTTTGACGAAGCAATGTCATCGCAATGGCAATTTGGTTCTTCCATAAAGGAATCGTTGTCGTAATGGAAGATTGAATTTTTTCCGCCAATGTTTGGTTTGTATTTTGAATCAAACGAATTTGTGGCGCTTGTTGAATCGTCATTTGACGCGTCAATTTCAAGTCATGATTTCTCTTTTCAAGACGATCTAAGAATTGATGTAAGTCATTGACGACTTGTACATCCATTTGGTCTCCTGTCTCTTGCGCCTTTTGCATCGCTTCAGGGATTAGTTTTTGTTGCAACTCTTCAATCTTCAATTCTCCAGCAGCGATATAAATACTTAACGCTTCAAAGAATTCCTTATTGCGTTGGTACAGTTGCTCGAGCGACAAGTTGTCGTTTAATAAACCATTCTTCTCATGGTCCAATCGCACAGCAATTTTATCCACTTGAGAACCCACTTCTTGGTATTTTGATTGCATTTCGTAAATCGACTTCTTCACGCGCCCAAAGATTTTACGGAAGATGTTCGAATCTTGCGCCACAAGGTCGTTTGGGTCCGTTTCATTGAGTCGCATCATCAATTCATTGAGCGTATCCCCGATTTCCCCAGTATCTTTATTTTGCACATGAGCCAACATCGAATGAGAGAATTCACCAAGTTGCTTTTGCGCACCGGCCCCGTAACTAATAATGGCCTGCATATTCTTTTCGTCAATTTGTTTTGCGAGTGCACGTGCTTGTTCTTGCTGTTTTTCTTGCAAGGTATCTACTAGCGCACGTTTAGCGTCCACTTGTTCTTGTGGGAAATCACTCGCCACATCTTGCAGTGTCGTATTTTTTACCACATCTTCTCCGAATGGGTTTTGAATCAGTGCATCTACCATTGATTTTTCTTCAGTCATTGTTCTCTACTCCTTTATCGTACGGTTCACGTAATCCATCTCTGCTTCTGACTTTTTAATCTTGTCTTCTTGGAAATGTAAGTAATCCTCTTCCAGCGTTGCGCAGACGAGATCGATTTTTTCTCCTAATTCTTGTAGTGTTTGATACGTTTCGCTTCCTTTTACTGGTTGCTCACTCAATTCTTTATAGGCTTTCGTCATTTCGTTTAATGACGGTACGCATGTATGAACAAACAAGTTTGCATCTGGAAGCTTCTCAGGGTGTGCCACTAATTCTTTGAAATAATCTTTCATCGTTACTGTAGTGTTATAGCGATTACTAATAATTCTTAGCTTTGTAAGACTTTGAATCGTCTCATCAATCTCTTGAATTTGTGTCTTCACCACTGACATTTTTTGTCTAAAATAGTCGATATCTTGTTTGGATAATCCTGATTGTTCATATCGTTCTTGCACCTTACTAGAGGTTTTATCTAACGGTCTCTTTGTTTTGCCAAAGACCGATTTCACTTCCATTTCTTCTGGAAATAGCATGAAGAAAAAGATACTTGCTAGTACGAGAAGTGAAAATAACAGCCTTACAGATGACCCGTAAATATGACTCATAAAGTAACGCGTTATGAATACAAACAAAACTAATTTGAGAAGTCTATTCCACTGTTTCATGGTACTCCCTCCTTATGAACTTATTGTATCATCCCCTAATTTTTGGACATGGTACTAAAGGCCGATTTCTATGGGACTTGAGACTGAAAATAAAAACGAAAAAAAAGGAATTAAACAGACTTCACTGCCTAATTCCTTCTTGGTTTATTGAACTATTTTATTTTTTGCTTTTAGCAAATACGAATGCGCCACCTGTTAAGAACACTGCTGATAGAATCAGATATAAAGTTCCCATCGAAGTACCTGTATTTGGTAATTCGTCTTCTCCCGCTTTTGCTGGTGCTGCTTGTGCAACAGGCGCTGGAGATGGATCTTTAGCTTCTTTTGCTGGTTCTTGTTCTGCTTTAGCAGCAAGAGGTGTTGCTAACACACGTGACTCAGTTGCTTCGGCATTTGTTTCAGGTGTTACAACTTTGTCTTCAACAACATTTGATTCTGCTGTTGCTACTTTGTCTTCAACGGCATTTGTTAAAACAGCTACTGGTGCAGGAACTTCACTTGTTGCTACAACATCTGCAACTGTAGTTCGAACCTCTGCCTCAGGAGTTGGTGTTGGTTGTTCAGTTGTATCTAGAAGAGCTCTTCTTCTACGAACACGACTTCTTGGGGCTTCTGTTGAAGTTGTTGGAGCCTCTGTCACAGTTGTTGCTGTAGTAGTTGTTGGAGCCTCTGTCGTCGTTGTTGTCGTTGTCGGTGCTTCTGTCACTACTGGAGCAGAAGTTGTTACTACCGGTGCCTCTGTGACCACTGGTGCAGAAGTCGTTACTACCGGTGCTTCTGTCACTACTGGTGCAGAAGTCGTTACTACCGGAGCTTCTGTCACTACTGGTGCAGAAGTTGTTACTACTGGAGCCTCTGTGACCACTGGTGCAGAAGTCGTTACTACTGGAGCTTCTGTGACCACTGGTGCAGAAGTCGTTACTACTGGTGCCTCTGTGACTACTGGTGCAGAAGTCGTTACTACCGGTGCTGATGTTGTTGCTACTGTAGTAGTTGGCGCTTCTGTTGTTGTAGTTGCCACTCTAGTTGTAGGGGCTTCCGTTGTCGTAAGCGCTACTGTAGTTGTTGGTGCCTCTGTTGTCGTCGGAGCTTCCGTTGTCGTTGGAGCTTCAGTCGTTGTAGTTGCTACTGTAGTAGTCGGCGCTTCCGTTGTCGTAGGCGCTACTGTAGTTGTAGGTGCCTCTGTTGTTGTCGGAGCTTCCGTTGTCGTAGGCGCTACTGTAGTTGTAGGTGCCTCTGTTGTTGCCGGAGCTTCCGTTGTCGTTGGTGCCTCTGTCGTCGTTGTTGTCGTAGTCGGAGCAACAGTTGTCGTAGTCGTTGTTGTTGGCGCAACCGTTGTAGTTGTTGTTGTTGTCGTTGGCGCTTCTGTCGTTACAGGTTTAGCACTTGGTTGCCATACGCGAACATAATCGATTTGCATGTCTGAACGACTGCCATCCTTATAGCTATCTTTGTAAGGAATCGCATCCGTATAGTTACGGGTAGCGTTTTTTCCAAAGTCCTTCACAAATGAACCACCTACGATATGCGTTAATCGTAAAATAAATCCATTTTCTGGATTGACAAATGCTTCATTTTTCTTAATCTCACTATATTTGACGGTATAAAGTGCTTGTCCATCATAGAAGAAAGTAATTTTATCGCCTTCTTTTAATACACCGTATGTGTGAAAAGCTGTTTGCGTATCTCCATTATTAGGGAGTTTTTTTTGATATTGATCGCTATACTTTTCCTTGCCAGGCTCAGGTGTCGGTGCTGTATGGATATTGGCTTGAATGAATTTTGGGTCATACCCTTTAGACTCGAAAACATCAATCTCCCCACTTGTAGGAGATCCTCCGCCTTTTGTACCAGTCATCCAGAAGGAAGCCCATGAGGATTCACTAAATGGTAATTTGATACGTGATTCGGCATAGAAGTCACCTACAAATTCCGTAAGGACTTTCCCGTGTCGGTCACGCGTTTGAATCGCTCCAGAAGTAAATGGAGCTTTATAAGTAATCGTTTGTTTTGTCTTTGAGTCTACATAAGTATTCTCACGGTCTACCCATTCATGTTTTTTTGTTTGGTCATTCCACTTCCATTGCTTCGGCGTATAGAGTGCCGTTAAATGAAGAATTCCATCTTTTAAAGATACATTTGCTGGGTCGTCTGTGAAATGCATCTGCGTTCTATTTTTAGGATCGAAACTTGAAAGAGAATAATCCCATTTTGTTCTGTCGAGTTTGTCTCCATCAAACTCATCAAACCATGTTAAGTCATAGTTTGTCGGAACCCCATTTGGCAGTGTGACATTAGGAACTCTTCCTTCACCTGTTTCAGCATAGACTGTTGCGATTGGCGCTAATAGGCTTGTGCTCAAGATAAGGCTTGCTCCTAACACTCTTGCTCCTGCAATCATACCTTTTTGTCTATTACGTACTTTTTGCATAATTGTTCTCCTATTTCTTCTTTTATTTAGGAAGAGAGTTTTTTGTAATCCCTTTCCTACATTAGACATTATCTAAACTGGGTAAGATCATTTCCTGACAGACTTATGAAATTAATCTATTAAAAGTATAGTTAAAATGCTAAATAAGTATGATTTCGATTTAATTATAAAGAAAATATGGAGAGCAAAATTTCCTTTTATTTACAAATATCCTCCCTTTTGAGTGGCAAAAACATTGATAGAACGCTAAAAAAAGGAGTTAACTAGAATTAGTCTAATTCACTCCTTCGAAATGTCCACTTTTTGAACACAATTTGAAAAAAACTGAGCCGAATTTCTCCGACTCAGTTAAAATTTTATTATTCTGCTTCTGGAACAAGCGCTTCTGGGAAGTGTTCACGCACAATTGCTGCACAACGATTACATAAAGTTGGAGCATCTTCTAATGTTCCTACTTCAATCTTCACAGCACGGCAACGTTCACATGTTTCACCTTTAGCATGTTCAACAACGACTTTCACGCCTTCGCCTTCAACTGCGTTCGCAGGAGCTTCAACACCTTCTGGAGCGACTTCTAATTCACTTACGATGAATAATTGAGCGACATTTGTGTTTAAGCTGTCTAATAAAGCACGTACTTCATTAGATGGATATAGCGTTACTTTTGCTTCGAAGTTCTTACCGATTAATTTCTCGTTACGAGCTTCTTCTAAAGCTTTCAATGCAGTGTTACGAACTTTGAAGAATTCAGTCCAGTGTGCTAATACTTCTTCTTTGTTTTCGTAGTTTTCTACTACTGGGAATTCAGCTAATTGAACATAAGCTTCTTCTTCCTTCAAGTATTTCCAAACTTCTTCACTTGTGTGAACTAAGATTGGGCTTAGTAATTTCGTTAATTTCACTAAGATATCGTAAATTACTGTTTGCATTGCACGACGTTCGTAGTTATCTTCATGTTCGATATACACAACGTCTTTTGCAAAGTCTAAGTAGAATTGTGATAAATCAACTGTACAGAAGTTCATCACAGTTTGGTAAATTGTTGAGAATTCGTAGTTTTCATACGCTTCTTCAATTGTCTTCACGATATCGTTGAAACGAATCATCATGTATTGGTCCACACTACGTAGGTCTTTAAACGCTACTGCATGTTTAGACGGTTCGAAGTCTGTCGTGTTCGCTAACATAAAGCGCATTGTGTTACGGATCTTACGGTATGCTTCAGATACTTGGTTTAAGATTTCAGTACTGATACGTACGTCTGATTCGTAGTCCACAGATGATACCCATAGACGGATAATGTCTGCCCCTTTTGTTTGCATTTCTTTTGCAGGTGAGATGACGTTTCCTAGAGATTTACTCATCTTCTTGCCTTCCCCGTCCATTACGAACCCTTGAGAAAGAACTGCTTTATATGGAGCTTGTTTATGAACCGCTACACTTGTTGTTAAACTTGAGTTGAACCATCCACGGTATTGGTCTGATCCTTCTAAGTATAAATCAGCTGGGAATGTTAATTCTGGGCGAATGCTTAATACACCAGCGTGTGAGCTACCTGAGTCGAACCATACGTCCATGATGTCCATTTCTTTTGTAAATGTACCATTTGGACTGCTTGGATGTGTGAATCCTTCTGGTAATAAATCTTTTGCTTCACGCTCGAACCATACGTCAGAACCGAATTCTTCGACTAATTTAGCAACGTGTTCTGTTGTTTCTGGAGTGATGATTGGTTCTCCGTTTTCACCGTAGAATACAGGAAGTGGAACACCCCATACACGTTGACGAGAGATGACCCAGTCGCCACGGTCACGAACCATGTTGTAAATACGTACTTGACCTGATGGGTGGTACCATTTCACATCATTTTCGATTACATCTAAAATATCTTGACGGAAAGCATCGATTGACGCAAACCATTGTGGAGTTGCACGGAAGATAACTGGTTTCTTCGTTCTCCAGTCATGTGGGTAACTATGCACGAAATAGCTTAATTTTAGTAATGAACCATTTTCAGCTAACATGTCTGTAATCACTTTGTTGGCTTTAGCATAGAACATTCCTTCAAAACCAGGAGCTTCTGCAGTGTAATGACCTTGATTATCCACTGGTGATAATACATCTAAGTTGTATTTACGTGAATAGTAGAAGTCGTCTTCCCCGTGTCCAGGAGCTGAGTGAACTAAACCAGTACCCGCATCAAGCGTTACGTAGTCCCCTAGCATCACTAGTGATTCGCGTTCGTAGAATGGATGCCATGCTGTTGCATATTCCAATTCAGTTCCACGGAATTCTTTTACTACTTCCACTGATTCCCAACCAAGAGTTTCAGCAAGTGAGTTCACTAATTCTTTGGCTACTACAAAAGTACCTTTGTCTGTTTTCACTTCTGCATATTCATAGTCAGGGTGTACGAAGATCCCTAAGTTTGCTGGAAGTGTCCAAGGAGTTGTTGTCCAAATAACGAATGACGCATCATCAGAGACAACAGCTTTTCCGTCTTTGACTTTGAACGCCACATAGATTGATGGGCTTTCTACGTCTTTATATTCGATTTCAGCTTCGGCAAGTGAAGATTCACTTGATGGAGACCAGTAAATTGGTTTTAATCCTTTGTAAATATAGCCATTTTCAGCCATTTTACCGAATACACGAATTTGTTCTGCTTCGAATTCTGGTTGAAGAGTTAAGTATGGTTTATCCCATGTACCTGTAACCCCTAAACGTTTGAATTCAGCACGTTGGTTGTCCACTTGACGTAATGCGTATTCCGCACATAATTTACGGAATTCAGCGATTGATAATTTCTTACGGTCAACCCCTTCAGCGTTTGCTAAAGCTTGTTCGATTGGAAGTCCGTGTGTATCCCATCCTGGAACGAATGGTGCACGGAATCCGCTCATTGATTTACTACGAACGATAAAGTCCTTCGAAATCTTGTTTAAGGCATGTCCCATGTGAACCGCACCATTTGCATATGGTGGGCCATCGTGAAGCACGAATGTTGGTTTGCCTTCATTCTTTTTCTGACGTTGTCCATAAACGTCTGCTTCTTCCCATTCTTTTTGGTAATCCACTTCTTTTGTTGGTAAGTTCCCACGCATTGGGAATTCTGTTTTCCCAATTTGCAATGTTTCCTTCATCTTCATTGAATTTCCTCCTTTGTTTGACTGTTTTTTCATCTTTTGACCGTTGAGCATAAAAAAAGCCCCTGCCAAGTTGCAGGGGCGAAATCATTTCCGCGGTACCACCCAAATTTACAAACAAATTTTTTGTTTGCCTTGGTAAATTGTTAACGCCATTTAAGCGACTCTTCTTAATCTAACGTGTATTTCAGAAAAGTTTCTAAGAGATGATTCTTGCTATAAACAGGGACTGCCAATCTTCCACCAATAATCGGCTCTCTAAAAGTGTATTTACACAAGTTGTTCTCTTCATCGAATAGATAAATTTTACGCTATTTGAAACGATTTTGCAATAAATTTATTGATATATATATTAATACTTCAATAAATTTATTGTTTTAGTTAATTTATACATTAAACAAGAGAAAACCGGCTCACATTGTGAACCGGTTTGAGGGCAGACTACTTTTTCAAATGTTTTGGACCGGTTAGGAGTGTCCTCTCATCTGAGCTTTTCGTTCTTTCCTAGTCTCTTTTACCTTTTTTAGGAATGGCTAGGCCTAATCCACCAAGAGCTGCAAGAATTCCTCCAATGATTCCTGGAGTTACATCTTCTACCCCTGTATTTGGTAATGTTTCTTTTGCTTCACCTGCTGCAGGCGCTGGAGCTGGTTTATTTTCTCCTTGTGCTGCACTTGGAGCTGCTGCTACTTGTGTAGTAGGTGCTGCTGGAGTTGCAGGTGTTGTTGGTGTTGCAGGTGTTGCTGGAGTAGTTGGCATTACTGGTGTTTCACTAGCAACAACTTTGAATGTAACTGCGTATAAACTGAAGTGTTTAACGTTAAGTGTAACGACTTTGTTTTCTCCGTTAGAGAATTCAACTTTTTCTTTCACTTCTTTTGTATCGCTTGTTACGAAGTATGCACCATCTACTTCTTTATCAACTGGGAATGTTACTTTAGCATCCCCTTCAACACGAACTGCTTTACCATCTTTGTCGACGAAAGTAATTTCATAACCTTGATATTCTTTTCCTTCAAGACCTTTAATTGTTTCGTCCACTTTTTCAACTTTAAGCATCTTGATGTTCTTATCAAGAAGTTTCGTTGGAACTTCAACGAATACTGGAGTATCTCCATTTTCGTCTTCAAATCTTGCAATACCTTTTTCCTTATCAACCGTTACCTTCACTCCATCTGTTTCGTATAGAGGTAATTCAACAGTTGGTTGGTCTGGTGTTGGTTCTGGATTTGGAGTTGGCTCTGGGTTCGGAGTTGGCTCTGGGTTCGGAGTTGGCTCTGGGTTCGGAGTTGGCTCTGGATTTGGAGTTGGCTCTTCAGTTTCCTTAATTTCTTTCAATCCTTCTACCAATTTATTAAGTCCGTTTGGAGTTAATAAGTTATGTTCTGCAAGACCATTCTTGTATGCTTCTACAGCTGCCAAGTATTCTTTTGCATCTTGACGGTCAATCTTACGAACACGTTCTACTTCAGCGTTGTATGCTGCTTCGTCTAATGGTTTATCTTCTTCAACTGGAAGAACGAAGCGTAATTCCGCTGCTGAAATATGTCCAGGATCCCCATAAGTTTCGTTACCGATAAAGACGGCTTTCTTCACTTTGATTGGAGCATCGAAGTTAATCACTTTTGTCTTCGCATTATTTGCCCATCCAGTAAAGTTAAAGTGATGTTCTTGATCGTTTTCGTCAAATACTGTTAGGCTACCACTCATGACACGTCCGTTTGGACCTGAAGGACGAGGAACATATTCAAAGCGAGTTGCTTCCATTGGTTTATGGAATCGTACAGTTAATGGTTTACCTAAGCTGTCCACTCCATAAGGTGTATGCCATAGTGAGTTGTCGCTTCCATCGAATGCATACCAAGGGTTATCTTGTTCTTCATATGGAGCTTCAACATCAAGAATGTCATCCCAGTCCGGAGCACTACGTTTCACTTCAAGAGCGTTTTTAGCTGCGTTCACACGTTCAACAAGCGCTTTAGCATCATCGACACTAATGTTTTCATCTGCTTCTAATAAAGCTGCTACAGCGTCTTTATAAGCGTTTAATGAATCTTGTTTGTAGTTGCCATTTACGATTGGAGTGTTCTTATCGTATGCTTCATCGATCAGCATCTTACCAGTTAACTTGATTTCTTCAATTTCAAGGTTATCTAACATGAAGTCTTTATAACCTTTGAAGTTGATTTCGTTATTGTTTGAATCCCCTTTAGTATCGGCACCACGCGCATTTGAGTATATACCAATCCAAGTGTTTCCACCTTTTTCACCTGTTACATAGTAGCTTACTTTCTTAGGAGTTGATGAATTTTCCCAAGTGTTTTCTAAGTCGTATTTCGTTAATTTGCTACGACGAGTATTTTCGCCATTACCAATAACGAATGAGTATGCTCCATTTGAACCTGCTTCGTATTCGAAAGTTACTTTATATGTCTTACCTTCTTCGAAGCGGAAGTTTTGTGGAATTGTTTGGTAAACGAGTTTGTCATATCCTGATAAACCGTTTGTCTTCAATGACCAGTTGCCTTCGATAACGTCGTTGACTTTCTTACCGTTCCAGCCACGTTGTGTATATGGTTCGTGTTTTTCAGATAAGTGAGTACGGTTATCTGATACACCTTCAACGTTTCCGACTACGAATGGGAAGATACCTTGAGGTACTTCTTCAAAGTCTTGTTTGAATTTACCATTTCCTGTGTCATGTTTTTCGTTGTACATTACAGATTGGTTTTCAAATACACGAATTTCATCGAAGTAAGTTGCTGCTTCGTCTGCATCACGTCCAAGTTCTAATGTTACGTTAGAAACATCTTCGCCTGTTGTGAAGTATACATACATGTTTTGGAAGTAACTTGTGTTGTCTACTGTCGCATTCTTAGGTAGTGTGTTATGCGCATGAGCTTGTACATAGTTCTTCGCGATTGATTTATTTGTGTAGTTAGAAATCACTTTGTCTCCGACACGGATTGTGATATCTGCACGAGCATCGCTTCGGTTATCTACACCTACATAAACAGCGTATCTTGTGTTTGGTTTCAAGTCTGTTAAGTGTTGTTTCAATGTCACACGTTCAGTATTTCCTTGAATACGTAACATTTCGTTAGCCCCTTGAGATTTCACGATTTCAGCATGTTCGCTGTCACCTGTTTTTTCCCAATGATCTAATGTTCCACTGTTGAAACCTTGGTCATAGATGTGTAAACCTTCACTCCATACCATTGTCTTCTTGCCTTGAGGAGCTTTGTAAAGTACATATGGTTGGTTCGCATCGCCAGTAATTTGAATCTTACGGTCTGCGCCGACTGTTAATTCTACAACATCTTTCTTACCTTGGTCTGTTAGACGGTAAAGGTATACTTTATCTCCAGTCCAATCTTCTGGAAGAGTCCATTCAGTTGTTCCACCTTCAGTTGTGAAGAAGTACATCTTTTCTTTGTCGCCTGTTAAAGCTTTACCATTTTCATCCCAGTTCCATGGTGCTAAGTAGCTTCCTCCATTTTCGATGACACGACCGTTTAATGTTGTCACACGTTTACGGTAGTCTGGGCTATTAGGGTCGTTTGATTGACGAACAATCTTCACTTCGTCCCCATTGTCATTTGTTAAATGAATTTCCATTTCTGGAGTCCACTTGTAGTTTTGACCATTGTCGCTCATTGCAACTGGGTTACCGTTTACCCATTTAGATACTTTGTAGTGTTGGAAGTACTTCGTCATAATGTTGTTTTCGAAGAGGTTACGAATATATCCTTCGTAGTCGCTTCGACCTTGCCATCCTTCGAAGTCTTTCATGTTATATCCACCAAGTAATGGATAGTTAGCGGCACCACCATAGCTTGGATAGTCACCCACCCATGAGTCTTTTTGGTGGTTACGGATGAATCGAGTGATATTTGAGTTGATACCTTTGAGTGTGTATCCACCGTAAGTTAAGTCAGCTGCCCAGTGTTGGAATGTTGAGTCATATTCCGCACCGAAGCCCCACTCGATTGCCATACGCCATCCTTGAGCGTTTAATTCTTTAGCAAGTACGTGAGTTGGCCAAGCAGTGTTGTCTCCTGATTGTCCGTTACCCCAAACGTCCACATAGATGAAGTCTAAGTCGCCACCAAGTTTTTCTCTTAATTCTTTCCAACGATCTAAACGTCCATGTGATAAGTCATATTCTGCATCGATGTTGATACCTTGGTCTAACCAGTTCCAACCGTACATATATGTTCCGTCAGAGTTTCTACGTAAAATCGCTTCGCTGAAGTATTTAGATTCAGGATATGTTTCAGAAGCATTGACGTGAATACCGATTTTAGCTCCGTATTCTTTTGCTCTTGCTAATAATTTCTTGAAGTCTTCAACGCCACCGATTCTCTTACCGATATCCGCATAGTTTAAGTGACCTGAGTCGTGACCTTCACTACCATATCCTTTAAGAAGGATTGATTGGCCTAAACCATCTGTGTGTAAGTTAATCTTCTTAATACCATCTAATGTCATTAAGAATGGGTTTTGCGCTTGAGATGCGAAGTTCATCGCAATACGATACGCTACTAAATCTGGAACAGATTCTGCTCCTTTTGGATTGTTCATGATATTACGATATGCAATCGCACCATCTTGCCAGTCAACAACATTATCTTTGTTTAAGTCTTTTGTGATAACTACTTTAGAACTTGGTAATTCTAATGTGTATTCTGGGAATACTAAGTTCTTATAAGCACGTTGGTACCAGTAAGGTGAGCTTTGGATACCAATATAGTTTACGCCATCAACTCTTTGTAAAGCAGTTGTTATACGCGCAAAGTCATTTCCTTGGTAAGTGAATTGTGAGTTACTCCAAACAGATGCTGCTAATTCGTTAGAAGAAACGAATCCATACATGAAGCCATAAGCGTAATCATTCATCTTGCCTGTCTTCAAGTCTAAATGATAATCCCCTGCTCTATGTGTGTTTGTGGACATTTGCGCTCCGTCAAACTTCGCATTTTGCTTATTAGAACCTACAGAAACAAGTGTGTTCCCTGGGAATTCAATGGTTTGGATTAATTTTCGAACATTGTCGACTGGTTTACCCATTTCAACATTGTTTTTATTCGCTACTTTTGTCACATCGAAATGCATTTCGTTGCCGACTAATTGTAATTTTACAGTGATTTCTGCGTTGATGAATTCATCATCGTTTCTTACTGTCATTACATATTCTGCAGTAGTGTCATCAATCTTACGGTATTGAACTTCTGGAGTTACTAACACACCGTTGATTGACATTTTATCTAATTTTTGAACTTGACCTGTTAACGTTTTTCCATCTAATTCATATTCTTTAACACGTGGAAACGCCCTGTCTATAATGGCTTTTAATTGTTCTGATTGTAAAGTTTCGTAATGAACATCTTGGTCGTTACGACGGAAACCATCATCCACAGCCGGAGTTTCTTCTTCTGGTTTAATGTTATCTTGGTTGTCCGCTTTAATCGATACAGATGATAATTCTTTATAATATGTTCCAGCTTTAAGGTAAACTTTATTCACATCAGCTAAAGCGTTCTTGACAGCTTCCGGAACGACTTCTGTACTAAATAAAGCTTGTCCATTATTTGTAGCGTTTAATTGACCATCTTTCTTGTACACGATAGATAGGTGGTTTTCTTCACCCACATTTGGTGCTTCCACACGAGTCTTGCTATACCAAGTGTTTACATTTGGTCCTTTGTATTGCCAGAACCAACCGCCCTTGTCATATCCAACAAAGATGTTGTTGTCATTATCTTTATATTTTACATAAACCCCAAAACGAGTTTCTGCAGGAAGTGAGTTTGCTTTGAGCGTTAAGTCAACGCTTACATTTCCTTCCGCATCAGCTTGTAAACCAGCTTTTTCGAATAGAGCTTCGTTTGCCCCATTGTTGTTTGCTTCAGTTGAAGTTAATTTGTTGTAGCGTACTCCGCCTTCTTCAACAACTTCAACAGTTCCTTTCACACGGCTTACTGAGTCCCACTCTTTTTTCACTTCGGCTGTTGCTTCACGAGTTTCGCCAGTCGCTTCACGAGTTTCACCCGTTGCTGCTTCAGCTGGTTTTTCTTCCGCTGGTTTAGCTTCTGCTGGTTTAGCCTCCGCTGTTTCTGTAGCAGCTGCTTCAGTAGCTTTTTCTTCTACTTTATCAGTTGCCTCCGTGTTTGCAGCTTCATTAGAAACTGCTTCTTTTCCTTCTTTTGGCGTAGCCTCAGTTGCTGTAGCACCAGATTCTACTGCTGGTTTCTCTTCAGCAGTGGCCGCCACCTCACTTGCTGGCGTGTTTTCTACGGCCGTCGCTACTACCTCTGTTGCAGCAGCTTCAGTTGCAGAAACTGGTTGAAGCGTGCCAAAAAAGAAAGCCCCGATGATAACTGAACATGTACCAACAGTGAGCTTTCTAATAGAGAAGCGCTGTCTCTTCTCCATATTTTGACGATTATACATAATACCCCTCCTTAATATTATAAAAACGTTTCCATAATTAATTTTAGCACTATCTTTTAGGTGCGACTTAGACTTTTTTGCTCTTTACTAGTACTATTTTGCTATCTTTAAAGCGCTTTCATAATTTCTTCTAGAATTTAACTAAATTAAATCAAAAAGACCCCTAGCATCATCTGCTAGGAGTCCTCTTTTCGTTATTTTTGTCCCATATCTTTCACTTTCATAATACGAGTGATACTTGCGCGCTCGTTTTCTTCCAGCTTCATTTCGATAAAGTAAATCGTTTCTTCTAATTGTGGGATCAATCGATATTCAAGGGCGTTTACGCGACGTCTTGTTTTCTCGATTTCATCCGCTAGCAGTTGACAAGTTTTTTCAATCTCCGTCAATTCTAGCAATTCATTTAATACATCTGAGATTTGTTCTACAGAATCGTCAATTTCACTGTTCGAATTCAAGTAACCATATTTAAAGTCACTCTCCTCCGTTTCATCTTTTACAGTGAAATGCATTTCTGGAACATACACACTCATAATGTTCTTTTCTTGTAAATCCAATGTTACGCTTTGTGGTGGAATCGCCACAAGTTCTTCGATAAACGCTTCTTCCAACGTTGCTTTTGCAAGAACGAAGCTCTTCATCCCTGCCACAAGACGACCTTCGACCGCTTCACGTAACGCATTGTTTTTTCGAATTAGTTCGATGAACTGACGCATTAACTCATCTTGTTTATCCTTTAGGAGTTTATGCCCCCTTTTCGACACGACAAGACGATGCTTTAATTTCGTCAACTCCATACGAGTTGGTTTGACATTCAATCGTGTCAAAGGAATCACTCCCCTTCCGGAAGGTATTCATCTAATAACTCATCCTTAATACGTTTCAATTCCGTACGTGGAAGGATTGATAAGAGTTCCCACCCAAGGTCTAATGTTTCTTGGATAGAACGGTTCGTATAGAAGCCTTGTCCAACATATTCACGTTCAAAACGTTCTGTGAATTCTACATATTTCTTATCAGTTTTTGATAATGCAGATTCCCCTAATACAACCGCAAGTTCTTTGGCTTGTTTACCAGTTGCATACGCCGCGAATAATTGGTTCATCGTTGGCGCGTGATCCTTACGAGTCTTTCCTTCACCTGAACCTTTATCTTTTAGACGAGATAATGAAGGCAATACGTTAATTGGAGGTTGAATCCCTTGCTTATCAAGAGCACGGTCCAAAATGATTTGTCCTTCTGTGATATATCCTGTTAAGTCAGGAATTGGGTGAGTAATATCATCTTCAGGCATTGAAAGGATTGGAATTTGAGTTACAGATCCTTTCTTACCAACGATACGTCCTGCACGTTCGTAGATTGTTGAAAGGTTTGTATATAAGTAACCTGGGTATCCACGACGTCCTGGAACTTCACGACGAGCCGCTGAAATTTCACGGAGCGCTTCACAGTAGTTTGTCATGTCTGTCATGATTACTAAAACGTGCATTCCTTTTTCAAATGCTAAGTATTCAGCTGTTGTTAATGCGATTTTTGGTGTCGCAATACGTTCGATGGCTGGGTCACTCGCTAAGTTTAGGAACATTACTGAACGGTCAATCGCTCCTGTTTTACGGAAGTCTTCCATGAAGTATTCCGCTTCGTCGAAGGTAATCCCCATTGCAGCAAATACTACCGCGAATTTTTCGTCGCTATTTAATACAGTCGCTTGACGTGCGATTTGGGCTGCTAACTCTTTGTGAGGAAGCCCTGAACCAGAGAATACTGGTAATTTTTGTCCACGAACAAGAGTGTTCAAGTGGTCAATCGCAGAAATCCCTGTTTGGATAAATTCATCCGGATAGTCACGAGAAACTGGGTTAATCGCTTGTCCGTTTACGTCTAAAGTCGCTTCTGGAAGGATTTCTGGGCCATCATCCATGACGTTCCCCATCCCATCGAAAATACGACCAATCATGTCTTCTGATACGTTTAATGATAATGGTTTACCACGGAAACGTACTTTTGTATCACGAATGTTGATTCCGCTTGGTCCTTCGAAAATCTGAACCATTGCTTTATCTTCGTTAACTTCTAGTACTTGTCCATGACGTAATTCACCATTTTGTAATTGGATTTCAACCAACTCATCATATTTAACGCCTTCGACTTGTTCAACCATCATTAAAGGGCCAACAACTTCACTAATCGTACGATACTCTTTAAGCATGTGTCATCCCTCCATGTTGAATTGTTTTTTCGATATCTGTTTTAATTTGCTCTCTGATTTCATCGAAACGAGCAATTTCAGATTCTGGAATATATTTTGAACGTGCGATACGGTCACGCACATCTTCTGTTCCGTCGATGATTTCAGCATAGTATGAACCAAGTTTCATCGCACGACGCGCTTCTTTTTCAAATGTCAAGATGAGTTCTAACATGCGATATTGTTTCTCACGAGATGAGAATGTATCGACATCATCAAACGCATTTTGTTGTAAGAAGTCTTCACGAAGCATTTTAGCAGTCATCATCGTTAGGCGGTCACGTTCAGATAATGATTCAAGACCGACTAAACGAACGATTTCTTCTAAGCTTGCTTCTTCTTGTAATGTATTCATTGCATGTTGAACATATTCAGACCAGTTTGCATGAACGTTTTCATCCATGTATTTACCAACTTCTGGATCATACAATGAGTAAGATGTTAACCAGTTCATAGATGGGAAGTGACGTTTTTGCGCCAATGTTGCATCTAATCCCCAGAATACTTTCGCTACACGTAATGTATTTTGTGTAACAGGTTCTGATGTATCTCCCCCTGGAGGTGATACGGCACCGATTGCGGTAATTGTACCTTCACGGCCATCGCTACCTAATGTTTCAACACGTCCTGCACGTTCGTAGTATTCTGCGATACGGCTTCCTAAGTAAGCTGGGTAACCTTCGTCCCCTGGCATTTCTTCTAGACGTCCAGACATTTCACGAAGCGCTTCTGCCCAACGTGAGGTTGAATCTGCCATGATAGCTACGTTATATCCCATATCACGGAAGTATTCCGCAATCGTGATACCAGTGTAAATAGACGCTTCACGAGCCGCTACCGGCATGTTAGAAGTGTTTGCGATTAAGATTGTACGTTCCATGATCGATTCGCCAGTTGTTGGGTCAATCAATTCAGGGAATTCGTTCAATACGTCTGTCATTTCGTTTCCACGTTCCCCACAACCTACGTACACTACGATATCCACGTCTGCCCATTTTGCGATTTGGTGTTGCACCACTGTTTTACCAGCTCCGAATGGTCCTGGTACAGCTGCTGCTCCCCCTTTTGTAACTGGGAAGAAAGTATCGATAACACGTTGTCCTGTTAACATTGGAACTTCCGTGTTTTTCTTTACTTTATACGGACGACCACGACGCACTGGCCAACGTTGAATTAAGTTGAAATCACGGACGCCTGATTCTGTTTCGATTTGGTACACTGTATCTTCAATTTTGAAGTTTCCAGCTTCCACTTTTACTAATTTACCTTTAACACCGTAAGGCACCATGATTTTATGTTGTACAACTTTTGTTTCTTGTACATAACCAATAATGTCTCCGGCTTCTACTTCTTGACCAACTGCTAGTGTAGGAATGAATTCCCACTCTTTTTCACGGTCAAGTGGATCCACGTTTGTTCCGCGGACTAAGAAGTCACTTTGTGATACTTCTTTAAATTTATTGAGGGGACGTTGAATCCCATCAAACATTTGAGATACAATCCCTGGTGCCAATTCAACAGATAATGCTTCCCCTGTTGTTTCGACGGGTTCTCCTGGTCCAATTCCTGAAGTTTCTTCATATACTTGAATGGATGCAATATCTTTACGCATTTCGATGATTTCACCGATAAGGCCTAGATGACCTACACGACAAATATCTTGAATATTCGCATCTTCCATTCCTTCAGCAGTCACAAGAGGACCTGATACTTTTACGATTCTTCCGATCTTCACTGAGGTACCTCCCTTAGTTTCGTGTATTGGTTGGTTATAAGATGTTTTGTCCAACCGCTTTTTCTACATTTTCTTGAATTCTTGATTTTCCAATTCCTAAAGACCCTTTATGGTTCGGAATGAGGATGATGGCTGGTGAAATTTCTGCATCATAACGACGAATCGTTTCCGGAATTTGACTAGCAATAGCTTCCGTTACATAAATGATGCCGACTTCATCTTCAGCAAGTTCATCAATCATCTTGCGTGCCGTTTGCGCTTCGTGGCAAGGGAACACGTTAAATCCTAAAATTTTAAAAGGAAGGATGGAATCTTTGTCGCCAACTACGGCAATTTTATGAGACATAAACTGGTCGCATCCTTTCTCTTAATTGTTCTTCTGTAAACTCATTGTCCACACCTACCAGTAATAGACGAAGGTTTTTAACTTCCATCTCAAGCGCATGAATATACGCAAGACTTGGCAAGGGTCCAAATGGTTCAAAAGTCGCTTCTTCTAGAATGTGATGAATCAATTCTTCTTTTAATAATTCCAATGCAAAGACTGGATGTTCTTCCTGTTCTAAAATCGCAACAAACTTGTCATAGTATGGAACATGACGATAAAGGTCAACAAGAGCCTCTGTGCCCTTTTCAAGCACTTCGTCGATTAATAACGTCTTATCTACAGTACCTTCGCTAGACAATACCCCAATTAAGAATGAGCGTGATTGTTTTTGCTTTGTGGCACGAATTAATGTTGTGATGTTTTCCATATCAATCATAATGTTCACGATTTGATGGATGACCTCTTGATTCATTGTACGGTCGATGAGTCGAAGATGTTTGAAATAGTAGCGATCCATAAATACATCGGCTGCTTCTAGGCGACCAAAGTTTTCAAAATCGGCATACGCTTCACGAACCCCTTCAATCATGATATCTGGTACATCAAGTGAATCTTGAGTTTCGACTAATTGATTTAAGGTTTCGAAGGAATAACGTCCTAACGGTACACATAAATGTTTTAAGTCTTTTCCAGAGAACTTCGATTTAAGAAGAACTTTTAAATTATGGTAAGTGTAACGAATCGAGAATACATCAAGGAGTGATGCATCCGGAATGAGTTCTAAAACCTCATCATAGTTGCGTTTCAAATGGGCATCTAGGACTGGGTCAAACTGTCTTGATTCGAGAACTTCTTGTACATCTACCTCATAACTTGTCTTTTGCAAGGCTTCTAATGCTTGTTGTAAGGATTTAGATACGAGAATCCCATTCAATTGTTCCTTGGACAGTAATTGCTGTTCAAGAATACGAACGGTCGTATTCACTCCTGAATAGGCTAAATCATTCATTCCATCCCTCCTTACCCAATGAATGCTTTTCTAGCTAAGATAGGTGAATATTCTTCTTTTAAATCTTCAATTAATGCTTCGAATAAATAGTTATATTCGATACCTTCTTGTTTCAACACAAATCCTGCTTTCTTTGGAAGAGTTGCTGCGTCGATGTGAACAAAGGCAAATTGCGAAGTTAACGCATGTTTATCTTCATCGCTCAGACGAGAAACAGTTTCCTCTCCAAAAGTAAGTGTTGTTTGTTGTTGTTTTGGTAATTTGCGAATAGCTGACTCGATAAAGAGACGTAATGTTTCCCCACTCCAGGTAGACATTACTTGTAGAACGTCCTCAAATACACTTTCAAGAAGTTCACGTTTGACGCGCAAGACTTCTTTTTTACTTGCGTTCAAAATAGTCTGTTGCTCTTTTTCGTATTGTGATTTTGCTTCTTGTTTTAATGCAGTTTTCTTCGCCATTTCTTGTTGCGAATATTGTGCATTCATTTGATTGATGCGTTCTTCTTGTTCTTTAGTAGCAACCTCAATTCGCTGCTTTGATTCTTTTTCTAAATCCGCTAGAATAAGTTGTTTTAGTTGCTCTAAATCTTTCAAGAATACCCCTCCTCTTAACCTTTGTTAATGATAATTAAGATAGAAGCAAGTAATCCTAAGATTGCGTAAGTTTCAACCATTGCGGCAAAGATAATCCCTTTAGTAGATTCTTCAGGTTTTTTCGCTAAGATTTGTACACCTGCTGCTGCTACTTTACCTTGGGCAATCCCTGAGAATAAACCAGTGAATGCGATTGGTAAAGCTGCCATGAATAAGTATAAACCAGCTGCTAAAGTCATTGAAGCTGACATGTTAATCATGATGAAGAAGGCAACGATGAATCCGTAGATTCCTTGTGTACCAGGTAATAGTTGTAAGATTAATGCTTGAACGAATTTTTCAGGTTGTTCTTTAATTAAGGCAGCTGCTGCTTCACCGGCAATCCCTACCCCTTTTGATGATCCAATCCCTGAGAAGATAATGGCAATTGCCATCCCTAGAGCAGCAAAGATTTGCCCTCCACCATTTTCAGCGAAAAATGTTAACCAGTTTGTCATAATTATATTTCCTCCATTTATTCTGATTTCTGTTGTTTAATATCAACGTATTTTTCATATGTTTTGAACGGTTTTAATGCGCGTCCGCCGCCGTCGTAAAATTTACCAAAGAATTCAACGAACTGTAGACGTAAGCCGTGAACGTAAGCTCCAAGGAATGAAAGGAAAATATTCAATCCTTGTAAGGCAACGATTAAGAAGATACCTGCTGTGAAACGTGCAACTGGTGGAAGGAATCCTACCAACATATTGAACGCACTCGCGATACTTCCCCCTGATACAGCTAGCGCCATTAGACGCGTGTAACTCACGACGTCTGCTACGTATCCACTAATTCCGTACAAGTTATATAGACCGCTCGCTAAACCGCCCCACTTGTTTTCGCTCGATAGGACAGTTACGACTACAATCGCAACGGCTGCAATAATCGCAATCGATGAACCGATTGTTGCAATCCAAGAAATATTGAGTACCATTGAGCCTAAAACATAAAGAATGATTCCCGTAATAATCGCTAACCATCCTAGATGACTCGTATAGGCATCAACATAAGCTTTTTTCTTTAGATTTGAGTAAGCCCCAAGTGATAAGCCGACCATAATTTGA
Source organism: uncultured Streptococcus sp. (assembly GCA_902479935.1). Classification (GTDB taxonomy): domain Bacteria; phylum Bacillota; class Bacilli; order Lactobacillales; family Aerococcaceae; genus Granulicatella. The sequence continues at coordinate 24,928 of CABSQV010000013.1, read as the reverse complement.
ATAACCCCGAAGATAATCGATAAGATCATAATCGTAATGAGGTCTTTTGAAAGTGATAGTGGCTGGAATGGTAAATCCGCACCGAATGCTGATCCAAATACAATCCCCCAGATCATTACTGGGTAGCTTAGTAAGTGGAAGAACTTCAAGTTGCGGTTCATTCCTTTATCAAAATGGAAGAACTTCAACATAATGAATGTTCCCAACCAGAGAAGCGCTCCGTATCCTAAGTCCGCCGCCATCATCCCGAAGAAGACGAGATAGAATGGTGCTGTATAAGGCGTTGGGTCTAATTCTCCGTATTTTGGTAATCCATACATTTCTGTTAGATTTTCGAATGGTTGTAAGAAGGCATTGTTTTCTAAAACCGTTGGCACTTCTTCGTATTCTTCTTCAGCAATCTCTAGTGGTAAGAAGACATATTCGCCTTCTCCTAACTTTTCTTTGAGTTGAACTTCAACGTCATCGACTGCTTTTGTAGTTAACCACCCTTGAAGCACGAATACATGTTGACCATTCACCAATCCATTTTTGGCTTGTTCTTTTTGTAATTCGTTATAAGTAACTTCCGCAGAAAGCTGTAACTTGCGAAGAAGGTCTTTTTCTTCTTGTAAGTCGTCTAACACTTTCTTCTTAGCATCCACAACTGCTTGTTGCGCTTTAAGATTTTTCTCCAACTCAACAGAAGGAGCTTCTTCAAACGCGTACCATACAATACTGAAGTGTGCTTTCGCTAACTCTTCTTTGGCAGCTTGTTGTGCTTTTCGTGGATATGTCACCAATAACCCGATTTCTTCACGTGTGTGATACACTTCGTGAACGGAAATCAATTCGCTTTCTTTTAATCCGTCCAAGTACGCATTATCCGTCGCTTGAGGAATCGTCCCCATTTTCGTTTTCGTATATGGATGTTTAAAGATATCTTTCGGATAGAAATCAAGGGCGCTCCACTTACGAAGCAAGGCCTCTTTTTCACGAAGCTCTTTTAATTCGTCATCCTTTTTACGAAGCGTGTTACGAATACTTTCAACATGTTCCACTAATGCATCAGTGTCCCAGTTTTGTACTTCTTTTTGTAATTCAGAAAGTGCAAATTGCTCTCTTGGCGTTTTTAACTTTTGAATTAATGACGGTTGCTTTTGATTTTTTTCGACAAAAGTAATAGCCGCATGAATCCCTTCGAATTTCTGTTGAAGAGCGTTCATCCCATCTGCATCGGCTTCTTGTAAAGCGATGGAATTTTCGGTAAATAGTTCTTTCGCCTGTTCTAGCGAGGTTACTTCTAAAGATTGTAATTCTTGAATAGCATCCAATAGGTCATTTTGTTTGTCCGTTGGGGCAATCAACATCACCTTATTCATTTTAGCTATTGCCATATCTCTTCAACACCTCCTTCACAGTATCCTGAACTAAATCCTGTTTCAGATGATTGAAACGTTCTTTCAGCGCAGCAATTTCTGCTAATTCGTCTTCTTTCACTTTCGCTTCGAACTCTGCTTTCTTTTGTTGATTTTTTTCTTTCAACTCAGCTTTGTAGACTTCTAACGAATGTTCCATATTCGATTTAGCTTCGTTCACTCGTTGATCTGTCGCAGCATTCGTTTCGGATAATTGTTCCTCGAACTTTTCCTTCAACGCTTTTGCTTCAGACTCAATGGCCAAAACAGAATTTAGAATCTCTTGACTCATGTGACACCTCCAATCCATTCGCTTTCACGAATAGTAAAATGCTTTTCTTTACTATTATAAACTTTATTTTGCTTTCATTCAAACGTTAATTTCCCATAATTTCGGGCAAACTCAAACTTTATAAATAGGAAGAAACACATCTTTTTTTGAAAAACTTTTTCTTTTCTATTGCATTTTAGAACATTTGTTCGTATAATAAATATGCAAACAAACGTTCGGAGGTATCGAAAATGGAACAACGCAAATCAACATTTACATCATTTATCAAACCATTCATTAATAAACTACAAGTCTCTCAAGAAGAATATGAAGAAAGAGATGTGTTCTTTAAACCAACTGTCATGCCACTGATCGACGTGGTTGAACAAATTCACCACAGCTTCTACTTCAAGAAACCAATCGTACTCCACTTTGAGAAATACGATAACGCTGGGAATTTAGTGACATTCACAAAGAGCGGTACAATCAAGAGCCCTATCCAAATGAATAATCACTTTGTGTTCCTAGAACAAGGATCAAACATCACTCACATCTTGAATGTGGAACAAATCGTCGCTTGCATGGAGTTAGATTAATCCGCCATTACCATATTTGGTAATTACCAAATATGGTAATGTTTATTTTTAAAATTGAATCTATCCAAGGCTAAAAAGTCCAAATATGGACATGTCCATATTTGGACTTTTTCGATTAAGACAATATAAAAAATGCACTCACAAATGCTATTGTGAGTGCATTTTTTGTAGTGGTTTTTTTATTTTAGTTGAGCTCGAAAAGGCATAGGCTCAAGCCTTTTCTCACATCCTATACAGTTGAACTCGGGCTCACAGGACTGACGTCCACTTCCTGATATGTCCGCACGACTTTTTTCAAAGTCCCTTGCGTCATATCAGTCCAGTGATTCAGTCCTGATCGTTCGCCCTCGTATCCTATAATATCGGAGCGAACAACCTAGAGAACTTCTGTTTAAATCTCTTCCAGCGGTCTTGTTTTTCGAAGTATTTTTCATTAGCAATAGTACAGTTTTTCAGATCATTTACGAATTCCTCTTCGACTTTTTTAGCGAACTGTTCGTTATAAACGAAGGCATTCACTTCGAAGTTTAAGCGGAAACTTCTCATATCGAAATTCGAAGTCCCAACGGTTGCCATTTCACCATCGACGACCATTGTCTTGGCATGAAGGAATCCTTTTTGATACACATAAATCTTCACGCCTGATTTCAATAATTGGCTTGAATAGTATTCTGTCGCACGGTAGACGACTGGATGGTCCGGCTTACATGGAATCATGATGCGCACGTCCACTCCAGACATCGCGGCAATTGACAGCGCCTCTTGAATACTCTCATCCGGGATAAAGTATGGAGTTTGAATCCACACTGATTTCTTCGCCATTAAAATCATCTTCACAAGGCCAAACTTGATTTTCTGAACATCGCTATCTGGACCAGTTGAGACGATTTGCATCGTATTTTCTCCCTTGGTTTCAGTTAACGGAAAATACTCAGGAATAAATTCACGTCTTTTTTCCTCTTTAACCGCGGCATTCCAATCGACTAAGAATCGCGATTGCAATGAATAGACCGCATCTCCGGCAATGCGAATATGCGTATCACGCCAAGCACCAAGCGGGCCTTTGCCTAAATATTCATCACCGACATTAAAGCCGCCAACATAGCCGATATCACCGTCAATGACCACAATCTTACGGTGGTTACGGTAGTTAATACGCCAGTTGATAAACCCAAGTGTGTACACGAAGAAGGCAACAGACTGACCGCCTGCTTCATGCAATTTATTCCAGAAAGAATTGCGTGTCATACGTGACCCTAGGGCATCATAAATAACAAGGACTTCGAGGCCCTCTTGAGCCTTATCGATTAAGAGTTGCATAATTTCTTCGCCAATTTCATCTTGGTTGAAGATGTAATACAGCAAGTGAATATGATGTTTGGCGTTTTTAATATCTTCTTTTAGACGGTCAAACTTCTCTTGTCCGTCCACAAAAATCTCTACATCATTATTCTCGGTAATAATCGCATCATCGGCTTCCAGGAAGAAGGATGCTAATTCTTCTTGGTACGGGTTCTTAAAGCGAAATCTCGCAGGACCGATTTTCTCCTTCGTATAGGCCAAATCACGCTGTTGCTGCTCGACTAATTCTTGCAGACCGACCGTTTCTTGAGCGCGCAAATTAAAGATGCGTTTTTTACGAATACGTCTACCAAAGAAGAAGTAGATGATAAATCCGATGACCGGTAGCATCACAAGGACAATCAGCCATCCCCATGTCGCAGCAATTTCACGAGGCTCCCGAAACACTGTGATAATTGCGGCAATGGTATTAAGTAAAATAATGATATAAAGAATCGAACTAATAAATGCCATTGGCTCTCCTCTCATAATTGAAAGAAAAAAGACCGCGACGAATCAGGGCCTTTCTCTTTTTACTATTAATCGTTTAATAAATGTGATTGTTCGCGACGTGATAAGAAACGTGTTCCTTTTGGAATATATAGCGAACGTTTCACGTAAATTGGTGTTACTAAAAGGACAAGTGTCACTACTAATGTCACAACAAAGTTCATGCCAAAGCCGAAGAACCCTTTTGCTAGGGCTACTTTCTCAGCTGAGAATAGAGACGGTGCACCGATAGCTGTACCAATCGCATGGAAACCATAGCTGACAAAAGTTGCGATAAAGCTTGCTGTTACAACGTTTAATGTTGTTGATGATGTACGTGCATTGAAGGCTGTACGAACGGTATTACGTGCAAAGAATCCTGCAACGCCCACGAATCCGTATGCCATCACTGAATCGTGGAAAGGAACCATAAAGTATCCTGCTCCACTTGGATGAATAAACATATGGATGACACCGAACAACACGCTCGCAATGCATCCCCACACTAAACCGCGACGTAATGCCACGAAGATTAATGGGATAATCGCAAGGTCTACGACAAATGGAAGTGCCTCTTGTGGGATAAACGATAATATCGCACTTACCACAACGGCTCCAAGTACTTCAAGTAAGATTTTAACTGCTTTTGAATTCATTCTAATCTCCTTAAATTCAATTATTTCTTATAGTTCGAAGCTTCCATAATCATCGGTAAGATGACTGGGCGACGTTTTGTTTTATCGAATAAGTAACGACTTAACGCGTCTCTGACTTCTTGTTTTAGGCGTGGCCATTCGAAATCATCGCTTGCTAAGTTTTCTTCAACAACATCTGTCACAATCTTTTGCGCTTCTGTTAAGAGTTCTTCACTTGTCTTCATATACACGAATCCGCGTGAAATAATTTGTGGTCCGCTAAGGATTTTTCCTAGACGTCTTGAAATCGTCACAACTGCAACGAACACTCCGTCTTCAGAAAGAATCTTACGGTCTTTTAGAACGATATTTCCGATATCTCCAACACCGATTCCGTCTACTAAGACATTTCCTGCTGGAACTTGTCCTGTAACGCTCATGCGGCCGTTTTCGATTTCCACGACATCCCCTTTACCAGGAATGAAGATGTTCTTATATGGAATTCCTAATTCATTCGCAAGTTCTGCATGCGCTAAAAGGCTGCGATACTCCCCTTGAACTGGGATGAAGAATGTTGGTTGAAGTAAGTTCATCATCAACTTCAAGTCGTTTGGAGTTGCGTGACCACTTGATTTCTTGCTGTTGGCCATTTCGAACACTTCCGCATCCGCACGGTAGATTAAGTCTTTTGTGCGAGCGATTTGTGTTTCCATTGCTACAGATGGAGTTGTTGCGATATACACTAAGTCGCCTTCGTGTAAGTTCACTTGACGGTGACGTCCAAGCGCCATCTTTTGCAAGGCTTTAATTGGCTCTCCAGCATTTCCAGTTTCAAGGATGACTAATTCATCATCGGCTAATTTCTTCATTTGATTGAAGTTTACGATTAACTCTTTATCTGGAACTGTTAATTTATTCAAGCTTAATGCGATATTGACGATTTCTTCAAGCTCAGATCCTGTTAGAAAAATCTTGCGTCCTGACTCGTAAGCAGCATTGATGACTTGTTGAATACGTAAAATATTACTTGCAACGCAGGCAACGATAATACGGCCTTCTGCATTCATAAATGTCTCTAACATCGTTTCGGCTACTTTACGGTCGCTGACGTTTTCGACTGTGCTTTCTGCGTCACTTGAATCGCTAAGCAGTGCTAGTACATAGTCTTCACCAACATCGGCGATACGTCCAAAGTTTGTTTGATATTCCACTGCAGCACTTTGGTCGAACTTGAAGTCTCCAGTGTACACAATATTCCCTTCGCTTGTCTTGATGACAATCGCTAATGAATCTGGAATTGTGTGCGTTGTTTTAAAGAACTTCACAGTTGCTGTTGGAAAATCAATCTCTGTATTTTCTGTTACTTCATGATAGTCGTTAAATCCTTTAACAACGTTTGAAGACTCTACATAGTATTTTGCAAGAGCAATCGTTAATTTTGAACCGAATACCGGCGCGTCGATATTTTGTAAGAAATAAGGCAAGGCTCCTACTGCATCGGCATGTCCGTGCGTTAAGAAGACCCCTGCAATACGGTCTCTATTTTCTTCTAAGTATGTGAAATCAGGAATGACTACATCAATCCCTAATAGTTCATCTTCTGGATAGACAAGACCGCAATCTAAGACGAAGATCTCTTCTTCCACTTCAACGGCATATAAGCTCTTACCGTTTTCTCTCACACCACCAAGTGCGATGATTTTAATTGAACTCATGGTTTACCTCTCATTTTCTATTATTTAAATTGATTCCTCTGGGCAGATTTCTCCACCCTATATACTCTATAAGAATATCATATTTGTCGTTTTTTTGCGAATATCAAAGAATCTAAGAAGTGCTCTATTGTTGTACTTTTGAAGAAAGAAAAAAGCCCCTGCAAAATGCAGAGGCTAGAATTGAAAGATTATTCTTTATCTTCTTTTGGTAATAATGCTTTACGTGATAAGTTGATACGTCCTTGTCCGTCGATTTCGATGACTTTAACAGTCACTTTGTCGCCTAAAGCAAGTACATCTTCTACTTTACCAACGCGTTCATGTGCTAATTCAGAAATGTGAACTAATCCATCTTTTCCTTTAGCGATTTCTACGAATGCACCGAATTTTTCGATACGGCGTACAGTTCCTTCGTACACTTGACCTACTTCGATTTCACGTGTTAAATCTTCGATGATTTCTTTAGCACGTTGGATCATAGCAGCATCTGTAGAAGCGATAGATACGTGACCTTCTTGGTCGATATCGATTTTAACACCTGTTTCGTCGATGATAGAGTTGATTGTTTCCCCACCACGTCCGATAACCACTTTAATCTTATCAGGGTGGATAGAAATCATTTCAATCTTAGGTGCATATGGGCTTAACTCTTTACGAGGTTCAGCAATTGTTGATGTTAATTCTTCAAGAATTTCAAAACGTGCTTTCTTCGCTTGTGTTAGGGCTTCACGTAAGATTTGTTCTGTAATCCCTTGAATCTTAATATCCATTTGAAGAGCTGTAATTCCGTCTTTCGTTCCAGCTACTTTAAAGTCCATGTCTCCTAAATGGTCTTCTAACCCTTGGATATCTGTTAAGACTGTGTAGTTTGTACCGTCTGAAATAAGCCCCATCGCGATACCTGCTACTGGTGCTTTAATTGGCACACCTGCAGCCATCAATGCTAATGTTCCCGCACAAATACTTGCTTGAGAAGAAGAACCGTTTGATTCTAATACTTCTGATACAAGACGGATTGTGTAAGGGAAGTCTTCTGGACTTGGAATCACTTGTTTCAATGCACGTTCCCCTAGAGCACCGTGACCAATTTCACGACGACCTGGACTACCAGCACGACCAACTGAACCTACAGAGAATTGTGGGAAGTTGTAGTGGTGAATGAATCGTTTACCTTCTTCGATTCCTAAACCATCAATCACTTGGTATTCTCCTAGAGGTGCAAGTGTTGCTGAAGTTAATGCTTGCGTTTGTCCACGAGTGAATAAACCTGAACCGTGAACACGTGGTAATAAGTCGATTTCTGAAGATAATGGACGAATTTCGTCAATCTTACGACCATCAGGACGTACTTTTTCTTCAGTGATTAAACGACGTACTTCGTCTTTTTCTAAGTTATCAACTAATTGAGAAACTTGTTTTAGAAGTCCTGCTTTTTCGTCATTTTCTTCTAATACGGCTTCGAAGTGCTCGATAGCTGTTTCTTTTACTTTTTCGATGTTTGCTTCACGCGCTAATTTTTCTTCTGTTTGAATCGCGTGAATCATTGCTTGGCTGAATAAATCTTTTACTTGTGCTTCGATGGCTGGATCGAATGAAAGTAAAGTTACTTCCATTTTTTCTTTACCAACTTCGCGAACGATTTCTTCTTGGAAAGCTACTAATTTTTTAATTTCTTCGTGACCGAATAATAATGCTCCAAGCATATCTTCTTCGCTCACTTCTTTTGCTGAACTTTCTACCATGTTGATGGCAGTTGCAGTACCGGCTACAGATAATTCGATATCTGAGTTTTCTTTTTGTTCAGTTGTTGGGTTAATCACGTATTCACCGTTGACACGACCTACGTCTACCCCAGCGATTGGTCCATCAAATGGAATATCTGAAATACATAATGCTAATGAAGAACCAAACATTGCTGCCATTTCTGGTGGGCAGTTAGGATCTACTGACATCACTGTATTTGTGATTTGTACTTCGTTACGGAAGCCTTCCGCAAACATTGGACGGATCGGACGGTCGATTAGACGCGCTGTAAGAGTCGCATGTTCACTTGGACGGCCTTCACGTTTGATGAAGCCTCCAGGAATTTTACCTGCTGCGTACATTTTTTCTTCGTAGTTTACTGTTAACGGGAAGAAATCTGTATCTTTTGCTTGTTTTGTACCAACAGCCGCTGTTAACACGACAGTATCACCGTAGCGTACTAATACAGCACCATTGGCTTGTTTTGCTAATTGGCCGATTTCAACTGTTAATTGACGTCCGCCCCAGTTGTAGCTAAAAACTTTCTTTTCTGACATAACTAATCTCCTTTTCTCTTATTTGCGTATCTTCCAGACCTACTTTTAGAAATAAAAACGTTCGACGGGTTCAACCGCTTTTATTTCTAAAGTAAGATGACTCTAGAAGATACAAAGTTTGTCATACAGAGTCATTTTATCATATCTGCCCATTAAGTACTATTCTTTTGCGAAAAAATAAGACGTGTGGAAGAACTCCACACGTCAATTTATGGTTCATTTTATAAAGTCACAACATTTCCTTGTTCGAAAATTGTGAACTCTTTTGTTTCAAGGTTTGCTTCTAAACGTGCTTCGAATTCTCCTGAAGCGTCCTTACGTGTAATCACGATGGTGTTTTCACTTGGCGTTTCTACTCCAAAAGAACCTTCTAAATCAAACGCTTTGGATGTATTTCTGAAGCGTAATAAGTTGATTAGTTTTTTCACGACTGGACGTTCTACTTCACGGTCGATTTCTTCTAATGTGTAGTAATGACGGTTGATGTTACGTCCTTCTTTTGAAGATTCTAATAACTCGATGTCATTTTCCCCAGCAAGTAATCCAACATAATATACTTGCGGAATACCAGGTGCAAAGCATTGTAATACACGTGATAATAAGTAACTTGCATCATCATTTCCTAAAGCACTGTAGTATGTGCTGTTGATTTGATAGATATCTAAGTTATTGTATTTTTCACTTGAGTAGATACGTTTTACGTTAGCACCTACTTCATATAATTTGTTTGAAGTGTAATCTAGCTCTTCATCGGTTAATAAGTCTCTAGCATCCACGACACCGATTCCGTCATGCGTATCGAGTGTTGTAAATTGCTTCATTGGACTCATTTGTAACCAGTTTGCTAAACGATTTGATTTACCTGAGTATAGTGAATATAAGACTACCATTGGTAATGCAAAGTCATATACGAAGTAATCATGATCAGCAATCTTCATTTGAATTGAATAGTGCTCATGGATTTCAGGAAGCAATTCTACTTGGTATTTCGCTGCTTCGTCACGCACTTCATTGAGTAAGTCCCAAATATCTGGTTCTACGAAGAAGTCGTTTGTATCAAGTTTCTTCACTGCATAAGCAAATGCATCCAAACGAATTAATGAGCAGCCGTGGCTTGCCATATCTTTAATCGTTTCACGAATAAACTCTTTCACGATTTCTTTACGAACATCAAGGTCGATTTGCTCTTCCCCGAATGTGTTCCATACTTCTTCTGTCGTTCCATCCGCAAAATGAACAGTTTGGAACGGCGCTTTATCTTTACGTTTATAGATTAAGTCGATATCTTCCTGTGTTGGTCGTCCTGGCGGGAAGAACTCATGAATACGGATAAACATATCTTTGTAAGGTGAGTTTTCGTGATTTTTTACAAAATCTTGGAAGAATTTAGACTCACGAGAAATATGGTTAATCATGAAGTCAAACATTAAATAATATTGTTCCCCTAGAGCATCCACATCTTCCCAAGTTCCAAGAAGCGGATCTACACGTGTGTAGTCGCTTGGAGCAAATCCTCTATCCCCTGTAGACGGGAAGAATGGGAGCAAATGCACCCCACTAATCGCGCCTTTGAAATGTTTATCAAGAACTCCTTTTAAGTCCTTCATATTACTTCCCATGCTGTCTGAGTAAGTGATCAGCATTGCTTCGTTTTTAATTTGCATGGAATTCACCGTATCCCTTCAATTAATCGATTTAGTTTAATTTCCAAATGTCACGGTTGTAGTCTTCGATTGTACGGTCACTTGAGAAGAATCCAGCCATTGCAATGTTTGTCACTACTTTAGCATTCCATTCATCTCTGTTTTCGAAATCGCGATACATACGTTCTTTTGTTTCAATGTAGTCTTCTAAGTCAAGTAGCGTCATGAACCAGTCTTTAGTTGTTAATTCGTTGTATAGACGTTCTAGACGTTCTTTGTTTCCAACTTCTAGTAAAGCGTCACTCTTCACGAATTCTACTAATGGACGGATTGCGTCTCTCTTCGCAAATTCACTAGCGTTGTAATCGCCTTTTTCATAGTGCGCAATAACTTCATCACTCTTTTCACCGAAGATATAGATGTTGTCGTCACCCACAAGTTCGTGGATTTCCACGTTCGCACCATCTTCAGTACCAAGAGTTAATGCCCCGTTTAGCATGAATTTCATATTTCCTGTTCCGCTGGCTTCTTTTGAAGCAAGAGAAATTTGTTCAGAAATATTACATGCTGGAATTAAGTGTGTTGCAGCTGTTACGTTGTAGTTTTCAACCATTACGACTTGTAAGTGTGGGCTTACTTCTGGGTCATTTGCGATTAATTCAGATAATGAAAGAATTAAATGAATCACGTCTTGTGCAATGACATACGCAGGAGCAGCTTTCCCACCGAAGATAATTGTAATTGGTCTAGCTGGAATGTTTCCGCTCTTGATATCTAGATATTTATGAATCACATATAAAGCGTTCATTTGTTGACGTTTATATTCGTGCATACGTTTGATTTGGATATCAAAAATAGAATTTTCGTTCACTGTGATTCCTTGTTTTTCTTGTAGATAAACACTTAAACGTTTTTTATTATCAATTTTAATCTTGTCTAATTTTTCGCGAACAATTGCATCATGGCGGAAAGCTTTCAACGCTTCTAATTTAGTAGCATCCTTTCTCCACTCAGTTCCGATTGTTTCATCTAATAATTTAGCTAATTCTGGGTTGGCATGCATTAACCAACGACGGAAAGTAATCCCGTTTGTTTTGTTATTGAATTTCTCTGGATAAATTTCATAGAAATTCTTCAATTCACTTTCTTTTAAGATATCCGTATGCAGTGCCGCAACACCGTTTACGCTATATCCGTAGTGAATATCCATATGCGCCATGTGAACACGGCCATGTTCGTCGATGATCGCTACTGATGGATCTTCATATTTTGCTTTTACGCGAGCGTCTAATTCTTTAATAATTGGCACTAAATGTGGCACTACTTTTTCTAAGTATGCTAAAGGCCATTTTTCTAACGCTTCTGATAAGATTGTGTGGTTTGTGTAAGCTGTCATTGCTGACACGATTTCCACTGCTTCATCGAATTCAATTCCACGTTCCCCAAGTAAACGAATTAATTCAGGAATCACCATTGATGGGTGTGTATCGTTAATTTGAACAGTTGCATATTCTGCTAAGTCGTGTAAGTTACTTCCTTTAGCAAGTGCTTCGTCGATTAATAATTGAGCACCGTTACTTACCATGAAGTATTGTTGGTAAATACGTAATAATTCACCTTGCTCATCGCTATCATCTGGATATAAGAATAATGTTAAGTTTTTAGCGATTTGTGTTTTATCAAATGAGATTGAATCACTTGATACTAAAGACTCATCGATTGAATCGACATCGAATAAGTGTAATTTGTTTTTAGTAGATTGTTCATATCCTAATACATCGATATCAAACATTTTTGATGTCAATGTAAAGTCTGCAAAAGGTACTTTATAAGAAGTTTCAGTTGGAACTAACCAGCTTTCAGGTGTTAACCAAACGTTTGGCACTGCATCTTGTTGGTTATTTTTGAATTTTTGTTCGAATAAACCATAATGGTAGTTCAAACCAACGCCGTCTCCTGTTAAACCAAGAGTTGCGATAGAATCAAGGAAACATGCTGCTAGACGTCCTAGACCACCATTTCCTAAAGATGGTTCTAATTCGATTTCTTCGATTTCAGCTAATGAATGTCCAGCTGCTTCTAGTTCTTCTTTCACTTCATCGTAAAGTCCTAAGTTAATTAGGTTGTTTGATAATAATTTACCGATTAAGAACTCAGCAGAAATGTAATACACTTTTTTCTTACCATTGTTTTGTGGTAGGGCTGCACTTTTTTCTTTCGTAAATTGTAATAATGCTAAGTAAACTTCTTCTTTTGAACAGTCTTTTAATGACTTGCCTATGTTTCCTTCTACATATTGTTTAAAGTCTTTCATTGTTCTCTCCTTTTTAGTGTGCGCGAGGTTATTTTTCTTCCTCGACTAACTCCTCTTTAACATCCACATTATGATGCGGATTTGCGCGATCGTACAATTCAGTAATTCCTAATAAGAATTCTTCTACAGATTCTGTTAACTGCTCTTCTTTCATTCTCCATACCCAGTTTCCGCCTAGTGTACTTGGAATGTTCATACGAGCTGTTTCGTCTAATTGTAGTAAATCTTGCATTGTTGCAACTGTCATACGGCTGACAGAACCATATAGTCCGCGAAGTAACGCAAAGCTAATTGGCTCTTCGTCGCGGCGGTTTAAGTAACGATTACAAAATTCTCGAGTTTCTTCTGTAGCCGACTTATACCACCCTAATACTGTATCATTATCGTGCGTTCCTGTATAGGCAACCGCATTGACAGGATAATGATGAGGTAAATCTCCACTCTTAGGATCTTCACCCATAAACCCGAATTCCAAGATTTTCATCCCTGGGAATCCAGTAGCTTCACGAAGGTTGATGACATCTTCATCCATGAAACCTAAGTCTTCTGCGATAATTGGCAATTCTCCGAGTTGCTCTTTCACCGCTTTAAATAAATCATACCCAGGACCTTTAACCCATTTCCCGATTGTTGCGTTTTCTGCTTCTGCTGGGATTTCCCAGTAAGCTGAGAAACCTCTGAAGTGGTCGATACGAACGACATCAAACAATTCAAAACTTGCTTGTAGTCGTTTGCTCCACCAAGTGTATCCATCTTCTTTCATTGCTTCCCAATTATAAATTGGGTTCCCCCATAATTGACCTAGCGGAGAAAAATCATCCGCAGGACATCCAGCTACACAAAGTGGATTACCTTCTTCATCTGTTTTGAAGTAATGTGGTGTTGCCCACATTTCTACGCTGTCTGCTGCCACATAAATTGGCATATCACCAATAATTTGAATGAAGTGGTCATTGGCATATTTTTTAAGAGCATGCCATTGTTCATCAAATAAGAATTGAGTTACACGGTGATATTCTAACTTATCCGCAAGGCGTGTGCGGTACTCGGCTAACGCATCTGGTTGACGACGTTTGATAGCTTCGTCGCTCCACGCTGTCCATGGTTTCATACCGAAAGATTCTTTAATCGCCATGTATTCCGCAAACGGTTCTAACCACTCTGCTTTCTCCTCTACGAATTTCTCGTATGCAGGAGTTTTTCCTTTTGCAAGGAAAGCAGCTACTGCCTTTTCTAAAACTGGACGACGTTTTTCATATAATAATGCGTAGTCAACCGTCGTTTCATCTTCGCCCCAATTTGTAAGGACGTCTTCTTTATCAATTAAACCTTCTTCTATTAAAATGTCGAAATCGATAAAGTTCGTATTTCCTGCAAAAGCAGAAAATGATTGGTATGGAGAATCTCCATAACTTGTTGTTCCTAATGGAAGAATTTGCCAATAGGTTTGTTTTGTACGAACAAGAAAATCTACAAAATCATATGCTGATTTTCCAAAAGAACCAATACCATAGTTACCTGGTAATGATGAGATATGCATTAACACACCTGATTCTCTATTGCTCATTCATAAATCCCTCTTTTCTATATAATAGATATTTCTACTAGTCATTGAATACGCAAACATTGCGCAACCGTTTGCCTTAATATTAGAATATTTTGTTTAATAACTCAAGTAATATTTTTCAACTTTTTTATTCTATTTGTATATAACGGCGTTTTTATCGTGTTTTTAGCACTATTTAAATATTAATAACCTAAGAAAATCGCTTTAAATCCGCATTTTTAAGAAGTGAAAAATTTTTTTGATAAAAATACTTGCAAACGTTTCATGAAAGCGGTATACTGAGTTCAGTTAAGAAATCGTTTGCGTAATCTATAACGAAATTTAAGGAGGAAAATATTATGGCAAACAAATGGTTTACAAAATCATTAGCTCTTGGTTTAGCTGGTTTAGCATTAGCTGGATGTGGAGCAAAACAAGAATCTTCTAACGGAGGAAGCTCTGAGAGCAAAAAAGAATTCACTTTATATAGTAACAAGAGTGAAATTCAAGAAGCTTTAACAGCTTATGCAAAAGAATGGGGAGAAAAGAACGGAGTAACTGTTAACATTAAAACATGTTCTGGTTCATGTAAAATCTCTGACCAATTAAAAACAGAATTCACAGCTGGTACAGCTCCTGACGTATTCGTAATCGAAGGTCAAGCTGGTTACGACATGTGGAAAGACAGCATCCAACCATTAAAAGGTGACTGGATCGACAAAACTGAATTCGAATTCAAACAAGGAAACGACGTATACGGATTCCCAGTATCTGTAGAAGGATACGGATTAGCTTACAACAAAGACATCTTAACTAAAGCTGGTATCGACCCATCTACTCTAACTTCATTTGAAGCTGTTCAAAAAGCAATGGACACATTAGAAAGTAAAAAATCTGAGTTAGGATTATCTACTGTTGTTGCTACTGCAACTAAAGAAGGCGAAACTTGGATTATGGGTATCCACGACTTCGGTGCTTACTTAAGTTCTGGTCTTCCAAACGGCGACCGTTCAGTAACTGAACAAGTTCTTAAAGGCGAAATGGACAAAACTCGTTTAGACAACTACGCTAACTGGGTTGAATTATTATTCAATCACACAGAGAAAAAACTCTTAACAGTTGGTACACAAGAAGACATGGACTCAGCGTTCGCTTCAGGTAAAGCTGCTTTCCTACACCAAGGTAACTGGAAAGATCCTAACCTAAAACAATTAAACGCTAACTTCGAAATGGGATTCATTCCTTATCAAACTCTTGGTAAAGATAAAAACGCTGACGGATTATTCATCGGTGCTCCATCTTACTACGTAGTTAACAAAGACACTAAAGCTTTAGAATACATCAACAAATTCTTCAACGACTTAGCTGATACTAAAGAAGGTCAAGACTACATCGTAAACAAAGCTAACATGATTTCTCCATTCTCTAACACAACTGAGAAACCATCAGCTCCATTATCTCGTTTCTTAGCTGAATGGATTAGCGCGAAGAAACCTGTTTACTCATTTGATAACCCATACTTCATGCCTGATAACTTCTTAATGAACAAATTAGGACCAATCTATGGACAATATGCTCAAGGTCAAATCGACAAAGCTAAATTCGAAGAATTGATTACTAATCAAATCAAAGAAGTGCCTAGCTTACTTAAAAAATAATCATTAATATTGTTTGCATGGGGCCCACAGCCACTTTCAGTGACTGTGGGTTATGTGCTACAATAGAACCAAATCGGTGACTACCCTCACCGCTTAATTTTAATAAAGGAGGACCTCTTATATGTCTAAGAATAAGAAAGCTTTAAGCAGAGAAGCTCGTGCAAAACGCAATTTTTACCGCTTAGTGTTACCTGCATTTATCATCTTTGCACTTGTTATTATCGTGCCTTTCTTCTTAGGGTTCTACTACTCACTAACTGACTGGAAGAGCGTTACACAAACTAACTTACAATTTGTGGGACTTAAAAACTTTACAGACAGTTTATCGGACACACGTTTCCAATACTCTTTAATGATCACAGTAATCTTCGCATTATTTAACGTAATCGTGATTAACATTGTATCATTCGGCTTAGCTCTACTTGTTTCAAGTAAAATTAAGCTTAAAGACATCTTCCGTGCTGGATTCTTCATTCCAAACTTAATCGGGGGTCTTGTACTAGGTTACATTTGGCAATTCATTTATAACTCAGTATTCCCTGCTTTAGGTCAAATGATTGGAAGCGACTTTTTAATCAATAACCTATTCCTTGGAGATGTGAAATTAGCCGTTACTGCGTTAATTATCACAAACACATGGCAATATGCAGGTTATATCATGATGATTTACTTTGCAGCCCTACAAAACGTACCATCAAGTCTTGTAGAATCTGCTTCACTTGACGGTGCTAATGCATGGCAACGTCTACGTCACATTATCATCCCAATGGTAATGCCAGCGTTCACTGTATCGCTCTTCTTGACAATTACAAACTCATTCAAGATTTTCGATGTGAACTTCTCATTAACAGGTGGTGGACCTTCACTACTATGGCATGATAAAGCCATCCAAAGTACAGAGTTCATTACGATGAACATCTACAACACTGCTTCAGGAGATAACTTAATGGCTCAAGGTCAAGCTCGTGCTGTTATCTTATTCTTCATCTTAGTAGTCATCAGCTTGATTCAAACATCTATCACTAAACGGAAGGAGATTGACTTATAATGAAAAAACAAAAATTTGGAATCTTACTTCTCGAAATTTTAGGATTTCTCTTATTCTTACTTTTCTTGAGTCCAATCGTTCTTTTAGTGATCAACTCTGCAAAGAGTTCTGCTGACATCCTAGCAGATCCGCTTGCACTTCCTGCAAGTTTCGGACAACTTTGGACAAACATTGTTACTATTTGGAAAAACCCATCTATTAACTATCCTTCATCATTCTTAGCATCAACGATTATTACTGTGATTTCATTATTTACAATCACTTTATTCTCTGCTCTTGCTGCATGGGGATTAGTTCGTTACCGTTCTAAAGCTTCATTAGTGATCTTCTTCATCTTCGTAGCTTCAATGGTAATTCCTTTCCAAGTTGTAATGTATCCTTTAGTAACTTGGTTCAAAATCATGAGTGACGCCATTACAATGCCAATCTTCGGATTCAGCTTATTACGTTCTTACCCAGGGATTATCCTAGCGTACACAGGTTTCGGTATGTCACTTTCAGTATTCATGTTCCATGGATTCATCAAAGGTGTTCCTTTAGAAATCGAAGAAGCTGCTGAATTAGACGGATGTAACAAAATGCAAACATTCTTCTACGTAGTTCTTCCAATCCTAAAACCAATCTACGTTACAATTTTAATCTTGAACGGTATCTGGATTTGGAACGACTTCCTATTACCACTTCTATTACTTGGTAAAGGAAATGCGATTCAAACATTACCAATCGCGGTTTCAAACTTCGCCGGTTCATTTACAAAACAATGGGATATGATCTTAACTTCAACATTACTCATTATGTTACCAGTTATTATCCTATTCATTCTCGCACAAAAACATATCATGAAAGGTATGGTTGATGGAGCGATTAAATCTTAGAACCATTTTGGCACTGGATATGGATTTTTGTAAGTTCGTATCCAGTGTTTTCTTTTAGAAATCATTTATTACAAGAAAGGAGGAATACAGATGGCATCCACGATTAAAGACGTGGCTAAACTCGCAGGGGTCTCCCCTTCAACTGTGACGCGCGTATTGCAAGATAAATCAAGCATCAGCGACGCAACAAAGAAGAAAGTACGTCAGGCGATGGAAACATTAAACTATCACCCAAACGTCAATGCTCGTAGCTTAGCTAGTAATAAAACGAATGTCATTGGTGTAGTTCTCCCAGAAGACTCTGATGCGTTCTACCAAAATTCATTCTTCCCGGAAGTCATCCGAGGGATTGCGCAAATCGCTGCTGACCACCAGTACTCGATTCAATTATGTACAGGACAAGATAATCATCAGCGCTTAGCGATTCTAAAGGACACGATTTTAGGACGACGCGTGGACGGTCTAATCTTCCTATACGGGGAATTGGAAGACCCTCTTGTGAACTTTGCTATTGACCAAGAATTCCCAGCGGTGATTATCGGTAAGACACTTTCCCCGCTTATTTCATTTGTCGATAATAACAATGAAAAAGCGGGCCTTGATGCTACTGAATACATCATTAATAAAGGCGCCAAATCGATTGCTTTTATCGGTGGTCGTGACCAACTTTTCGTATCCAGAGAACGTCTTAATGGTTATATCAAAGCCTTAAAAGAATATGAACTTGATGTTAACGAAAAACTCATTGCTCAAGTAGATGAATTTACGATTGAGCGTGGTTACGAGACGATTAAAGAGCTTCTCGAGGTCGGAACGATTGATGGACTCGTGACAGCCGACTCCCTCTTTGCAGAAGGAGCTGCGCGCTATTTAAACGAGAAGCATATTCAGATGCCGATTATCACATTCGACTCTGTACGCCCTTCTGTTCAAATCGATGCTTATGTAGACGTGCATACCCTCGAATTAGGACGTTCTTCATTTAAAATCTTGCGTAACGTGATCAAATCGAATAATAGCAAGAATATGATGTGTTACCGTCAAATCGTTTCACACTCGATTAAAGAACTATAATTCAAATAAAAGAAGGCACAAGATTCCACGATTGGATTTTGTGCCTTTTTTGTATGTTTCTTCCTGTCGAGGTATCGTTTATATACGATATCGTTTAACCGCTATAAAGTTTCACAGCAACAAAAAACTCCCAAGCACGAATGCCTGGGAGTTCTCAATTGGCTTAAAATTAACGACGTAATCCTAAACGGTTGATTAGTTCACGGTAACGTTGAACATCTTTGTTACGTAAGTATGCTAACAAGTTACGACGGTGACCAACTTTTTTCATTAATCCACGGTTTGAGTGGAAGTCTTTTTTATGAACACGGATGTGATCATTTAAGTGGTTGATTTCGTATGTTAATACAGCGATTTGTACTTCTGGTGAACCAGTATCTCCTTCGTGTAACGCATACTCTTTGATGATTTCGTTTTTCTTTTCTTTAGAAATAGCCATTTCTAAACACCTCTTTCTTTTAATTTATGCCTTGTACTGAGTAAAGCGTTGGTGATTCGCAAAACTCTGTAAAAGGTCTGTGCTTTAAGCACTTAATTAATGTACCTTATTTTGAGTAAAATTGCAAGTGTTCTTACTGCACTTGTTTATTCTCTACACGGTCAAAGTAAACGTAATTTGATTTTAATGGTTGATCCGCCATTAACTCAGTGACCGTTACTAATTCGTAGCCTTCCGCTTGTAAATACTCGATAACAGCTGGAAGAGCTTCAACAGATTCTTCATGAATATCGTGCATTAATAAGATTCCGCCATTATGAGCTGTTTCTTTAATATGCTCGATTGCTTTCGCTGCATCTCTATATTTCCAGTCAAGGGAATCAATTGACCAGTTTACAATCGCGATACCAGCTTGTTCTGATACCATCTTGTTAAACCCACCATATGGCGGACGTAAACTCATTGGTCGCAAACCTCCGCTTGCTTTTGCAATTAAATCAGAAGTCTTATGCACTTCTTGATACACTTCATCAGCTGATTTCTTCGTCAATAACGGATGGCTGTAGCTGTGGTCTCCTAATTCATGACCTTCTGCAACGATTTGTTTAACGATGGATTCATTGCCTTCTACGTGGCTTCCTACGATATAGAACGTTGCGTGCGCGTTATATTTCTTCAAGATTTCTAACACTTTAGGTGTTGTCTCTGCACGAGGTCCATCGTCAAATGATAATGCAATTCTCTTCTTCCCTAGTTTTTCTTTTACAGTCGCTAGGTACGCTTCGTAATTGTCTTTTTCTGTTTCAGGAATCATGTTTTCGTTCATGTATGCAAATAATTCAGTAAATGGAATGGTCCATTCTGCATCTTGATCACTTGCATCTTTATATTTCACACGAACTCCATTTTGGATAATCGAAGCATCTAACTTCTTCCAGTTTCCATCCATAAATTGCGCAGTCACTTTAGCAGTTTGCTCGTCTGATAAACCATTTGCTTTTGCTTCATCTAAAGCCTTCTTCACGAAGAAGTTAGACACTGCGAGTTCATTGTTAAATAATTTAGCAATCTCGAATGGTTGTAATGTATCCGCAAATACTAATTGGTGTGAGAGCTCTTTAAATTCTAACTGTTCAAAACCACTCTCTTTTTGTTGATAAACAGACACATAGTAGTGAATATCGTTTACGTTTGAGATGATTTTTGTTTGGTACGCCTTGAAGAAGATAAGTGTCTTCTTAGTAGCTCCCGCGTACTTTTCAAGAACTTCTTGTTTCAACGCGTCCATTTCAGTCGCAATGGCTTCAATCGGATTACCAGAAGCATCTGTTGGGATTAACTCCTGCACTTCCATATTGCCTTTTGTTTCATCTTTCACGGTTAAATTCTCGTTATATTTCTTCGCATCTTCTTGTTCGACTTGAATAATACGTTTGAATTCTTCTTCATTGAACTGATCTGCCATAATGCGGTGAATTGTTAATAATTCAAAAATCAAAATAAGAAACGTTAAAATCCCAATGACCCAGAAAATCGTTTTATTCATTTTTTTCTTAGGTCTTTTCTTCTTAGGCTTTTTCCCACCAAAGAGTTCTTTTTCTTCCAGTTCCTCAAGAGCTTCCTCTTCGACTACTTCTGTTTCTTCGAAGTCTTCTGGAGCTTGCGTATATTTATTTTCCTTTTTTGAGTGCTCATCTTTGCCACTTTTGGCTCTTCGTTGAATGACCTTCTCCATACTCCTATACCCCTTAATCGAATACTATTTTTGTTTCTTTTGACACTCTGGGCACACTCCGTACACTTCCATACGGTGTCCTCTTACTTTAAATCCTGTCAGCTGTTCTGCAGCTTTTTCAACGTCTTCGAGTACTGGGTAATAAAGGTCCACCACTTTCCCACACACGTCGCATACGGCGTGATAATGTTGTCCTAAATCAAAGTCATAACGACTCGCGCTATCCCCATACGTCAATTCTTTTACGACGCCTTCTTTAATAAATAGATTTAAGTTATTGTAAACAGTTGCCACACTCACTTGTGGATCCTCTTTTGTCAACGCCTTGAAGATTTCTTCGGCCGTTGGATGCGTGTGTACACTTGCTAAAAACTCAAGCATCGCAACACGTTGAGGTGTAATTCTTACCCCTTTTTTGCGAAGTTGACCAACAACTTCCTTCAATTCTTCTTTATGCATACTATTACCTGATTTCTATGTACTAAGTTTTATTTTGTCATTCATTATTTTCTCAAATTTCCGGTTAAATTGCAAGTGTTTGAGTTAATATTTTTGTAACATTGTAACATTTTTGTAACAAAAGAAGACCCGCTCCTATTCGAGACGAGTCTTCTTGCCATTTTTATTTTTTGAGAAGTTTATTATATTGCATTCCTTCACGAAGAGCACTAGTGTCAGTACCCAACGTTTCTGCAATCGTATAGGCAAATTCAAAGGTTGCAGCTGGTCCACATCCCGTAATGAGTTTTCCATCTGTTTCCACGAGCTGTCCTGTATACGTTCCTTGGTTGATGTCTTTTTCTACACCAGGGTAGCAAGTATATTTCTTGCCCTTGAGTAATCCTGCACGGTGCAGTGCAATTGGAGCTGCACAAATCGCTGCGATAATTTTTCCTTTTTTAGAATACTCTTTTAGTTTCTTAATAAGAAATTCATCATCTCGTAAATGAGTGGCTCCTGGAAGACCACCTGGTAGTACGAGCGCATCGATATCCGCCCAGTAGAATGTATCGAGTACATCATCCATTTTTACAGGAATATGATGACTTCCAGTAATCACTTCACTGCCCAGTCCTACTGTGTGCACTGTGTGTCCTGCTCTTCTTAAAATATCAACCGTTGCAAGGCCTTCGATTTCTTCAAATCCTTGCGCGAAAAATACAACGACATTTGCCATTATTTTGGCCTCCTCTTATTTTTTGAATAAGCCCATTACGCCACGTGTAATCACACGACCAACTTCACGACCCACACTTGACATAACGTTCTTAGTGAAGCGGTCCATTGCTGAATCTCCGCGTTTTGTAGCGGCTTGACGTGCTTGACGCTCTAATTCTTTTTGTTCACGTTCGCGTTCTTTTTCTTCTAATTTTGCTTGTCTTTCAGCTTCTTTTTGTGCAAGTGCTTCTTGCTTTTCAGCTTCTTTACGATCTAATTCAGCTTGTTTTTCAGCTTCTTTTTGCGCAAGTTCAGCTTCTTTTTCTTGTTTGAATTGTTCATCTAACGCTGCTAATTGTTCATGAGCAGATTCACGGTCAAACATTTCTGCATATTTATCGTAGAATGCTGATTGATTGATGAGTTGTTGACGAACAAGCGGATCGCCTGCTTCTAATTTACTCTTAGGAGGGTAAATTGATACTACTTCTGCAAAGCTTGGAGAACCATCTTCTTGAAGTGTTGAAACAACTGCATCCCCTACTTTAAGGTTTGTAATTACTGTTACTAAATCTTGTCCATCTTCTTGACGGAACGTTTCTGCTACAGCTTTTACGTTCTTTTGTTCAGCTGGAGTGAACGCACGTAATCCGTGTTGCACGCGGTTCCCTAATTGGCTCGCGATAGCATTTGGAATATCAGTTGGGTTTTGTGTTACGAAGAAAATACTAATTCCTTTAGAACGGATTAAACGAACGATTAATTCGATTTTCTCTTGAACTGCAGCATTGCTTTGGCCGAATAATACGTGAGCTTCATCGAAGAAGAAGACTAATTTTGGTTTATCTAAGTCCCCAACTTCTGGTAAGTTTTCGTATAATTCTGATAAGAACCATAGTAAGAATGTTGCGTATAATTTTGGTGTTTGGAATAATTTTTCAGACGCTAAAATATTGATGACCCCACGGCCATTTTGGTCTTGTTTAAATAAGTCATTGATTTCAAACGCTGGTTCACCGAAGAATTGGTCTCCACCTTGTTGTTCTAATACGAGTAAGCTACGTAAAATAGAACCAATTGATTGTTGTGCGATATTTCCGTATAAGTTACGTAATTCCCCAGCATGTGCGCCAACGTAATTTAACATTGCACGTAAGTCTTTAATGTCGATTAATAATAATCCTTGGTCGTCCGCTACTTTAAACGCAATGTTTAAAATACCTTCTTGAGTTTCGTTTAAACCTAATAATTGAGCTAATAAAATTGGTCCCATTTCTGAGATTGTAGTACGGATATTAATTCCGTTTTCCCCAAAGACATCCCAGAAAGCAACAGGATATGAGCTTGGTTCGAAGTCTTCTACATGAACTTTTGCCAAGCGTTCTGCAATCTTCTCAGTTACTTCGCCTTTTTCAGCAAGGCTTGCTAAATCCCCTTTAATATCTGATAAGAATACAGGAACTCCTGCTTCACTTAATTGCTCCGCTAATACTTTTAACGTTACAGTTTTACCTGTACCTGTAGCCCCTGCAATGACACCGTGACGGTTTAGTTTATTCGCCATAAATTGTGCTGGTTTTGAACCATATCCGAAAGAAATAGTTTGAGTCATAAAACTCCTCCTTTTATTTTTACACTTCTACAATATTACAGAAAGCGCTAAAATGCTACTAAAATGAAAGGAAAAATCTAGATTATTTGACTTGTTTTGATATTCAAAGTATATTTATTTAGAATAGAAATATAATTCAAAGGAGAACCCATGATGAAATGGAAAATTATTGCAGATTCTGGTTGTGATTTACGCGAAATCGAGAATCTTGCTCCAGATACACAGTACATTAACGTACCACTAACAGTTCAAGTTGGTGACAAACACTATACAGATGATGCGTCTTTAGATATCGATGCTATGATGATTGAAATGTATCAAACGAAAGATCAAACAGCTTCAGCCTGCCCTAGCCCAGATGCATTCCTTGAAGCTTATAAAGGTGCAGAAAATGTCATCGCCATTACGATTACAGGTGGTCTATCAGGAAGCCAAAATAGTGCTCAATTAGCAAAAAATATGCTTTTAGAGGAAGCTCCTGAAACAAATATCGAGGTATTCGATAGCCTTTCAGCAAGTAGTGAGATGGTTCTTTTCGTACAAAAAGCCAACGAACTCATCTCTCAAGGCCTCTCTTACGAAGAAGTCGTAGCTGCATTAAAGGATTATTTAGCAAGCACAAAACTATTATTTGTCCTTGCACGTGTCGATAACTTAGTGAAAAATGGTCGCTTAAACAAATTAGTCGGCGCCGTAATCGGAATGCTCAATATCCACTTAGTCGGAAATGCATCTCCAGAAGGAACTTTAAACCTTCTTCACAAAGCAAAAGGTCAAAAGAAAGCTGTCCAAGCACTTTGGGCTGAAATGAAGAAAAATGGTTACAAAGGTGGCCGAGTGGTCATTAGCCACTGCAGTAATCCAGAAATCTGCGGCTTAATTCAATCAGCCATTCATGGTGAATTCCCAGAAGCGGACGTTTCAAGCATTCATACAAGCGGTATCTGCAGCTATTATGCAGAACAAGGCGGAATCTTAATGGGATACGAAGCTTAATCTTAAAATAGGAAAAACCACTCTAATCACATGGGACTGACCCCAAAAAGTGAGAATTTAATAAAAACACCCTAGGGCTACCGTCT